>NZ_JBITCR010000005.1:21733-532640 GCF_044453405.1 Nocardioides sp. NPDC051685 | reverse complement strand
CGGCTCGGCCGACGTAGGTGACGGCTCGGCCGACGTAGGTGACGGCTCGGCCGACGTAGGTGACGGCTCGGCCGACGTAGGTGACGGCTCGGCCGACGTAGGTGACGGCTCGGCCGGCGGGGTCAGGCGAAGCGGGCCCGGAGGGCCTTCTTGTCGGGCTTGCCGAGGGCGGTCATCGGGATCTCGTCGACCTCGATCACCGACTTGGGCGCCTGCACGGAGCCCTTCCGCTCCTTGACCAGGGCCTGGATCTCGGCGACGACCGCGTCGTCGAGAGCCGCTCCGGGGCGTACGACGACGACGGCTGTCACGGCCTCGCCGAACTTCTCGTGCGGGGTGCCGATGACGGCGACCTGGGCGACAGCGGGGTGGGTCGCGATGACGTCCTCGACCTCGCGGGGGAAGACGTTGAAGCCGCCGGTGACGATCATGTCCTTGGTGCGGTCGACGATGTACCAGAAACCGTCCTCGTCCTCGCGCGCGACGTCGCCGGTGTGCATCCAGCCGTCCCGGAAGGTCTCCGCGGTGACCTCCGGCAGCTGCCAGTAGCCACCGGAGAGCAGGGGGCCAGCGACGCAGATCTCGCCCGGCTCGCCGGGAGCGACCGGGGCGCCGTCGGGGCCGATCAGGGCAGTGCGGACCAGCGCGGAGGGGCGCCCACAGGAGGTGAGCCGATGAGTGAGCGGCTTGCCGTCTTCGTCGACGTGGTCGGTCTTGGCGAAGTAGGTGATCGCCATCGGCGCCTCGGACTGGCCGTAGTACTGCGCGAAGATCGGCCCGAACCGGTCGATCGCCTCGGCCAGGCGCACCGGGTTGATCGCGGAGGCGCCGTAGTAGACGGTCTCCAGCGAGGACAGGTCGCGGGTGCGGGAGTCGGGGTGGTCGAGGAGCGCGTAGAGCATCGTCGGCACCACCATGAGCGAGGAGATCCGCTCGCGCTCGATGGTCTCCAGGACCTCCGCCGGGTCGAACCTCGGCAGCACGAACAGAGTCCCGCCCTTGATCACGACGGGCACGAAGAAGGCGGCACCTGCGTGCGAGAGCGGAGTGCACATCAGGAAGCGGGGCGCCTCGGGCCACTCCCACTCCGAGAGCTGCACCTGCGTCATGGTCGCGAACGACCCGGCCAGCCCGATCACGCCCTTCGGCTTCCCGGTCGTCCCGCCGGTGTAGGTGATCGAGGTGACGTGGTCCGACGGGAGCAACCGCGCGCTCAACGGCTCGACCGGATACGTCGCCGCGGCGGCGACCAGGTCGACCCCGACCTCGGCCAGCTGCGGCGGGACCGGCCCGATGGTGAGCACCCGCTTCAGCCCCGGACACATCTGGAGCAGCTCGACGGCGCGGTCGGCGAAGTAGGGATCGATGATCAGGCCGGTGATCCCGGCGTCGTTGATCACGTACGCCTGGTCCTCGGCGCTCCCGAGCGGATGCAGCGAGGTGCGCTGGAATCCCTGGGTCTGGCCGGCGCCGAGGATGAAGAGCACCTCGGGGCGGTTGAGCGCGAGGAGCGCGGTCGCCGAGCCGGTGCCGGCGCCGAGTGCCTCGAAGGCCTGGACGTACTGGCTGATCCGGGCCGAGACCTCCGCCCCGGTCAGACTCACCGGAGCTTCGGATGTCGAGCCTGTCGAGACCATCATGATCGGACGGTTCTTGTGGCGCTCCAGCGCCGAGACCATCAGATGACCGTTGTGGGGACCGATGCGGCTGGTATCCATGCCCGCACCCTACCGCGAAACTAGAACGTGTTCTAGCCCTCGGGATCGAGCGCGGTCGCCTCAGGCGTCGCCGACGTGCTCCCGATCGCCCTGGTCCACCGGCTGCCTGGCCCATCGGGGCAGGATGAAGATGCCCTCGGCCTCGACGCACAGGGTCGGCTCGGAGCCGTCGCCCGGCCGGGTGAGCAGCCGGCCGCGTACGATCGCCTTCACTCCCTCGGTCGACTCGATCCGCGCCTCGCCGCGCAGCGGGCCCAGCGGGGTGCCGTGCTTGTAGACGATCGTCAGGGTGCCGGTCATCCCCGGGCGGCCGCCCGCGGAGGCGGCCTCCCCGAGCAGCTGGTCCAGGATCAGCGCCGAGACGCCACCGTGGACCAGCCCTGGCGGGCCCTCGTAGGCCGGCCCGAGCGAGAAGTCGGCCCAGACGTCCTCGCCGTCACGCTGCACCGCCAGCGGCGGGGCGAAGGCGTTGCCCTTGCCGACCACCGGGTTGCCGTAGTTGCGGAAGCCACCGTCGGAGCCGAACCGGACGCCGTGCGGGCCGGGCAGCGCCTCGGCGAGCAGCTCAGCGGTCAGCGCCTCGACCCTGCTGCGTACGTCGTTGAGGACCGCGTCCGGGACCTGGGTGCGCACCACGGCGTCGACGAGGCCGCGCACCGAGTCGGTGAGGGGGACCAGGACCGCCTCGCGCTCCTTGATCTCGGCGTCGGTCATGTCGTCGTGGACGTATCCCGGAGCCGCTTGCGGGTGGTGGGCACGTCCGTAGTGCATCGACATCTAGGTCCTCGTCTCCTGGATCGGGTGAGCCTCACCGTAGACGTGCTCGTCGTCGAGGTGGCAGTGGGTCCCCGGGTAGATGGTCGACATGCACAGGTTGCAGTGGATGCACCTCGACACGGTCTCGGGATCGCGCCGCAGGCGGTTGACCAGGTCCGGCTCGCGCAGCAGCGCACGGGCCATCGCGACGTACTCGAAGCCCTCGTCCATCGCGGTCCGCATCCCGGTGAGGTCGGTGACCCCGCCGAGGAGCACGAGCGGCATGGTGAGCGCGCGGCGGAACTCACGGGCGTTGTCGAGGAAGTAGAGCGGCTTGTAGGGGTACTCCTTGAAGAAGCCCTTCCCCACCATCCGCATGCCCATCCTGATCACCGGGTGCAGCGGCATGTTGGCGGCCATCTCGCGGTAGGGGGCGTCGCCACGGAAGAGATACATCGGGTTCATGAACGAGGAGCCGCCGGTGAGCTCGAGCGCGTCGAGGTGCCCGTCGGACTCCAGCAGACGCGCGAACTCGACCGACTCGGGCATGTCGAACCCGCCGCGGTAGCCGTCGCGCATGTTCATCTTGGCGAGCACGGCGACCTGGCCGCCCACTGCCTCCCGCACGGCAGCCACGATCCGGCGCGGGAACGAGGCTCGGTTGGCCAGCGATCCGCCGAACTCGTCGGTGCGCGGGTTGAGGCGCGGGCTGAGGAACGAGCTGGGCAGGTAGTTGTGGCCGAGGTGGACCTCGATCGCGTCGAATCCGGCCTCGACCGCCATCCGGGCCGCGGCGCCATGCTGCTCGACGACCCGGGCGAGGTCCGCTGCGGTCGCGGCGCGGTTGAACGCCATCCCGAGAGCGTTGAACGACCGCGTCGGCGCCAGCGAGGGCACTCCGTTGGACTTCGCGTTCGACACCGGCCCGGCGTGGCCGATCTGGGCCGAGACCTTGGCGCCGGTCTTGTGGATCTCCTCGGTCAGTCTGCTCAGTCCGGGCAGGGCCTGCGGTCGCCAGTAGATGCAGTCGGCGTGCGTACGTCCCTCCGGGGCCACCGCGAGATAGGCGACCGTGGTCATCCCGACGCCGCCCTCGGCGACGGCGAGGTGGTAGTCGATCAGCCGGTCCGAGACCAGCGCCCCGGGTGTGGCGCCCTCGAAGGTCGCCGCCTTGATCACCCGGTTGCGCAGCGTCACCGGGCCCAGCGTCGCGGGAGCGAGCGGGTCGGTCATCGACGTTCCTTCCTGAACTCGCGCATCCGGCGCAGATAGCCGCGCAGCCGCCGGCCGGGCACCGGCCGCGGCCAGTCGTCGGCCCGGAACCAGGCGTCGCTGCCGCCGTCGACCACGACCACGCTGCCGACCATGAAGTCCGCGGCCGGGCTCAGCATCTGGATCACCCAGTCGGCGAGCAGACCCGGGTCGCCGTAGCCGCCGGCAGGCACAGGGAAGGACTTGATCGCCTTAGCCTCGCCCGGCGTCGCCAGCTGCCGCTCCAGCAGCGGCGTCAGCACCGCGCCCGGCGCGATCGCGTTGAGCCGGATCCCGGCGCCGACCCAGTCCGGCTCGACCGCGCGCCGACGCACCCAGCGGGTCACCGCCACCTTCGAGCCGCCGTAGGCCATCGCCGGGGCGCCCTTCCCGAAGAGCCGGTACGCCTTCACCGCCCGCTCCGCGTCGCCCCCGAGCAGCGCGGCGACCGCGCGGCCCGGGACCAGCGGCATCGTCGTGGTCGAGTTGCTGGAGAAGACCACGACCTTCGCGTTCCCGGTCGCGGCGAGCGCCTCGCGCCAGCCTTCGAGCAGCTCGACGACGCCGAAGTAGTTGACCTGGGTGATCATGGCCGGTCGGTCACGTCCCGGCGCTGGCCCGAGACCGGCCGCGAGGACGGCGCCGGCGAGCCGGCCGCCGGATGCGGCGAGCACCTTCTCGGTGGCGTCGCGGCGACCCTCCGGCGTCGACAGGTCTGCAACCACATCGGCCTCGGCGATGTCCACAGTGATGACCCGGTGTCCGGCGGCGGTGAGCCGCTCGACCACGGCGGCGCCCATGCCCGAGGCCGACCCGGTGACGGCATAGACCGCCGTCACCCGAGCACCTCGGCGATGCGATGGACGTCGGCGGCCGAGCCGAGGCTCAGCAGCAGCGTGGTCACGCCGGTCTCCTCCCACTGGGCCACCTTGTCGCGTACCTCGGCCTCGGTGCCGATGATGTGCAGGTCGTCGACGAGCTCGTCGGGGATGAGGGCGGTGGCCTTCTCCTTCTCACCGGTCAGGTAGAGCGCCTGGACCTGCCCGGCGAGCTCGGCGTAGCCCATCCGCTCGAAGACCTGGTTGTGGAAGTTCTGCTCCTTCGCGCCCATCCCGCCCATGTAGAGGGCCGCGAACGGCTTCATCGCCTCGAGCGCGGCCTTCTTCTCGTCCGCGTCCGCGACGACCTGGAGGTGGCAGGTCGCGGCGATCTCGAAGTCGTCGGCGGTACGCCGCGCGCCGGGGCGCGCGAAGCCCTCGGCCAGCCAGTCGGCGTACATCGGGGCGGACCGGGGCGTGTAGAAGATCGGGATCCAGCCGTCGGCGATCTCGGCGGTCTGGGCGACGTTCTTGGGGCCCTCCGCGCCGAGCCAGATCGGGATGTCGGAGCGCAGCGGGTGCACGATCGGCTTGAGCGGCTTGCCGAGCCCGACCGAGCCCTCGCCAGTGAACGGCAGCGGGTAGTGCGGCCCGTCGTTGGTCACCGGCGCCTCCCGGGCGAGCACCTTCCGGATGATCGAGACGACCTCACGTGTGCGGGCCAGCGGCTTGCCGAACGGCTGGCCGTACCACCCCTCGACCACCTGCGGGCCGCTCACGCCGAGCCCCAGGATGAACCGGCCGCCGGAGAGGTGGTCGAGCGTCAGCGCGTGCATGGCGATCGAGGTCGGCGTGCGTCCGGACATCTGCACGATCGAGGTGCCGAGACGCACCCGGGAGGTCTCCCGGCCCCACCAGGCCAGCGGCGTGAACGCGTCGCTCCCCCAGGCCTCGGCGGTGAAGATCGCGTCGAACCCGGCCTCCTCCGCGGCGCCGACGAGCTCGCCGACGCCGGTCGGTGGCTGTGCTCCCCAGTAGCCCAACTGTAGCCCCAACTTCACTCTCATCGACTCCTTCGTCCGAGGCTCCGCCGCCGATCGGCAGGGCGTACGGGTTGTGGCCAATACTAGAACGTGTTTCACTTTCTGTCATGAACGAGCGCCAGCGAGTGACCATCAAAGCCCTCTTGCCGCCAGCTCCGTATCCTGGCGCCTGCGCTACGGAGGTGGCGGCATGAGTCGCACCCTTCAGGCACCCGTGACGGTCGCCTTCGACTACACCAGATCCACAGGGCCGGTGATCGGCCGCTTCCTCACCGGGCTCCGAGACACCACCATCGTCGGCGGACGCCTCGGCGACGGTCGAGTCGCCGTCCCACCACCTGAGTTCGACCCGGTGAGCCACCAGGCCGTGACCGAGTTCGTCGAGCTGCCCGACACCGGCACGGTCACCTCCTGGACCTGGGTCAGCGAACCCGTCGCCGGCCAGCCGTTCGAGAGGCCGTTCGCGTACGCCCTGATCACCATCGACGGCGCCGACACCCCGTGGCTGCACGCGGTCGACGTCGCCTCCCCCGACGACATCGAGACCGGGATGCGAGTCCGTGCCCGCTGGGCCGAGGAGCGCACCGGCTCAGTCACCGACCTCGTCTTCGAGGCCGACGGCGGCGACCCAGCAGGCGCCCCGGCGCAAGCCGGAGGCGAGGACGTCAGCATGGTCGTCACCCCGGTCAGCCTCGACTACCACTACGCGGCCTCGCCGGAGGAGTCCTCGTTCTTCCGCGGCCTGGCCGAGGGCCGGATCCTGGGCCAGCGCTGCCCGAAGTGCCGCAAGGTCTACGTCCCGCCGCGGGGCGCCTGCCCGACCGACGGCGTGCCGACCGCGGAGGAGATCGAGCTCTCCCACGTCGGCACGGTGACCACCTTCTGCGTCGTGAACGTCCCGTTCCTGGGGCAGAAGATCAAGCCGCCGTACGTCTCCGCGTACGTCCTCCTCGACGGCGCCGACATCGCGCTGCAGCACCTGATCCTGGAGATCCCGGCCGAGGAGGTCCGGATGGGGATGCGGGTCAAGGCGGTCTGGAAGCCGCGTGACGAGTGGGGCACCAGCATCGAGAACATCAGCCACTTCGCGCCGACCGGCGAGCCGGACGCGGACTTCGACAGCTACAAGCACCACCTGTGAGGAGCGCTCAGTGAGAGACGTTGCCGTCGTCGGGTTCGCCCAGCGACAGATGAAGGACTTCGACGGGTCGCCGAGCATGGCGGAGCTGCTCGTGCCGATCCTGGCCGAGTGCTACGACCAGACCGGATGGACCAGATCAGACATCGGGTTCTGGTGCTCCGGCTCCTCGGACTACCTGGCCGGCCGGTCGTTCTCGTTCGTGAGCGCGATCGACGCGATCGGGGTGCTGCCGCCGGTCAACGAGTCGCACGTCGAGATGGACGCCGCCTGGGCGCTCTACGAGGCCTGGTTGAAGATCCAGACCGGCGAGGTCGACACCGCGCTGGTCTTCGGCTTCGGCAAGGCGTCGGCGGGAGTGCTGCGCCGGACGCTGACGCTGCAGCTCGACCCCTACACGATGACGCCGCTGTGGCCCGACACCGTCTCCCTGGCCGCGCTCCAGGCGCGCCTCGGGCTCGACGCCGGGCTCTGGGACGAGGCCGCACTGGCCGAGGTCGTCAACAGGTCGCTGACGGATGCGGAGAAGAACGAGTACGCCGTCCGTGCCGGCGGCTCCTCGGTGAGCGAGCTGCTCGCCCGGCCGATGTTCGCCGACCCGCTGCGCAAGCACGACTGCGCGCCGGTGACCGACGGCGCGGCGGCGATCGTGCTCGCCGCCGGCGACCGGGCGCGTGAGGTCCAGCAGCGTCCTGCCTGGATCACCGGCATCGCGCACAGCTCCGACGGCCTCGACCTCGGCACCCGAGACCTGACGGCGTCGGGCTCGGCGCAGCGGGCCGCGGCGGCCGTGGGCGGCACCGAAGGCGTCCAGGTCGCCGAGCTGCACGCGCCGTTCAGCCACCAGGAGCTCGTCCTGCGCTCCGCGCTCGGGCTGGGTGGTGACGTACAGATCAGTCCTTCGGGTGGGGCGCTCGCCGCCAACCCGATGTTCAGCGCCGGCGCGATCCGGATCGGCGAGGCCGCCAGGAAGATCTGGGACGGCTCGGCCGACAAGGTGCTCGGCCACGCGACCAGCGGGCCGGCACTGCAGCAGAACCTCGTGTGCGTGATGGAAGGACGAAACTGATGGGCAAGACCCCAGCCGCAGTGGTCGGGATCGGCCAGACCCACCACCGCGCCAAGCGCGAGGACGTCTCGATGGCCGGGCTCTGCCGGGAGGCGATGGACCGGGCCCTCGAGGACGCCGGGCTGACCCTCGACGAGGTCGACGCCATCGTCATCGGCAAGGCGCCGGACCTGTTCGAGGGCGTGATGATGCCCGAGCTCTATCTCGCCGAGGCGCTGGGCGCCGCCGGCAAGCCGCTGCTGCGGGTGCACACCGCCGGCTCGGTGGGCGGCTCGACCGCCATCGTCGCCTCCTCGCTGGTGCAGGCCGGCGTCCACAAGCGCGTCCTCACCGTCGCCTTCGAGAAGCAGTCGGAGTCGAACGCGATGTGGGCGCTGTCGGTGCCGGTGCCGTTCGTGATGCCGGTCCACGCCGGCGCCGGCGGCTACTTCGCTCCCCACGTACGCTCCTACATCCGCCGCTCCGAGGCGCCCTCGCACATCGGTGCCATCGTCGCGGCCAAGGACCGCAACAACGCGCTCAAGAACCCCTTCGCCCACCTGCACAACGAGGGCACCACGGTGGAATCCGTGCTGGCGAGCCAGATGCTGTGGGACCCCATCCACTACGACGAGACCTGCCCGTCCTCCGACGGGGCCTGCGCGATGGTGATCGCCGCCGAGGACGTCGCCAAGACGTACGACGCACCCGCCTGGATCCACGGCACCGTGATGCGTTCGGAGCCCACCTCGGCCGCCGAGCGCGACCAGGTCAACCCGCAGGCGGGCCGCGAGGCCGCGGCGGCGCTGTGGAAGGCGACCGGGATCACCGACCCGGCCCGCGAGATCGACTGTGCCGAGATCTACGTGCCGTTCGCCTGGTTCGAGCCGATGTGGCTCGAGAACCTCGGCTTCGCGCCGGAGGGCGAGGGCTGGAAGCTCACCGAGGCCGGCGAGACCGCCATCGGCGGCAGCCTGCCGGTCAACATGAGCGGCGGCGTGCTCTCCTCCAACCCCATCGGCGCCTCCGGCATGCTCCGCTTCGCCGAGGCCGCCCTGCAGGTCAGGGGGCGCGCCGGCGAGCACCAGGTCGACGGTGCCCGCCGGGCGCTCGGGCACGCCTACGGCGGCGGGTCGCAGTTCTTCTCGATGTGGGTCGTGGGGTCCGAGCAGCCGGCGAACTAGCCCTCGGTCCCCTGACGAACGCCTGGCTCCCGGTCGGTCCCCTGTGACCGACCGGGAGCCTCAGCGATCCGCGGCAGCCGTCAGCCCAGGGTTCCGAGCATGGGCTGGGACTCGATCAGACCCTCGTCGCTGGGCGCCTGGTGATCGTCGAAGACGCGTGCCCGCTGCCGGGCACGCAGCTCGAGATGAGCCAGGGCGGGTTGGACGTACCCGTAGCGTTCCCGCGCTTCTGCGGGCGTGAGCACGACCGGGTTCGCCGGCGGGATGCCTTGCCAAGAAGGCTCCACGATCGACAGGGCCTTCGGCGCGATGATGCCGAAGATCCATCGCTTCAGCGGATGACTCCGGTCGACGGCCGCCATCAGCACCTTCATGATCGAGATCACCACCACGTCCGTCGCCCGCGACTGGCGAATATCGGCGAGCCGACGCATGTGACGCGGCAGGGTGGCGATCGTCGCCCTACAGATCAACGCGTTCGCGACCGGGCGCATCACGCCCAGCAGCCCCCTGCGGGGAAGGACCGCGTCGGCGCCGTTCAGCAGGTGGTGCATCATCCGCTGGGTGGCTTCGCTCGCCGCGAGCCTGGGCCGCCACGCCTCGAAGTACGCGCGCACCTCCTCGCGCGAGCGGGGAACCGCCCGAGGGTCGCAGGTCTGGAACTCCGCGGCGATCGCACACTCGGCCCAGAACTGCTCGACCTCGGCATCGGAGAGCTTGCCGGGTCCGAACGTCTCATAGGCGGTGAGGACGGAGTGCCAGCCCGTGATCAGGATCCAGAGCTGGGAGTCGGGGTCGTTGGCGTCGTACCGGTTGCCGCTGACCGGCTCGATGCCGATCGCCTTGGAGTGGATCTTGACCAGCACGTCGGCCATCTTGGTGACCGTTCGGCTGTCGGCGAACGCCACCGCGGCGAAGTACTGGACCGTCCTCGCATAGCGGGTGTCGAGCCGGTCGTAGTTCGCACCGGTGTCGTGCACGGCGGCGAGGAGGTTGGGATCGAGCTCCTCGATCGTCACCGCTCGTACGATGCCCATCAGCGGGACCGCGGGATGGCCCCACACCTTCTGGGTGATCGAGTCCGGGCCGAAGAACCCGTAGTCCTCGTGCGGCGTGATCTCGCGGGTCTTCTTCATCGCTTGCTCCTTGCTGGTCGGTTCACGGGTTCATCACGTAGGTGCCGGCGGTGGCGCGCGCGTCCGCCCACACCCGGGCCGTGCGCTCGGCGTCGAAGGCGGGACGGCGCTGGATCGCGGTGGCGGCCTTCGCCTGGGCGCCGGTCAGCGACGGCTTGCGCGTCAGCGTCACGGCATGGGCGGAGATGTCGCCGACCAGGACCTCGAAGATGCTCTCGACGAGATCGTCGTCGATGCCCCAGATCGTGGCCTGCTGCAGGATGAGGTCGCCGTAGGCGACCGTGGTGAAGATGTCGCCGACGACCAGAAGCAGATCCAGGTCGCGCATCTGGGTCTTGGTCAGTGGTGTGGCTCCGAGCAGCGCCTGGAAGGCGTCGACCTGCTCCAGCAGGAGCTTCATGTTCGGCAGGTGGGCCCACTCGGCGTACACCGCACGCCAGTCATGGAAGGCCACCTTGCCCAGTCCCTGGGCCGGGCCCTGGGCGAAGAGGAAGGTGTCGTCCACCGGGTCGCGCCGGCGCGGCGGCAGGGCCGGCGCCTTGACGGACGGGAGTCTCGACCCGACCAGCGGCGCAGCAGCGCGGATGGCCGCGCGCGAGGCCTTGAACGCGCGCGCGAAGGCCGCGTCCGGCACCCGGCTCGGCCCGCCCGGCTTCCGGGCCGCGAGCAGTGCCAGGCTCGGGTCCGTCGGGCTGAAGAGGTAGCTCTGCAGGAACTTCAGCGCCAGGGCCATGTTCACGTGGACCGTGCCCTCGAGCCGAGGCAGACCCATCATGGCCACCGCGCCGACCGGGTAGTACATGTCGTTCTCGAAGCCGCGGGCTGCGATGCAGTCGGCGATCAGGTCGTAGACCTTCGCCCCCTGGCGGCTCACGCTCATCTTCTCGATCGCGTCGAAGAGCAGGTAGCGGCGGTCATCTGCGTTGCCCGAGCGCATGTAGTCGATGGCGCGCTCCCCGAAAAGCTCCATCGCGGCGAGCCGGACCCAGCTCTCGACGAACAGCGCCCGGACCTGCGGGAAGTCGGTGACCCTGGTGTCGAAGAGAACGCGGCTGTCGGCATGGGTGATGCCCTCGTGCCAGACGTGCTGGACGGCGCCGAGCGATCCGAATCCGATGTTGAACTTGCCGACGTTGACGGTGTTGATGGCAGCGTCGAACGCCTCCGACCCGACATGGATGATGTCCTCCTCGCGGATCGGGTAGTCCTCGAGGTCGAAGGCCGCGACGTACATCTGCGAGTTCACGACGTTCTTGCGAAGCTTGTACGCCTCGTGCTGGCTGTCGACGACGAAGAAGACGTAGCCGTCCTGGGTCTTGGGTCCGGTCGGCAACCCCTCGACGCGGCCGAAGACCGAGACCATGCCGGCCTTGTTGCCGTTGCCGATGTAGTACTTGCCGCCGTTGGCCAGGTAGCCGCCGTTCCCGTCGGGGGTCAGGACCATGTCGGAGGTGTAGACGTCCGCGCCGTGCTCGCGCTCCGAGAGGCCGAAGGCGAAGATCGCGCCCTCGTCCAGGAGCCGCGCAGCCCTGCGCTTCACCGCCTCGTTGTCGGACTGCCAGATCGGGCCGAGGCCGAGGATCGTGACCTGCCAGACATACCAGTAGGACATCCCGTAGAAGCCGAGGATCTGGCTGTACTTGGTGATGCGGGCCTCGTCCCAGCGCTTGTTCGGGTCGCCGTCGGCCTGGGCTGCCGGGGTCAGCAGCGTCGCGAAGACCCGCTCCCGCTTCTGGAAGGCGAGGAACTCCTCGTACCAGACGCGGTCGCGGTCCTGCTGAAGCAGCCACTCCTTGCCCTTGCCCTCGAAGAAGTCGATGGTCGCCTCGAAGATCCGGCGGGTCTCGTCATCGAACTCGCTGAAGTCGGGTTTGTGAGGGTTGAACAGCTGCATGTGCACGCTCCGTGTCGAGGGACTTCGCACAGATTAATACACTCGTGTAGGAAATTGCTACAGCGATGCAGGAACTGGCCGGATCCCCTACGCTTGGGGCATGTCTTCGACCGCAGCCGACCATGCGCAGCGCCGGCGCGCCCCACACCTGGGCCCGGAGCGCCGACGCCCCCAAGTGCTCGACGCTGCCAGGGCGATCGCGGTCGCGGACGGGATCGGTGCGGTGACCATCGGGGCCGTCGCCTCTGCGATGGGAGTGACTCGCCCCGTCGTGTACGCCTGCTTCGCGGACCGGGTCGAGCTGGTCGAGGCTCTCCTCGACCGGGAGTCGGCCGACCTGCTCGAGGCGATCCTCACCGCACTCCACAGCTCCGCGAACCCCGACGATCCCGAACGGGCCTTCGTCGACGGCTTCCGTGCGCTCCTCAACGCGGCGGCCGCTGCGCCGGAGACCTGGCGACTCGTCTTCTCCGGCGAGCCGGACCCGGCCATCGCCGAGCGCTTCCGCGCTGCCAAGGCCCGAGTCCAGACGGAGGCGACCGAGTGGATCAGACCCGCCATGGAGCGCTGGTGGCAGACCGCCGACCTGGAGCGAAAGCTCCCTGTCCTGATCGACCTCTTCCTCTCGGCCTGTGAGTCGGCGGTGCGGTCGCTCCTCGACTCGAGCAACGACTGGGGTCCCGACGACCTCGGCGCCTTCATGGGCAGGGCGCTCCACCGCGCGTTCAAGGACGCCTGAGAGTCCGCCTATCCGGTCGAGCCGGGTGCGTTCTCGGCTCCGCGCACGACCCTGTCGGGCGGCGCGGAGCAGTGGCCGTCCTTGTAGAGCGGCTCGGGGGTGGTGTCGGTGGCCGGATGCTTGGGGCCGCCGTAGTCGCACTGGTAGTCGTTCTGCAGGACGAGGCCGCCGTGGATCGCGCCGTCGTACATCGCATCCGCCAGCGAGCGGATGGCGTCGGGATACTCCGCCAGCAGCTCACGCAGGTGCGGGTCGCGCACGACGAGGATGTCGGTGAGGGCAGTGGTGCGGTCCACGGTCGGTGGCAGCGTACGGTCCAGGACGCCGACCAGACGGACGAGGTCGGCGAACTGCTCGGGGCCGCGGTCGAAGGCGCGGCGCAGCTCGGGGTCGGCCTTCTTCAGCTCGGCGGTGAGCAGGGCGAGGTCGTGCGCGGTGGCGCGTACGTCAGAGGCATGTCGATCGCTGATGCGGAGCAGGGACTCTGAGTTGACCAGTACGTGCGAGATGGTGGGCCACTCCTCGTCGAGGGTGACCAGCAGGACCTGGCTGCCCTCGACCAGGTCACCGAGCTCGTCCTCGCGACCGGCGAAGGTCGCGCGCAGCCCCGCGATCACGGCGTGCAGCTGCTCGGGGTCGACCTGGTCCATCAGCTTCTCGAGGCTGACCACCGTGCTGGCCAGGGTGGTGGGCAGGTCGACCGCCTCGGCTCGGACCCGGCTGCCGTCGTGCAGGTAGGGCCCGGAGGCGGTGGTCGGCTGGAAGTCGAGGTACTGCTCCCCCACCGGCGACAGGCTGCGCACCTCGGCCGGGGAGTCCTGAGGGATCCGGACGTCGGGCTCCAGCCTGATCCGCGCCCGGGCTCCGCCGTCGGTGGTCAGCTCGATCGTCTCCACCACCCCGGCCTTCGCGCCGCGGTAGGTCACCGACGAGCCTTCGTACAGGCCGCCGGTGCGCTCCAGGTCGACGGTGACCGTGGCCGGCCGGGACAGGAGCGGGATCTGCAGCGTGACCAGGAGGAGATACGCCGTCACCGCGACGAACACGACCATGGCCGCCCCGAAGCCGACGAAGAGGCGCCGGTCGGTCTCGCGCAGCGCCATCAGCCCACCCCTCCGAGCGGGCCGCCGTCGCCGAGGAGGTCGCCGAGGTCCCACCCGGGTTGCTGTGGCAGGACCGGTGACTCCAGGAGCGGCGGCAGCGGGTTCAGCGGATCCTGTTCGACGGAGTCGCCGACGTCGACGCGGAGCTGGATCGGCAGGTGGTCGGCGGGGATCACCTCGAGCAGCTGGTTGATCGCCGTGCTGAACGTGTCCAGACCCGGGCCGAGATCGCCACTGATCCGGCGGACCTGGGCGAGGATCGCCCCGGCGTCGCGGACCACGGCGACGGTGTCGTCGTCCATCCGGTCGAGCACCCCGTTGGCGTCGCGGGAGAGTCTCACCAGCCGGTTGAGCAGGGTGATGATCTGCTTCGTCTGCTGTCGAACCGTGCGGGCCGCCGGCCCGATCGCCGCCAGCGCCTCGGTGATGGTCTCCTTCTCCTGGGCCAGGGTCGCCGAGACGGCGTCGAGCGAGGTGAGGGCGCGGTCGATCTCGGCGGTGGTGCGGTTGGCCTCGGTGAGGAAGGTGGCGCTCCGGTCGAGCACCTGGGACAGATCGGTGCCGTCGCCGACGGCCCGGTTGAGCTCGTCGACGATCCGCCCGAGGTCGCCGATGCCGCCGCCGTTGATGAGCAGGGACGCCGAGGCGAGCGCGTCCTCGACGGTCGGTGCCGTCGTCGACCGCGCCGGATCCAGGCGTCCTCCCTCGGGGATCGTCCGGCCGCCCTCGGGTGTGGTCACATCGACGTAGACCTCGCCGAGCGGGGTGTCGTAGCGCAGCCTCGCCGCGGAACGATCGGTGACGCGTACGCCGTCGTGGAGGCTCATCTCGGCCACCGCCGAGTAGCCGTCGGTGGACAGGGCGGTGACCCGGCCGGCGTCGACGCCGTTGACACTCACCTTCGAGCCGACGCCGAGGTTGAGGGCATCGTCGAAGGCGGCCTCAACCGTGGTCGCGTCGTCCCCGGCGCGGGTGCCGGGCAGGGGCAGCGTACGGGCGTCGATGCCGCACCCGGTCAGCAGCAGGCCCGCGGCCGCGGACGTCAGGACGGCCCGCCTCATGGCCGACCACCCGTGTTCAGTGGGTCGGTCCCGACGATGTCGCACACGTCCGAGAGGGCCTCGCGGCACCGGCCGGCGAGCTCCTCGCTGAGCGCGTCGGTGAGCGGCACGCGCAGCATCACGCCTCCGGGGGCCCGCGCCTGCTCGACGTTCTGCAGGGCCAACGGGAGCACCTCGACGAACTCCTCGATGTCGTCGGTGTGCGCCAGGATCAGGTCGAGCACGGCGTCGACCTGCGTCAGCGCCGCCTGGAGATCCTTGTCGTTGGCCTGGGTGAACCTGGCGAGCGCGTCGATCGCCTCCCGGGTCGTACGCAGCGTGGCGGTGAACTCCGTGCGCTGCTCCGCGAGCAGATCGGAGGTCGCGGCGACGTTCTCGATGAACAGCTCGATCAGCGCGTCGTGGGCGACCATCGCGCTGGTCAGCTCGTCGGTCTCGTGCAGCGCGGTGACAGCGGAGTCGGTGTGGCCGTTGATCTCGCTCAGGGCGGCGGCGAGATCGGCCAGCGCGGCGCCCGCCCGCTGCCCGTTCGGCCCCAGGGTCGCCGACCCTGCCTGGAGGAACCGGCCGACGCTCTTCCCGTCGCCTCCGGCGATCCCGCTGCTGAACCGGTCCAGCGCGTCCAGGATGGCGTCGAAGTCGGCCGGGGTGCGGGTGTGTTCGCTGGCGATCAGGTCGCCGTCGGCGAGGACCGGCCCGCCGTCGTAGCGCGGGGTGAGCTCGACGTAGCGGTCGTTGGCGACCGAGCGGGAGACGATCAGCGCCTGGGCGTCGGCGGGCACGGTGACGCCCCGGTCGAGCTCGAGGTCCACCTCGACGCCTGCGCCTGCCGGGGTGATCCGCCTGACCTCGCCGATCTTGACGCCGAGCACGCCGACGTCGTTGCCGACGAAGAGGCCGGCGGTGTCGGCGAAGGTGACGGTCACCGAGTAGGTGCCGGCCAGCGGGATCGCCGCCGCACCCGCGCCGACGGCGGCGACCACGGCCACGGCCACCAGGATCGCGACATACCTGCCCATGTTTCTGCCCAGCTTCGACGCCATCGACATCAGCACAGTCCCCTCACCCGGCAGGTCAGCCCGTCGGGCAGCGCGCGGTCGTCGGGCCGGATGTCGATCCACGGGCCGTTGCCGGTGGCGTTGGCCAGGTAGCGCGCCGACGGACCGAGGACGTCGAGAGCGGCGCTGAGCTCCCTCTCCTGTGCGCGCAGCCCCTTGACGACCACGGCCAGCTTGGTCAGCGCGACCTCGAGGTCCTGCCGGTTCTCGGAGACGACCCGTTTCAGGGTGGTGGTGAGCCGCTGGGCGTCGGCCAGCAGCCGGCGGATCGCGCCGCGTCGGCTCTGCAGCTCGGCCATCACCGCGTTGGACTGCTTCATCAGCGAGACGATCTCGGTGCTGTTGGCGTTGAGCCGGCTCGTCACGTCGGTGGCCGCGCTGACCAGGGCGTCGGCCTGGTCAGCGCGGGTGAGCACGACCTCGGAGACCGCGGAGATGCCGTCGAGGGCGGCGGCGAGGTCGGGCTGGGAGCTGGCCATGGTGCGGCCGACCTCGTCGAGGGTGCCGGAGAGGAGCTCGGGGTCGAGCTGGTCGAGGGAGGCGCTGCCGCGGTCGACGATGTCCTGGAGGTTGTAGGGAACCCTCGTCGCCGAGAGGGCGATGGTGTCGTCGGCCAGCTCTCCCCCACCGACCGGCGTGACGGCGAGCAGGTGCGTGCCGAGCAGCGTGGCGACTTCGATCTCGGCCCGGGTGCGAGCCCCGAGCCGGATGTGGTCCTCGACGGTGAACTCCACGATCACGTCGTGGGCGCCGAGCGAGATCGAGCGCACCTCGCCGACCCGCGCGCCGGCCACGGTCACGTCCTCGCCGACCCGGAGTCCCGCGGTGTGCTCGAAGTGGGCCACGCAGACCCGCTCGCCGAAGCCGAGCGCCCCGGCACGGAAGACGAAGACGACCGCCAGCGCAGCGAGCACGACGGCGACGATCCCGACCTTGAGCGGGTCCATGGTTCGCAGTGGAGTCATCCGGAGCACACCTCGGAGTAGCGGTCGTCGGTCGGTGGCAGCGCCAGCACGAGCTCGTCGACGGAGAAGTCGTAGCGGCAGACGTAGATGTTGAGCGCGTTGCGGTAGGAGGTGATCCTGCCCAGCGTCTCGACCAGCTGGGCGAAGGCGACCACGGCACCCTCGAAGCTGGTCAGGTTGGCCGCGAAGGCGGTCACCGAGATCCGCAGGTTGCGGCTCAGCGTGCGTGCGGGAGCCTCGATCCGCGTACCGAAGTCTGCGCCGGTGGCCAGCAGCCCGGACAGCTCCTCGACGGAGGCGCCCAGGGCGTCGCGCTGCTCGGCCAGGCCCTTCATCAGCCTCTCCAGCTCGTGCACTGTGGTCTCGAACTCGTCCCCCTGGGCGGCCAGGTCTGCCAGGAAGGGAGTCAGGTTGGTCAGCACCCGGTCGAAGACCTGGTCGCGGGTGGCCACGAACCTGGTCAGCTCGGCGGTCTGCTCCAGCAGCACCGGGATGCTGCCGCCCTCGTCCTGGAGGACCTTCAAGATGGTGGCGGCGAGCTGGTTGACCTCGTCAGGCTCGAGTACGTCGAAGAGCGGCCGGAACCCGTTGAGCAGCTCGGTCAGGTCGAACCCGGCGCTGGTCCGGCTCGCCGGGATCCGCGCCCCTGCGGCCAGTGGCCTCCCGGACCCTCGGGTCTGCTCGATCCCGAGGAACCGCTGCCCGGCGATGTTCTGGTAGCGGACCGAGAGCCGTGCGCTGTCCAGGACCGGCTGCTTGCGGGACACGCTGAGCTCGACCCTCGCCCTCCCGGCGGCGGTGACCGTGATGTCGGTGACCTTGCCGACGCTGACCCCCGCGATGCGTACGGCATCGTCCTCGTGCAGGCCGTTCACGTCGGCGAACTCGGCGGTGTAGGTGGTCAGGTCGCCGGCGACCGGCGCCTTCAGCGTGCCGAGGACGAGCGCGAAGGCGAGCCCGGCGACGAGGGTGAAGGCGCCGAGCTTGAGGTAGGTCGCGGTCGGGCGTCCCGAGGAGCCGCGCAGTCCGGACATCAGCACTCTCCCCTCGTGCTGCCGTAGGTCGGGCAGTCGCGCTCGCGGGTGTAGTAGGGCGGCGCCACCCGGTGCAGGATCAGGTCGAGCACCGCCCGCCCGTCGTCGATCACGGTCGGGACCTCCCGGCCGATCTCGCGGTTGGCCCGGAAGCCCTCCACCACCGCGTCCTCCCGGTTGTCGGCGACGGCATCGGCGACCACCGCTGCCTGGTCCATCGCCTCGACCAGCTCGGCGCCGTGCTCGTCGAGGAACCTCTGCGCGTCCGTGGTCAGGGTGAGCCCGCCCGAGAGCAGCGCGGCGAGCTGCTCGCGCTTGGCCGCGATCGTCTCGGCGGTCGCGGTGCCGGACTCCAGGGCGGCGAACAGGTCGTTGGCGGAGGCCTGCAGGGTCTCCAGGTTGACCGCCAGCAGGGCCGCCGTGGACCGGATCGTGGGCAGGTCGGCCTCGGCCTGCTCCAGCACCCTCGCGGCGAGCTCGAGGGTCCGGTGGATGTCGTCGCCGCGGCCGTCGAGGCCGGCGGCCACCGCGGACAGCGCGGCGTTGAGGTCGGCCGGGCCGACCGCCTTGACCAGCTCGTCGATGCTGTCGAGGGCCTGCTGCAGCTCAACCGTGCCCTGGCGCAGGTCCTGCGGGATCGTGCCACCCGCCCACCTCCCCGACCGGGAACCGGTCGAGACCAGGTCGACGTACGCCGTGCCGAAGACGGTCGCCGGCAGCGCCCGCGCCGCCACGTCTGCCGGGAGCCGGTCCGCCGCGTCACCTTTCAGGCGGATCGCGACCGATGCCTTCGAGGAGTCGGATCCCCGGGAGATGCCGGTGACCGTGCCGATGATGACGCCGCCCATCTTCACGTCCGACCCGGTACGCAGCGAGGCACCCACGTCGACCATGGCGGCCCGGGTCGCGACGTCGTCGGAGAACGGGCGCCCGGCGAGCACGATCATCCCGGCGGCGAGCAGGCCGCAGGCCACCACACCGGCGGCGCCGCGTACGGCCAGGGTCTGGGGTCTGGTGGCGCGGCTCATCCGGAGATCCTGAACCCCGGGTCGCCACCCCACATGGCGACGGTGAACAGCATGTTGAGCACGACGATGACCACGAAGCTGGCCCGGATCGATCGGCCGGTGGCCTCGCCGACGTTGAGCGATCCGGCCGAGACCGATAGCCCGTACCAGCAGTGGATCAGCACCACGATCGCGGCGAAGATCAAGATCTTGACCAGCGAGAACCCGATGTCGCGCATCGTCAGGAACTCCAGGAAGTAGTGGTCGAACTGGCCCGGCGACTGGCCGAAGAGCATCACGACGGTCGACTCCGAGGCGATGTAGGAGCCGAGCAGGCCGATCACGTAGAGCGGCACGATGGCGATCATGGTGGCGACCAGGCGGGTGGCGACCAGATAGTTGACCGGCCGCACCGACATGACCTCGAGCGCGTCGACCTCCTCGTTGACCTGCATCGCGCCGAGCTGCGCGGTGAAGCGGCAGCCGACCTGCGCGCCCAGGGCCAGCGCGGCGACCAGCGGCCCGAGCTCCCTGGTGTTGGCGGTGGCCGAGATGAACCCGACCAGCGGCGCCAGGCCGACCAGCTCGAGCCCGTTGAAGCCCTCGATGCCGAGCGAGGTGCCGACCGAGACCGAGAGCAGCACCATCACCCCGATCGTGCCGCCGCCGACGATGATCGCGCCCTTGCCCCAGCAGATGTCGGAGAAGTGCTCCAGGCAGGTGCGCCAGTGGTGCACCAGCGTGGCCGGCACCGCCAGCAGGACCGACGCGCTGAAGGTGAGGAAGGAACCGAACGGCACCAGCGGGCTCCACCAGCCGGTCGCCGGGCCGTCGGTCTCGACCGCGGCCATCACGCACCACCGCCCGGGGCGAGGGCCAGGTAGCCCTGGGTGACGACCGCGTTCACCACGGCGAGCACGATCACGTTCAGCACGACGGTCTGGTTGACCGCGTCGGCCACGCCCTGCGGTCCACCGGTCGCCCCCAGCCCCTTGTGCGCTGCGACCGTGGTGCCGATCAGCCCGAACAGCACCGCCTTCCCCTCGGCCAGCCACAGGTCGGCGCTCTGGCTGAAGTTGGTGAACGCGTCCAGATAGGTGCCGGCCCCGACCACGCCGCGGCCGACGTTCATCACGTAGCCGGTCGCGATCGCGGCCACCGCGACGATCGCGGTCAGCATCACCGACAGGAAGACGGCGGCCACGATCCTGGGCGCGACCATCCGCTGGACCGGGTTGGTGCCCATCACCTCCAGGGCCGCGATCTCGTCGCGGATCGCGCGCATCCCCAGATCGGAGCAGATCGCCGAACCGACCACGCACGCGATGATCAGCGAGGTGACCAGTGGCGCGGCCTGGCGCAGCACCCCGACGCCGTTGACGGCGCCGCTGAAGGAGGAGGCGCCGATGCTGTTGGCCACCGCGCCGACCTGGATGGAGGTCACCACCCCGAACGGGATCGCGACCAGGATCGTCGGCAGCAGCGAGACCCGGGCCATGAACCAGGCCTGGTCCGCCGCCTGGGCCCAGTCGAACCGCCCGGTGAGGATGTCGACCACGGCGTGGGCACACGCCTCGGCGCCAAGGGCGATCGTCTCTCCCACCGTCCGGAGCCCGTCGGCCGTGCGGCGCCAGACCCCGGTGGCCAGCCGCTCGGGCAAGGTCGCAGTCACCCGGAACTCCTCCTCGTCGACAGCTATCGCCAATTACTACACGGGTGTAGATTCGCACACTGTGTGGCCTGTGTCACCCCCTTCGTCCGCTCGACCACGAGCCCTTTACCCTTCGGAACTGATGCCCACCGACCGACCTGCCGCCCGGCGGCGCTACGCCACCCGGATGCCCCTCGAGGAGCGCCGCGAGGAGCTCCTCGACGCGGCGCTGCGCGTGCTCGCCCGCGACGGCTACGGCCAGCTCACCATCAGCGCGATCGCCGCCGAGGCAGGCGTGACCCGACCGGTGGTCTACGACGCGTACGGCGGGATCGACCCTCTTCTGCACGCCCTGCTCGACCGCACCCAGCAGCGCGCGACCGCCGCGGCGCTGGCCCTCATCCCGGCCGGCGGGACCCCGGTCGAGCTCGACCGGTGGCTGCTCGAGGCGGCGGACGGACTGCTCCAGGCCGTCGAGGCCGACCCGGAGACCTGGCGCCCGGTCCTCGGCCTGACCGATGGCGCACCGCCCGCCGTGCGTGAGCGGATCGAGAGCACCCTGGTCCTGCTGCGCGGGTTCGTCGCCGACGTGCTCCGCACCAACCTCGACCCCGGGACCGAGCTCGACGTCGAGGTGGTCGCCCACTCGCTCGTCGCACTGGTGCAGGAGTTCGCGCGGCTGCTCCTGGAGAAGCCGGAGGAGTACCCGAAGGAGCGGCTGCTCGACGCGTACGCCGGGATGCTGGCGCTGCGTCGCCGAACGTAGCCTTCGGGCATGAGCTACGCAGGACTGAGCAAGCTGCTGGCCGTCCCCGACGGGTTCGAGGCGCCCCGGGTGCTCACCCACGGCGACCTGACGGCGCGGCCGCTGTCGCGCGACTGCCTGGCCGATGACGTACGCGCCATCAACGCCGACATGGACCTCATCAACGCGACCCGGGGCGGCGGCTGGCCGACGGGTCCGACGTCGGAGGAGGAGGACTACATCGACCTCGTCTGGCACGAGGGCGAGTGGAAGGAGAACAAGTCGTTCTCCTACGTCCTGGAGACCTCAGCGCTCGGCTACGTCGGGTGCGCCTATCTCTACCCGCTGGGCGTCCGGCAGGAGCTCAGCGAGGAGCTGGCGGCGTACGACGTCGATGTCAGCTGGTGGGTGACCACCGAGGCCTATGAGCAGGGGCTCTACGAGGTGGTCTACGAAGCGCTGAAGAGGTGGGTGCCGGCGAGCTATCCGTTCCGCCGGCCCCACTTCTCCAATGTCGTCGTGCCTGAGGCTCAGGCGTAGGTGACCGGCAGCTCCTTGATGCCGTTGATCCAGGCGTGACGCAGCCGGCGCGGGGCGCCGTTGGGCTTCAGGTCGGGCATCCGGTCGGCGATCACGTCGAACATGATCCGCACCTCCATCCGGGCCAGGTTGGCGCCGATGCAGTAGTGGGCACCGTGGCCGCCGAAGGCGAGGTGGGGGTTGTGCTCGCGGGTGATGTCGAAGGTGTCGGGGTCGTCGAAGACGTCCTCGTCGTGGTTGCCCGAGGCGTAGTAGAGTCCGACGCGCTGCCCGGCCTTGACGAGCTGGCCACCGACCTCTACGTCGTTGATCGCGGTGCGGTGGAAGACGGTCACCGGGGTTGCCCAGCGAATCACCTCGTCGACCATCGTGTCGGGGCGCTCGTTCTTCCACAGCTCCCACTGGTCGGGGTTCTCGAAGAAGGCCTGCATGCCGTGGGAGATCGCGTTGCGGGTGGTCTCGTTGCCGGCGACGGCGAGCAGGATGACGAAGAAGCCGAACTCGTCATCACCCAGCGCGCCGCCCTCCAGCTCGGCGTTGACGAGCTTGGAGATGATGTCGTCCTTGGGGTCCGCCTTGCGCTCGGCAGCCAGCGTCATGGCGTACGTCAGGATCTCGATGGAGGCGGCCTCGGGGTCCGCGTTGTAGTCCGGGTCGTCGTAGGCAAGCATCTGGTTGGACCAGTCGAAGAGCTTGCGCCGGTCCTCCTGCGGGACGCCGAGAAGCTCGGCGATCGCCTGGAGCGGGAGCTCGGCGGCGACCTCGGCGACGAAGTCGCCCTCCCCCTTGGCCAGCGCATCGTCGACGATGCTGTTGGCCCGCTCGACCAGACGGTCCTTGAGAGCGTTGATCGCACGCGGGGTGAAGCCGCGGCTGATGATCTGGCGCAGCTTGGTGTGGTCGGGAGCGTCATGGTGGATCAGCATCGCGCGCTGCAGCTCGACCTGCTCGCGGGTCATGTCCGGCGCGAACCTGATGATGACGCCGTTCTCGTTGGTGCTGAAGTTCTCGCTGTCCTTGGAGACGGCGAGGATGTCCTCGTGCTTGCTGACCGCCCAGAAGCCGGTGTCGAGGAACCCTGCTCGCGCCTCGGGCTTCTGCTCGATCCAGAAGACCGGAGCCGTACGCCGCAGCTCCATGAACTCCTGGAGCGGGACGCGCTCCTCGTTGAGCACGGGATCAGTCGGATCGAAATCCACGGGGAGAGCGGTCACGGGTGTGCTCCTTCGAGGTCTTTTCTGTAACACGTTCTAGTTTATGTTCACACAGCGCCCAGGATCACACAAGGGTTGCGCCAAACGAGAACACGTTCTACTTTGGACCAATCGAGTGTAACCGGTGTCACGTCATCAGGCGTGACGGTGCGCGCCCGCGCACCAGCGACTTGTCGAAACCCCCGAAGAGCGAGGTTCCATGGGCACGCCCGTCATCGTCGAAGCCGTCCGTACCCCCATCGGCAAGCGCAAGGGCTGGCTCGCCGGCCTGCACCCGGGCGTCCTGCTCGGGGCCGCCCAGGTGGAGGTGCTCAAGCGCGCCGGAGTCGACCCTGACCTGGTGGATCAGGTCATCGGCGGCTGCGTCTCCCAGGCCGGCGAGCAGTCCAACAACATGGTCCGCCGCGCCTGGCTGCACGCCGGGCTGCCGATCCACACCGGCTCCACGGTCATCGACGCGCAGTGCTCCTCGGCCCAGCAGGCCACGCATCTGATCAACGCGATGATCGCCTCGGACCAGATCAAGGTCGGCATCGCCTGCGGCATCGAGTCGATGTCGCGCATCCCGCTGGGCGCCAATGTCCCGAAGGGCGCCGGCGATCCGCGTCCCGCTGACTGGAACATCGATCTGCCCAACCAGTTCGAGGGCGCCGACCGGATCGTGAAGAACCGCGGCTTCTCCCGCAACGAGGTCGACGAGTTCGGGCTGTGGTCGCAAGTCAAGGCGCGTCACGCGCGCGACGCCGGACACTTCAAGAGCCAGATCTTCGCCGTCGAGGCCCCCATGCTCGACGACGAGGGCAACCCCACCGGCGAGGTGCGTACCGTCACCGAGGACCAGGGCATCCGCGACACCTCGCTGGAGAAGCTGGCCGGGCTGAGCCCGGTGCTCGAGGGCGGCACCCACACGGCCGGCACGTCCTCGCAGATCTCCGACGGCGCCTCGGCGCTGCTGCTCATGGACTCCGCGGTCGCCGCCTCGCTGGGGCTGAAGGCTCGGGCGCGGATCGTGACGTCCAACCTGGTCGGCTCGGATCCCTACTACCACCTCGACGGCCCGGTCCAGGCGACCGAGAAGGCGCTCAAGGACAGCGGGATGACGATCGGCGACATCGACATCGCCGAGGTCAACGAGGCCTTCGCCGGCGTGGTCATGTCCTGGGCCAAGGTGCACCAGGTCCCCGAGGAGAAGATCAACGTCAACGGCGGCGCGATCGCGCTCGGCCACCCGGTCGGCTCGACCGGCACCCGCCTGCTCACCGCGGCGCTCCACGAGCTCGAGCGCCGCGACGCCAGCACCGCCCTGGTCTCGATGTGTGCCGGCGGCGCGCAAGCCACCGCGACGATCATCGAGAGGATCTGAGCGATGTCGCGAACGTCCAAGGTCACCGAGGCCGAGTACGTCGTCGTCGGCGCCGGCTCGGCCGGCTGTGCCGTCGCCGGCCGCCTGGCCGCGGCCGGGAAGTCGGTTATCCTCCTCGAGGCGGGGAAGAACGACAAGCACAACTACCTGGTCACCAAGCCAGGCATGATCGGCCCGATGCACGCCGAGCCGCGGCTGAAGAAGCTCGTCGACTGGGGCTACCACACCGTCCCCCAGCAGCACGCCCGCAACCGCGAGCTCCCCCAGCCCCGCGGCAAGGTGCTCGGTGGCTCCTCCTCCATCAACGGCCTGCTGTGGGTCCGGGGCAACCGGGCCAACTACGACGCCTGGGCGGCCGAGGGCAACACCGGCTGGGACGCGGACTCGGTCAACGAGGCGTACCGGCGGGTCGAGGACTACGAGGGCGGTGGCTCCGACTACCGCGGCACGGGCGGGCCGATCAAGGTCATGAAGCACCCACGGCCGACCGAGGCGTCGCTCTCCTTCCAGCGCGCCGCCGCGGAGACCCTCGACGTGAAGGTGCTCGACGACTACAACGGCGCCGAGCAGGAGGGCGTCTCGACCTTCCAGCAGAGCGCGATCGACGGGCTGCGCTACTCCGCCTCGCGCGGCTACCTCCACGACCAGGAGCTGCCCAGCCTCACCACGCTCACCCGTGTGCACGTGTCCCGGATCGTCATCGAGAACGGGCGCGCCATGGGCGTCGAGATCCTCACCAAGCAGGGTCCGCAGACGATCTCGGCCACCGCCGAGGTGATCGTGTCGGCCGGCGTCTTCGGCTCGGCGCAGCTGCTGATGCTCTCCGGAATCGGTCATTCCGCCCACCTCGCCGAACACGGCATCCAGACCGTCCACGAGCTGCCGGTCGGCGACAACCTGCACGACCACATGTTCGTGCCGACCACCTGGGAGATGCCGACCGCCCTGCACCACGGCACGGCCGGCTACTTCGGCAAGGCGGTCCTCAAGGAGCAGACCGTCGGCCGGTCGATCCTCGGTCACACCGTCTTCGAGACGGTCGGGTTCGTCCGCACCTCGCTGGCCACCGACGTACCCGACCTGCAGCTGCACGTCCTCCCCTGGGCCTACCCCTCCCCCAACCAGGACGCGCCGATCCGGCACGAGGTCGACCCGCGGGCCGCGCTGACGGTGATGTCGTCGCTCATCTACCCGCGCTCGCGCGGGACGCTGCGGCTGCGCAGCGCCGACCCGACCGCCGAGCCGCTGATCGACTTCAACTACCTCGCCGAGCCCGATGACAAGCGCGTCCTGCTCGAGGGCGTGGAGATGATCCGGGAGATCATGGCCTCTCCCGCCTTCGGCGACCAGGTCAAGTCGGAGATCCACCCCGGCAAGGCGATCGACGCCGAGGCGATGAAGGACGAGGTCACCAACCGGGCGACCTCGATCTACCACGGTGTCGGCTCCTGCCGGATGGGCGTCGACGAGCGGGCCGTGGTCGACCCGCGGCTTCGCGTACGCGGCATCGACGGTCTCCGCGTCGCCGACGCCTCGATCATGCCGTCGATCATCGGCGGCAACACCAACGCTCCCGCGGTCATGATCGGTGACCGTTGTGCGACCTTCATTCTCGAGAACAGCTGATCGGAGCAGACATGAGCGCCGGACATTTGAGCCCTGACACCGCGAAGACAGCAGGCGTACGCCGCCCCGACTGGATCACCGAGGAGCTGCTGGGCGACCTGGTCTCGCGGGTCCCGTCCTCGACGGGTGCGTCCTGGAAGCTGACCGAGGTCTACACCGGTGAGGTGCTGGTGGCGCTGCCGCAGTCCTCACCGGAGGACGTGGAGCGGGCCGCCGCGGCCGGCCGGGCGGCCCAGCACGAGTGGGCCGCGACCCCGCTGCCGCAGCGGCTGGCCGTGTTCAAGCGTGCCCACGAGCTGATCCTGCGCAACCAGCACAAGATCGCCGACCTCATCCAGGCCGAGTCGGGCAAGGCCCGCCGGATCGCGTTCGAGGAGGTGTGCGACCCGCCGATGGTGATCTCGCACTACCTCAAGCGGGCGCCGAAGCTGCTCAAGGACAAGAAGCGCCCAGGGGTGATGCCGGTGCTGTCGAGCTCGATCGAGCGCCACCCGCCGCGTGGCCTGGTCGGGATCATCGCGCCGTGGAACTTCCCGTTCGCGACCGGTCTCTCCGACGCGATCCCGGCGCTCATGGCCGGCAACGCCGTGCTGCTGAAGCCTGACAACAAGACCGCGCTCTCGCCGCTGTTCGGGATCTCGCTGCTCGAGGAGGCGGGCCTGCCGAAGGGCCTCTTCCAGGTCGTCTGCGGCGAGGGCCCCGACGTCGGCCCGACGATGCTCGACAACGTCGACTACGCGATGTTCACCGGATCCACCGCCACCGGTCGCGTCATCGGCGAGCAGGCCGGGCGCAACCTGATCGGTGCCTGCCTCGAGCTCGGCGGCAAGAACCCGATGATCGTCCTCGACGACGCCGACATCGACGAGACCGTGGAAGGCTCGATGTTCGCCGTCTTCGGCAACACCGGCCAGATCTGCATGCACATCGAGCGGATCTACATCCCGGAGGCGAGGTACGAGGAGTTCCGCGACAAGTTCGTCGCCGCCGTCGAAGGGATGCGGATCGAGGCGGCGTACGCCTTCGGGCCCGACCTCGGAGCGCTGGTCTCCCCCGACCACCTGGCGCGGGTGCAGTCGCACGTCGAGGACGCGGTCGCCAAGGGAGCCACCGTGCTGACCGGCGGCAAGGCGCGCCCCGACATCGGGCCGACCTTCTTCGAGCCGACCATCCTGGAGGGCACCACGAAGGAGATGCTCCATGGGGTGACCGAGACGTTCGGGCCGGTGGTCTCGCTCCACCGCTACTCCACGCTGGAGGAGGCGATCGAGCTGGCCAACGACACCGACTACGGTCTCAACGCCTCGGTGTGGACGACGAACTTCAAGCGCGCTCAGGCGATCGCCGCGCGGATCGAGTCCGGCAACGTCAACATCAACGACGGCCTGGCCACCGCCTACGCCTCCAAGTCGACCCCGTCGGGCGGGATGAAGCAGTCCGGTGTCGGTGCCCGCCACGGCGACCAGGGGCTGCTGAAGTACACCGAGACCCAGAACGTCGCGACCCTGAAGAAGCAGGTCATGGGGCCGCAGGGCAAGCAGACCTTCGACGACTACGCCAAGCAGATGCAGATGTCGCTGCGGTGGATGCGGAAGCTCCACATCCGTTGACGCCCGTCTCCCGCTATGCCCAGCTGACCCGGGAGGAGCTCGCCGAGGTCGTCCGCGAGCTCCTCCTGATCGGCCAGCTGATCGACCGCGCGGGGATGGCGTGGTGCATCTCCGCCTTCGGGCGCGAGGAGATGCTGCGGATCGCGATCGTCGAGTGGGCCGCGGCCTCGCCGATCTACACCCGGCGGATGCAGAACGCGCTCGGCTATTCGCCGGTGGTGGCCGGGCAGGGTGACGTGCCGACCATCTTCAAGGGCCTCCAGCTCGACATCGGCGCGCCGCCGCAGTTCATGGACTTCCGCTACACCGTCCACGACGCCCGCCACGGCGAGTTCCACCTCGACCACTGCGGCGCGCTGATGGACGTGGAGCCGATGGGCGAGGAGTACGTCCGCGGGATGTGCCACGACATCGAGGATCCGACGTTCGACGCCACCGCCATCGCGACCCACCCCCGGGCCCAGGTGCGCCCGGTCCACCGGCCGCCGCGGACCCCGGCTGGCCGGACGCCGCACTGTCGCTGGACGGTGACCATCGACGATGCGCATCCCGAGGCGGTGGCGGTCCCGGAGCTGGCCGTCAACGAGCGCTCCCGCGCGGCCGGGCTCGAGCTCGCGCCGATCGATCCGTCAGAGGACGGCGCGGCCGACTACGCCGGGCCGCTGGTCTCCGACCTCGACCTCGCTGCGTTCTCCCACTCCGCACTGGCGCGGATCGCCGACGAGGTCTGTCTTCAGATGGCCCTGCTCGACCGTGGCTTCACGCTCGCGCTGGAGCCCCGGGTGACCTCGGCCGAGCAGCTCCTCGACATCCGTCGCAAGCAGCTGGTCGGGGTCGCCGGGATCGCGGGGGCCCGCCTCGCCCGTGCTCTCTCGCTGCCGGCGGACACCGAGGGCGCGCTGCGGATGCTCGCGCTCCACCCGATGCTCAACCCCGCGGCGTACGTCTCGGTCGAGGTCGGCTCCGACGCCCTGGCCGTCCGGCCCTCGGCCGCCGACGAGGACGGGGCCTGGGTCTCGCTGATCGGGCCGGAATGGTTCGTTCCGCTCCAGGTCGCGGTGCAGGCGCTCGACCCTCACCTCGACGTCGAGGTCGGTGCCGTCGAAGGCGGCTGGCGGGTCGAGGTCGTCTGCCGCCCCGAGCCCGCCCCCGAGGCGTCCGAGGTCGCGGTGGTGAGGTTCAGCACCGGCGCGGACTTCGCCTTCGAGCCGCGCCGGTCGCTGCCGATCACCCCGGTCTGACGCTCACCGGCGACACAGCGCGAGGACCGGGATGACCCGGTCGGTCTTCGCCTCGTACTCGCCGAACCC
The DNA here is from genome assembly GCF_044453405.1 of Nocardioides sp. NPDC051685. Taxonomy (NCBI): domain Bacteria; kingdom Bacillati; phylum Actinomycetota; class Actinomycetes; order Propionibacteriales; family Nocardioidaceae; genus Nocardioides; species Nocardioides sp. NPDC051685. The sequence continues at coordinate 503,628 of NZ_JBITCR010000005.1, read as the reverse complement.
GGGGCTCATCGCCTTGAACCGCTCCCAGGCCGCGTCGCGCTCGGCGCCCTTCAGCTCGCTGACCTCGACCTCGACGACGCCCTCGTCGGGGGTCTCGATCTTGGTCACCGGGTGGGCCAGGAGGTTGTGGTACCAGGCCGGGTTCTCCGGCGCGCCGGCCTTGGAAGCGGCGATCAGCCAGGTGTCGGCGTCCGGATGGAGGTTGGCCACCGGGGAGACCCGCTCCTTGCCGGTCTTGGCGCCGGTGTGGTGCACGAGCACGAGCCCGCGCCCGAACGGCACCGAGGTCACGTTGCCGTCGTTCGAGCGGAACTCGTCGATGATCGACTGGTTCCAGTCCTTGTAGTCGCTGCCTGACATGGAGTGCCTTTCCCCGAGGATCGGTTTTCACCCACTCTTGCAGACCTCCCCAACGCCCACCGGACAAACGCCCACTCGGCGCAACTGCCCCGCTCCACAACGTCCACTCGGCGCAACTGTCCCAAGCGCTGCTCGGTGTCGGCTGGGACAGTCACGCCGACTCGACACCGAAATCCGGGGCAGTTGCGCCGACTCGACACCAAAATCCGGGACAGTCGCGCCGGGTCGGCGTGGAGTGGTCAGACGCGGGCCAGAGCCGCGATGCGGACCTGCTCCTCCCGGTCGGTCACCTTCGCGCGTGGCCGGCCGACCTCCTTGCCGGACTCGCGCTCGTGGGTGTCGAGGGTGTTCCAGCCGGTCTGGTCGACGACGATCACGCCGCGTGATGAGAGGAGGTCGTCGAGGGACTCGCCGGTGGGCTCGCGCAGGGCGCCGGCGGCGTGGTCGTCCAGGAGGGTGCGTACGGTCTCGGCGGCGCAGGCCCGGTTGGTGCCGATGACACCGCTGGGACCACGCTTGGCCCAGCCCGCGGTATAGGTCGCCTCGGCGCCGATCACGCGGCCCGCCTCGTGCGGGAAGCGGCCGGTGCCCTCCTCGCTGGGGACGCCGGCGACGCCGGCGGATCGGTAGCCGGTGGCTCGGACGACCAGCCCGGCCTCGATCTCCTCGCCGGTGTCGAAGCGCACCCCGGCGACGGTGTCGGCGCCGAGGATCTCGGTCGGGGTCAGGCCGAAGCGGAGGACGAGCCGCTTCGCGGCGTCCGTACGCGGCCGGGCGGCCAGGTCGCGGAGCAGATCGGCCTTCTGGAGTGTCGCGAAGGAGCCGGCGTTGCGCTCGGTCAGGTCCGGCTCGGTCGGCAGCCCGGCGAGGTCGGCCTCGTCGACCACGACGTCGATGCCGGGGTCGTCGGCGAGCGCCCGCAGCTCGGGGCTGGTGAAGGCCGCGTGCTCGGCGCCCCGACGGGCGGTGACGACGACCTCGCGGATGCCGCTGGCCGCCAGGGCCGAGAGCGCGCCCGGGGCCAGGTCGGAGACCGTCAGCGCCTCCTCGTCTGCCAGCAGCAGCCGGGCCAGGTCGAGGGCCACATTGCCGTTGCCGATGACGACGGCGCGCTCGTGGGCGAGCGGGAAGGTCATCGCGGCCCGGTCGGGATGACCGTTGTACCAGCCGACGAGCTCGGCCGCGGAGGTCGAGCCGGGCAGCTCCTCCCCCGGCAGGCCGAGGCTGCGGCCCTCGCCAGCGCCGGTGGTATAGACCACCGCGTGGTGGGAGCCGAGGAGCTCCTCGTGGGTGACGTCGCGCCCGATCTCGAGGTTGTAGCGGGTGCGCACCCGGCGGTGGCGGGCCGTCTTCGCGAACCCGGAGACGATCTCCTTGGTGTCCAGATGGTCGGGCGCGACGCCGTAGCGGACCAGGCCATAAGGAGTCGCCAGCCGGTCTATGACGGTGATCTCGACGTCGCAGCGGCGGGTGGCGGCGAGCTCCTCGGCGACGTACCAACCGGCCGGACCGGCACCCACCACGGCCACCTTGAGCGGGCCTCCGGGGATCTTGGCGCCCAGGGGCGGCAGCGGCGCGGGCTCCTCCTGCTCGCCGGTGAACTCGAAGAAGGCGGCGTTGATGTCGACATAGGGCGCGAACGCGTCCGGAACCTCGTAGTCCGGGAAGATCGCATTGACCGGGCAGGCGTCCTCGCAAGCACCGCAGTCGATGCACTCGTCGGGGTGGATGTAGAGCATCTCGGCGGCGCCGAACCCCGGCTCGTCGGGGCCGGGATGGATGCAGTCGACCGGGCAGACCTCCACGCAGGAGGCGTCGTTGCAGCAAGACTGGGTGATGACGTACGTCATGAGCGCTGAGCCTTCCGCCGGGCCTTCCGCTGGGCCTTTCCGATCGTCTCCTCGACGACCATGTTCATCCTGGCACCGTTCGGCCATCCGGCGTAGTGACTCAGGAAGACCACGATCTCGCGCAGCTCGTCCTCGGAGAGCTCGCCGTTGGCGTACGCCGCGGGGATCTGGATCCCGAGCACATCCGCGGCGCCCTGGCCGGCGAGCAGCCCGATCAGCAGGAGCCGGCGGTCGCGGGTGGTCAGGCCCGGACGCTGCCAGATGTCGCCGAAGAGATGATCGGCGGTGTAGCGGAAGAAGTCGCCCTCGCCATCGGCCATGTCGAAGCCGTAGACCTCCTCCATCTTGCGCAGTCCGCGGGCTCGGGCCGCAGGGAGGTCGGCGAACTTGTCGGTGTCGTCGTTCATGGTTCCGTGTTCCTCGTTCAGTCCTAGGGGAGCCCGAGCCCGGGTGCCAGCCGGTCGAGGGCGAGTCGGGCGAGCGGCACGTCGACGCCGAGCTCCTCGGCGAGCTCGATCGCGAAGCCGAGGTCCTTCTCCCCCAGCGCCACGACGTGGCTGAAGACGCCGTGCCAGAAGTCGTCGGGGGCGATCGGGGCGGTGGTGTCGCGGTAGAGGATCGCGCCGGGGCCGCCGGTGATCGCGTCGGTGTGGCGTACGACGTCGCCGAGCGCCACCAGGTCGAGCCCGGCCGCCTCGGCGAGCCGCTGGGCCTCGGTGGCCGCCGTGAACGAGGCGAAGTGGAGCAGGTTGCGGGCCAGCTTCAGCTTCGTCCCGGCGCCGATCTCACCGGCATGGACCACCTTGGTGCCCATCGCCGCCAGGACCGGGCCGGCCGCTGCGTACGCCTCCGGGCTGCCGCCCACGAGGATGGCCAGGGTGCCTTCGGCGGCTCCCATCGGGCCGCCGGAGACGGGCGCGTCGAGCACGTTCACGCCGTGCGGCTCGGCAGTCGCGGCCAGCTCGGCAGGCGTCTCCGGGGCGACCGTGGAGTGGACCAGCACCGTCAGCGGTCCCTGCTCCGCGCGGTCGGCGGCGAGTACCTCCGAGAGGACCTGGCGCACCTGGTCGTCGTCGCGCACCATCACGCTCAGCACATCGACGGCTGCCGCCAGCTCGGCGACCGAGACGGCCGCCTTCGCCCCGGCCGTGATCAGCTCCGCGACCGGCTCCTCTGCGATGTCGTGGACCCACAGCTCGATCCCGTCGGCCCCGGCGAGCCGGAGCGCCATCGGCCTGCCGATGTTGCCCAGCCCCACAAACCCTGTGCGTGTCACAGCCGGAACGTCCCTCCGCCGTCGACGGCGATGATCTGGCCGGAGATCCACGAGGACTCCTCGGAGAGGAGGAACTTCGCGGTCCCGACCATGTCCTCGGTGGTGCCGAGGCGCTTGATCGCCATGCCTTTCGTCATCTCCCGCGCCGCGTCGCCGGCCTGGGTGCGGGTCGCCTCGGTGTCGGTCGGCCCCGGCGCGATCGCGTTGACCCGGATGTTCATCCCGCCCAGCTCGTGGGCGAGCTGCTGGGTCAGCCCGTTGATGCCGACCTTGGCCAGGCCGTAGAAACCGGAGTAGAGGTAGGCGGCGGTCGAGGACTGGTTGACGATCGCGCCGCCGCCCCGCTTCTGCATCGCCGGGTAGACGGCCCGGGTCATCACCAGCGCGCCGTTGAGGTTCACGCTCATGAACTTCTCGTAGTAGTCCCAGTCGACGGTGACCAGCAGGTCGAAGGCCATGTCGCCGTAGATCGCGGCGTTGTTGATCAGCCCGTCGATCCCGCCGTACGCCTCGGTCGTCTCGGCGACCAGCGCGGCCGCCGAGGCGTGGTCGGAGACGTCGCAGCGAACGAACCGGGCGACCCCACCGGCCGCCTCGATCTCCTTGGCGACCTGCTGACCCTTCTCCTCGTTCAGGTCGGCGACGACGACCGCGGCTCCCTCGGCGGCCAGCCCTTTGGCGTACGCCTCGCCGATCCCCTGTGCCGCCCCGGTGACGACGACGACCTTGTCCTCGAACCTCATGTCCGACTCCTCTCCCCCGCCGACCCGGCGGGACTGTCCCGGACTTCCGTGCCGACTCGGCACATCTGACCCAGCTCCGCACGCCGACCCGGCGTGTCTGTCCCAGAATTTCCCGCCGAGTCGGCGCATCTGTCCCACTGCACCCAGGGACCCACAGACGGCCTGGGACATTGGCGCCGACTCGACAGCTCTAGACGGGGCAGTTGCGCCGAGTGGGGATAGATCAGCGGGACAGTTGCGCCGACTCGGGGCTTGACCGCGGGGCAGATGCGCCGAGTCGGCTTCATGCGGGCTCCGCGATCAGCTTGGTCTCGAGGTACTCCTCGAAGCCTTCGACGCCCATCTCCCGGCCGAGGCCGGACTGCTTGTAGCCGCCGAAGGGCGCGTCAGGGCCGAACCACTGGCCGCCGTTGACGCCGATGGTGCCGGTGCGGATCCGGGCGGCCACGGACTTCGCCCGCTCCAGCGACCCGGACTCGACCGAGCCGGAGAGGCCGTAGGGCGAGTCGTTGGCGATGCGTACGGCATCGTCGTCGCCGTCGTGCGGGATCACCGTGAGCACCGGGCCGAAGATCTCCTCGCGGGCGACGCGGGCGGAGTTGTCGAGGCAGGCCACGACGGTGGGCTGGATCCAGAAGCCCTCAGCCAGGTCGCCGTCCTGGACCGCTACGGTCCCACCGGTGGCGAAGCGGCCACCCTCCTCCTGCGCGAGCGCCAGATAGCCGAGGATCCGGTCGCGCTGGACCGCGGAGATCACCGGGCCGCAGATCGTGCCGGCATCGGCCGGGTCGCCCGCGCCGAGCGAGGCCATCGTCGCGGCGGCCGCCTCGACGGCAGCGTCGTAGGCGCCACGGGGTACCAGGAGGCGAGTGGTCAGCGCACAGCCCTGACCTGCGTGGACGGCCACCGAGAAGGCCGCCATCGAGGCGGCCGAGGCGACGTCGGCGTCGTCGAGGACGATCGCCGCGGACTTGCCGCCGAGCTCGAGGAAGACCTTCTTCAGGCTGGGCGCCGCGGCCGCCATGATCGCCCGGCCGGTGGCCGTCGATCCGGTGAAGGAGACCAGGTCGACCCGCGGGTCCTCGGCCAGCATCGCGGCCACCCGGTTGTCGCGCGGGGTGACGACGTTGAAGACGCCCGGCGGGAGATCGGTGTGGTCGGCCGCCAGCCGGCCCAGCTCCGCCGCCAGCCATGGCGTGTCCGGGGCGGGCTTGAGGATCACGGTGTTGCCCGCCGCCAGCGCCGGGCCGATCTTGGCCAGGTTGATCTGGTTGGGGAAGTTCCACGGCGTGATCGCCGCGACGACACCGACGGCCTCGCGCCGCACCGTACGCCGCGAGGAGATGCCCATCGTCACCCCGACGCCGAGGTCGCGTTCCCACTCGAAGGACTCGGCCAGGTCGATCGTCCACTTCAAGGTCTCGACCGGGGTGTCGAACTGCGGCCCCGCCACCAGGAACGCGGGCGCGCCGACCTCGGCGGTCGTCAGCTCGCGCAGCGCCTCGGCGTTGTCGAGGATCGCCTGGTGCAGCTGGCGCAGGCAACGGACCCGGAACGCCACATCGGTCGACCAGTCGGTCTCGTCGAAGGCCCGGCGCGCGGCGGCGATGGCGGCGTCCATGTCCCGGGCCGTCGAGTCGGGCGCGCGCCCGATCTCCTGCCCCGTGGCCGGGTTGAGGATGGCGTACGTCTCGCCGGATGCGGCCGCGCCGAGCTTGCCGTCGACGAGCTGCTGAGCGGGCGGGTTGGTGGGGTTTCTCGTCGTCACACGGACTCCTGGGTCACGAAGTTCCCGGCCGCGACAGGGGGCGGCCAGACGGTCGAGGGCAGGTCGGCGAGGCGGTAGTGGCCAGGCTGCTCCATGCCGTTCAGCGACATCCGCTCCAGCAGCCCGGCGGTGGCCTTCTTGGCTTTGACGATGTCGAGGAAGGTGGTCGCGGTGGACCCGAGGTCGAACCAGTCGCGCTGCCAGGCGAACTCCAGCACGTCGCCGTCGGGACGCGGCGCGACGCCGAACCAGGAGCCGCCGATCCCACAGATCTCGTACTCCTCGCCGGTCGCGTCGTCGACGATCCCCGCCCGCTGCCGCCAGAAACCGATCACCATGGCGTTGACGTCGTCGATCACCGTCGCCTGGTAGTCGTAGTGCCAGCCCTCGAGCCCGGCCATCTCGGTGCCGAGCGCCCACTCCCGGATCTGCTCGCGGCCGACGGCCATGAAGTGCTCGTCGGGGGTGTACATCCAGCCGTACGTCGCGTCCTCGGCGTACACGTCGGCCAGCGGCGCCCAATCACCCTCAGCCTCTGCTTTACGGTTAAGGTCGAGCCAGCGGGCCCAGAAGCCTTCGATCTCGGCGCGGTCCATCTCAGTCCTCCAGAATGAGTGCGAAAGCGGGGCAGTACTTGACGGCCGCACGCGCGGCATCGAGCTGACCGCCGGACGGTTCGGTGATGCGTACGACGACCTGATAGCTGTCGTCGTCGAAGTCGAAGAGCTCCGGCGCCTCGGCGAGGCACTCCTGATGCCCCTGGCAGAGCCCGAGGTCGGCTGTCAGCTTCATGACGACCGCCGCCGGTAGCGGACGCGGCAGGGCTGCTGGAGCTGGATCACCATCTTGGTGAAGTCGTCGGCGTAGGAGTGGACCGGCTGCGCCGCCTCGAAGGTGAAGTCGCGCAGGATGACCGAGAAGATCGCCTTCATCTGCATCATCGCGAACGCGTTGCCGACGCAGCGGTGCTTGCCGGCGCCGAACGGGATCCAGGTCCAGCGGTTCTGCATGTCCTCCTGGCGCGGGTCGAGATAGCGGCTCGGGTCGAACAGCTCGGCCTTCGGGAAGTCACCCTCGATCCGGTTCGAGACCCGCGGCGAGGCGGCGAGCAGGGTGCCGGCCGGGATGGTCTCGCCGAGCAGCTCGAAGTCCTCCCGCACCAGCCGCATCAGGATGATCAGCGGCGGGTGCAACCGCAGGGTCTCCTTCAGCGCCGCCTCCAGCACCGGGATCGAGCGCAGCGCCTGGAAGGAGACCTCCGAGCCGTCCGCGTAGAGGTCGTCGAGCTCGCCGACGACCTCGGCCATCACCGACGGGTTGCGCAGCAGCTCGATCATCGCCCACGACGCGGTGCCCGAGGAGGTGTGGTGGCCGGCGAACATCATCGAGATGAAGATCCCTGTGATGGTGTCGGTGTCCATGTCGATCGAGATCAGTACGTCGAGCAGGTCGCGCTCCTCGCGAGCGACCTTGCCCCGGGCGATCCGCTTGTCGACGATCGCCTGGACGAGGTCGACCAGCCTCTCCCTGGCGGCGTCGCGCATCCGGAAGTTCTCGATGTCGGCGTAGGCGTCGACGTACGCGATCGCGTCGGTGCCGTGCTCCAGCTCGTGGTAGTGCTGGGCGAACCCGGAGTCCAGCTCCTCGCGGAACGGCTTCCCGACGAGGCAGGCCGAGGTCGTGTAGATGGTCAGCTCGGCGAAGAAGTCGAGCAGGTCGATCTCGCCCTCATCGCCCCAGCCGGCGATCATCCGGCGGATCTCGGCCTCGATCGTCTGCGCGTGCCCGCGCATCATGTCGCCGCGCAGCGCCTGGTTCTTCAGCATCTGCTGGCGCTCCTCCGGCGAGGCGTCGAAGACGACGCCCTTGCCGAAGATCGGCGTCATGAACGGGTACGCAGCCGCCTGGTCGAGCACGTCGTCGGGTGCCCGGAAGAACGCCTCGTTGGCCTCGGCCCCGGTGACCAGGACGACGTCCTTGTCAGCGAGGCGAAAGCGGCCGAGGTCGCCGCACTCCTCGCGGACGCGGGTGAACAGCGAGATCGGGTCGACCCGCATCTCGGGCAGGTGGCCGGTGCCGCGGATGATCTCGGGGACGCTCGGGTCCTGGTCATCCAGGACGGTGGAGACGGTCGGGATCGTCATCGTGCCTCCTGCACAGGGGCTTCGGGGTTGACGTCGATGGTGCTGATGTGGACTCCTCGCTTGGCGGTCACGACCGACGTGATCGCGTCGGCCAGAGCCCGGGCCTTGAGGAAGTGCGGATGGCGGGCGAGGCCCCACCTGACCCACTGCTCCAGCACGAACCCGCCGAGCTCCGCGGGCCACTCGTTGCCGATGTCGGAGTGGGTGGGACCGGGTCGCACGATCGAGGCCCGGACCCCTGTGCCCTCGAGCTCCATCTGGAGCGCGTTGACCATGCCTTCCAGGCCCCACTTGGAGGCTGCGTACGCCCCCATGAACGGTCGCGGCTTCACCGCCACGTCGGAGGAGAGGAAGACCAGGTCGCCGCGCCGCCGCTCGATCATCGCCGGCCCGAAGGCACGCAGGACACGGTGGGCGCCGAGCAGGTTGACGTCGACCTGACCGGCGAACGTCTCGGTCGGGACGTCGACGGTCGCGCCCGGGTAGGTGACGCCGGCGTTGCTGACCAGGACCTCGACGTCGCCCAGGTCCGCGGCCGCCTTGGCAGCGAACTCGGCCACCGAGTCGTCGGACGTCACATCGAGCGGGTGCGCGACCGCCTCTCCCCCGTCGGCCCGGATCGCCGCAGCGACCTCCTCGACGCGGTCGACCCGCCGGGCGCCGAGCGCGACCGGGAAGCCGGCCGTCGCCAGCGACCTCGCGGTCTCCGCTCCGATCCCGGAGGAGGCGCCGGTGATCACCGCTGGGCGGCGGTCGGGCTGTGCGTACTTCATGCGTCCTCCCTGGATGCTGACCGAGGTAACTCGGCGAGTGCCCACTGACTTCGCGGAACTCCACGAAGTCGGTGACTGCCGACCGAGTTACCCTTCGACAGGCTCAGGACACCGCCTCGGTGGGCATACGTCGTGCTCACCGAGGTAACTCGGTCTGCATCCGCCCCACTCACCGCACCCTCCAGGCGAACGAGACGGGCAGCTCGGCGAACCCACGCACACTCGTGGAGTGCACGCGGACAGCGCGGCTGGCGTGGACCTCGAACCCCGACGTACGCCGCACCAGCTCCGCCAGCACGACCCGGGCCTCGAGCCGAGCGAGGTTGGCGCCGAGGCAGAAGTGCCGGCCGACGCCGAAGCTCATGATCCGGCCGAGCTCGTCGGGCGAGCGGTGGATGTCGAAGACGTCCGGCGCGGTGAAGACCCGCTCGTCGCGGTTGGCCGAGCCGAGCAGCACGAGCAGCTTCGACCCGGCCGGGACGACCTGGCCGTGAAGCGAGACGTCCTCGGCGACATAGCGGGCCAGCATCTGGCTCGAGGTGTCGTGGCGCAGGGTCTCCTCGATCCACGGGCCCACCAGCGTGGCGTCCCCGGGGTCGGCGAACACCTCGGCCTGCTGGGAAGCGTGCGCGCCGAGGTGGAACAGCGCGTTGCCGAGCAGCTTGGTCGTGGTCTCGTTGCCGGCCACGACCATCAGGAACAGGAACGCGATCACCTCGTGGTCGAGCAGCCGGTCGCCGTCGACCTCGGCCTCGACGAGCGCCGAGGTGAGGTCCTCGCTCGGCTGCCTGCGCCGCCGGGCGACCATCTCGGCGTAGTAGCCGATCAGCTCCAGCGCGGCGGTCATCCCGGCCTCGGGCACGTCGCGCACGCCGTCCTCCCGGTGCACCACCAGGTCGGCCAGCCGCCGCACCTCGTCGCGGTCGGCGGCGGGGACGCCCATCATCTCCGAGATGACGTCCATCGGGAGCTTGCCGGCGAGCTCGGCGATCCAGTCGGCCTCCCCTTCCTCCGCGGACAGCGCGGCCAGCGCGTCGAGGTAGTGGTCGGCGAGCGCCTGGATCTGCGGGGTCAGGCCGCGTACGCGACGGGGTGTGAACCCCGCCGAGACCAGCTTGCGCAACCGGGTCTGCGCGGCCCCGTCCAGCGCCAGGAACGACATCACCCGGTGGGCGTCGGCGTTCCAGGCGCTGGCGTCGAGCGAGACCCCCATCCGGTTGGAGAAGGTGACGTCGTCCTTCACCGCGGCGTGCACGTCGGCGTGCCGGGAGAGTGCCCAGAAGTCGTCGGCGGCGTTGTAGTAGAGCGGCGCCTCGTCCCGCAGCCGGGCATAGACCGGGTAGGGGTCCTCGTGGAAGTCGTAGTCGTAGGGGTCGAAGATCTCGGTGGTGGTGCTCGTCATCTCACTCCTCGCCGACGATCACGGCGACGACCGGGGCGAGCCGGTCGGCCATCTCGTCGTAGGTCATCAGGCCCATGCCCGCCTGCAGCAGCGCGCCCGAGAAGGCGAGCAGCAGGGCTTCGCGCACCGCCTCCCCGGCACCGTCGCCGAGCGCCGCCTCGAACCGGGCGGCGAACTCGGCCCCGATCCGCAACCGCAGCCGTTCGACGCCGGAATCGCTGCCCAGCAGCGCCGGGGTCACCGCCGCCGCGAGCTCCGGCTCCTCCGCGATCCGGGTCGTCAGGCTGCGTACGGCCTCCTGCACCCGTCCCGCGCGAGACCCGGTCGCCTCGGCCACCGGCGCCGCGCTCAGATGGCGCCAGAAGAGCTTGACGAAGAGGTGGTTCCTGGAGGCCAGGTAGGTGTACGCCGTCGCCGAGGAGACCCCGGCCCGCACCGCGACCGAGCGGATCGTCAGCGCCTCGTGCCCGACCTCGCGCAGCTCCGCCATGGCCGCGGCGAACAGTCGCTCGACCGTATCTGCCTGACGGGTGCTCGTTGCACTGGACACGTGTCCAGATTAGAACACGTTCTCGTTTCCGGCAAGGGCTGATCGGCACGGGTTCGGGGTACCGCACCCACATGCCGAGAACTGATGTGCTGGGCGAGGAGCTCCAGCGACAACGCGACGTCCTCAAGCTGGTCGGAGCGACGCTGAAGGCTGCCGAGATCCCGTTCGCGCTGGCCGGCGGGTACGCGGTCTGGACCCGGGGCGGTCCGGAGAGCACCCACGATGTCGACTTCGTCCTTCCCGAGGAGTGCATCGAGGACGCCGTGCGCGCACTGGTCCTGAACGGGATGGATCCGGTCGCCGCCCCCGAGGACTGGCTGGTCAAGGTCGGGAGGGAGACCGTGGTCGTCGACCTGATCCACCGGCTCCCGACAGGGCCCGTCGACGAGGAGCTGCTAGTGCGGTGCACCGACCTGCCGGTCGACTCCGTCACCATGCCCGTCATGTCGGCGACAGACCTGATCATCTCGCGCATGCTCGCCCTCAGCGAGCACGCCTGCGACCTCTCGCCGATCCTCGGCTGCGCCCGCGCGCTGCGCGAGCAGGTCGACTGGCGTCTGGTCCGGCAGGAGGCGAAGCGGAGCCCGTTCGCGCTGGCCGCGCTGGGCCTGCTCGATGCGCTCGACGTCATGGAAGGAAGCGGTATGGGAGGCGGCGATGCCTGACCCGATTCGTGTGGCAGCCGTGGGTGACGTACATCTGGCCGACGACCTGCGAGGACGCTACGCACCACTGCTCGAGGGCATCTCCGGCGAGGCCGACGCGCTGCTGGTGGCCGGTGACCTCACCCAGCACGGCACGGTCGAGGAGGCGCAGGCGTTCGCCGACGAGTTCGACGCCGCCGACGTCCCCGTCCTCGTCGTGCTCGGCAACCACGACTACCACTCCGGCGCCGAGCGCGACATCGCCCAGCTGCTGGAGGACCGCGGGATCACCGTCCTCGAGGGCACCTCGACCACCATCGAGACGGACGCCGGCCGCCTCGGCGTCGCCGGCGTCAAGGGCTTCTGCCTGGGCTTCGTCGGGCGCTGCGCGGCCGACTTCGGCGAGCCCGAGATGAAGGCCTTCACGGGGCACGGGATCGAGACCGCCTCCGTCCTGCGCGAGAGCCTCGACGGCCTCGCCGGCGAGGACCCGGACGTCACCGTCGCCCTCTCCCACTTCGCCCCCGTCGACGACACGCTGATCGGCGAGCCGAAGGAGATCTGGCCCTTCCTCGGCAACTACCTGCTCGGCGAGGCGATCGACGAGACCGGCGTCGATCTCGCCGTCCACGGTCATGCCCACGCCGGCCGCGAGAAGGGTCTCACCCCAACCGGGGTGCCCGTACGCAACGTCGCCCAGCCCGTCATCCAGGCAGCGTTCCGTGTCTATGACGTTGTCCCCAGGAGGTCGGCATGAACGAGCAGCTGGCACGAGATCTCGAGCGCGAGATCGCGACCGATCCGCGCACCCACGAGCTGGGAATCCGGCTCCAGGTACGCGGCGAGCACCTCGTCGTCTCCGGCGAGGTGGCCTCCGAGGAGCGCCGGGCCACGGTCCTCGAGGTCGTCAGGGAGCACGACACCGGGCTCGAGATCGTCGACCACATCATGCTCAGCGCCGAGCCGGGTCCGGGCGGACCCGCCCACGAGCAGATCGACCCACCACAGAGGAGCTGATCACCGATGAACAGCGCAGTCATCGCGGTCACGATCGGGATGATCGCGTTCTGGACCGTCCTGATGCTGATCGCCGCGTTCCTCGACCGGCGGCGCGGCCGCCAGATCGAGCACGACCTGACCGAGATGGAGCGCAAGCACCATCTCGACGGCAGGGACCGGTACGGGAGCTTCGACCACCGGCCCACTGAGCACCGGCCGATCCCGGTCAGGCGCCCGGTGGAAGCTTCGTGAAGTCGGGCTCCCGCCCCTCGGCGAAGGCGAGGAGCGCCTCGATATTGGCCGGCCCGCCGAGCAGCTCTGCGAACTTGGCGTTCTCGAGCTCACGAGCCGCCTCGATCCCGGGCCGCAGCGACGCGGTCATCGTCTCCTTGACCGCGATCAGGCTGCTGATCGGCCGCGCGGCGAGCGTGGCGGCATGCTCCCAGGCGGTGTCGAGGAGCTCGTCGGGCCCGGTGACCCGCCACACGAGCCCCATCTCGTGAGCCTCCTCCGCGCTGAACCACTCCCCCGACAGCAGCATCCAGGCGGCGTTCTGGCGCCCGATCAGCCGTGGGAACAGGAAGCTGGAGGCCGCCTCCGGGGCGACCCCGAGCGTCGTGAACGGCGTCTTGAACCTCGCCTTCGTCGAGGCGAGGACGAGGTCGGCGAAGCCGAGCAGCGTCACGCCGATGCCAAGCCCGAGACCGTTGACGGCCACGACCAGCGGCTTCGAGAACGCCGCCAGGGCGTCGACGAGGCCGATGAACCCGTGCGAGGTGCCGTCGTCGGCTCCCGCGGCGGTCTCCTTCATCTCCACGAGGTCGGTGCCGGCGGAGAAGGCCCGCCCGGACCCGGTCAGCAGCACGACGGCGACCTCCGGGTCGTCGTCGGCCTCGCGCAGCGCCTCGGCGAGGGCGACGTAGAGCGCCTGACTGAAGGCGTTGAGCTGGTCGGGACGGTTGAGGGTCAGCGTGCGGACGCGGTCACGGTCCTCGCTCAGGAGCAGGTCGGACATGTGCGGGTCCTCCTAGGCGCCCAGGATCAGGTCGGCGGCGCGCTCCCCGATCATGATCGAGGGCGCGTTGGTGTTGCCTCCGGTGATCGAGGGCATCACGCTCGCATCGGCGACGCGTAGACTGTCGATGCCCTTCACCCGCAGTGACGGGTCGACGACCGCACGCTCGTCCGAGCCCATCCGGCAGGTGCCGACGCCGTGGTAGACGCTGTGCACGATGTTGGGCAGCAGCTCGCGGGTCGCCCGGGCGTCGGCGTAGTCGGGCCCCGGCGTGATCTCGCCCTGGTTGTCGCCGAGGCCGACCATCATCTCGCGCACCTTCGCGATCCCGTCCAGGAGCACCTCGGTGTCCTTGCCCGACGTCAGGTAGGCCGGGTCGAGCAGCGGGTGCGCGAACGGGTCGGCGCTGGCCAGACGTACGGTGCCACGGCTCTCGGGATAGATCAGCGTCGGCAGGATGCACAGGCCGGGTTTGTTCGTCGGCGGCCGGATCGCCTTGGCGGCGTCCTGGTTCGGGAACGGGTAGACCCAGTAGAGGACGTGCAGCTGCAGGTCGGGGACCTGGCCGGCCAGGGCGCTGCGTACGAAGCCGAAGGCCTCGAACTGCGAGCCGGCCGCCCAGCCCTTGCGGGTGAGCCGCGACTTGGCGAAACCGGCGGCGAAGTACGCAGCCGTGGGCCGCCGCAGCGCCGAGTCCATCCGGAAGGAGACCGGCACGAAGAGGTGGTCGTGGAAGTTGTCGCCGACCGGGAGGTCGGCGTGGACCTGGATGCCGTGGTCGCGGAGGTGGTCGGAATGACCGATTCCGGAGAGCATCAGCAGGTGCGGCGAGCCGTAGACACCGGCCGACACGATGACCTCGCGGGTCGCCCGGATCGTCTGCTTGTCGCCGTCGGCGCCGACCACCTCGACGCCGGTCGCGCGCGAGCCCTCGATGCGTACGCGGGTGACCTGCGCCTTGGTCAGGACCAGCAGGTTGTCCAGCGGGTCTTCGCGCAGGTAGGCCTTCGACGCAGAGTATCTGCGTCCCTCGGACGCAGAAAGCTGGACGACGCCGACGCCCTCCTGCTCCTTGCCGTTGTAGTCGTCGAGCGCGCTGACCCCGAGCCGCTTGGGCGCCTCGTCGAGCCATGCCTGCGCGGCCGGGGTGAGGTCCTTCTGGTAGCGCACCTTGACCGGTCCGCCCTGACCGCGGAACTCGTCCGCGCCGCCCTCGAAGTCCTCCATCCGCTTGAAGGCCGGCAGCACGTCGTCGTAGGACCATCCGGTGGCCCCGTCGGCCGCCCAGTCGTCGAAGTTCTGCTTGTTGCCGCGCACCCAGAGCATGCCGTTGATCGAGGACGAGCCGCCCAGCACCTTTCCCCGCGTCATCGGGATGACCCGGTCGAGGGCGGCGCTCTGCGGGACCGACTTGTAACCCCAGTCGACCAGCTTCTTCAGCTGCGGCGTCGACAGCATCGCGGCCACCGCGCCGGGGAGCTCGAGGAGGTTCTTGATCCCGAAGGCGGTGTCCTTGGTGCCCGCCTCGATGACGATCACGCTGGCACCGCTCTCGGCCAGCCGGCGGGCGGTGGCACAGCCCGCGCTCCCGGCTCCTACGACGATGTAGTCGGCTTCCATCTTCACTTCTCTCTCCCGGCGATCCCTTCCGCAAAGACTAGAACACGTTCTACTGTTGTGTCATGCGCCACGGCATCGTCCTGTTCACCTCGGACCGCGGCATCGCGCCCGCCGAGCTCGCCGCCGCCGCCGAGGAGCGCGGCTTCGACACCTTCTACGTGCCCGAGCACACCCACATCCCGGTGCGCCGCGACGCCCTGCACCCCACCGGCGGCACCGAGCTCCCCGACGATCGCTACCTGCGTACGCTCGACCCCTGGGTCACGCTCGGGACCTGCGCCGCGGTGACCTCTCGGATCGGGCTGTCGACCGCGGTCGCCCTGCCGGTCGAGTCCGACCCGATCACGCTCGCCAAGACGATCGCGACCCTCGACCACCTCTCCGGCGGCCGGGTCTCGCTGGGCGTCGGCTTCGGCTGGAACACCGACGAGCTCGCCGACCACGGCATCCCGGGCGACCGCCGACGCACCGCGCTCAAGGAGTATCTCGAGGCGATGCGGGCGCTGTGGACCGAGGAGGAGGCCTCCTACCGCGGCGAGTTCGTCGACTTCGGCCCCTCCTGGGCCTACCCGAAGCCTCCGCAGGGCCGGATCCCCACGATCGTCGGCGCCGGCGGCGGCCCCCAGACGCTGCGCTGGATCGCCCGCAACGCCGAGGGCTGGATGTCGACCCCCACCGAGGCCGGGATCGGCGACAAGGTCAAGACGCTCCAGGACGAGTGGGAGTCGGCCGGCCGCGAGGGCAAGCCCGAGGTCCGGATCCTCGTCGCCAAGCGCCCCACGCCCGACGACCTGGCCGAGTGGTCCGTCGCCGACGAGCTGATCTGGGGCGTCCCCGACACCGAGCCCGCCGCCGTCCTCACCCACCTCGACAAGCTCGCCAGCCGCCTGGATCTGCCCTGACCCAGATCTGCCGAGTCGGCGCTGATGCCCCATCAGACATCGTCGAGTCGGCGCAACTGTCCCAGATGACGGCGCCCACTCGGCGCTCATGTCCCGAATCCATGGAACAGACGCGCCGACTCGACGCTCTCACGCGGGGCAGACGCGCCGACTCGGCATCCTCACGTGAGACAGATGCGCCGACTCGACGCTCTCATGCGGGGCAGACGAGCCGAGTGGACGAGTCTCAGGGGGATGCCAGTGCGTTCTCGAGGAAGCGAACGACGGCGGCCAGACCAGCCCGCGAGGCCGGCGAGATGCCCGGCAGGGTCATGTAGGCATGGGTCGCCAGAGCAGGTCGATGGAGAGCGACCTCCACCCCGGCCGTACGAAGCGCACCGGCGTATCGCTCGGCCTGCGGGCGCAGCGGGTCGAACCGGGCGGTCAGGATGAGGGCAGGCGGCAGATCAGCATGAGAACCGGCGCGGAGCGGTGAGACCTGCCACTCCCCGGCCCGCGACTCCTCGCCACCGAGGTAGTGCTCCACGATCCCACCCAGCCCCGGACCGCGCAGGCCGACGAGGTCGACGAGCGGGTAGATGAGCACCTGGCCGCGGATCACGGGCCCGCCCTCGTCACGGGCACGCAGGGCAACGACGGCCGCCAGGGTCCCGCCGGCGCTGTCGCCCAGCACCGCGATCCGCGCGGGGTCGGCGCCGAGGTCGTCGGCGTGCGCCACGGCCCACCTCAGCGCGCGCCAGCAGTCCTCGACCGCCGCCGGGTAGGGATCCTCCGGCGCCAACCGGTAGGCGGGCGCGACCACGACGGCGCCCATTCGGGCCGCGATCCGGCCGGCCATCCAGCGGGACTGCTCAGGCGAGCCCCAGCACCAGCCACCGCCGTGGTACGCCAGCACGAGCGGCCGGCCCGGCACAGCACCTCCGAGCGGGACATGGAGCCGCAGTCGGATCCCGTCGACCCAGATCTCGCGCGTCTCCACCCCGGGGTCGTCCGCCCCGAAGACCCGGGTCAGCCAGCGGTTCGCCAGCAGTGCTGCGCGCCGCCGGCGCAGGTCGACCATCCCGTCCACGCCGCGATCCTGCACCGTGTCGACGGTCTTCGTCGTGACGTACAGCTGACCGGTGGTGGAACGTCACCGCACAGCCGCCCATTTATAGAACACGTTCTACTATGATCGGGTCATGAGTGACATCAGCGAGATCGAGCAGCTCAAGTTCCGCTACGTACGCCTCCTCGACACCAAGCAGTGGGACGAGTTCGCCACCTGCTTCAGCGATGACGCCACCGCCGACTACGCCGGGCTCTCGTTCGCCTCACCCGGCGAGCTGGTCGGCTACATGCGCACCAACCTGCCTGCCGAGATCATCACGATGCACCACCTCCACCACCCCGAGATCACGGTCGACGGCGAGGAGGCCACCGGCCGCTGGTACCTCCACGACAAGGTCTTCGCCCCGGCCTTCGAGTTCGCCCTCGAGGGCGCCGCCTTCTACGAGGACCGCTACGTCCGTACGCCGCAGGGCTGGCGCATCGCCCACACCGGCTACCAGCGCACCTGGGAGCTCACCACGAGCCTGAAGGACCAGCCCAGCGCGAGGTTCGTCGGTCCCGGCGGACCAGCGACGCACGCCTGAGCACCGGTAGATTCACGGGCATGCGGATCGCCTTCGGAGCCGATGACGAGAACGAGACGACCCGAGCCGTGCTCGCGGAGCTGCGGGAGCGCGGTGAGGTCGAGGTCGTCGACACCGACTCCTGGCCCGACCTCGGCGCGGGCATCGGCCGCGCGGTCGTCGAGGGTCGCGCCGACGTCGGCGTGGTGATGTGCTGGACCGGCACCGGCACGGCGATCGCCGCCAACAAGGTCCCCGGCGTCCGCGCCGCCCTCGCCTGGGAGCCCTGGATCGCCCGCGGCGCCCGGCTGTGGAACGACGCCAACGTACTGGCGATGAGCCTCAAACGGCTGGCCCCCGACGTCGCCGTCGAGGTGACCCGGGCGTTCCTCGACGAGCCCACGCCAGACCCCGACGAGGCCGACGCCATCCGCCGCCTCGACGAGCTCCCCTGAGGCCTCAGCCCAGCTCGCGGTAGTTGCTGCGGAAGAAGAGCAGGGGCTCGGTGGCGCTGCCCTCCTCGAGGTCGAGGACGCGGCCGACGACGAGGTAGTGGTCGCCCTCCTCGTGGACCGAGTGGACGGCGCAGTCGAGATAGCCGACCGCACCGGACAGGTGCGGGTCGCCGTGATGGGCCGACGGGCTCCAGGAGATGTCGGCGTACTTGTCGGCGGCCCGCGAGGCGAACTGGTTCGAGACCGCCTCCTGGCCGGCGGCGAGGATGTTGACCGAGAAGTGCCCGGCACGCCGGATCCGGGCCCAGGCACGCGAAGACTTCGTCGGCGCGAACAGGATCAGCGGCGGCCGCAGCGACACCGACGAGAACGACTGGCAGGTCATCCCGACGGGCCCCTCCGCGGTCTGCGCCGTGATCACGGTGACCCCGGAGGCGAACCGGCCCAGCACCGTACGGAACCGGGCGTCCGCCTCCGCGTCGGCAGGGGTCTCCGGAGGAGACGGTGGCGCCTCGAAGTCGAAGCGACCGTGGAAGGACTCGATCAGCTCCGGATGCGGCCAGCTCTCGGCGGCATCGGGAGACATCCCGTCAGGCACCTCTATACGCATACCCGATCACTGACCTACGCCGAAGTCGTGGCCCCAGTACGAGACGGCCGTGGACTCGCGGGCGACCCACTTCTGGTCGTCGACCTGCAGTCCCTCCGTGCCGAACTCGATGTCGAAGCCACCCGGCGACTTCACGTAGAAGGAGACCATCTCGTCGTTCATGTGCCGCCCGAGGGTGGCAGACAGCTTCGCGCCGTACTTCTTCACCCGCTCCAGCGCCCGGCCGACGTCGTCGAGCTTGTCGACCTCCAGCATGATGTGGACGCACTTGGAGTCGTTGGGGAACGGCAGGAACGCCAGCGAGTGGTGGCGCGGGTTGATCCCGAGGAAGCGCAGCCAGATCTTGGTGCCGGGCTCCTTGCCGGCGAACTCGCCGGGCATGCTCATCGAGTCGCGCAGCCGGAAGCCGAGCGTGTCGCGGTAGAACTCCAGCGCCTGTACGTCGTCGGAGACCGGGATCACCACGTGGCCCATCCCCTGGTCGCCGGTCACGAAGGTGTGGCCGTAGGGCGAGACCGCGGGGCGGCGCTCGTAGGTGATGCCGTGGAAGAGCTCGAAGACGTTGTCGAAGGGGTCGCGGAAGCGCAGCAGCTCCTGCACCCGCCGCTCGGCGAGCTCCTCGGGCGTGCCCTCCTCCACCTGGACCCCGGACTTCTCCAGATGCTCGCGGGCCTGCGCCAGCGCGGTGTGGTCGGCAACCTCCCAGCCGACGCAGGCGAGCTGGTCGACCTCGCCGGGCTCGATCACGAGCCGGGCCGAGACCTCGTCGATGCGGTAGTAGAGGTTCTCCGGGTTCGGCCCCTTGGCCGTCACCAGACCGAGGACCTTCTCCGCGAAGGTACGCCACGCCTCCAGTTCGGTGCTGGTGACGCGTACGTAGCCCATGGACTTGATGTCGATCACTTCGTACGCTCCTTGTGCCGCTTCAGGCTGTGCCTTTTTAGAAACGTGACCGCGATCTCGCGGAACTCGTCGGCCGCCTCGATCTGTGCCCAGTGCCCACAGCGCGGGAAGACATGCAGCTGCGCCTTGGGGATCAGCTTCAGGGCGGGGAAGGCACCGTCGAGGGGGTTGACCCGGTCCTCGCGGCCCCAGGTGAGCAGGGTGTGGTGCTTGAGCTGGTGCGCCTCGCGCCACAGCATCCCGTCCTCGGCGGTCTCGGGGTTGTAGAACGACCACCCCATCGAGGCCATCGCCTCCCGCGCGCCGGGCGCGGTCGCGTCCGCGAATCGCTCCTCGACCAGCTCGTCGGTGACCAGCTTCTGGTTGACGACCATGGTCGAGATGAACGCCCTCAACGCCTCACGCGTGGGGTCGCCGGAGAAGTCCATCAGGCGTTGTACGCCCTCGGTCGGGTCGGCATGGAAGAGGTTGAGCGAGAGCCCGCCCGGCCCCATCAGCACCAGCCGGCCCACCCGGTCCGGGTAGGTCAGCGCGATCCGCATCGCCGTCCCGCCGCCGAGCGAGTTGCCCAGCAGATGTACCTTCTGCAGGCCCAGCTCGTCGAGGAGCGCGATCACGGCGTCGCCGGCGAAGCGGTAGTAGTTGCCCACCACCTCGGGCTTGTCGGAGGCACCGAAGCCGGGCTGGTCGACGAGGATCGTGCGGAAGTCGGCCGCGAAGCCCTCCAGCGCCGAGCCGAAGTTGGACCACGACGAGGCCCCGGGACCCCCGCCGTGAAGCATGACGAGGGGCAGTCGGTCATCGCCGACCGTGCCCTCTTCCTGGGGCGCCAGGTCGTAGCAGCGCAGCGAGATCTCCCCGGCCGCGGCGGTCTTGATACGGACGTCGCGGGCGACGTCCTCCTTCACCAGAGCCATCTCAGTACATCCCCGGGTCGACCTTGTGCCCGAACTCGGAGGCGCCGTACATCTGCAGCGCCCGCTCGGGATCGTTGGCGGCGTGGACACGGCCCGCGTGGGCGTCGCGCCAGGCGCGCTGGAGCGGGGTGCCGTTGGCCAGCGCCCGGCCGCCGGAGGCCTCGAAGAGCAGGTCGATCGCGTCGATCGCCCGCTGCGTACCGAGGACCTGGTCGCGGCGGATGCGCAGTCGCTGGGCGATCGGGATCTTCTCGCCGCGGGCGACGTAGGCCTGCTGCTCACGGATGTTGCCCATCAGCAGCGCCCAGGCGGCATCGATGTCGGAGGAGGCGGTGGCCACGCGCACCGCGGCGAACGGGTCCAAGGACGCCTTCTCCCCGAAGGAGGCGCGCACCCGGTTCTGCTGCATGGTCACGTGCTCCTCATACGCACCACGGGCCATGCCGATGATCGGCGTGGTGATCGTGGTGGTGAACAGCGAGTGGAACTGCAGCTTGTAGAGGTCGCCGGTGTTGACCGCCTGGCCCGGGCCCTTGCACCGCCCGGTCTCGGCCATCGAGAGCGTGAAATTCTCCGGGACGAAGACGTCCTCGACCACGATGTCGTTCGAGCCGGTGCCGGCCAGGCCGACGACGTTCCAGACGTCGACGATCTCGTAGCGCTCGCGCGGCACCAGGAACGTACGGAAGTCGACCACCTGGCCGTCGTCGTTGAAGACCAGGCCGCCGAGCAGCACCCAGGTGGCGTGCGCACAACCCGAGGAGAACGACCAGCGTCCGGAGAGCTGGAAGCCGCCCTCGGTCAGCGACGCCTTGCCCATCGGCGCATAGGACGAGGACACGCGCGTGTCGGGATCCGACCCCCAGACCGCCTGCTGGGCCTCGTCGTCGAAGAGCGCGATCTGCCAGGGGTGCACGCCCAGTACGCTGGAGACCCAGCCGGTCGAGCCGCACGCCGAGGCGATGTCGCGTACGCAGGTGTAGAAGTCGACCGGGTCGGCCTCGAGTCCGCCGAAACGGGCCGGCTGGAGCAGCTTGAAGAAGCCGACCTCCTCGAGCTCCTTCACGCTCGACTCGGGCACGACCCGGAGACGCTCGGTCTCCTCGGCGCGCTCCCTGATGGTGGGCAGCAGGTCCTGCACCCCGTCCCTGACGGTCTGTGCGTCCTTGTGGGGGCGCTGTGTCGGTTCGCTCACCGCTCTGCCTTCCTGCATGGTGTCCCAGATGTCCTCGGGCGGCGCGGTTCGTGCGCTGCCGATGGATCAATACTAGAACACGTTTCAGTTTTGTCGAGTCCCCGGGCGTGTTTCGTCGACTGTCATCTATGGTAGAACGTGTTTCAGTTCTTAGATAGCACCGGCTGATCGCACGAGGTTGAGGGAGCACCATGGGACGAACCGACGAGGAGACCTACGACGTCGTGGTCGTGGGCGCCGGAGGCGCCGGGATGACCGCGGCGCTCGCAGCCGCCCGCCGCCACGGGCTCGAGACCGTCGTCATCGAGAAGAGCGCCTACTTCGGCGGGTCGACGTCACGCTCCGGCGGAGGGGTCTGGATCCCCCGCAACCACGCCCTGCAGGCGGCCCACCAGCAGGACTCCCCCGAGGCCGCCAGCCTCTACCTCGAGTCGATCGTCGGCGACGTCGTGCCGGCCGAGCGCCGCGAGACGTTCCTGGGTCGCGGCCCGGAGGTGCTCTCGTTCGTCTGCGACAAGACCCCGGTGCGGTTCAGCTGGGTGCCCGACTACGCCGACTACCACCCCGAGGCCCCCGGCGGCCGCGGAGCGGGCCGCTCCGTCGAGCCGGTCCCCCTCGACGCCCGGATCATCGGCGACGAGCTCGACCGGCTGCACCCGCCCTACACGAAGTCTCCGGCCAACATGGTCGTCACCCAGGCGGACTTCCGGAAGATCAGCCTGGGCATGCGCACGATCAAGGGCCCGATCACGATGGTCAAGATCGCCGTCGCGCGGATCCTCGCGGGCCTGCTCGGCAGGAAGATGTACGCCATGGGCGCGGCCCTCGCGATCGGGCTGCGCAAGGGGCTGATCGACGCCGGCGTCCCGATCCGCTACGAGACCGAGCTCGTCGGCCTGGTCACCGAGGGCGGCCGGGTGGCGGGCGTCGAGGTACGCCGCGGCGAGGACGGTCCGACGACGGTGATCCGGGCCCGGCGCGGCGTGATCCTCGGCTCGGGCGGGTTCGAGCGCAACCTGGAGATGCGGGAGAAGTACCTGCCCGCCCCGACCTCGGTCGAGTGGACCACCGGCGCGTTCTCCAACACCGGCGGCGGGATCCTGGCCGGGATCGCGGCCGGTGCCGACACCGACCTGATGGACGAGTCCTGGTGGGGTCCGACGATCCCGTTCCCCGGGCGGCCGTGGTTCGCGCTCGCCGAGCGCAACCTGCCCGGCTCGATCATCGTGAACGGCGCGGGCAAGCGGTTCATGAACGAGGCGCTCCCCTATGTCGAGGCAGTCCACGAGATCTATCGCGGTCAAGAGACCGGCATCTCGCATGTCCCGGCCTGGCTGGTCTTCGACCAGCGCTACCGCAACCGCTACATCTTCGCCGGACTCGGCCCGAAGCAGCCCTTCCCGGGCCGCTGGCTCAAGAGCGGCGTCGTCGTGAAGGCGTCGACGGTCGAGGCGCTGGCCGAGAAGATCGAGGTGCCGGTCGACGGTCTGCGCGAGACCCTGGCCCGGTTCAACGCCTTCGCCGAGTCCGGCGTCGACGAGGACTTCCACCGCGGCGAGTCGACCTACGACAAGTACTACTCCGATCCCACCGTCAAGCCGAACTGCTCGCTCAACGTCATCGACCAGGCGCCGTTCTACGCGGTCAAGATGGCCCCCGGCGACCTCGGCACCAAGGGCGGCCTGGTGACCGACAAGCGGGCCCGCGTCCTGCGCCCCGACGGCTCCGCCATCGAGGGCCTGTACGCCGCCGGCAACGTCTCCTCGGCCGTCATGGGCCGCACCTATGCCGGCCCCGGCGCCACCATCGGCCCCGCCCTGGTCTTCGGCTATCTGGCCGCCGAGGACTGCGCTCTGAAGGCTGTCTCACCCGAGGAGGGCAACTGATGCCCATCGACCCCACCAAGGCCATCGGCGCCTCGCTGCCGTCGCAGTCGTTCTCGTGGACATCGTCCGACGTGCTGCTCTACCACCTCGGCATCGGCGCCGGCTCGCGTCCCGGCGACGCGACCGACCCGGCGGCCCTGCGCTACACGCTGGACTCCGACGCGCTCACCGTGCTGCCCTCCTTCGGGGTCGTGGCGCCGACCTTCCACGTGACCGAGCCGCCCTCGCTCGACCTGCCCGGCTGCGACATCGACCTGGCCTCGGTGCTCCACGGCTCCCAGGAGATCCACGTCGACGGCCCCATCCCCACCTTCGGCGACGCGGTCGTCTCGACCCGGATCGCCGAGGTCTGGGACAAGGGCAAGGCCGCCGTCATCGTCCAGGAGGGCGTCGCCACCACCCCGGACGGCGATGCGCTGTGGACGGTGAGGAGCTCGATCTTCGTACGCGGCGAGGGCGGCTTCGGCGGTGAGCGCGGACCTTCCACGTCGCTGCCCGTTCCTGACCGCGCGCCGGATGCGGTGGCTGCGTACGAGGTCACGGAGCAGCAGGCGCTGCTCTACCGGCTGTGCGGGGACCGCAACCCGCTGCACGCCGACCCCACCTTCGCCGCGAAGGCCGGCTTCCCCAAGCCGATCCTGCACGGGCTGTGCTCCTACGGGATCGTGCTGCGCGAGGCGACGGGGCTGCTGCTCGACGGTGACGCCACCAGGGTCGCAGGGTTCGGCGCCCGGTTCGCCGGGATCGTCTTCCCCGGCGAGACGATCTCGATCGAGGCGTGGGACGAGAAGCCGAGGATCCTGGTCCGAGCCACGATCTCCTCGGCGGATCCGGCCAGGGACGGTGCCCCGGTCCTTGCCGACTGCTACCTGGAGGTGCGATGAGCCACGCGACCTGCGCGCTTCGCGCGCTCACTCCCTCGCTCGGCGCGAGCGGACGAGCAAGCTCGCCGCTCGACCTCGCTCCGGTCGTCTGTAACACGCTGTTCGTAGGACTACTCGCCCTATCAGAACGACCGGATAGTCCTACGAACGACGTGTTACACGCGAAGGAGCGGGCAGCATGAGCGGCACAGCACTCCCCGACGTACTCACCCCCGCCGACGTCGAGGAGCGCTTCGGCGGCTGGTCGGAGGAGACCGACGTGATCGTGGTCGGCTTCGGCGTGGCCGGGGGTGCCGCGGCGCTGGAGGCGGCCAGGGCCGGGGCCCAGACGATCCTCCTGGAGCGCGCCGCGGAGCCCGGCGGCACCTCGGCGATGGCCGGTGGCCACTTCTACCTCGGCGGCGGCACCGCGGTGCAGAAGGCGGCCGGGATCGAGGACTCCGCCGAGGAGATGTTCAACTACATCCGCGCCGTCTCCAAGGACCCCGAGGAGGACAAGATCCGGGCCTACTGCGACGACTCGCCTCTGCACTTCGACTGGCTCGAGGCGCTGGGCTTCGAGTTCGAGCGCACCTTCTGGCCGGGCAAGGCGGTGATCCAGCCCGGCACCGAGGGGCTGATGTACACCGGCAACGAGAAGGTCCATCCCTTCCGCGACCTCGCCGTCCCGGCGCCGCGCGGCCACAAGGTGCCGGTCCCGGGCGACACCGGCGGCGCCAAGCTGGTCGTCGACCGGATGGCCGACCGGCTGGCCGAGACGAACGCCGTGATCCGCTACGAGACCGGCGCCACCAACCTGGTGGTCGAGGACGGCCGGGTCGTCGGCCTGGCCTGGCGCCGGTTCGACGAGCGCGGTGCGATCCGGGCCAAGGCGGTGATCCTCGCCGCCGGCGGCTTCGTCGGCAACGCCGACATGGTCGCCGAGCACACTCCCCGGCTCGGCGAGAAGCTCTTCCCGCTCGCCTCCACCTACGACGACGGCCTCGGGCTGCGCCTGGGCGCCTCGGCGGGCGGCAGCTGGCGGTTCATGGACGAGCCGTTCCAGACCGCGCCGTTCTACCCGCCCTCGATCCTGCTGACCGGGATCATCGTCAACAAGCTCGGCAAGCGGTTCGTCCCGGAGGACTCCTACCACGCCCGGACCGCGGCTTTCGTGATGGAGCAGCCGGACTCCGCCGCGTTCCTGATCGTCGACTCGGCGCACATCGAGCACCCGAAGATGCCACTGTGCCCGTTCATCGACGGGTGGGAGACCGTCGAGGAGATGGCGGCCGGCCTGGGCGTACCCTTCGACGCCCTGAACGCCACCCTGACCGCCTACAACACCCACGCTGCCAACGGCGAGGACCCGGAGCTCCACAAGGCGCAGGAGTGGACGCAGCCGCAGGACACCGGCCCCTGGGGCGCCTACGACCTCTCGCTCGGCAAGGCGATGTACGCCGGGTTCACCATGGGCGGTCTGGCGACCACGGTCGAAGGAGAGGTACGCCGTGAGGACGGCTCCGCGATCGCGGGCCTCTACGCCGCCGGTGCCTGTGCGGCCAACCTCGCCCAGGATGCCAAGGGCTACGCCTCCGGCATGCAGCTCGGTGACGGCTCGTACTTCGGCCGGCGCGCCGGCAGGCACGCCGCCGGATTGAGGTGACCGGCCTCACAACGCGGGCAGCTCCGGCGATCCCCGGATCGGCGGGACCGATGCCGGCCAGCTAGTCTGACCAGACGTCCACCAGGCGAACTGTTGCCATATCACATAATGCGTCGGACGTGAACGGCTTCGGTAAAGATCGGGACCTTCGACCCTACGCGCATCGTTACGCTGCCTGGTTACGTATACGCGACGCCACGGGCATCGCCGGTGTCTTGGCTCTCCCGACGCGTCCGCAGGCCATCGCTCCCCACTCGACGCCTGTCGCCGAACTAGCCGAGAGGAATCCCCATGTTCGACTTCCGGAGCCCGGCCGGCCTGATGATCATCGCCGCCCTGGTCGTCATCGCGCTCGTGGTGATCGGCGCTGTCGCCGGCAACAGCCCCTCCTGACCTGACGCCGAGCTTCCCGCCGAAGAAGCCGCAGGCCCCGGCTCGATGAGCCGGGGCCGCGTCTGTTCTGCGGTCAGCGGGTGAAGACCGCGACCGTCCGGGCCGGCACGGTGAACGTGCCCGAGCCCGGCTCGAACGAGGACGACTTCACGACCTCGTCCGAGCCGCCGGCCTGGGTCGGGTGCAGGCGGTAGCCCGCGCCCTCGGCGGCTCTCACCGTCTGCTGCTGCGTCGTCGTGGTCGCGTTGAAGACGACCATCAGCTCGCCCAGGCGCATGGTGATGACGCCGGGCGTCTCCTCCTTCCCCGAGAGCGGGAACCCGAGCTTCTCCTGGACCTGTCCGGCGGTGGCCAGGTGGAAGGCCGGCTCGTCCGTACGGATCTTCAGCAGGTCCTGGTAGGCGGCCGAGGCGCCCTCGATGTCCGCGCAGCCCGGGGTGGGCGCCGAGGCCAGCAGCGGCTTGGCATAGGGCCATTTGTCCTTGTTGTCGGTGGCCGGCGGCAGACCTCGACCGAAGCCGTTGCCGTCCGCGCAGTCCCAGTGGATGGCGTTGAACCAGTCGCCGGAGTCGTAGGAGTTGCGGTCCAGCGACTTCGAGCGCAGCAGATCGGTGCCGGCCTGGGAGAGCGCCGGACCCTGCGACAGCGCGGCCGTCGCCATGGCGAGCACCTGCATCCGGGAACGGTCGGCGGCGCTCGTCGAGGCGGGCAGCTTGAAGGTGAGCGCGTCGTAGAGCGACTCGTTGTCGTGGGCGTCGGCGTAGGCGAGCGCGTCCCCCGGCGCAGCCGCATAGCCGGCCGGTGCGCCGTTGTAGTCGACCTGGGCCCCCTTCACCTCGCGACCGTCGGTGTCGGTGAACGCGTAGTCGGCGAGGTTGCCGGACAGCCCGACCTTGATCAGGTCCTGGTAGTGCAGCAGCCGGGCCCGCTGCTCCGCCTCGGTGCCGTTGGCGGCCGAGGAGTTCGGGTCGGTGTAGAGACCGCTCGCGAAGCCCTGGACACCCGGGTCCGCGTCGAACGGGCCGCCGCCGCGTACGGCGTCTCGGGCGCGGTCGCTGAAGGTGGCGATGCCGGTGCCGGCCATGTTCTTCTGGGTGGCTTGCACGAAGCGGGCGTCGTCTGCGATCTCGCCGAAGTTCCAGCCCTCGCCGTAGAGGATGATGCTCCTGCCGTCGACGCCGTCCTTCTCGAGGGTGAGGGCGTCCAGAGCCTTGCGGACGGCCAGGATGTTGGCCTTGGGGTGGTGCCCCATCAGGTCGAAGCGGAAGCCGTCGACCTTGTAGCCCCTGGCCCAGGTCACGATCGAGTCGACGACCAGCTTGCCCATCATCGCGTTCTCGGGCGCGGTGTTGGCGCAGCAGGTGGAGTTGGCGACGGAGCCGTCGGCGAGGAGCCGCTGGTAGTAGCCGGGCACGATCTTGTCGAGCACCGACGTCTTCGCCTGGCCGCTGCTGGTGGTGTGGTTGTAGACCACGTCCATCACGACCCGCAGGCCGTCCTCGTTGAGCGCCTTCACCATCTGCCGGAACTCGACGGTCCGGTCGGTGCCGCCTGCGCCATCAGGGTCGGAGGCGTAGGAGCCCTCCGGGACCGTGTAGTGGTAGGGGTCGTAGCCCCAGTTGTACGCATCCTTGGCAGCCGCCGCGGCGACGCACTCCTGCTGCTTGTCGCTGTCCGCCTCGTAGGACGCGAGGTCGCAGTCCGGAGTCGTCTGGTCGGCCTTCTTCTCCGGGATCGTCGCGATGTCGAAGGCGGGCAGGAGGTGGACGTACGAGGTGCCGGACTCGGCCAGGTCGCGCAGGTGTCTCACTCCGTCGCTGTCCTTGTCGGCGAAGGCGAGATAGCCGCCCGGGTGGTCGCTGGTCTCGTCCTCGACGGAGAAGTCGCGGATGTGCAGCTCCTGGATCTGGGCGTCCTTCATCGCCGCTGCCTTCGGCTTCCTCAGCCTCGACCAGCCCTTGGGGGCGAGCGAGCTGTCGGCGAGGTCGGCGACGAGGCTGCGCTCGGAGTCGGCGGTGAGCGCGACCGAGTAGGGGTCGGTGACCGTGTTGGTGACGACCTTCTGCACGCTCGGCGCCCATACCTTCACGAGGTAGCGGTACTCCTTGCCGCGCCAGGCCGAGGCGGAGCCGGTCGCCGACCAGACGCCGCTGGCGTCGTCTCGGCGCATCGGCACCTTCTTCGTGCCGAGCTCGAGCTTCACCTCGTGGGCGGTCGGCGCCCACACCGACAGGGTGACCTTGTCGCCCTTGAACACCGGTCCGAGCGAGGCCTTCTCGGCCTTCGCGGCGTAGAGGTCGTCGAGGATGCCCTGGGTCTGCACGCCGGTGCCGGTGACCAGGGCGCCGTTGCCGATCCGCTGGGTGAGCACGACCTGGCCGGCGAGCGCCTCCCGGATCCGGTCACGGTCGCGGGTGTCGACGGTGAAGGCGGCGTACTCCTTCAGGTGCGGGAACTCCGCCTTCTGCTCGTCGGTGAGCGACGCGGGCTGGAGCCGCAGCCAGCGGCCCTCATCGGTGAGCGCACCGTCCTCGACCTCGATGCCACCGTCACGGTCGTAGACCAGCTGCGTCGACAGCGCCGAGCCGCTGGCCATCTCCTTCGGCAGCACGACCGTGTTCCGGTCGATCCACTGTGCGTGCGCCTTGGTCAGGTCGAGCTCGGGAGCCGAGCCGACCGACGGCAGCAGATAGCCGGTGTCGCCGGAGTTGAGCCACACCTCGTGCCCGTACGTCGTCAGGTCGAGCGAGCGGTCGTTGGGGACGTCCTTCTCGTCGCCCTTGTGGACGATGTAGCTGAGCGAGGTCGCGCCGTCGACCAGCGGCACCTCGAAGGTGACGCCGTAGGCGTCCTTCCCGGTGGGCTGGAGCGGCTTGGACCACTCGGTCGGGCTGGCGGCGCCGGTCCAGGTGTGCAGGCCCCAGCCGTCGTAGTCGCCGTCGGCGCGGTGCAGGTGGATGACCGCCTTGGACGTGTCGGGCGCCGGGTAGACGCCGTCGGGTCTGGTCGACTCCTGGCCGTCGCTGCCGGCCTCGACCCAGACCTCGCCGGTCTCGGCGAGATCGATCGTCCGCTCGCCGCCGTCGGCGCTGCCGTCCTTCTCGACCGTGTACGTCACCGAGGACGCACCGTCGGGCAGCTTGACCCAGGCGAAGGCACCGTAGGCGTCGCGGCCGCTGAACTCGCCGCCCAGATCCCCGGCCCGCAGGGTCCAGCCGGTGTAGTCGCCGTCTGCGCGGCGGTAGTGCACCACCGCGTAGTCACGGTCGACCGCGCTCGGTGTCTCGGCCTCAGGCGCCTGTCCGGCCGTGGTCTCGGCGAGGTCGCTCGCGGTGCGTCCGTCGCGGTCGACGACCACGGCCTTGTAGCGCAGAGCGGTGCCTTCGGCGACGGTCGCGGGGACGTACTGGGTGATCTTGTAGGGGGCGTGGTCGACCGAGCCCAGGGTGCGCCACTTCCCGTTGCCGATCTGGGCGGCGAAGACGACGCGGGCGCCCGAGGTCTCCCCCGGGTCGGCGGAGAGGGCGACCGTGCCGGTCGCACCGGCATCGGGAGCGGTCAGCGAGAGCGTGGGCTTCGCGGTGGCTGCCGGGAGCTCGGCCTCGGCACGTAGGACGACCGAAGAGAGCGCCGGAACGGTCAGCTCGGCCTTGCCGCCGGCGACGGTCACGGTGCCCGAACCGCCGTAGATCGTCTCGAACGCGGCCGACGCCACGGGCAGCGTGACGGTCTTCGCCTCGGCGGCGTTGTTGACCGCGACCACGTACTCGCGGTCCTCCCCGGTGCGCGAGAACGCGTAGACGGAGTCGGCGGCGTAGAGCTCCTTCTGGGTGCCGTCGGTCAGCGCGGGGTGGTCCTTGCGGAGCTTCGCCAGCGCGGCGATGGCGGCGTAGAGCGGGTGGCTGGTGTCATACGCATCCTGGGCATGGGTGCGGTCGGTGCCGATCTGGTCGTCGTCGAGGTAGTCGGCGACCTCGGAGCCGAACAGCGTCTGGCGGGCGTCCTTGTCGCCGCCGGCGCCGGTGAAGCCCTGCTCGTCGCCGTAGTAGACGACCGGATTGCCGCGGGAGAGGAACATCAGCTCGTTGGCGAGCCGGGCTCGCCGGACGAGCTCGGCGTCGGTCGCCCCGGGGTGGTCGGCCGCGAGGAAGGAGCCGATCCGGCCCATGTCGTGGTTGCCGAGGAAGGTGACCTGCTCGTAGGCGTTGGCCTTGTCGGAGGCGTACTTGTAGTCGTCGGCGAAGACCTTCGCCAGCCGGTCGGCCGGGGCGCCGAGCGAGGCGTAGGCGCGGGCGGCGTCCTGGAACGGGAAGTCCAGAGTCGCGTCGAGACGGCCGCGGGTGACGTACGGCGCGGTGACGTCGGTGTCGGCGGAGTAGACCTCGCCGAACATGAAGAAGTCCTCGCGACCCTGCTGGGCGGCGTAGGCGTCCAGAGCGGTCGCCCACTCGGTCCAGAAGTCGAGGTCGACGTGTTTGACGGTGTCGATACGGAAGCCGTCGATGTCGAAGTCGCGGACCCAGCGCTGATAGATCTTCGTCATCCCCTCGACCACCTCGGGACGCTCGGTCCACAGGTCGTCCAGACCGCTGAAGTCGCCGTACGTGGTCGACTCGCCTTCCCAGGTGGAGTCGCCGCGGTTGTGGTAGAGCGTCGGGTCGTTGAGCCAGGACGGCACCATCTCGCCGGTGTCGACCGGGGTGTAGGGGAACGAGTCCTCGTCGACCTTCACCTCGTCCGAGGACGGGTCGGCGTCGTCGAAGGGCCGGCCCTCCGTGTCCAGGTAGGGGAAGGCGCCCTTGGGGCGGTAGCCGTACTTCTTCTCGGCATAGTCGACGGTGTCGGCGGTGTGGTTGGTGATGACGTCGAAGAAGACCTTCATGCCCTTGGCGTGGGCCGCGTCGACGAGGGTCTCGAGGTCCTCGTTGGTGCCGAAGTGGGGGTCGACCTGGGTGAAGTCGGTGATCCAGTAGCCGTGGTAGCCGGCCGAGGCGTTCGCGCCCTCGCCCTGGACGGGCTTGTTCTTGAAGATCGGTGCCATCCAGATCGCGGTGGTGCCGAGGCCCTTGATGGTGGTGCCGAGGCCCTTGATGTAGTCGAGGCGCTCGGTCAGACCCTGCAGGTCACCGCCCTGGTAGAAGCCCTTGTCGGTCGGGTCGAACCCCGTCGACGTCCGCGAGCCCGTCAGGCCGCCCTTGTCGTTGGAGGCGTCGCCGTTGGCGAACCGATCGGGCAGGACGAAGTAGAACTGCTCCTTCGTCGCGTCGTGACGGGCCGGCTCGGCGGCCAGCTGGGCGTCCGACGGCGGCTTGGGCGCGGCGGCGGCCGCGGTCTCCGGCGTGGCCGTCTGCAGCGCCGTGGCCAGCAGTGCGGTCGCGATCACGGTCGCGGCCATCCGGGGCGCGCCGTGTGCGCCACTTCTTCGATTCACCGTTGAAGGCCTCTCTGGTTGTGCGGGGTGGGGTGACCGGCCGTCCGGCGCCCATGGGGGTCGACGCCGGACGGCCGGAAGCGGGATCAGCTGCAGCTCGTCGCGCCGACGTGCAGCGCGAGGGCGGTGTTGGCCCCGAGGGTGGCGGTGAACTGGCCGGAGCCGTTCACGCTGACGCTCCTGCCGCTCTGTACGTCGCAGTAGGTGCCCGCCGCCAGCGACGTCTGGAAGGTGCGGGTGAGCGAGAAGGCCTCGTGGTTGATCGCGACGTACGCCTTGCTGCCGCGCCCGAAGGCGATGGCGTCGGCGCCGTTGTCCCACCAGTCTGTGACGGCCTGGCCTCGGGCGGTGTTGCGGAAGGCGACCATCTTCTTGATCTCCGGCCAGGCGTGCTGGCACTTCCAGCCGTCCTGCCAGCAGGCGGTGACCGCACCACCGTTGGGCGGGCCGGCGTCCTTGTCGCTCCACTCGTAGCCGGAGTTGATGTCCGGGGAGCCGTAGGGCCAGGCCAGCATGAAGACGTTGGCCAGCGTGTAGTTGGCGCCGTCCTTGTAGTTGAGGGTGTCGCCGCCGCGCTCGGTGTCGTGGTTGTCGACGAAGACGCCCGAGCTGCCCGAGGCCATGTAGCCCCAGCCCTCCCCGTAGTTCTTCAGGTAGGCGAGGTTCTCGTTGTTGAAGACGCGCTTCAGGTCGCGGGCGTAGCGGAACTCCTGGACGTCGCCGTTGCCGAGGTACTCACTCGGCGAGACCGCCTCGCCCGCGCCGTAGATGGCCTCCTGCTTCCAGTAGACGTTCGGGTTGCTGAGCCGCGACTTGATGTTGGCCAGGTCGGAGGCGGCCATGTGCTTGGCGGCGTCGATCCGGAAGCCGTCGACGCCGAGCGAGAGCAGGTCGTTGAGGTAGCCGGCGGTCCTGCCGCGTACGTAGTCCTCGCCGGTGTCGAGGTCGGCGAGGCCGACGAGCTCGCACTCCTGGACGTTGAAGCGGTCCTGGTAGTTGCTGATCGTGGCCGTGCAGTTGTCGAGGTCGTAGCTCGAGTAGAGACCGGGGTAGTCGTACTTGCTGTAGGACGAGCCGCCGGTGCCGGTGCCGGAGCCCGCGGACATGTGGTTGATGACGGAGTCGGCGACCACCTTCACGCCGGCGGCGTGACAGGTGTCGACCATGTTCTTGAAGGCGGTGCGGTCGCCCAGACGGCCCGCGATCTTGTAGCTGACGGGCTGGTAGGACGTCCACCACTGGGACCCCTGGATGTGCTCCTGGGGCGGGGACACCTGGACGTAGCCGTAGCCGGCCGGCCCCAGAGTGCTGGTGCACTCCTTGGCCACCGAGGCGAAGTTCCACTCGAACATCACCGCGGTGACGTCCTTGTCCCCCGGCGGCGCGGCCTGCGCCGGGGCCGAGACCGGGATCGTGAGCGCGACAGCAGCTCCC
This sequence comes from Nocardioides sp. NPDC051685, assembly GCF_044453405.1. Lineage (NCBI taxonomy): Bacteria > Bacillati > Actinomycetota > Actinomycetes > Propionibacteriales > Nocardioidaceae > Nocardioides > Nocardioides sp. NPDC051685. Next base: position 470,216 of record NZ_JBITCR010000005.1, on the reverse strand, counting down.
GCCGAGAGGGCAAGTGCGGCAGCCATGGCCCTGCTGGAAGTGGAGGGTCTGACCATGGTTCCTCCTGCGTAGGGGATATGAATCTTGCTGCAAGATCTTGCAGAAAGACCGTAGGGTGATCGTCGTCACACGTCAACCCGCTGGTCCCTGTCGCTGCAAGAGCTTGCGCAAAATTTCAGTGCGGTCGGGCGACTGGCCAGCACCACTGAATCGTCAATTTGGCGTATCGACGGGGTCGCCAGCGAGACCTAACTTGGAAAGAACTCACGACACGCCCAGGAATGTCCCCGGCGCATGACCCGTGAAGAACGGGGAGGTGGCGCCATGCGCCGGATTCTCATGGCTCTGGCCCTCTGCGTCGGCCTGCTGGCCGCCGGCATCTCACCTGCCTCGGCGGTCCCCACCGACCTGGACTCCTGCCCGACCGACAGGCCGACGCTGTACGACGTGACCATCGGCAACACGAACGTGGCGGACATCGCCAGCGACGGCCACGTCTGGGCCCTCGACTCCTACCTCCAGCATGTCCAGGTGTGGAGGCTTGGGCAGAAGCACTACTGCTTCCGCATCGAGTACGACGGCACCTGGACCAGCTTCGCGGGAGTCAGCCCGGGCGGCACCGGAACGATCAGCGACGGCCTCACCGGCACCTTCTACGGCCTGCGCATCCTCCGGTTGACCGGCGAGTTCAACCCCCAGTATCCGCTCAGCGGCCACGTCGCGGACTTCGACTGGCAGTGCAACGCCGACGGCACCTGCACCGGGCCGCGGCCATCACCCGGCATGTACTTCTCGCCGATCACCAACGTCAACAGCACGTGGAGCGAGTTCCACGCCACCAGTGCGGCCAACGGCACCTGGCACGACACGACGTACGGCTATTCCGGCGACATCACCGACTAGCTGGAGAGCACCAGCCCGCTCGTGGGTACGCCGGTGCCCGCGGTGACGAGCACATGGGCGGCGCCGGCGACCTGGTTCACCGAGGTGCCGCGCACCTGGCGTACGCCCTCGGCGATGCCGTTCATGCCGTGCAGGTAGGCCTCGCCGAGCTGGCCGCCATGGGTGTTGACGGGCAGGCGCCCGCCGAGCTCGATGGCCCCGTCACGTACGAAGTCCTTCGCCTCTCCCCTGCCGCAGAAGCCGAGCTCCTCGAGCTGCATGAGTACGTAGGGGGTGAAGTGGTCGTAGAGGACGGCGGTGTCGATGTCGGCCGGGGCGAGGCCGGACTGGCGCCAGAGGTCCTTGGCGACGACGCCCATCTCGGGGATGCCGATCTCGTCGCGGTAGTAGGAGGTCATCACGTACTGGTCGGCGGCGCTGCCCTGGGCGGCCGCGGCGATGGTGACCGGCGGATTCGGCAGGTCGCGGGCCCGCTCGGGGCTGGTGACGACGATCGCGACGGCGCCGTCGGACTCCTGGCAGCAGTCGAGCAGATGCAGCGGGTCGGCGATCATTCGGGACGCCTGGTGGTCCTCGAGGGTGATCGGCTTCTGATAGAAGAACGCGGCGGGGTTGGTCGCGGCGTGGCGCCGGTCGGCGACGGCCACGGCACCGAAGTCTTCGCTGGTCACGCCGTAGTCGTGCATGTAGCGCCGCGCCTGCATGGCGACCGTCGCCGCAGGGGTCGAGAGACCGAGCGGGTAGGTCCAGGCGTTGTCGATGCCGTTGGTGTTGACCTGCTGGGCGGCCCAGGGCTGTACCTGGCCGAACCGCTGGCCCGAGCGCTCGTTGAAGCCACGGTAGGCGACCACGACGTCGGCGACGCCGGTCGCGACCGCCATCGCGGCCTGCTGGATCGTCGCGCAGGCCGCGCCGCCGCCGTAGTTGATCCGCGAGAAGAACCTCAGGTCGCCCAGGCCGAGCTCGCGGGCCAGCGCGATCTCGGAGCTGGTGTCCATGGTGAACGTGGTCAGCCCGTCGACGTCGCCCGGGGTGAGCCCGGCGTCCTCCAGCGCGGACCGGGTCGCCTCGACGCTCAGCTGGAGCTCGGAACGGCCGGACTCCTTGGAGAACTCGGTCGCGCCGATGCCGACGATCGCCGCCTTCCCGCTCAGGCTCATGCGGCGACCCTCACGGTCCCGGTCACATGGGCACCGAGGGAGACCGATCCGGTGACCTTGATGGTGGCGACGCCGTCCGCCACCTCGGTGACCTCGCCGGAGAACGACAGCGTGTCGTAGGGGTAGGCCGGGGCGCCCAGCCGGATCGCGATGCCCTTGATCTGCACGTCGGTGCCCGCCCAGTCGGTCACGTAGCGCTCGCACAGCGCCGTCGAGGTCAGGATGTTCATGAAGATGTCCTTCGAGCCGGCCGCCTGGGCACGGTCGCGGTCGTGGTGCACGTCTTGGAAGTCTCTGGTCGCCAACGCGGTCGAGACGACCAGTGTCGGGGTGATCGGAAGCTCCCAGGCGGGCAGCTTCTCTCCGGTCCGCAACGTCACGGTCGCCTCCAGATCGGGAGCGTCAGCTCCTCGTCGATGATGTTCCAGTCCACGACCAGGCGTTCGCCGATCCGCAGGCTCTTATCGCCCTCAGGTGGCACGCCGGTCACCTCCGCCACGAGGCGTACGCCCTCGGGCAGGTCCAGCAGGGCGACCACCAGCGGGAGCTCCTTGCCGGGCAGCTTCGGCGCGTGGATGACGGTGAACGAGTAGACCGTCCCCTCGCCGGCGGCCACGACATGACCACGGTCGTACGCGTCGCACTCGTGGCACGCCGGGCCGGGCGGGTGCCGCAGCGCCCCGCAGGCGTTGCAGCTCTGGATCCGGAGCTCCTGCTTGGCGGTGCCCTCGAAGAAGTACGCGTTGTCCCGGCCGATCACCGGGCGCACCGGGCCGCTCACGGCTTCCCCTTGGGGACGAACTTGAGGACGCGGAACAGCATCGTCGCGACCCGCTCGTCGCCCACGTACCAGGTGCTTCTCGAGGTCACGAAGTAGCCGACGCCCATCCCGGTGCCCTTCGGGCCGACTACGGAGTCGAGAGCCGTGGTGACCCGGACCTGCTCACCGACGCGGAGGTAGCGGTCGTAGCTCTGCTCGGAGTTGGTGCCAAGGACGCCGTGGAAGCCGGCGTCGGTGAGCACGTTCATCATCGCGTGGAGCGGATCGCGGTCGGGATGCTTCCCGCCCTGGCCGTACATCGTCCACACCTGGGCCATCGACGGCGGCGCCTCGCCCCGGTGGAACCGCTCGGACTCCAGGCCCATCGCCTCGAGCCAGTTGTTGATCGTGGGCTGGTTGACCAGGTCGCGGGCGTCGCGCTCGGCGGCCTCGCCCCACGCCGTGATCTCCTCGGCGGCGGCCATGATCTTCTCGTGGACCGCCTCGTCGACCAGCGTCTGCTTCTCCGCGCTCATCGGGGCACCCTCGGCATCCCGAGGCCGAACATCGCGATCAGCTCGCGCTGGACCTCCTGGACGCCACCGCCGAAGGTGAGCACCAGGTTCCGCTTCGCCTGGGCGTCGAGATAGTCGAGCAGGCTCTTCGTGTCCGGATCCCCGGGATCGCCGTGCCGGTGGACGAGAGCGATCAGGTCGGCGAGCAGGTGCTGGACCTGGTCGGCGGCGAAGACCTTCGACGAGGACGCGTCGGCGACCTCGATCTCCCCCGCTTCCGCGGCCTTGGCGACCTCCCAGTTGAGCAGCTCGTTGACGCGGAAGACGGCGGTGGTCTTCCCGATCAGTGCGCGTACGTCCGGACTGTCGGTGACACCCTGGGCGCTCGCCCAGCGCAGGACCCGGTCGCGCAGACCCTCGATCCGGCCGGCGGGGCCGAGCATGACACGCTCGTGGTTGAGCTGGGTGGTGATCAGCTTCCAGCCCTGGTTCTCCTCCCCCACCAGCATGTCGGCCGGGACGCGCACGTCGTTGAAGTAGGTCGCGTTGACGTGGTGCGAGCCGTCGGCGGTGATGATGGGCGTCCAGGAGAAGCCCGGGTCGGTCGTGTCGACGATCAGGATCGAGATGCCCCAGTGCTTCGGGGCGTCCGGGTCGGTGCGGACCGCGAGCCAGATGTAGTCAGCGGCGTGGCCGCCGGTGGTCCACAGCTTCTGGCCGTTGACGACGTAGTGGTCGCCGTCGCGCCTCGCGGTGGTGCGGAGACTCGCCAGGTCCGTGCCGGCCTCGGGCTCGGAGTAGCCGATCGCGAAGTGCACCTCACCGGCCAGGATCCGGTTGAGGAACAGCTTCTTCTGCTTGTCGGTGCCGTAGCGGATCAGCGTCGGCCCGACGGTCTGCAGGGTCACGGCCGGCAGGTGCACATCGGCGTACTGCGCCTCGTTGGCGAAGATCGTCTGCTCGACCTCGCCGAGGCCGTGGCCGCCGTACTCCTTCGGCCAGCCGACGCCCATCCAGCCGTCGTCGCCGAGCTGCTTGATGAGCTTCTGGTAGGTCGGCCCGTGCCGGTCCCAGGAGCCCTCGGGGCCGGGGTCGCCCGGCTCACCGTCGTGGGCGAGACCCGCGAAATAGGCTCTGACCTCGGCCTTCAGCGAACGCTGTGCCTCGGTGAGCTCGAGGTTCTTGGCATCGCCGGTCTCGACCGGGACGGCCGCGGCCGGGGTGTCGAGCAGGTGGGCGATGTCGGTGCCCCAGGTGGTGAACCCGAGCAGCGGGTAGGTCACGTCCACACCCATGCCGCCATGCAGGTGGTGGCAGGTGCGGAAGGCGTACGGCGCGACCTGGCTGGCCCAGTAGGCGGCGACCCTCAGGTCGGTCGGCGTCGAGCGGGCGGCATCGGTCGCGGCCACCGCGTTGTCGGCGGCGAGGTCGAGCGTGCGGGAGGCGACGTAGACGTCGGCCATCTGCAGCGCGACCGCCTGGAACTCCGCGAGCGCCCGGCCGAACTGCCGCCGGTTGCTGACGTAGCCGGCAGTCAGGTCGCGCGCGCCGGCGAGCACTCCTGCGGCCGTCGCGGCCAGCCCCGCGGTCGCGAGTCCGGTCAGGGCTTCGAAGGCACCGTCACCCAGCAGCTCGGCCGGGGCATCGTCGAGCACGACGGTGTGCTGTGCGACCTCGCCCGACGTGCTCGCGGGGGCCAGCGTCACTCCCGGACCGCCCGGGTCGACGAGCGCCACGACGGGCGCCCCGGTCTCGGCCGCGGTCGCGGTGACCAGGAGGCGCGAGCTCTCGGCGGCGTACGTCACCCCGTTCTTGCGACCGCTCACGGTGCCGTCGCGATAGGTCGCCGTCGGGGTCTCGGGTCGTCCCGGCTCCAGCCACGCCGGCGTCAGCAGCGTCTCGCCGCTCACCACCCCGGGCAGGATCGCGTCCTGCTGCTCGGGCGTCCCGTGGCCGGCGACCGTCAGCGCACCGACCGCGAGGGTCTCCCAGACCGGCACCCGGACCGAATGGCGACCGGTCTCTCGCAACAGCACCGCGATCTCGGTCAGACCGAACCCCTCACCACCCTGCGCCTCCGGCACGGGCAGTGCGGTCAGGCCGGCGCTCGCCCAGGCCGACCAGTCACCCCGGTCGGACTCGCGGGCAAGGACCTCGGCCACCACGCTGCGTACGGCATCGAGCGTCTCGTCTCCCATGCCGAAACTGTAACGTGTTCTACTTCCTCGCGCGAGGGTCGGCCCATAGATTTCAGATGATCAGGCTGCCCAGGTCGTGAACGATCTGCCGGCCGATCTCGGCGGCCCCTTGACCGGCTCCGGTGGCCACGCCGGCCGCGATCCCCGCGGCCGCACCCTTGAGGTAGTTGATGCCGCGGCGTACGACCGTGCGGTCGGGCTCGTCCTTGGCCACCTCTGCCAGGACCGCCTCACCTTCGACCACGGCCTCCCTCAGATCCTCCTCGGGCAACCCGAGGCCCTCGAGACTCTTCAGCACCTCGGCGACCACCTTCGCGATGTCCGCCTTGCTCGCCGGGTTGACCTGATATTGGACGCTCTCCCGGTTGCCCATCGACATCTGGCCGTTGAAGTCCCTGAAGAACATCGGGTTGTTGTGGATGTTCGTCTCGTCATGGCTGTCGCTCATCGACTTCCCCTTCTCGCTGCTGGACCTGCTCCACGGAACCGTTGCCGACGGCGACCTGCCCGGACACCGGCCCGATGAAGATCGGCGTGTTGTAGATGTTCGTGACGTGCGCGACGACCGCGTCCTGGGCGCTCACCGAGCTCGTCGTGATCGTCCGGAGCGCGGAGGTGAGCCCGATGACGCGTACGAAGTCGTTCTTGGTCACCGCGAGCCCGGCGGCCGCGGTCACGGCGCACCCGAGGATCTGACCGCTGCACTTGTCGAGGACCCGGAAACCGATGTCTGCCGCGTCCGTCACCGTGGTGTCCCTGACCTCGAGGAACGCATCGTGGATCCCGATGACACCGATGGCCCCGGGCCGCAGCAGACTGCTGTCCTCGACCACCAGCGTGCCGGTTCCCATGGCGATCAGGCCGAACGACTCCAGGTCCCGCAGCTCGGAGCGCTTCAGCACCAGGCTCGCCGTGCCCTGGACACCGCCACCGCAGCCGGCGTCCGCGATGACGCTCTGCGCGATCACGATCCGGGCCTCGTCCACGGCCGACAGCGCGAGCGCGCTGCACCCGATGACCGTCGCACCCGTGAAGGTCCCCGTCGACTTGCCGCGAGCGTCGAGGCCGACCGGCGTGTCGGAGACGCGCACGGCGTCGAAGGTCGCTGCGGCGTCGGCGAGAAGCCTGATCCCGGCGAAGCGCAGCCGATTCAGTCGGACGTCGCGGAACCGGGCCTCAGCGCCCTCGACAGCGATCCCCACCGCCGACCGCTCGACCGTGCAGCCACTGACATCGACCGCGCCCCACTGGCCGGCCTCGGCTCCGTCGCCTTTCACGAAGACACCGATCGCCTCGGCGTCCTGGATGACGCACTCCCGGAAGGTCCCGGCACCCCGCTCGGAGACGTTGATGCCGGTCTCCACGCAGCCCACGACGGCGCAACCACTCACCGTCGGGTTCGCCCCTGACCGCGACGAGAACCCATGCCGGGCCTGGCGGACCGTCACGTCGCGTACGGTGCCGGTGGCTCCCTCGGCGAAGCCGATCGCCGTGCCCGTGTCCTCGATGATCGTCGCCTCGATGTCGGCGCGTGCCCCGGCGCCGAGGACCGCCACCATCGTCTGGGCGCACGAGGAGAAGCGGCCAGCGGTGATCGTCACCGACGACCCGGCCTCGACCTTCACCGCGCTGAACCGCGGCCGCTCGATGCGGCACTCCCGCACTCCCACGCGGGCACCGTCGATCACCGCGATCGCGTTGTCCGGGCAGTCCACGAGCTCACAGTTCTCGATGGTCCCCGAGGCGTTCGAGTAGAGCACTCGGCCCCCGCGGAAGATGGAGCTCCGCGCCTCGACCCTGGCGCCCGGCGCGGCCCAGAGGGTGACGGGGCCGCGGGTCTCGACGTCGATCTCCCTCGCCTCGAGCGACCCTCCCCGGCAGACGACGCCTTCGCCGACGTCCGCGATCAAGCGCAGCGCCACCAGGCTGACGGTGCCGTCGCTGTCGAGCAGCGGGCCGGCCTCCGAGCGGATCGTCACCGATCCGGGCTCCTTGGCGACCAACGAGACGTTTCCGCGAACGACCAGCTGCTCGACGTACGTCCCCGGCGCGATCAGGATCCTGGTCTCGCCGAACGATCGGGCCGCCTCGTCGAGCGCCGACTGAATGGTGGGGTGGCCACGACGACCTGCCCTGCCCGTCACCCGCATCGTCCTGACCGACAAGGCGCCGCCTCCCTGGGTAAAGGTTGGACCCGAGCAGCCTAGCGGCTCGCGCCTGCGACGGCAGGAGCTATCGGGGCAGGCCGAGGATCTGCTCGGCCGCGACGTTGCGGAGCACCTGGGTGGTGCCGCCCGCGATCGAGAGACAGCGGGTGAGCTGCGACTGGTGCAGATCCTCGCGCACCTGGGGGTCGTCGGTGAGCGCCAGCGGACCGAGCAGGTCGACGACGAGCTCGGAGGCGTCCTGGCGGTTGCGTACGGTCAGCAGCTTGGCCACCGAGGACTCCGCGCCGGGGCCGCGACCCGCGAGCGCCTTGAGGGTGGAGCGGACGCCGAGCAGCGCGCAGACCGTGGAGAGCGCGACCGCGTGGCCGACCCGGGCCAGCTCGGCCCCACCACGGCCCTTGGCGAGCGCGACGGCGCGTTCGACGCTGCCGCCGAGGTTGGTCGAGGCCATCGCGACCCGCTCGTTGGCCAGCGTGGTGCGGGCCAGGCGCCAGCCACCGTCGACCTCGCCGACGACGAGCTCGTCCGGCACGAAGACGCCGTCGAGGAAGACCTCGTTGAAGAGCGCGTCCCCGGTCAGCTCGCGCAGCGGTCGGACATCGATCCCCTCGCTGCGCATGTCGACCAGGAAGTAGGTGATGCCCTTGTGCTTGGGGACGTCCGGGTTCGTACGCGCCAGGCAGATCGCCCAGTCGGCCTCGGCCGCGAGCGAGGTCCACACCTTCTGGCCGGTCAGCCGCCAGCCACCCTCGACCCGCTCCGCTCGGGTGGCCAGCGAGGCCAGGTCGGAGCCGGCACCGGGCTCGCTGAAGAGCTGGCACCAGACGATGCCGCCGCGCAGCGACGCCTCGACGAACCGCTCGCGCTGGGCGTCGGTGCCGTGCTTCAGGATCGTCGGCACCGCCCACCCGGCGATCTTGATGTCAGGACGGGCCACCCCGGCCGCGGCGAGCTCCTCGTCGATGACGAGCTGCTCGACAGGACCGGCACCGAGGCCGTACGGAGCGGGCCAGTGCGGCGCCAGGTAGGCCGCGTCGACGAGGGCATCTCGGCGCTCCGCCTCGGGAAGAGCGGCGATGGCGGCAACGGCTTCCTGCACTCGGGGACGGATCGCGTCGTCCCTGCCGTCGAGGTCGACACGGACCGAACGGCGGATGCCGGCCACAGCGCGCTCCGCCAGCGCGACCGCGTGGGCGTCGCCACCACCGAGGAGGCTGCGCAGGGCGACCGCGCGGCGCAGGTAGAGGTGAGCGTCGTGCTCGAAGGTGAAGCCGATGCCGCCGAGGACCTGGATGCAGTCCTGGGCAGCTCTGACCGCTCCGTCGAGCGCGATGACACCGGCGGCCTCGGCCGCGAAGGCCCACTGGTCGACATCGTCCTCGGCCGACGCGGCCGCGTCCCAGGCGGCAGCGGCCACCGCCTCGGCGGTCTCCAGCATCTGGGCGCACAGGTGCTTGATCGCCTGGAACGACCCGATCGGCGCCCCGAACTGCTCACGCACCTTGGCATACTCGACGGCCGTCGTCAGGCACCACTGCGCGATCCCGGACGCGTCGGCGGCGGCGAGCGTGAGGGCCGTACGCCGCACCGCCTCGCCGCGCAGGCCCGGGACCTCGACCGCCTCGCCGGCCTCGATGTCGACCCGCACCTCGGCGACCCGCCTGGTCAGATCGGGGCCCACTTGGGGACGTACGTCCACCTGCTCCGCGGCGAGGAGGAACCAGTGCTCCTCGCCGTCGGCGCCGCGGGCGCCCAGCAGCAGCCGGGCGGCTCCGCCGCCGTCGTAGACGACCGGAACCGTTCCACGGAGGCGCTCGTCGAGCTCGAGGGCCGGGTCGAGTGCGATCCCACAGCCACCGGTGGTGACGGCTCCGGCAAGGTCGTCGAGCCCGGCCGCTCCCGCGTGGAACGCAGCGACCGAGGTGCCGAGGAGCGGGCCCGGGACCAGCTCATGGGCGCACGCCTCGAGCGCGACCGCCGCGTCCAGCAGCGTCCCGCCGCCACCGTTCGGCTCGGGCGCCGCGATGCCGGCGACGCCGTACTCCTCGACGCCCCGCCACACCTCGTCGAAGTCCGCGGCGGCAAGGCCCTCGGCAGCACGCGCCAGCGCGATGCCACCCAGGCCCTTCGCCCAGTCGCGCAGGCTCTCGCTGAGGGCTTGGTGGTCGTCGGTGATGCCGATCGGCACTGGAACCTCCTACTATTTCCGCGGCCTTCTGGAATAGAGACTGATGTAGAACGTGTTACAAGTCTAGACTCACGGAGGAACGTGTTTCACTCTCGGGCGCCGATGCGGTTAGCCTGAGATCAGCAGATCGAGATCCGGTCATAGTTCTAGGGGGACAACCAGTGACGTCCGTCAGCACGGAGCCACGCGACACCAACGGCCCCGCCCCGGCCACCGCGCCCACCGGCGGGTCCGCGGCTCAGCGAGAGCGCCGTCGGCGAATCCTCGACGCCACGATCACGCTCGCCGCCGAGGGCGGCTTCGACGCCGTGCAGATGCGCGCCGTCGCCGAGCAGGCCGAGGTCGCGCTCGGCACCCTCTACCGCTACTTCCCCTCGAAGATCCACCTGCTGGTCTCCGCCCTGGCGCGCGAGTTCACCAAGGACGTCGAGCGCTCCGCCGTCCGCGCGACGCCGGGCGACACCGCCCACGAGCGGATCATGTACGTCCTCAACCGCCGCACCCGCGCCCTGCAGAAGCAGCCCAAGCTGACCGAGGCTCTGGTGCGCGCCTTCATGTTCGCCGACCAGTCGGTGACCGGCGAGATCCACGAGGTCGGCACCAGCCTGACCACCGTCATCGCCCGCGCCATGCACGGCACCCCCGACCACGGGGAGGTGACCGAGGAGGAGGCCGCCATCATCCGGATCATCTCCGACGTATGGCTCTCCGCCCTCATCTCCTGGGTCACCGGCCGCATGGACAGCGAGGACGTCGAGAAGTCGATCGACGTCGCTGTACGCCTCCTGCTGCGCTGAGGGTCACCTCGGGCAGTAGTCCCGGTCCTTCTTGCGTTCAGCCCAGTCCTCGGGTCTCATCGCCTGCTGGCACTCATGGATCCAGGTGAGCTGATAGGGGTGCCCCTCAGGGATGCCCGTGATCCCGAACTCGCGGCCGCCAGGAGCCTTGATAGTCATGAGCTCGCGCTTGCCATGGTCGACGTAGTCGACCTCGAGCACCCAGCGGCAGGTCGGCCCCGAGCTCGTCGCCGTGATCGGGATGACCACCGTCTCGCCCTTGGAGAGGGTCACCGTCCGGCTGGCGAAGTAAGGCGAACCGTCCTCCACTGAGGACAGCGTCGGTGCGGACACGTCCAGGTCCGTCTGCAGCAGGATCTTGTTCCCCCCTCCGCCCTGGCGAACGTCCTCCACGACCGTGCCCTCGCGCAGGATCGAGGTGCACGGTCCGGAGCGCTTGGGCCGCAGATCGGTGATCACCACGTCCTCGCTGTGCCGGCCGACCAGGGTGACCTCCCAGGTCACGTTTCCCACGGCGTACCACTCGTGCGTCGCCTGCCAGTCGAGATCGTTGACCGCGCGCAGCGCATGGTCGAAGTCCTTGAACGGCGCCGCGCGCGAACCGTCGGGGATCAGCACCGGCCCGCTCATCGCCTGCCTGCGTACGTCCACCAGCTGGATGCCGTTGCCCGGATCGCTCCATCCTTCGGGCAGGAGCCCGGTGAAGAGATTCTGCAGGCCGGAGCCGAACGTCGCTCCCAGCGAGACCAGGACCACGCCGACGACCCACGCGGTCGGCTTCTTCAGCAGCGACACCGTCCACGGCACGACACCCCGGCGGCGTACGTCGCCGGCCGGCGTCGGCGCCTCCGCCGCTGCCTCCGTCGCGGCCTCGTTCGGGGCCTCCGTCGCGACCTCCTTCGCGGCCTTCTCGGGCCCCTCGGGTCTCTGCCTGGTCATCGGTCCATGCTCCCCTCGGGTACGGGCTCAGCAGTCTCCGGCTCGGTCACGGTTCCGCCGGACAGTCGAAGCGCGAGCGCGACGGCGACCCCGGTCGCCCAGCCGAAGAAGACAGCAAAGCGCAGCGCGTCGGCGACGTTGTCGAACGCGCGGATATAGGCCGGCGGGTTGTAGGCCGGCGGGGCGAGCTCGGGGACCGGGAAGACAGCTCCTTCGACCAGCCCCACGACCACGGCGAGCACCGCGACCATGCCCCAGCACAGCATGACGACGCCGAGCATGCTCGGCTCCCCGTCGCGCTGCCAACGAGCCACCACCAGACGGATCGCGAGCCAGATGAGTGCCACCAGGACGACCGAGCTCAGCGTGCGCGGCAGCCAGATCAACGTGTCGAAGGTGCCGCCGAGCGAGTAGGGATCATCGGGCGCCGCAAGGCTGGCGTGGGCGAACCAGACCACGTGCACCCAGCCCTGGCGCGCATCGACGGCGGCATCGGAGTAGACGTCGGGACCGTAGTCCCACACGAAGCCACCGCCGAGCGCGAGAGCCAGGGTCGGGAGCACACCCCAGGTCGCGCCCCGAACGGCGCGCACCCGTCCCTGCGCACGGTTCAGCTTCGGCACCTTCGCCGAGGAAGGCGAGTCCTCGCGTTCGGCACGTGCCGAAACGGCGGCCGCGAGCTGGACCAACGTCACCACGTGCGCCGCCACCACGCCGCCGACCACTCCGAGGCTGAGGGCCAGCCAGATCCCGTCGTCAGGACGCGACCACGCCATCGCCGACAGCTGCGCGGCTCCGAAGGGAGACGCTACGACGTCCTCCACGATGACGCAGAGGTTCGTGAGTCCGCCGGCGAGGAGGGACGCGCCCAGCACCCGGCCGGCGACGGCGTAGGCGCCGTCACCTCCGGTTCGGATGCTCGCATAGACCAACCCGGAAAGGAGGACGACGAAGACCAGCGCAGGCCACGCGGACTCGGGCGCCGGGGCGTACTCGTACCTGACCACCGATCCCCAGAGGAACGACAGACCGTCGAGCACCCGGGCCAGGAAAGCCCCGAACCACGCGTGCCCGCGCGCCTGCCAGAGCGAGGAGACGCTGCCGGTGTCGACCGGGACGGCCAGAGCGAACGAGTAGAACCAGGCAAAGACGGCGACCACGGCCATGGTGGCGAGCGCACTGCGTCGTCGAGACAAGTTCTGTTGGCTTTCGGTTCGTCCCCGGTGACTGAAAACTGCGCATCGCAGTATGCCGGAGTCGAGCCTCCCGCGTGGCCGACTCACCCATGCCGAGGCGTCACCTCCGTCGGCCGAGACGGCACCGCGGCGACCTCTCGGCCGACGTATGTGACGTCTCGTCCGTCCTGGCCGACGCCTCGGCAGGGATCAGCCGCCGAACGCGTGGGTGGCGGTGGCGCCGCCGTCGATGGCGATCTCGGCGCCGGTGACGAAGCCGGACTCGTCCGAGGCGAGGTAGACGTACAGCGGCGCGATGTCCTCGGGGTGGCCGACACGCTTGAGGGCCACCTTGGACGCGCCGAACTCCATGGCGGCATCGTCGGCGCCGACACCGCGGGTCATCGACGTGTCGATCATGCCGGGGTGCACGGAGTTGACCCGGATACCGCTGGGGCCGAGCTCGAGCGCGGCGGCCTTGGTCATGCCGCGGATGGCGAACTTGGTGGAGGTGTAGCCGGCCACGAAAGCCATCCCCGCCAGCCCCTCGATCGAGGAGGCGTTGATGATCGAGCCGCCGCCGTGCTCCTTCATCGTCGCGATCACCGAGCGCATCCCGAGGAAGCAGCCGAGGGTGTTGACCCGCCACAGCAGCTCGAACTCCTCGACCGGCTGGGTGAGGATCTCACCGAAGCGGAGGATGCCGGCGTTGTTGGCGAGGACGTTGACCGGGCCGTACGTCTCGGCGGTCTGCGCCACCAACGCGGTCCAGGACTCCTCCGAGCTCACGTCGTGGTGCGCGAAGAGCGCCGACTCACCCAGCGAGTCGGCGAGCAGCTTGCCGGGCTCGTCGGCCACGTCGGCGATGACCACCTTGGCGCCCTCGGCCACGAAGGCCCGCGCGATGGCGGCCCCCTGCCCCTGCGCGCCACCGGTGACGATCGCGATCTTCCCGTCGAGGCGGAGCCCTCGACATCCAGCATCGTCGAGACGTGCCATCACTGCTCCTTGTCGTCCTTCAGCTTGAGCTGCATGATCGAGTCGGCCGAGAACCCGGCCGCGGGGTCACGGTCGGCGAACCAGCCGCCGACCTCCTTGTCGAGCGAGTCCAGGTCCCAGGCGGCGTTGTCGAACCGCTCGGCCACCGTGGGTGGCGCGAGGACCGCGATCATCCCGCCGTAGACGACGAAGACCTGCCCGGTGATCGCGGCCGCGGCCGGCGAGGCGAGGTAGGTGACCAGCGGCGCCACGTGCTCCGGACCGTAGGAGTCACCCGAGAGCACGCCCTCGGTCATCGCGGTCGCCGCCCGCGGGCAGATCGCGTTGGCGCGTACGCCGGAACGGCCCATCGAGCGCGCCGTCGACATCGTCAGCGCGGTGATCCCGGCCTTCGCGGCGCCGTAGTTGGCTTGTCCGGGAGGCCCGGACAGGAACGCCTCCGAGGAGGTGTTCACGATCGCCGCGTCGACCGGCGCGCCGGTCGACTTCGCCACCGACCGCCAGTGGGCCGAGGCGTTGCGGGTCAGCAGGAAGTGGCCGCGCAGGTGGATGCGTACGACGAGGTCGAACTCCTCGTCGGACATGTTGAAGAGCATCTTGTCGCGGGTGATGCCCGCGTTGTTGACCACGATGTCGAGGCCGCCGAAGCCGTCGACGGCGGCGGCGAGCATCGCATCGGCCGTGGCGCGCTCGCTCACGTCGCCGGCCGCGATCACCGCCTCGCCGCCGAACCCGCGGATCTCTTCGGCCGCCTCCTCGGCGGAGCCGGGCAGGTCGTTGAGCACCACCCGGGCCCCGGCCCGGGCGAGGGCGACCGCCTCGGCCCGTCCGAGCCCCGCTCCGGCGCCGGTGACGATGGCGATCTTGCCGCTCAGGTCAACGCTCACGTGGTGCTACTCCTCGATTCTCAGGGCCGCCTTGGGGCAGCCGGCCACGGCCTGCTCGACGCGGCCGCGGTTCTCGTCGGTCACCGTCGGGTCCTCGATCTGCAGGTAGTCGTCGTCATCGATCTCGAACACGTCGGGCGCGAACGCCTCGCACATCCCGTTGGACTCGCACAGGTCGAAGTCCGCGATCACCTTTGCCATCTCCGTCTCCTTTGTTCGTCGCCGTCATCCGGCAGAGCCCTGACCGGGCAGAGCGCCCAGCTTGCGATGGTCCCAGCTTGCGACCTTGTCGGGCTCGATGACGATGCCGACGCGCTTGTGGGCCTGCTTCGAGACCAGGTCCTCGCCGAGCTCGCCCAGGCGGTGTCCTGAGCTTGTCGAAGGGTCGGCACCGCCGGCCATCCGAGCCATCACCCGCAATCCGATGGCCTTGATCTCGTCGTAGTCCTCGACGAGTCGTGCCTTGCCGGTGATGCTCACCCCGCGCAGCTCGAAGTAGTCCTGGCCGTCCTCGACCAGGCAGGTGACCCGCGGGTCGCGCCGCAGGTTGCGGACCTTCTGGGAGGACCCGTACGTCCAGAAGACGATCTTCCCGTCGACGAGCACGTAGAACAGCGTCGTCAGGTGCGGCGCACCGTCGGCGCCGACGGTCGCGACCTGCACCTTCATCTGCGAGTCGAGGAAGTCCTCGATCTCGGTGTCGGTCAGCTGTACGGACTGGCGGGAGCCGGCCATGTGCCCTCCTCGAGCAGCGAAACTAGAACACGTTCTACCATATCAGGGACAGCGATGCCCCACGAAGGGACCTCATGCTGAGACCTGCCCATTGTCTCGGGCTCCGCTTCGACTAGGACGCGGCCTTCATCTCGGAGATGAGCCAGCCGCCGTCGTCCTTGACCAGCGTCAGCACCTCCCAGGTCGGACTGACCACGGTGTTCTTCGTCTTCGGCGCGGTCGCGCTCTGGTTGACGAAGAGCAGCACCTTCGCGGACTCCTCCGTCGCCGAGATGATCGAGGCGGCGCAGTCCTCGTCGATGCAGGCCTTGCCCTTCTCGGCCGACTTGGCACCCTCCTCGGAGAGCGGCGCCACATCGGCGTCGACCTTGATGCCGAGGTCGGCCTGCTCCTTGCGCTTGTCCTCGCCGGGCAGCGTCTTCTCGTAGTCCTTCTGCATCGCCGACGTCATCAGCTTCTTCGCCGCCGCGATGTCCTTCTCCGCACTGGCGGCCCGGTAGGACATCACGGTCTGGGCGAGTCCGACCGAGTGCTCCATGATGGCCGCCCGGGAACCGGCCGCGGTCAGCTCGCCGCCCGGTGCCACATCGTCCTTCGACGCCAGTTCCACGGCCAGCCAGAGCACGCCGCCGGCCACCAGGACGAGTACGCCGAGAACGGCCGTCAGCACGCGGCTACCGTCGCCCAGCCACCGCTCGGCGAACCCGGCGCGCTCCCCGGTCTCACCCTCACCCTCATCCTCAGGTTGAGACTCTGTTTCGGCCTCGGCCCCCGCCGGAGCAGCGTCCTCGTCGCGTACGTCGTGGTCCTCCTGGTCCTCCGGCTCCTCGGCCGGAGGCAGCAGGTCGGACCCGCAGTAACGGCACTTGATCGCGGCGGCCTTGATCGTCTCCGCGCAGAAGGGGCACTCCTTCTGGCCGGTGGAGACCGATCCGTTCGCTCGTACGCCTGTCATCAGTTGACTCCTGCCAGGTCGGACATGCGCCATCCGACCTTCGTCTTGGCCAGCGACACCTTGAAGCGGTACTTCGAGCACCGCGCTCCGTCGTAGGGGCAGGTGTCGCTCTTCTTCAGCTCAGTGGTCTGGCTGCTGGTCACGACCGAGTCCACGGCGACCAGCACGACCGCCTTCTTCGACCCGATCGCGCGGATGCCGACCTGCCTGACCTTGCCCTTGGAGATGGTCTGGGCGGGGATCGCCGCCTGCCGGATCTGCTCGGCGATGGCGGTGTACTCCTTGCCGAAGGTGCCGGTCGAGATCTCCTTGACCGCCTGGATCCGGGGATCCATGTCGCGGTAGTCGACGTCGAGGAAGGCGATCACGCCGTCCTCGGCGACCGACTTCACCTCGTCGTAGTCGGCTGCCGCGGCCTCGGCGGGCGTCGTCCAGGGCAGCACCCGGGCGCCACCGATGAAGACGGCCGCCGCCAGCACGACCAGGAGCACCACCACCGCCGCGAGCACGGTGTTGAGCCGCCCCAGTCTGGCGAGGGAGACCTTGACCTCGAGGGGATTGTCGGCACTCACTTCGACAGGCTCAGTACGTCGCATCGGATTCACTCCTCCCCCAGGATCATCGATCGCCAGGAGTCGTCGGACAGGGCGGAGACGAGGCCTCCGTCATCGGTCGGGGCGGACATCGTGACCGTCTTTCCGTCGGGAAGCTCGGTGCGCCCGGTCTTCGGGTCGTAGGTCGTGACGTACTTCCCCACCCCCTCGGGCTTCGGCACCATGTTGACGCCGCGCTGCATGATCGGGTGGTCGCCCTGATAGCCGGGCTGGGCGCGCTCGTCGGTGCACTTGGCCGGATAGAGCGGCTGGTCCTCCATCACGGTGCCGGGGATCCACTGGTCGGCGGGCTTGTAGCCCTTCTGGCACGGCGGGGTGGTGTAGACGTAGCCCATCGACAGGTGACCGTAGCCGTCGCCGGGCGAGCCGGTCCACCCTGTCGCCACGACACGAGGGAAGGTCACCAGCGTCTGCTCGATCGCCGGCAACCGGGCGGTGAGCACCTCGTTGACCGTGCTGAGGTTGGCCAGAAAGACCGGCAGCAGCGGCTGCAGCCCGTCGAGCAGCGACTGCACCTGGACCGCGGTCGCCTCGCCGCCCTGCAGGATCTCGCGCAGTTCCGGGTCCCGCTTGTCCAGGGTCGCGGTGACCTCCTCGAGCCCCTTGGCGAACTCGCGGATGTCGCCGCTGTGCTCCTTCTGCGTCTGGAGCACCGTCTGACTGGTGTTCAGCAGCCGGACGGTCTCCTTCTGGTGCGCCGTGGCCTCGTCGACCAGCGTGGAGCCCGAGTCGAGCAACGTACGCAGGTTCTCGGCGTTGCCGCGGAACAGCGTGCCCAGCTCGGCGACGACGGTGCTCAGGTCGTCTCCGTTGATCGAGGTGGTGAAGCTGTTGAGCTCGGTGAGCAGCTGGTCGGTGGTGCCGGGCATCGACTCGGGCCCGGCGGTCACGACGTCGCCCTCGGCGAGGTAGGGACCGGCGGCGGAGTCGGGGATGAAGTTGATGTACTGCTCCCCCACCGCCGAGAGGTTGTGGACCTCGACCTTGGCGTCCCGGGGCACCTCGGTGCCGGGGTCGAGCTCGAGCCCGGCGCGTACGCCCTCGTCGGTGACGGTCATCGAGGCGACCCGGCCGATGCTGATGCCGCGGTAGTTGACCTCGCTGCCCTCGTAGAGACCACCGGAGGCCGGCAGGTCGACCGAGACGTCCACGTGCCGACCCAGGACCCGGTCGACGACACCGAGGTAGGCGGCCGAGACGTAGAAGATCCCGACCGCGGCGAGCACGAGGAAGACGACCAGCTTGTTGCGTACGCTCCGGGTCATCAGCTGCCACCTCCGAGCAGTCCGAGGAGGCCGGCCAGGCCTCCGGTGGTCGGCTCGGCCGTGGGCGAGTCGGTGTCCGTCGGCGCCGAGAGACCCTCGGCGATCTCCGGGACCAGACCGTCGAGCCCCGGCGTCTTGGTCGAGGCCGAGCTCTTGGGCAGCAGGTCGGTGATGTCGGGCAGCTCGGGCGTCTTCTCGCCGGGCTTCGCCGCGGTGTCCTCCTTGCCGACCACCGAGCAGACGATCTGCATGTTCGTCAGGTCGCACAGCGCCTTGGCCAGCGGCTGGATCGCCTCGCACCCCTTGGAGTAGGACAGGCAGATCTGGAAGACCTGGGGCAGCAGGCCGGGCGACTTGCCGTTGGTGAGGCTGCCGACCAGCTTGCCGAGGTCGAGGTCCATGTGGAACAGCGCGTTGGAGTAGTCACCCATCGCCAGCCCGGCGGCGTTCTCGGGGAACGGGAAGCTGGCCGCCATCATCAGGCCCCTCGGCAGCGAGTCGCCCGCGTCGGCGAGCTCACGCAGTGTCGGGGCCAGCTCGTCGAGCGCCGTGGTCAGGTTGGCCCCGCTCTGGTTGATCACCCGGGTCGCGACCACCCCGAGCCGGTCGAGCGCCTTCATCATCTTCAACAGGTCGGCGTGCTGCTGGCGGAGCACCTCCAGCGCCGGCCCGAAGGAGTCGATGGCGGCCTCGATCTTCTCGGACTCCTTGTTGAGGGTGCGGGTCAGCCGGTCGACCTGCTCCATCGCCTTGATGATCGAGCCCTTCTGCTGGTTGAGCGAGGCGACCGTGGTCTCGAGGTTGCCCAGCAGCGCCCGCATGTCACCGGTGCGCCCGTCCATCATGGTGTTGAGCTCGTCGCTGATCGTCTTCAGCTGCCCGACGCCCCCGCCCGCCAGCAGGAAGGAGAGCGCGCCGAGCACCTCCTCGACCTCGGGGTTGCGGTTGGTGCGGTCGAGCCCGATGGTGGCGCCGTCGCCGAGCTTGCCGGCACTCGCGACGGTGGACCCCTCGGGCGCCACCAGGGCGATGTACTTCTCCCCCAGCAGGCTGGTCTGGCGTACGTTGGCCAGCGCGTCGGCCGGAAGCTCGATGTTCTTGCGGATGGTCATCGTGACCTTGGCGTGCCAGCCCTCACGCTCGACCTTGTCGACCTGGCCGACCGGGACGTCGTTGGCCATCACCTTGGTGCGCGGCACCACGTCGACGACGTCGTTGAACTCCGCGGTCACGACGTAGCCGTCGCCCTCGCCCACCTCTTTGCCGGGCAACGGCAGGTCATAGGCCTGTACGCCGCATCCGCTCGCCACGGCGACGACGCCGAGCATCGCCGCGGCGGCCCACAGACGTCTCATTTCTTTCCTCCCGACATCAGGTCCTGGAGCGACCCGCTGAGCTCGGTGATGCCGCCCTGGGTGACCACTTCGGGCTCGACCTCGGGCTGCTTGGCCTGGGTGCCGGTGTCGAGCGGCAGCCCGGTGCCGGTGTCGCGGTCGGTGGGCGCGCTGCCCTCGGTGAGCGCCTCACCGACCTGCGCGGTGGACCCGGTCGGCAGCAGCGCCTTGAACAGTGCACAGATCTCCTTGGCCCCCGGGATCTGGTCGTTCTCGACGACCATGCAGAGGATGTTGGACAGGTCGGAGCCGATCGGCCCGACCTGCAGCCGGAAGCCGACCGAACCGGAGGCAGGGTCGAAGGACTCGGCCAGGTTGCCGATCCCGAGCGGCGCCAGGTCGATGACGGTGCCGAGGGTCTCCTTCTCCTTGGCCAGGATGTTGAGCGTCTTGTTGAGCTCCTTGACGTCGCCGACCAGGGCGTCGGAGTTGTTCTCCACGAAGGACTTGGTCACCTTGACCGCCTGCGCGATCGCCACGAGCGCCTGGTCGAGCTCGTCGCTCTCCCCGGCCAGCTGGCCGGAGACGGTCGAGAGGTCGGTCAGGAACTTCTCGGTCGTGTCGTCGTTCTTCGCCAGCGTCCTGGTGACCTCGGAGAGCTGGGAGAGAGTGCTGAAGAGCTGCTCGGAGTTGCCGCCGAGCACCTGGGCCGCCTCCGACATGTCGGCGATCGCCTGATTGCCGATCTTGCCGTTGCCCTCCAGGGCGTCCGCCCCCTCGCGCAGAACGTCACTGAGGGCGCCGTTCTTGTTCGCCCCGTTGGGTCCCAGCGCCGTGGTCAGCTCGGAGAGGCTGGCGTAGATGCGGTCGAGCTCGACCGGGACCGCGGTGCGCTCGATCGGGATCTGACCACCGTCGGCCAGGGCCGGCCCGCCGGTATAGGCCGGGGTCAGCTGCACGAACCGGTCCGCGACCAGCGTCGGGGTGACGATCGCGGCCTTCACGTCCTTGGGCAGCTTGTAGTCGCTCTCGTACTCGATCACCGCGTCCACGTGGTCGCCCTTCGGCTCCAGCGAGGCGACCTTGCCGACCTTGACGCCCATGATCACCACGTCGGAGCCCTCGTAGATGCTCACCGCCTGCGGGAAGCTCGCGGTCACCAGCTTGGTGTCGGGCGCGGCCACCTCGGAGACGAGCAGCAGCCCGCACATCAGCACCAGCGCGACCGGCAGCGCCGCCCACTTGGACCTCAGGCTGGGACCCGAGGGCCGCTCCGTGCCCGCGGCCGGGACGTACGGCGCACCACGCCGTCGCGCGGCGATGCGCCGCGGCGAGTCGGTCAGTCGTTCGATGATGCTGGTCATCGCACCGCCTCCGTAGCGCAAGCGCCAGGATACGGACGCGGCCCGATGAAAGATCCCACTGTTCGCTCGCTTCGCTCGTTCATTGCACGATCCCTGGTCGTCGTCCGGGCACGAACTCACCGCTCACGATGCCGGTCAGGTTGGCGAGGTAGGCGTCGAACCAGGGGCCGGTGCCGATGATGTTGATCAGGATCGACGCGTACGGACCGTAGTTCTGGATGGTCTTGGTCAGGTCCTCGTCGCGGGCGTTGAGGAACTTCAGCGCCGTGTTGAGGGCATCGAGGGCGGGACCGATCTGCTTCTGGTTCTCCTTCACCAGGGCCTGCAGCTGCTCGGCCAGAGCGGTGGCGTTGACCAGCAGCTGGTGGATCGCCTGGCGGCGCTGGATCAGCTCGGCGAAGACCTGGTCGCCGTTGTCCATCACGCTGATGATGTCCTGCTTGCGCTGGTTGACGAGCTGGACGACCCTCTCCGCGTCCTGCAGCAGCGACTCCAGCTCGTCGCCGCGGGCGGCGATCGTCTGGGAGAGCGCGGCGATGCCCTGGAAGGCGCCCTGCACCTCGGGGCCGGCCTTGTCGAGCGTGCCCGACATGGTGGTCAGCGCCTTGGCGAGCTGCTGGGTGTCGATCGCCTCGGTCGTCTCGGCGAGGTCGCCGAAGGTGCCGACGATGTCGCTGCCGGCGCTGGTGCGGGCCAGCGGGATCGTCGAGCCGGCCTCGAGCGTGTGGCCGCCCTGTGGGGTGATGTCGAGGTACTTCTCCCCCAGCAGGTTGAGCACCCCGATCTTCGCCTCGCTGCGGTGGCCGATCTCGGTGCCCTCGACCGAGAAGGAGACGACCACCTTGGCGCCCTCGATCTCGATGTCGCTGACCCGGCCCACCCGGATCCCCGCGATCTCCACCCGGTTGCCGACGTGCAGGCCGCTGGTGTCGGAGAACTCGGCCTGGTAGGTGGTGCCGGCGAACCAGGGCAGCTTGCGCAGGTTGAACGCCGCGGTGAGCGCCAGCGCGATGACGACGATCGTGATCACGCCGGTGCGCTTGAGCTGGGTGTCGGAGTGGTGCGCCATCAGAGCTTGCACCTCTCGGCCCGGCTGTAGAACGCCACGTTGTCGAGCTGCTTCTGGATCGCCTTGACGGCCGGCGAGTTGTCGAGCAGCTCACCGAGCGAGGGCAGCTTGATCGAGAAGTCGAGGTCGCAGAGGTAGTAGTTGTACCAGGAGCCGTAGCTGCCGATCCGCGCCTGCGACTCCAGGGTCTCCGGGAGCCGCTCGAGGGTCTTGTCGAGGAGCTTTTGGTTGCCCGGCTTGTTGAGGATGTCCACCACGCGCTCGAGCTGCTTGATGTCCTCCTTCACGAACGGGCGTACGTCGGTGAGCAGCCCGGCCAGCTCGTCGGTGAGGTCGCCGATCGAGGAGATCGAGTCGCCGATCGCCTCCTTGTCGCGCGCCAGGTCCTTCATCCAGCCGCTGAGCTGCTGGATCAGCTCGGCCAGCTCGGTGTGATGCTCGTTGACCGTGTTGAGCGTCTTGGACAGGTTGGTGATCACGTCGCCGATCAGCTGGTCGCGCTCGGCCAGGGCGCTGGTCAGGTCGGCCGTCTCGGAGAGCAGGCTCGCGACCGTGCCGCCCTCGCCCTGCAGCACCCGGATCAGGTTGAGCGAGAGCTTGTTGACGTCCTTGGGCTGCAGCGCCTGGAAGAGCGGCTGGAACCCGTTGAAGAGCTCGGTCAGGTCGAGGGCCGGGGTGGTGTTGGCCATCGCGATGGTCTGGCCCTGCCGCAGCGGGGTGCCTTCCGATACCGGCTCCTGCTGGCCGGCGTCCTGGGTCAGCGCCAGGTAGCGGTCGCCGACCAGGTTCAGGTAGCGCACCTGGGCGCCGCTGGCGGTCGTCAGCGGCACCGTCTTGTCGACCCGGAAGGTGACCATCGCGTGGTCGCCGCCCTCGATCTCGACGGAGAGCACCTCCCCCACGGTGATGCCGGCGACGCGTACGTCGTCTCCCTCGCTCAGGCCCGAGGCGGTCGTGAACTCGGCACGGTAGGGCACCCGGTCCCCGAACCCGACGTTGCCCATGATCGAGGCCAGGGTGCCGGTGACCATGATCGAGAGGACGGTGAAGATGACCAGCTTCGTCCCGGCGACAGTGGTCTTCAGATCGCGCTTGTTCACTGAAGACCCCCGTTCCCGGGTGCCCACGGGACGTCCTCGGTGCCGTTCTTCAGCTCCATCGGGTCGGCCGGAACCTTCGGGTTCGGCAGCCCGTCGCACCACGGCCCGTGGCCGATCTCGCCCCACTCGGGACGGTCGTCACGGCCGTACGCCGGCTTCTGGGTGCCGTCGAGGACCATGGTCTGGCGCACGCGGTTCTGCTGGAAGACGGTCGCCAGCAGCTCGGTGTAGTCGTCGAGACCCCGGAGCAGGCAGGTGTACTCCGGGGAGTAGTCGGCGAGCAGCTTGAGGAGCGGTACGGCCAGCTCGGTCTCGTACCTGATCGCCTTCTCGTTCTCGGCGAGCAGGTCCTTCGAGGTCTCGGCGACGCCGGTGACGGAGGTGAGCAGGCCGCCGAGGCGCTCGCGCTGGGCGGAGACGGTCTTGGCGGTGGTCGTGGTGTTCTCGAGGACCTTGACCAGGTCGGGCGCGGCCATGGAGTAGGTCTCGGCGACGTCGGCCATGTCCTCGAGATCGCGTTCGAGTGTCGGGAGGTGGACGTTCATCTCTTCGAGGTAGTCGTTGAGCTGGACGAGGGTCTCGCCGAGCTTCTCCCCGTTGCCGGAGAGCGCGGTGGCGAGGGCGTGCAGGGTGCTGTTGAGGTCCTGGGGGCGGATCGACTTCAGCAGCGGGAAGAGCCGGGCCAGGATCACGTCGAGCTCGACGCTGGTGCGGACCCGGTCGGCGGGGATCACGGTGCCGTTCTCCAGGGCGCCGGTGCGCTTCCCCGCGGGGTCGATGAACTCGACGTACTTCTGTCCGAACAGCGTCGTCGGCTTGATCGCGACGCTGACGTTGGCGGGGATCTGCTCGGCCTGCTCGGGCTCGAGGCCGAGCTCGATGACCGCCTTCTTGCCGTCCTGGTGGATCTCGCGGACCTGGCCGACGATGACGCCGTGCATGCGGACGTCGCCGTAGCGCGGCAGCTGCAGGCCCGCCCGGTCGGCCTCGACGCTGACCGTGGTGAACTGCACGAAGGCCTTCTGGTAGATCGCCACGCAGAGCGTGATCAGCAGGGCGAGCGTCACCGTGAAGGCGATCCCGGAGACGAAGAGCTTGGTGTGCTCGGCGCGAGTGTCGCGCTGGATTCCCATCAACATCCGGCGCTCACCCCGTGATCCTGACCGTGGTCGTCGAGCCCCAGATCGCGAAGCTCAGGAAGAAGTCGGCGACGACGACGGTGACGATGGACGTACGGATCGCCTTGCCGACCGCGATGCCGACACCGGCCGGGCCGCCGGAGGCGGTGTAGCCGTAGTAGCAGTGGATCAGGATGATCGCGACCGCGAGGATGATCAGCTTGAGGAAGCTGTAGAGGATGTCGATCGGCGGCAGGAACGCCAGGAAGTAGTGGTCGTACGTCCCGCCCGACTGCCCGTACATCAGCGTCGTGATCAGCCGCGGACTGAGGTAGGAGGCGCACAGGGCGACGACGTAGAGCGGGATGACGGCCAGAAAGCCGGCGATCATCCGGGTGGTGACCAGGTAGGGCAGGCTCGGCACGCCCATCGCCTCGAGCGCGTCGATCTCCTCGCTGATGCGCATGGCGCCGAGGCGGGCCGTGTAGCCGCAGCCGACCGTCGCGGCCAGCGCGATCGAGGAGATCAGCGGCGCGACCTCGCGGGTGTTGAAGAACGCCGAGATGAACGCGGAGAACTTCGCGACGCCGATCTGACTCAGGCTGGCGTAGCCCTGGATGCCGACCTCGGAGCCGGCGAAGAAGGCCATGAACGCGATCACGCCGACGGTGCCGGCGATCATGGTCAGGCCACCGGCGCCGAAGGCGACCTCGGCCAGGATGTTGAGCACCTCCCGCTTGTAGCGGCGGATGGTGCGGGGCGCCCAGGCCAGGGCCTTGGCGTAGAAGATCAGCTGGTCGCCATAGCCCTCGACGGCCTGGCGCTGCTCCCTGACGATCTGGTTGCCCACCTGGGCGAGCGTGTTGGACACCGGTGGATCACAACCCGTCCTGAGGAACGATCTGGAAGTAGACCGCGGTCATGATGGAGTTGAGGACGAACAGCATCATGAACGCGATGATCACGGCCTCGTTGACCGCTCGGCCGACGCCGCTGGGGCCACCCTGAGCGTTGAGGCCGTTGTAGGCGCCGATGATCGCCGCCAGGAAGCCGAACACGGCCGACTTGACCATCGAGATGTAGAGGTCCGGCAGGCTCGCCAGCGCGGTGAAGCTCGACAGGAACGCGCCGGCCGAACCACCTTGGACGATCACGGTGAAGAAGTAGCCGCCGCCGATCCCCGTCGCGATCACGATCCCGTTGATCATCACCGAGACGAACAGGCAGGCGAGAACTCGCGGGATCACCAGCCGGATCACCGGGTCGATGCCCAGCACCTCCATCGCGTCGATCTCCTCACGGATCTTTCTCGAGCCCATGTCCGAGCAGATCGCCGACCCGGCGGCCCCGGCGATGATCAGCGCTGCCGCCATCGGCGCCGCCTCCCTGACCACCGCGAGCACGGCCGTCGCACCGGCGAACGACTGCGCCCCGAGCTGGCCGGCGAGGTTGCCGACCTGGAGGGAGATGACCGCTCCGAACGGGATCGAGACGAGGATCGCGGGCATCATCGTGACGCTGGTGATGAACCAGGCCTGCTCGAGGAACTCCCTCATCTGGAACTTGGTCGTGAACGTCCCCTTGACGACTTCTCCGGTCATCAAGCCCATCCCGCCGACGCCTCGGACAAGCGAGGCGAACTGCACTGCCATCCTTCACCTTCCGCGAGGTCTTGTGACTCGGCTCACGTTTCAAGCCTGTAGTAGAACACGTTTCAGTTCCGAGGGCAACGACCATCCCTGACGTGTCCGCGAACAGGGTGGGAGGTATTTTGCTCCAACGACTTACCAGCCAGTAGGTGACGGGAGTCACAGGATCCTCCACGCGCTGACAAGGCCTGTGAAGGGCGTTCTCGCATGCTGGTCCGGGGGCGTTCGGGCCCGCCGGGATCATCGGCATGGGGTATCGGTGGCGGCCAGCGCGGTGCACCGGTGTGTCTCGGCGCGATGAGCCGGTTAGATTGGGAACTGTGATGAGACTGTCGCCGGGGGGCGTCATGAGGTTCCTACGCCGCCTGCTCCTCGCCGTCTTCGGCCTGCCGTTCGCGCTGGCCGTTGTGATGAGCCTCGTCGACGGCTACCGCAGCCGCGGGAAGCGCGCCAAGCCGTTCCCCGTCACCCCGCCGCGCACCAACAGCGTCGGCGACGGCACGGTGACGACCTACACGTTCGGCAACGACCTCTACGAGGACATGATCGCCGCCATCGACGGCGCCAAGAAGCAGATCTTCCTCGAGACCTACATCTGGAAGGGCGACGAGGTCGGCCACCGGTTCAAGCAGGCGCTGGCCGACGCGACCGAGCGGGGCGTCGAGGTCTACTGCATCTACGACGAGCTCGCCAACCTCGTGGTGCCGGCCCGCTTCAAGCGGTTCCCCGAGAGCATGCACGTGCTGCGCTACCCCACCTACGCCGCGGGCTGGCGCTTCTTCGACCTCTCCCGCTACGGCCGCGACCACCGCAAGATCCTGGTCGTCGACGACACGGTCGGGTTCGTCGGCGGCTACAACATCGGCACCGCGTACGCCACCGAGTGGCGCGACACCCACGTGCGGATCACCGGGCCCGGCGTCTGGGACCTGCGCAGGGCATTCGCCGACTTCTGGAACCTCAACCGGCGGCGGCCGCACCCGTTGACCCACCCGACCGGCACCGAGGGCCCGTTGCTGATCGAGACCGCGCCCTCGTGGGACCCCGATCTCCGGTTCCACCGCAACGTGCCCCGGCTGTGGATGTTCCCGATCCGCTCGATGTATCTGGAGGCGATCAACCGGGCCTCCCGCAACATCTACCTGACCACCGCCTACTTCGTCCCCGACGAGGACTTCGTCGCCGCACTCAAGGCCGCGGCACAGCGCGGGGTCGACGTACGCATCCTGCTGCCGCTGAAGTCGAACCACGTCGTGGTCGACTGGATCTCACGCGGCTACTTCTCCCAGCTGCTCGACTCGGGAGTGCGGATCCTGCGGTTCAAGGACGCGATGATCCACGCCAAGACGGCCACCGTCGACGGCTTCTGGTCGACCGTCGGCACCGCCAACATCGACCGGCTCTCGCTGACCGGCAACTACGAGATCAACCTGGAGATCTTCGACCGCGACGTCGCCAAGCAGATGGAGGAGATCTTCTCCCGCGACGAGTCCAACGCGCTCGAGCTGACCTCGGCCGAGTGGGCCGCCCGCGACATCCACCGCAAGTTCACCGAGCTGGTCCTCACCCCGTTGCGCCCCCTGCTCTGAGCATCTGCCCCGAGGCCTGCCGAGTCGGCGGATCTGTCCCCGTGTCTCGCGAAGCGAAGCGAGCGAGAGGGGACAGATGCGCCGACTCGGCAGTAAAACCAGGAGATCAAGAAGGCAGATGCGTCCGAGGCGACATCTTCGGCCCCCGCCGAGGCCTCTTCCCAGCCCCCCGATAGATCAGCGCAACCACGCGAGCCCGATGCGGCCGAAACCGCTCCAGGTAGTCCCGCAGCCGGTCGTCGTCCCAGGCCGCGTTGGTCAGCGCCCAGCCGACATCCTTGGCGAGGTGGTAGTCGCCGAAGCTGACCGCATCGGGATCACCCAGCGCACGCTGGCGCACCTCGGCGACGGTCCACTCGCCGATGCCAGGAATGGTGGTGAGCCGCCGCTCGACCTCCTCGCCGGGAAGGCCTGCGGTGCGCTCGACCGCGGCTGCGACCCGGGCCGCGTGCAGGACGGCCTTGGAGCGGGCCGGGTCGACCGGCAGGCGCAGCCAGTCCCAGCTCGGGATCGTACGGAGCGTCTCCGGTGACGGCTGCAGGCGCAGTCCGTGGTCGGCGCCCGGGCCGGGCGCGACCTCGCCGAAGCGCCTGACCAGGTTGCCGAAGCCGCGGAACGCCTCGTTGTTGGTCACCTTCTGCTCGATGATCGAGGGCACCAGCGCCTCCATCACCAGCCCGGTGCGCCCGAAACGGGGCACCTCGAAGCGCTCCAGCAGCGTCACGAGCAGCGGGTCGTCGGTGCGGAACTCCTCGGGGCGGTCCTCGGCCCCGAGCAGGGCCGGCAGCTGCTCCAGCGCCCACTCGGCGCCCTCGCCCCACGCCTCGGACTCCACCTCGGCGTCGCGCTGGCGCAGCCTCAGTGTGGCGGGTCCGTGCGGCGTACGGACGGCTCGCCAGTGGTCGTCGCCGAGGATCTTGTACGTCGGGTCCCCGAGCCCGCGCCGAAGCGGCCGCAGCATCGAGGCGAGGCCGACGGCGTAGCCGGGACGGACCGTCCGCTGCGCACTCATGCCGCCACGTCCGTAGCGCAAGCGCCAGAATACGGACGTGGCGGCCTGAGGCCCGTTGTCGCTCGCTGGCGCTCGCTCATGCCTCGAGGTTAGCCCGCGGAATGACCCGACTCGTGGTCAGATGGGTCGCCCGGCCGGACCGGTCGCGGCCGGTGAACCCGAAGACGTGGTGGGCGCCGTGCAGGGCGTCGACGGTGACGACCTGGTCGGTGGCGTACGGCAGGACCTCGTAGGTCTGCGACTCGTCGCCGACGGCGGCGGCCTCGGGGCCGGGGATCTCCTCGACCCACAGCCGGCCGTCGGGGTTCCGGTGCAGCGTCCAGTCGACGATCCGGGCTCGGTAGGTGCCCAGCAGCCGGGCGGCGTCGAAGCCGGCCGGCGGCTGCTGCGGTGGCACGGGATCCGGGGCGATACGTACGCCGGCGAGGTCGTGGAGCAGGTGGCCGACGACGTCGTGGTAGAGCCCGTGGGTGTCGCCGCCGTTGGTCAGCAGCGCGACCGCCAAGCCGTGCTCGGGCACCATCCGGAAGAACGCTGACTGCCCGATCGTCTGGCCGTCGTGCCCCACGATCCCCTGACGGATGTCGTCGAGGGACCAGCCCAGGCCCCGACCGTCGGACCGGGTGGAGGCAGGATGGTCGACCTGCCAGGTGAGGACATCGACACAGGAGGCCGCTGAGACGACGCGGGTGCCATCGGCGGCCACGCCGCCGGCGAGATGCATGGCAGCGAAGCCGAGCAGGTCGCGTACGCGCATGGAGAGCATCGCGCCCACCGGGCCGCTGGCGCGGGCCATCCCCCAGGCCGGGCCCGGGCGCAGGATGTGGTCGGGAGCGGGGTCGATGTGGCCCATCGCGGTGCGGAACCTGATCGCGTCGTAGGCCGTCGTGGCGACATGGGTGAGGCCGAGCGGGGCGGCGAGGTGCTCGTGGAGGGCACGGTCCCAGGTGGTGCCGCGCACGACCTCGACCAGGCGGCCGAGCACGGCGAAACCCGCGTTGGAGTAGGAGAACCGCTCCCCCGGGGCGAAGATCTGCGGCAGGTCGCCCATCGAGGCGACGAACCGCTCGACCGCGTCGTCGCCGGGTCCGTGGTCGGTGAAGACGTCGCCCTCGAAGCCGGCGGTGTGGGAGAGCAGCTGGCGGACGGTGATCGTCCGGGTCGCCTCCTCGTCGGCGACCCGGAACGTCGGCAGGTGGCGGCTGATCTCGTCGTCGAGGCCGATCCTGCCCTCGTCGACCAGCTGCATCACCAGGTCGGTGGTCCACAGCTTCGTGATCGAGCCGACCTGGAACAGCGAGTCGGCGGTCGCCTCCACGCCGGTGTCGAGGTTGAGGATGCCGCTCGCGTGGTCGACGAGCTGGCCGTCCTGGAACACTCCGACGGCTGCCGCCGGCACGCGATGACGGGCCAGCAGGGCAGGCAGCTCGGACTCGATCCAGGTGCGGGCGGCGACGAGCGACATGGGGCGAGGATAGGCGCTCAGCGGTCGGCCTCGGCGAGAGCTGCCAGCGCCCGCTCGAACCCGGCCCGGTCGGTCGGCTCGAGATCGGCCAGCAGCTCGGTCTCCATCGCCCCGATGGCCTCGCGGCAACGGCGGAGGACCCGGGAGCCGGCGGGGGTCAACGACACGATCCGGTTGCGACGGTCGACCGGATCGGGCTCGCGCCGGACCAGGCCCTCGGCCTCGAGCCGGTCCAGGTTGCCGATCAGCCGGGTCTTGTCACGGCCCGTCGCCGCGGCGAGCTGTGCCTGCGTGGGCGCGTCCGACTCGGCCAGCGCGGTCAGCACCGCGTAGTCCCACATCTCCAGCCCCGCGGCGTCGAGGATCGGCTTCTCGCGAGCCATCACCTCGCGTAGCAGTCGGGACAGCAGGAAGCCGAGCTCGGGTCGATCCACCGCAGGATCTTAACCGTTCGACATATGATCTACCTCTGCTTACGATCAACTGGTGCTTACTTTTCAGGAGATGCTCACGGAGTACGACCAGGCCCTCGACGAGACCGGCTCGCTCGCTTCCCGGGTCGACGATCTGACCGTTCCCACCCCGTGCGCGGGCTGGGACCTCGCCGATCTGTTCGGCCACATGGTCGGCCAGAACCTCGGCTTCGCGGCTGCGGTCACCGACGGCGACGCACCGGTCGCTGCGTACGCGTCCGTGCCGATCACGCTCGAGAACCTCTCCCACAGGTGGCAGGAGTCGGCCACCCGCGTCCGGGACGCGTTCGGCGCAGCCGACCCGGAGGCGACGATCCATCTCGCCGAGTTCGGCTTCCGGCCGACGGTCACCGTCGCACTCGGGATGCAGCTGCTCGACGCCGCCGTGCACGCCTGGGACGTCGCGACGGCCCTCGGGCGCGACTACCGGCCACCGGGGGCCACCGTCACCGTGGTCCTCGACATGGCCCGGAAGATCGCGGCGAGGCCGGGCGGGACGCCCGTCTTCGCCGCGCCGCTCGACGAGCGCGGCGAGGACCCGTGGGGCGACGCGTTGCGCCTCCTCGGGCGCGACCCGGACGGACTGCGGTCCGCCTAGGGCTGCGCCGGCGTATTTGACGTCAGCGCCTATTGACATCAAACCCAATATTGACGTCAACTGTTCGTGACATGAAATCCAAGCGCGCGTACACGATGACCCGCCGAGCCGAGGCCGCGGAGCAGACTCGGCTGCGGATCCAGGACGCCGTGATCGCGTATGCCGAAGAGCGGCTGCTCCGGGACGTCTCGCTCGACGACGTGGCCCGGAGAGCGGACGTGAGCGTGCAGACCGTGCTGCGTCACTTCGGCAGCAAGGCGGGGCTGGTGACGGCCGCGACCGACTACATGAGCCGGCAGGTGCAGGTCGAGCGAGCGGCGCCGACCGGCGACCTCGACTCGGCCGTACACACGCTCCTCGACCACTACGAGCGGCGCGGCCGGCTGTCGCTGCTCCTGCTTGCCCAGGAGGACACCGACGAGCAGGTGCGGTCGATCACCTCCATCGGTAAGCGGATGCACCGCGAATGGGTTCGGGCGGTACTGGTCCCCGAAGGCGCCGACGACGAGCTCGTAGACCTGCTGGTGGTGGCCACCGACGTCTACACGTGGAAGCTGCTGCGCCGAGACAGGCAGCTGTCTCGACCACAGACCGAGCAGCGCATCAAGAAGCTGGTGGCCGCAGTCCTCGCCACTGCTGGGTCGGAGATCCGATGAGCACCATCTTGTTCGCCACCTGGGACGGAGGCGGCAACCTGTCGCCCGCGCTCGCGATCGCGTCGGAGCTACGCGATCGCGGCCACGACGTGCGGTTCCTCGGCCATGCCGGTCAGGCCGCACGAGTGAGAGAGGCCGGCCTGGGGTTCACGGCGTACGCCACCGCCCGACCGTTCACCTCCCAGAACCCCGGCACCAAGCTGCGCCTGATGGCGACACTCGGGGACCGCGCGATGGGACGCGACGTCGTCGCCGATCTCGCGGCGCACCCCGCCGACCTGGTCGTGGTCGACGCGCTCCTGTTCGCAGTGATGCAGGCGCTGCGTGACAGCGCACACCCTTACACAGTGCTGGAGCACTGCTTCGACGGCTTCCTACGCCGCGCGGCCCGGGGCCCGATGGGGATGGCGCTGCGACTGCGCGGTCTCGGTCCCCTCGACCTCATCGACGCGGGCCAGGCCCGGATCGTGACCACGCTCGAAGAGCTCGATGCCGGGCACGGCGACGTCACTCACGTCGGCGGGACCGTTCGGGGCGTGCCCGCCGAGCCGCGCGAGAGGCTCGTGCTGATCAGCCTGAGCACGTTCTCCTTCCCGGGCCTGACCAAGACCTGGCAGCGGCTGCTCGACGCCGTCGAGGGGCTTCCGGCACGCGTGGTGGCAACCACCGGGCCGGCCGTCGACCCCGACCGTCTCCACGCGCCTGCGAACGTCGAGGTGCACCGGTGGCTCCCGCACGCAGAGATCCTGCCGCGGGCCTCCCTCGTGGTCGGCCACGGCGGCCTCGGCACCACGACGGCGGCACTGGCCCACGACGTACCGCTGCTCGTGCTGCCGTTGGACATCGCCTCCGACCAGCCACTGGTGGGCCGAGCCGTCGAAGACGCCGGCGCAGGGCTCTCCCTGAGCCGCCGGTCCTCGCCCGCCCGCCTCCGAGCAGCGATCGAGGAACTGCTCGCGGAGGACCCGTACCGAAGCGCTGCCGCGGACCTCGGTGCCCGCATCCGGGAACAGGACGGCCGGAAGCGTGGCGCCGACGCACTGGAGTCACTGCTCAGCGACTCATCTCGGCGCTGAGCCCGGACACCACGTCATCACGCCGCGCCACGGTGCGGAGTCGGGGCGCGGGGCACTGGTGAGCAGGGAAGTCACCCGACGTTGTCGGTGCCGTGATGTTCACTGGACACATGCTGCTCGCCGACATCGTCTCCACCTCGAACGCCGTCGCGGCTACCCGGTCACGGAAGGCGAAGGTCGCCGCGCTGGCCGAGTGCCTCGGCGCGGCCACGCGCAACGAGCTGCCGGTGGTGACGGCCTATCTCAGCGGGTCGCTACTGCAGCGGCGTACGGGACTGGGGTGGCGTTCGCTCACCACGCTCCCGTCCCCCGCCACCGAGGCGTCGCTGACGGTGAGCGACGTGCACGAGGCGTTCGAGCGGATGTCCCTGCTGTCGGGATCGGGCTCACAGGTCGCCCGGGCGGCCGAGGCCGACGCGCTCTTCGGCGCCGCGACCGCGGCCGAGCAGGTGTGGCTGCGGGGCGTGGTCACCGGAGAGGTGCGCCAAGGAGCGCTCGACTCGCTGGTCCAGGAGGCACTGGCCGTCGCCGCCGAGGTGCCGTTGCCTGCCGTACGCCGCGCCGCGATGCTCGCCGGCTCGACCGTGGTGGTCGCCGGGCCGGCCTTCGACGGCGAGGAGGCGCTCACCGATGTCGGCCTGGTGGTGGGCCGACCCGTGCTACCGATGCTCGCATCGTCGGCCGGCTCGGTCGAGGAGGCCATGACCAAGCTCGGCGAGCCGGTCGTGGTCGACACCAAGCTCGACGGCATCAGGATCCAGGCCCACAAGTCCGGCTCGGAGGTACGCATCGCCACGCGCACCCTCGAGGACATCACCGCACGACTGCCCGAGGTGGCCGAGATCGTCGCCTCCTTCCCTGCCGAGACGCTCGTGCTGGACGGTGAGGCGATGACCCTCGGCCCGGACGGGCGGCCCCGGCCGTTCCAGGAGACCGCCTCGCGCACCGCGACCCGGTCGGCCGCCGAGGCGGTCGTGGCGCCGTACTTCTTCGACATCCTCCACGTCGACGGCCGCGATCTCATCGACGTCGCGCTCGACCAGCGTCTGACCGAGCTCGACCGGATCGTCCCCGAGCGGCATCGCTCCCCTCGGCTGGTCACCGTGGACACCGAGGAGGCCGCGCGGTTCGCGACCGACGCGCTCTCCGCCGGCCACGAGGGCGTCGTCGTCAAGGGGGTCGGGCTGCCCTGGGAGGCGGGGCGGCGCGGCTCGGGGTGGATCAAGGTCAAGCCAGTCCACACCCTCGACCTGGTCGTCATCGGCATCGAGTGGGGCTCGGGCCGCCGCAAGGGCTGGCTCTCCAACATCCACCTCGGGGCGCGCGGACCGGACGGGTTCGTGATGATCGGCAAGACGTTCAAGGGGATGACCGACCAGATGCTGGCCTGGCAGACCGAGCGGTTCACCGAGCTCGCCGTGACCGACCCGCACAGCGACTGGGCGGTCGAGGTCAGACCCGAGCAGGTGGTCGAGATCGCCTTCGACGGGGTGCAGCGCTCGACCCGCTATCCGGGTGGTGTCGCGCTCCGGTTCGCCCGTGTGGTGCGCTATCGCGACGACAAGACCGCGGCCGAGGCGGACACGATCGAGGAGGTGCGGAGGTTCCTCACCTGACCGGGGCGATGGGAGGCGCCACACGGATGGTGCAACTCCGAGTTGCACACCGCGTACAGTGTGCTCGTGAGCACCCGACCATCCACCTCCCGGTCCTCGTCGGCGCGCGGCGCCGAGTCCGACGGCCGCCGATCGGCCGCCGCGGCCCGGCGTCGCGCCCGCGAGGCAGACATCGTCGCGGCCACCCGCAGGCTCTTCGATGAGCGCGGGGTGAGCGACGCGCAGATCGAGGACATCGCCAAGGCCGTCGGCATCAACCGCGCGATCGTCTACCGGCACTTCACCGGCAAGGACGAGATCTTCGCGCTGACGCTGGTCGGCTATCTCGACGAGCTCCGCGAGCGGATGCTGATCGCGACCGAGGGCGACAGCGCACCCACCGACGTCGTCCGCGACGTCGTCGGCACCTTCGTCGACTACGGGATCGAGCATCCCGCTTTCGTCGACTGCGCCCAGACCCTGATGCGCCGCAGCGGCTCCGACCTGCTCGACGAGCTCTCCGAGAGCGCGCTGTTCCGCCTCGGCCGCGCCATGAACGGCTGCCTCACCATCCTCACCACGGTCTTCGAGGACGGCGCCGCCTCCGGCGAGCTCCACGTCAAGGACGCCAACCTGCTCGCCAACACGCTCTACGCCTCCGGCCTGGGCGCCCTCCAGCTCGCCCGCGTC
Organism: Nocardioides sp. NPDC051685; assembly: GCF_044453405.1. Lineage (NCBI taxonomy): Bacteria > Bacillati > Actinomycetota > Actinomycetes > Propionibacteriales > Nocardioidaceae > Nocardioides > Nocardioides sp. NPDC051685. The sequence continues at coordinate 435,170 of NZ_JBITCR010000005.1, read as the reverse complement.
GGCATCCTGGTCTCCGAGTCCGCCCCCGGCGTACCCACCGTCGGCTCCGTCTCCCCCGACCAGGTCCGCGACTTCCTCGTCACCTCTGCCCTGGCCCTCACCGCCAAGTAGCCCCCGCCGAGGCGTCAGGTACGTCGGCCGAGACGTCACGTACGTCCGCCGAAGCGTCACTCCCGTCGCCTGAGCAGTCACGTACGTCGGCCAAGGTGGCAGTCAGATGCCAACTCGGCCGACGGGAGTGACGCCTCGGCCGACCGGCGTGACGTCTCGGCCGACGCGGGTGACGCCTCGGGAGGGTTACTTCTCCAGGATGGCGACGACGCCCTGGCCGCCGGCGGCGCAGATGGAGATCAGGCCGCGGCCCGAGCCCTTCTCGTCGAGCAGCTTGGCGAGGTTGTTGATGATCCGGCCGCCGGTGGCGGCGAAGGGGTGACCGGCGGCGAGCGAGGAGCCCTTGACGTTGAGCTTCTCGCGCGGGACGGTGCCGAGCGGGGCGTCGAGGCCGAGCTTGTCCTTGCAGAAGTCCGGGGACTCCCAGGCAGCCAGGGTGGAGAGGACCTGCGACGCGAACGCCTCGTGGATCTCGAAGAAGTCGAAGTCGTCGAAGGTGAGGCCGTTGCGGGCGAGAAGGCGCGGGACGGCGTACGCGGGAGCCATCAGGAGGCCCTCGCCACCGGCGACGTAGTCGACAGCGGCGACCTCGGAGTCGACGAAGTAGGCCAGGACCGGGAGGTTCTTGGCAGCAGCCCACTCCTCGCTCGCGAACAGCACCGCCGAGGCGCCGTCGGTCAGCGGCGTCGAGTTGCCGGCCGTCATGGTCGGGTTCTCGCCCTTGACCCCGAAGACGGGCTTGAGGGTCGCGAGCTTCTCCACGGTCGAGCCGGGGCGGAGGTTGTTGTCCTTCTCCAGGCCGCGGAACGGGGTGATCTGGTCCTCGAACCAGCCGGCCTCGTACGCGGCGCCCAGCTTCTGGTGGGACGCCGCGGCCAGCTCGTCCTGGGCCTCACGAGTGATGCCCCACTCCTGCGCGGTCAGCGCGGCGTGCTCGCCCATGGAGAGCTTGGTGCGCGGCTCGACGTTGGCCGGGATGTTGGGGATGACGTCGGCCGGGCGGAGCTTGGCGAAGGCCTTGATCCGGTCGACGTTGGTCTTGGCGCGGTTGGCCTCGAGCAGGACCTTGCGGAGCTTCTCGCCCAGCGCGATCGGCGCGTCAGAGGTCGTGTCGGTGCCGCCGGCGATGCCGGAGTCGATCTGGCCGAGCGCGATCTTGTTGGCGATGTAGGTCGCCGCCTGGAGGCCGGTGCCGCAGGCCTGCTGCAGGTCGACGGCGGCCGTCTCCGGAGCGAGCCTGGAGCCGAGGACCGACTCCCGGGTCAGGTTGAAGTCACGGGAGTGCTTGAGCACCGCACCGGCGGCGACCTCGCCGATGCGCTCGCCCTCCAGGCCGAAGCGGGCGGCCAGGCCGTCGAGGACGGCGGTGAACATCTCCTGGTTGGACGCGGTCGCGTACGCACCGTTGGAGCGGGCGAAGGGAATGCGGTTGCCGCCCACGATGGCGACACGACGAGTGGTGGTCATGAGTTCATCCTTGTCTGATGAAGCGCTTTGGAGAAGGGTATGTCAGGGAGATCACGAAAAGTGGACACCGAGTTACACCTGTAGTTACAACTGGCCAGTAACATACCAACGTACGCCTCAGAGACCACGTCCAGAAGGATCAGAGCAGACCATGAGCGACAAGTACCAGAGCTTCACCCAGTCGGCTATCGGCAAGGTCCTCGTCAAGAACCTCGGGCTGCCGAGCCCCGCCAAGCTCGAGCGGTACGCAGCCGGTGCCCCGCTCGTGAAGGGCACCGTCCTCACCGGCGGCCGTGGTCGTCTGGCCGAGTCGCTGAGCGGGCTCCTCGGCGAGCTGGACATCGCCTCGACCGACACCGCGGCAACCGGCGCGAGGTTCAAGGGCCTCGTCTTCGACGCCACCGGCCTCACCTCGACATCCGACCTGGTCGCGCTCCAGGAGTTCTTCACCCCGGTGCTGCGCAGCCTGGAGAACAACCCGCGCGTGGTCGTGATCGGCACTCCGCCCGAGCAGGTCAAGGGCGGCGAGCGTGTCACCCAGCGTGCGCTGGAGGGCTTCACCCGCAGCCTCGGCAAGGAGATCGGCAAGGGCGGCACCGTGCAGCTCGTCTACGTCGCCGAGGGCTTCGAGGGCTCGCTGCTCTCCACCCTGGCCTTCCTGCTCTCCCCGAAGAGCGCCTACGTCTCCGGCCAGGTCGTCCGGATCGGCACCAAGAACGCCTCCCCCGCCGCCGAGCAGGTCGACCCGACGAAGCCGCTGACCGGCAAGGTCGCTCTCGTCACCGGCGCCGCACGCGGCATCGGCGAGGAGATCGCCAAGGTGCTGCAGCGCGACGGCGCGACCGTGGTCGGTCTCGACATCCCGCCGGCCGAGGACGACCTGAAGAAGGTCACCCCCGACTACATCACCGCCGACATCACCGCCGAGGACGCCCCGGCCACCATCGCCGCCTACCTCCAGGAGAAGTTCGGCGGCGTCGACATCGTCGTCCACAACGCCGGCGTCACGCTAGACAAGAAGCTCGCCAACCAGAAGCCCGACCGCTTCGGCAAGGTCCTCGACATCAACATCACCGCGCCGGAGCGGATCACCGCCGAGCTCCTCGAGCAGAAGCTGGTGCGCCCCAACGGCCGCATCATCGGCGTCTCCTCGATCGCCGGCATCGCGGGCAACCTGGGCCAGACCTCCTACGGCGCCTCGAAGGCCGCCGTCATCGGCTTCGTCGACTCGCTGGCCGAGGAGCTCCCCGACGGCATCACCATCAACGCGGTCGCCCCGGGCTTCATCATCACCCAGATGACCGCCGCGGTTCCGTTCGCGACGCGTGAGGTCGGCCAGCGGCTCAACGCGATGGCCCAGGGCGGCCTGCCGGTCGACGTCGCCGAGACCATCGCCTGGTACGCCTCCCCGGCCTCCACCGGCGTCAACGGCAACGTCGTGCGCGTGTGCGGCCAGATGATGCTGGGTGCCTGATGAGTGACATCTTCACCGGTAGGTCCGGTCCCGGATTGCTCATCAGGGCGGCGCTGCCCGCCATCCCGGGCGTCAACGCGCTCCCCGGGATCAAGAAGACGGGCGTCGCCTACGAGGAGCTCAGCCTCACCCGCGAGCCGGTCGTCCTCGAGCGGGACGCGGTCGACGCCTACGCCGAGCTGTGCGGCTTCCCGATCAAGGACACCGTTCCGCTCCCCTACCCGCACATGCTGGCCTTCCCGCTGCACATGGCGCTGATGTCCTCGCCGGACTTCCCCTCGCCCGCGATGGGGATGGTCCACATCGAGAACTCGATCAGCGGCTACCGCCCGATCGCGGTCGGCGAGGCCGTCGCGGTCACCGCGACCGTGGGTCAGCCCGAGCCGCACCCGGTCGGGAAGGCCTACCGGTTCCTCACCGTCGCCACCGTCGAGGGCGAGGTCGTGTGGGAGTCCACGTCGACGTACCTCGTCCGCGGGAAGCGCAACCCCGACGCCCCCTGGCTGGGTCCGACTCAGGGGCCAGACCTGATCGAGGTCGACCCCTCCGGGCCGGTCTTCCCACTGAAGGCCGACCTGGGCCGGCGCTACGCCAAGGTCGCGGGCGACTACAACCCGATCCACCTCTACCCGCTGACCGCGAAGGCGCTGGGCTTCAAGCGGCAGATCGCGCACGGGATGTGGACCAAGGCGCGCTGCATCGCGGCACTCGAGAACCGGCTCCCGGGCTCGGTGCGCGTGGACGTGGCGTTCAAGAAGCCGGTCTTCCTGCCCTCCTCGGTGGCCTTCGGGTCGCTGAAGCACCTGGACGGCTACGACTTCTCGCTCCACAAGCGCGGCTCCGACACGCTCCACCTGGTCGGACGCACCACCGCGCTCTGACCCGCAGCGTGATGCCCGGAGCGCAACTCCGGGCATCACACGGGCGCGGGGAGTCAGTGACGAGCCGACCGGCCGAGGCGGACGGCCACCACGGCCAGGGCGACGGTCCCGCCGACGAGCCAGGCCAAGCTGTGCGCGAAGGCCACGTCGATCCGGTGCTCGCCGAAGAAGACGAGGCCGATCAGCGCCACCCCGAGCGCGTTGCCGAGCTGCTGGACGGTCGAGAGCGAGCCGCTGACAGCGGCGGCGTGGATCGGTTCGACGCCGGCCATGACCGTGGCGACGAGGGAGCTGAGGCAGACGCCCATCCCGAGACCCGAGACCGCAAGGCCGGGGGTCAGCCACAGCACCGATCCGGTGGTGCCGATGTGCTCGACGGCGACGTACGTGAGCACGTGCCCGACTGCGAAGGCGACCGCGGCGACGGGCAGCACCCGGCGGCCGAACCTCGCGACGAGGGCGGCGGCGCGGCGGGTACCGACCATGTAGGTCGCCGCCATCACCGTGAAGACCAGGCCGGAGGCGAGCGGGCCGAGTCCGTGGCCGACCTGGAGGTAGAGGCCGAGCACGAGGAAGTATGACGCCATGCCGCAGAAGAGCAGGGCCTGGGCGAGGAGGCCGTCGCGTACGGCACTGCCGCGGAAGGCCGCCGGTTCGACGAGCGGGTGCCCGCCGCGAGCGGCGAGGGAACGAGTGCGGTGTACGAGCCAGGTCGCGAGCACGACGCCGGTGACGAGGCTGACCCAGGTCCATACCGGCCAGCCGAGGCGACGACCCTCGAGCAGCGGCAGCAGGACGGCCGTCGAGCTGACCACCACGAGCATCAGGCTGACCAGGTCGAGCGGGGCCTTGGTACGCGTGCGCGCGGCGGGCAGCAGCCGCGGAGCGGCCACGAGTATCGCCAGTCCGACCGGGACGTTGACGAGGAAGACGGCACGCCACCCGAGTCCGGCCACATCGGCCCGGATCAGCGCACCGCCGATCAGCTGACCGAGCGCAGCGGCAAGGCCCATGACCGTGGCGTACCCGCTCATCGCGTGGACCCGCTGCGCCCCGTCGTAGAGGTCGCCGATGAGGGCGAGCACCATCGGGGCGAGCATCGCGGCGCCGACGCCCTGGAGCAGGCGGCCGGCGATCAGGCTGGCGGTGTCGGGAGCGACGCCGCAGAGCACCGAGGCGACGACGAAGACGACCACGCCGGCGACGTACATCCGCCGTCGGCCCCAGCGCTCGCTCACCGGTCCGACCGCCATGAGCAGCCCACCGAAGGTGAGTCCGTAGCCGGCCACCAGCCATTCCAGGGCCGAGGGTCCGGCGCCGAGGTCGCCCTGGATCGACGGGAGCGCGACGTTGACGATGAAGAAGTCGAGCACCACCAGGAAGGTGCCGCTCAGCAGGGCCGCCAGCGGCAGCCAACTCATGGGCGCCGACCCGGCGGTCGAGCGCGAAGATGTCTGGAGAGAGGTCATGTGACCTTTCTCCAACCTCCCGTGAGGGGAGAGTCAACAGCAAGATATCTGGTTGACCCTCCAGCAGCGGGAGGGTGGAGACTGGCCGCCATGAACGGGCTGCTGAGCATCGGCGACTTCTCGCGAATGACGTTCCTGTCGGTGAAGACCCTGCGGCACTACCACGATGTCGGGCTGCTCGAGCCGGCCCTGGTCGATGACCGCAGCGGTTACCGCTACTACCGCCTCGACCAGGTGGGCACGGCCCAGCTGATCCGCCGGTTCAGGTCGCTCGACCTGCCGGTCGACGAGGTACGCGCAGTGCTCACCGCGCCGGACGAGAGCGCACGCGATGCGGTCATCGTCAGCCATCTCGAGCGGATGAGCGCCCAGCTCCGCGAGACCCAGGCGACCGTGGAGTCGCTGCAGAGGATGCTCACCACACCCGCTCAGCTCACCGTCACCTACCGCGACGAGCCGGCCGTCACCGCGCTCGCGATCGTCGAGCCCGTCGACGCCTCCGAGTGGATACCGTGGTGGCTGGGAGCTTTCAAGGAGCTGCACGCCGTTCTCCGGGCGAGTGGACTCAGCCGTTCCGGGCCGGATGGCGCGCTCTTCCCCACCGAGGTGTTCACCGACGAGCACGGCGAGCTCACCGTGTACGTCCCGATCCCGGCATCGTCCAGCCCGACCCTCTCCGGGCGGGCCCAGCTCGTCACCGTGCCGGCCGCGCGGGTCGCGGTGACCACGTACGACGGGCCGCTGGTCGACCTCGACCATGCCTACAGCGCCGTCGGCGCGTGGGTGTGGGAGCAGGCACGCGGGGGCGACGGACCGGTGCGCGAGCGCTACCTGCCGACCGGTGACGAGGACGACCTGCTCGCTCACGTCACCGAGGTCTGCTGGCCGGTCGCGTGATCGCCTGACGTCGGCTGCCTTAACCCGTGGCGGTCGGCGTCTCGCAGGTGAGACCGTGCTCCTGTGCCTGCCTCACTTCAGCTCCCTCCGCGTTATGCCGAGCGGCCCTTGTCCCTCGCTGACGCCGGCGCCGTGACCCGCGTGATGGCGGCGAACGAGCTGGCCACCATCGGCGAGGTCTTCATCGAGGAGGCCGACATCGTCGCCGACTGGCAGCGGCCCTCCTTCGACGTCGCTGCGGCCACCGTCGGTGTCCTCGGACCCGACGGCGAGGTCGTCGCCTATGCGGAGTGCTCCGGCGGAGCCCGCGCCGACGCGGCCGTCCACCCCGACCACTGGGGCCGCGGGATCGGCACCGCGCTGGCCGGCTGGATCAGCGCCCGCGCGGCGGAGCTCGGCGAGCCGGTCATCGGCATGCCGGTCCCCCAGGGCTCACCCGGCGACCGGCTGCTGGGGTCGCTGGGCTGGTTCCCACGCTGGGAGTCCTGGGTCCTGGCGCTGCCCGAGGACACAGCGATCCCCGTGCGCGAGCTGCCCGATGCGTACGCCATCCGGGCCGCCACCGCGCAGGACCACGAGCAGGTGTGGACCGTGATCGAGGACGCCTTCCTGGAATGGTCCGAGCGCGAGCGGGAGCCCTTCGCCGACTGGGTCGCCACCACCATCGAGCGTCCCGGCGCCGAGCCGTGGAACATCCGCGTGGTCACCGGGCCGGACGGCGACGTGGTCGCCACGGCGGTGCTGGTGATGACCGAGGACGGCCGGGAGGGGTACGTCAGCAAGCTGGCCACCCGCAAGGACCAGCGGAACCGGGGTCTGGCCCAGGCGCTCCTCGCCGACGCGTTCGGTGCCGCTCGGGCCCACGGAGCGACGCGCGCGACGTTGTCGACGGACTCTCGCACCGGCGCCCTCGATCTCTACCGCCACGTCGGCATGGAGGTCGAGTCCACCTGGATCCACCGCGCGACCCGCCCCTGATCCCACCTCGAGGGACTGCTCTCGGCTACCATCTTCCGTCCAGGAGGTGGACAGACATGTCCGACGTACTGATCCGAGGCCTCTCGGATGACGAGCTCACGCGCATCGACACCGAGGCGACGCGGCTCGGACTCACCCGCAACGAGTATCTCCGCCGGTGGTTCACACCCGACGCGCTGCGTCCGCTGCCACCGGCGCGACCCGTGGCCGGTGCCGACTTCGCGAAGTTCGCTCCGCTGGCCGACCGGGGTCTGATGCGTGACGCATGGTCGTAGTTCGACCCTGGCTGGTGCACCGGTCGGCGCTCGCCCGGATGTCTTCCAGCCCCGACGCTGAGAAGTGGTCCCGGCTGATCGAGCTGGGACAAGTACGCATCACCACCACGACCCTGCTCGAGATCGGCCACCTGGCCCGCTCGGAACGCGAATGGTCCGACCTCGTCGAGGACGTACCGGTGATCCACATGCCGCTCGCGACCCTCACCCCGCGTGCCGAGGCGCGGGCGCTGGAGATCCAGCGCATCGTGCTGCGCGAGGGTCGTCACCGGGCACCGTCGGTGCCCGACCTGCTCGTCGCGGCGGTCGCGGAGGAGGCCGATCTCACCGTGCTCCACGCCGACAACGACGTCGACCTCATCACCCGCACCACCGGTCAGCCGGTCGAGCGGCTGCGCGGCTGAGGCCGCTCAGAACAGCTCGCGCACCTTCTCGATCGGCCGGGCCAGTACGCCGCGGTCGCCCTTCAGCACGATCGGGCGCTGCATCAGCTCAGGGTGCTTCACCATCAGGTCGACCAGCTCGTCCTCGGAGAGGTCGCGGTTGCCGAGGTCGAGCTCCTTGTAGACCGGCTCGCGCTTGCGCAGCACGTCACGAGCGCTCAGACCGGTCTTCGCCAGGATGTCCTTGACCTCCTCGGCCCGCAGGCCGAGCACGTGGTAGTCGACCTTCTCGAAGTCGATGCCCTCCTCCTTGAGGAGGACGAACAGGTTCCGACACGTCGTGCAGGTCGGCTTCTCGTACACCGTGATCTGATCCACGCCCGCTACCTTAGCCCGCTCGGCTGGTGCGTTATCGCGGCAGCCGACCGGGCTGTGCGATATCGAAGCACGCTAGGCCGAGCGGCGGCGTCGAGGCATGGATAACCCGTTGGGCGCGCCGGTGGCCGCTCGATAGCCTGTCGGCCATGAGCACCCAGTCGATCTCCAAGCGCCGCTTTACCGGCCGCGTGCTGGATGCTGCGCTCGTCTGTTGCCACCCAGCGCGCTGATCTCTCCGAATCAGCCGGACACCGGCTGTCCAACCAGCCACGCGCCCGTGGCCGAGCGGCTCAGGCGGCGGACTGCAGATCCGCATACCCCGGTTCGAATCCGGGCGGGCGTTCTTATCGAGGAGCACACATGAACAACGTCGAGTACGGCGACCGAGACGCCGCCCTCAGCGGCGAGATCCTCCGCACCGTCGTCGGGAGCGGGGTCCACGGGATCGCCATCCCCGGCACCGACGACCACGACGAGCTGGGCGTCTACATCGAGCCCCCGGCGTACGTCCTGGGCGTCGGCAGCCACCGCGAGGACTACATCTGGCGGACTCAACCCGAGGGGGTACGCAGCGGCCACGGCGACACCGACCTGGTGCTCTACAGCCTGCGGAAATACCTCCGGCTGGCGCTCAAGGGGAACCCGACCGTGCTGCTGCCGCTCTTCGCACCCGAGGAGTCTCTGGTCACGGTCACCCCGCTCGGCGAGGAACTGCGAAGCCTGCGCGACGCATTTCTCTCGAGGCTGGCCGCGGAGCGGTTCCTCGGCTACATGAACGGCCAGCACGAGCGGATGCTCGGGCAGTCGCGCCGCAACGTACCCAACCGCCCCGAGCTGATCGAGCGCTACGGATGGGACGTGAAGTACGGCAGTCACGCGCTGCGGCTGGCGTTCCAGGGGCGTGAGCTCGCCGCCGAGGCTCGGCTCACTCTGCCCATGCCCGGCATCGAGCGCGAGCGTGTGCTGGCGGTCAAGCGCGGCGAGGTCCCGCGTGAGGAGGTCTCCGCCCAGATCACGCAGCTCGAGGCCGAGGTGCGCGGTCTGCTCGACTCCGGCCGCACGCCGCTGCCGCTCGACCCCGATCTGGCGCGCATCGACGCGTGGGCGGTCTCCGCCCAGCGCCGCCACTGGGGTTGGTAGCCCGACGTGGGAGTGCCGGTGTCTGCCAATGACACCGGCACTCCCGGGTCGGCAGCAGCCGTCCCTCCCACTCCGGCCCAGCGGCCATCGCCCTGCGAATCCGCACACTGATTGGGCGACTGAGTCACCGCGCACGGGCCGCTATGAAGAACTCGTCGCCCGATGCGTCACCCAGATCGAGCGCGAAGCGATCTCGCAGGTCTTCGACCATCGACCACGCGATCTCGAACTCGCCGTCGAGATCCTGATCCCCGAGGCGCGAGCGCAGCCAATGCTCATCGAGCCCGGGTAACCGCCAAGCCCCCGTGAGGGTGCCGCCGCCCTCACCGAACGCGGTCAGTTCCCAGACGACCGGGCATGTCCACGGAGTGGTCCGACCGGACGATCCCTCGACTGGAACATGGCGCGCACCTCGCCAGGCCTCGCGACGCGACGACGAATCCGCGCTCTTGCAGCGTGTGCGTCGGAGCCGCCGCAGATCGGCGTAGCGCGCGTCAACTGAAAAGTATTGGCGGTCCCCAAACTCCAGTTCGATCAAGACAACGCACCGCCACACCCTGTTGCACACGTCTTGCCCGAAGACTTCTGCCTCGATCCGTCTGATCTCGTTCGCATGCTCACGAACCCAGTTCGGTCGACCTGTTGCGCTGTACCTACCAGCCGCAGAGGTCATCAGCGCCTGCAGGACTGGCAAGTCCAACACATAGACGCTTCCTTTCAACCTGTTCCTCCGCCACCCGCCTCTCCAACCGGTGAAACCAACGCCCTTCAAAATGACCGCCTCATAGCCTCGGGTCGACCGGCTCCGACTCGAGCGCGAGGAGGGCGAAGACGGACTGGTGGACCTTCCACAGCGGGCCGTTGTCGACGAAAGTCGTGAGCGCCTCGAGGCCCAGACCGTGTTCGCGCTCGGCGAGATGGCGCTTCCGGCCGAGCGGGCGGTTGCGGAACAGGTCGAGGGAGCCGGTGTAGTCGGGGCCGTAGATGATCCGCAGGTACTCCCGCCCACGGACCTTGAGCCCGGGCTGCATCGCGCGCTCGGGCAGGTGGGCGGGCTTGACGACCATGCCCTCGCCACCCTCGGCGGTCAGGTCGAGCCACCAGCGCACGGCCTCGGCACGCTGATCTGCGGAGGCCAGGTCGACGAAGCGATGCCGGGTCGGCGTGATCAGGTCGCCCTCGAGCTTGGCCAGCTCGGCCAGGTGCCACTCGTGCGACTCGGTCAGCGCCAGCGCTCGGCCTTCGGCGGCCAGGATCTGGAACGGCGCCACCGTGACCGGCGCGTCGGCGGGCCGGACGTAGGAGCCGTACGCCGCGCGGTAGCGGCGCAGGTCGGCCTCTCGGTCCTGGATGCGGGTCAGCAGGTCGCCGACCTCCTGGCCACGTGCCGCCGCCTGCTCGAGCAGCGCGGATGCGGCAGGCAGGGAGGAGAGGCCGGCGGCTGCCGCGGAGGCGTACTGGTCCCGGATCAGGCCGCCGGCCTTCGCCGACCAGGGCAGCAGCTCGCAGTCGAGCGCGACCCAGTCGGTGGCCAGCGAGTCGAACAGCGGCTCCGCCGCCTCTCGAAGGCCGGCGACCAGATTGTCGGTGTCGTCGAAGAAGGAGCGCCCCGTTCGGGTGTAGATCGCCCCGGTCGAGCCGTCGGTGACGCCGAACCGGCGCGCCGCAACCTCCGCGGACCGGGCCAGGACCGCGATGGCGCGCGAGCCCATGTGCTTCTCCTCGCAGACCACGCGCGTGACACCCCACTCGGCGTACTCCTCGAAGGCCTTCTCGGGGTGCTCCAGGAAGCCGTCGACCGACGAGGTCTTCGCAGGTGACATGGTGGGTGGCAGGTAGATCAGCCAGCGCGGGTCGACGGCGAAGCGGCTCATCACCTCGAGCGCCGCGGCGGCGTTCTCCTCGGGGATCTTGACCTTGCCGGCGTGCTCGGTGGCCAGCCACATCGCTCCGCCTTCGGGCGGCATCACGTCGGTGATCCGCAGCGCGAAGCCGTCACGGGTCTCCTCGGGCAGCAGCGGGCGGACCGGCTCGTACCACTGCTGCTCGGCCGGCACCGAGACGAGCTCTCGCTCCGGGTAGCGCAGCGCGGTCAGCGAGCCTCCGAAGACGACGCCGGTGTCGAGGCAAATCGTGTTGTTGACCCATTCCGCGGTCGGCACCGGGGTGTGCCCGTAGACGACCATCGCCTTGCCGCGATAGTCCTCTGCCCAGGGGTAGCGCACCGGAAGGCCGTACGCGTCGGTCTCGCCGGTCGTGTCGCCGTAGAGCGCGAAGCTTCGGACCCGTCCTGACGTACGCCCGTGGTAGGCCTCCTTCAGGCCGGCGTGAGCGACCACGAGGCGACCCTCGTCGAGGACGTAGTGGGCGATCAACGAGTCCATGAAATCAAGCGCTGACTTGCGGAAACCCTCCTCGGTCGCGGCCAGCTGGTCGAGCGACTCGGCCAGGCCGTGGGCGACCTTGACCTTCGCTCCGCGCAGTGCCCGGACGAGCTTGGCCTCGTGGTTCCCGCTGACGCACAGCGCGGTCCCGTCCGCGACCATCCCCATCACGAGCCGGAGCACGCCCGGTGTGTCCGGGCCACGGTCGACGAGGTCGCCGACGAAGACGGCGGTGCGACCCTCGGGATGTGCCGCCGAGACCGCGGCGCCGTCGGCGTAGCTGATCTCGTAGCCCAGCTCTGTCAGCAGGGAGCGGAGCTCGGAAGCGCAGCCGTGGACGTCACCGACGATGTCGAACGGTCCGCGCAGATCGGACCGGTCGTTCCAGGGCGCCTCGCGGCGGATCGAGACGGCGTCGATCTCGTCGACGCCGTGCAGCACATGGACGCGGCGGAAGCCCTCCCTGCGGAGCCCGCCCAGGCCGCGCCTGAGCTCGCGCCTCTGCCGGCGCACGACATGGGGCCCGAAGTCCCGGTCGGGCCGGGTCGCGTTGCGCTCATGGGCGACGGGCTCGGGTACGTCGAGGACGATCGCGTCCACCAGCACGTCGTGGTCCTTGGCGAGCCTGACCAGCTGGGCCCGGTCCTTGGGCTGCACCGACGTCGCGTCGACGACGGTCAGCAGACCGCGCCGCAGCCGGGTGCCGACGATGTAGTGCAGGACATCGAAGGCGTCGCCGGTCGCGCTCTGCTCGTTCTCGTCGTCGGCGACCAGGCCGCGGCAGAAGTCGCTGGAGACGACCTCGGTCGGCAGGAAGTGCCGTGCGGCGAAGGTCGACTTGCCGCTGCCGGAGACGCCCACCAGCACGACCAGCCCGTTGCGGGGGACGTTGATCTCGCTCATCGGGTGAATACCGCCATCTGGGTCGGAGTGCCGTGGGTGTCGTCGACGTCGCCTATCCCGCGACGCTCTGCGCGATAGCCGTACGCCCCGGCGACCGCCTCGGTCCAGTCCGTGAACTCGGCGCGGGTCCACTCGAAGCGGTGGTCGGAATGACGCGTTCCGGCCAGCTCGTAGAGCTGGTTGTACTCCACGTTCGGAGTGGTCACCAGCACCGCCTTCGGGCGCGCGACGCCGAAGACCACCCGCTCCAGCGCGGCGAGCCGCGGAAGGTCGACGTGCTCGATGACCTCCATCAGCACAGCGGCGTCGTAGCCGACCATCCGCTCGTCCTCGTACGTCAGAGCGCTCTGGAACAGCGAGACCCGCTCGGCCTGCCGCTCGGAGAGGCGGTCGAGATGGAGGCGACGAGCCGCGGAGCGCAACGACCGGCTCGAGACATCGCAGCCGGCGACCTTCGAGAAGGACGCGTCGCGGACCAGTCGATCGAGGAACTGGCCGGGCCCGCAGCCCAGGTCGATCACGGTGCGCGCGCCGAGGTCGCGCAGAGCGGCGTGGACGGCCTCATGACGCTGCGTGTTGAGCGGCTTGCGTCGCTCCTCCGGCTGAGCGGTCTCCTCCTCGGCCGGCGGGTCCTCGGATCCGTCGGATCCGTCGGATCCGTCGGATCCGTCGGATCCGTCGGTCCCGTCGAGCTCGGCCAGCCGGGTGAGCGCGACCCGGGTCAGGCCGGCTCCACGACCGAGGTAGCGCCGGGTGATGAGCGCACGATCGGGATGGGCCGCCAGCCACCCCTCCCCGGAGCGGAGCAGCTTGTCGACCTCGTCGGGTCCCTGCCAGTAGTGCTTGGACTCGTCGAGGACCGGGAGAAGCACGTAGAGCTGCGAGAGCGCGTCCGCGAGCCGCAGCTCGCCGCTCAGGGTCAGATCGAGATAGCGCGACTCGCCCCATTCCGGATAGTCCGGGTCCAGGGCGATCGGCACGGCCGACACGGCCCAGCCGAGCGGCTCGAAGACCCGCCGGGCGATCTCGACCCCGCCGCGGCACGGCATGGCCGGGATCCGGATCTCCAGCGGGATCGCCGAGTCCGCGAGCTCGGGACGGGCCTTGCACACGCCCGCCCGTGCGGTCGAGAAGACGTCGGCCATCGCCACCGCGAGCAGCGACGACGCGGCGTAGGACCGGTCGTTGACGTACTGGCCCAGGGAGAAGTCGGGCACCCGCTTGCCGCGCGAGCGCGCGAGTGCCACCGGGTCGATCTCGAGCGTCACCGCCGCCGTCGTACGCTCCTCCGACGCCTCGGGGTAGAAGACCGTCGCCGTGCCGAACGCCTGCCGGAACGCCTGCACCCGATCCGGGTGCTTGTGGAGCAGGTATCCCAGATCGGTGGCAGGCGAATGGGTCGTCGAGACGGTCAGGATCACCCGACCAGTCTCCCTACGACCGCAACCGGTTTACCTCAGGCGCGAGGCGGGCGGATGAGGCCCTCCTGGGCCACCGTGGCGGCCAGGATGCCGTCGGCGGTGAAGACGCGGCCGATCGACAGGCCGCGGCCGCCGTGGGCCGAGGGGCTCTCCTGGTCGTAGAGCCACCACTCGTCGGCCCGGAAGGGGCGGTGGAACCAGATGGTGTGGTCGAGCGAGGCCATCTGGATGCCCTTGTTGTCGAGCGAGTGGGCCGCCAGGGAGGCGCCGAGCAACGAGATGTCGGAGGCCCAGGTGAAGGCCCCGCGCTGGATGTCGGGATCGTCGGGAAGCGAGGCACCCAGCCGGATCCACAGGCGCTGCTGCGCGGGACGGGCCGGGTCGGGCTCGAGGCCGAGCAGGGAGGTACCCACCGCGCGGATCTCCACCGACTCCCACTCACGTGCCAGCGAGACCGCGTCAGGGCTGCCCGAGTCGGCCATCAGCTTGAGGAAGTCGAGGCACTTCTCCGGCGGCGGGACCGACGGCATCGCGTCCTGGTGCTCGAACCCGGTCTCCTCACGCTGGAAGTTGGCGGTGAGGTAGTAGATGTCGCGCCCCTTCTGGCGCGCCCGGACCCGCCGGGTCTCGAAGGAGCGCCCGTCGCGGATCCGCTCGACGTCGTAGACGATCGGGTAGGACGGGTCGCCCGGCAGCAGGAAGTAGGAGTGCATCGAGTGCACCGTGAAGGCCGGGTCGGCGGAGCGCACGGCGGCCATCAGCGCCTGCGCGGCCACCTGGCCGCCGTAGGCGCGCCCGCGCGAGTTGCGGGTCGTGGTGGCACCGTGGAAGAGGTCCTTGTCGATCTCGACCAGGTCGAGAACGCCCACCAGCTCCGCCACTGCCTGATCCGCCGCTACGGCGTCGGTCGTCATGGGAGTGAGTGTCTCTCAGTCCTTCTCAGAGCCCTCATCCGGGTCGGGACCGTTGAGCCCGGCCAGGAACTGCTCGAACTGCTCGCCGAGCTCGTCACCGGTCGGCAGCGGCTCGTCGGGCGCCAGCAGCGAGCGACCGGACTCCTCGCCACGCTGGAAGGTGTCGTACTGCTGCTCGAGCGCGGCCACGACCTCCCGCACCTCGGCATTGTCCTCGATGTAGGAGGCGATCTCCTCGTCGCGGCGCTGCGCCTCGGCCTCCAGGTCGGAGACCGGGATCGTCAGCCGGGCCGCGCGCTCGAGCTCCTCGACGAGCACGACCGCCGCGGCCGGGTAGTCGCTCTGGGCGAGGTAGTGCGGCATGTGCACCACATAGCCGCCCGCCGGCAGGCCCCACTCCCCCAGCCGGATCTCCAGCATGGCCTGGGCCGAGGCCGGGATCCGGATCTCGCCCTTCCACGGGCTCTCCCAGACCTGGCCGGAGAGCTCCTGCGCCGCGTCGTTGGCGTGCCGTGTCGTGGTCAACGGCCGGGTGTGCGGCACCGCCATCGGCACCGAGGTCAGCGAGATGACCTCGGTCACGCCGAGGCGCTCGATGACCTCGCGTACGGCACCGGCGAAGGCCTCCCAGCGGTTGTCGGGCTCGGGACCGTGCAGCAGGAGGTAGGGCGTGTCGCCGGTGTCCTTGAGCAGCCGGACGACCAGCCGCGGTGCGTCGAAGGACTCGTAGTGGTCGCTGACGAACGAGATCGCCGGGCGGCGGGCCCGGTAGTCGTGGAGCTCGTCGACGTCGAAGGTCGCCACCACCGGCGCTCGCCTCGAGGTCTGGATCAGGTGGGCCGCGGCCCGCTCGGAGGCCTTGCCCGCGTCGAGGAATCCGTCCAGGACCACCACCAGCGGCAGCTGGTCGCCTCCCGCCTGGATGATCTCCTCGGGCAGGTCGTCCACGATGTGCACCAGTCGTGACGCCATCGGTGCCTCCTCCCGTTGCGTACGGACCTCGGGGGTCCCGCCGTCAATTGCCTCGCCCGGGGTCTCGACCCTGGGGCTCAACCTTCTCAATACACGCTTCCACATGACGACAGCGCAGCATCCTGGACGCCCAGGATATTCCCAAGCCGACTCGCGGAGGTCGGCGACCACGTCCGACCCGCCGATGTGACCTCCCCCTCGGTGCACCCGTTGTTACTAGCGGGTAATGTAGGCCGCGGGCACCATCCGTGCCCGCATCAACCGACATGGAGTGACACGGTGACCCGACAGCTGCGAGAAGTCGTCTTCGTCGACGGCGTACGCACACCTTTCGGCAAGGCCAAGGGCCAGTACGCCGAGACCCGCGCCGACGACCTGGTCGTCAAGCTCATCCGTGAGCTCACGCGCCGCAACCCCGAGCTTCCCCCCGAGCGGATCGACGAGGTCGCCATCGCCGCGACCACCCAGATCGGCGACCAGGGCCTGACCATCGGCCGCACCGCGGGCCTCCTGGCCGGACTCCCCCAGTCCGTGCCCGGCTACGCGATCGACCGGATGTGCGCCGGCGCGATGACCGCGGTCACCACGACCGCCGGTGGCATCGCCTTCGGTGCCTACGACGTCGCCATCGCCGGCGGTGTCGAGCACATGGGCCGCCACCCGATGGGCGAGGGCGTCGACCCCAACCCCCGGATCATCTCCGAGAAGCTTGTCGACCCCTCGGCGCTCGTCATGGGCAACACCGCCGAGAACGTCCACGACCGCTACCCGGCGATCACCAAGGAGCGCACCGACGCCTTCGCCGTCCGCTCCCAGGAGCTGGCGGCCAAGGCGTACGCCGACGGCAAGATCCAGCCCGACCTGGTTCCCGTCGCCACCCGCTCGGCCGAGAACGGCTGGGGCCTGGCCACCACCGACGAGCCGATGCGTCCCGGCACCACTCCTGCGGACCTGGCCAAGCTGAAGACCCCGTTCCGCCCGCACGGTCGCGTCACCGCGGGCAACGCGGCCGGCATCAACGACGGCGCGACCGCCTCCCTGCTGGCCTCCGAGGAGGTCGCCAAGGAGCTCGGCCTGCCGATCAAGATGCGGCTGGTGTCGTACGCCTTCGCCGGCGTCGCCCCCGAGGTCATGGCCGTCGGCCCGATCCCGTCGACCGAGAAGGCGCTGGCCAAGGCCGGTCTCACGATCGACGACATCGAGGCGTTCGAGATCAACGAGGCGTTCGCGATCCAGGTGCTCGCGTTCCTGGACCACTTCGGCATCGCCGAGGACGACTCGCGGGTCAACCCCTACGGCGGCGCGATCGCGTTCGGTCACCCGCTGGCCTCCTCCGGCGTGCGGCTGATGATCCAGCTCGCCCGGCAGTTCGAGGAGCGCCCCGAGGTCCGCTACGGCCTCACCACCATGTGCATCGGCCTGGGTATGGGCGGCACGGTCATCTGGGAGAACCCGAACTGGAACGGCAAGGAGGCCTGACATGACTGACATCAACACGCTCCTCGCCGACGTGGAGAAGCTCTACTCCGACGACGAGGTCGTCACCAAGGCGAAGCTGCAGAAGGTCAACCTGCCCTCCGGCAAGGTCCTCGGCCTGGTCACCCTCGACAACGGCCACGACCACACCCGCCCGAACACCTTCGGGCCGAAATCGCTGGTCGAGCTCAACACCGCCTACGACGCGGCGCTGACCGACCCGGAGATCGACGCGATCGCGGTGACCGGCAAGCCGTTCATCCTCGCGGCCGGTGCCGACCTGACCTCGCTGCAGGCCGGCGGCCCCGACGGGATCCGTACGATCGCCGAGCTCGGTCACGCGGTCTTCCGCAAGCTGGGCGACGGCGACGGCACGACGAAGAAGCCGTCGTTCGGCTTCATCAACGGGCTCGCGCTCGGTGGCGGCCTCGAGGTCGCGTTGCACGCCGACTACCGCACGATCCAGGACTCGGTGCCGGCCGTCGGCCTGCCCGAGGTCATGCTCGGCCTGATCCCGGGCTGGGGCGGTGGCTACCTGCTGCCGAACCTGATCGGTCCGGCCAAGGCCGCCAAGGTCTTCATCGAGAACCCGCTCAACAACGGCAAGGTGCTCAAGGGCACCGAGGCCAACGACTTGGGCATCGCGGACGCGATCTTCGGCGGTGCCGACTACCTCGAGCAGTCGCTGCTGTGGGCCGACAAGGTCCTCACCGGTGACGTGCAGGTCGAGCGTGAGGAGATCGACCGCGGCGAGGCCTGGGACGAGGCCGCCAAGAACGCCGGCTTCTTCGCCTGGGCCAAGACCGGCGACGCCTCCCCGGCTGCCAAGAAGGCCGTCGAGCTGCTCACCCTGGCCAAGACGGCGACGCGCGACGAGGGCTTCGCGGCCGAGGACGACGCTCTCGTGGCGATGTCCAAGACCCCGCAGCTGCTCGCCTCGCTCTACTCCTTCGACCTGGTGCAGAAGCGCGCCAAGCGTCCCGCCGGTGCGCCCGACAAGGCGCTCGCGCAGAAGGTCACCAAGGTCGGCATCATCGGTGCCGGCCTGATGGCCTCGCAGTTCGCGCTGCTCTTCGTCCAGCGCCTCAAGGTGCCGGTCGTCATGGTCGACCTCGACCAGGAGCGCGCCGACAAGGGCGTGGCGTACGTTCACGCCGAGCTGGACAAGAAGCTCGCCAAGGGCCGTGCCAGCCAGGACTCGACCAACCGTCTCAAGGCGCTGGTGACCGCTTCGGTCGACTACGCGGAGGCCTTCTCCGACGCGGACTTCATCATCGAGGCCGTCTTCGAGGAGATGGGCGTCAAGAAGACCGTCTTCGCCAACGCCGAGGCCGTCGCGCCGGAGACCGCTGTCTTCGCCACGAACACCTCGAGCCTCTCGATCACCGAGATGGCGGCCGACCTGAAGAACCCCGAGCGGGTCGTGGGCTTCCACTTCTTCAACCCGGTCGCGGTCATGCCGCTGCTGGAGATCATCAGCGGCGAGAAGACCTCGGATGCCGCGCTGGCCACGGCCTTCGCCACCTCCAAGTCGCTGAAGAAGACCTCGATCCTGGTCAAGGACAGCCCGTCCTTCATCGTCAACCGGCTCCTCGGCCGGTTCATGGGCGAGATCGCCAAGATCGCGGACGAGGGCACCCCGATCGACGTGGTCGAGTCCGCGTTCGCGGGCGTCACGCCGATGTCTCCCTACCAGCTGATCGGGCTGGTCGGGCCGGCGATCGCGTACCACAACAACGAGACCCTGGCGAAGGCCTTCCCCGAGCGCTTCTACCTCTCGGAGAACCTCCACAAGGTCGTCGAGGCCAAGAAGGCGTCGTTCTTCGGCGCCGACGGCCGCACGCTCGACCCGGAGGTCGAGGCGCTCCTCACCGTCGGCGACGTCGTCAAGACCGCCGAGGAGGTACGCCAGCAGACCCTCGAGGCGATCGCCGACGAGATCGGCCGGATGCTCGACGAGGGTGTCGCCCAGGCCGCCGAGGACATCGACCTCGGCATGATCACCGGTGCCGGCTTCCAGTTCTGGAACGGTGGCATCACCCAGCTCCTCGACCGCGAGGGCATCTCTGAGAAGGTCACCGGCAAGAAGTTCCACTGACCGACGACAGACCGCCCCCGACCGATCGAATCGGTCGGGGGCGGTCTGGTCTCCGCTGCCGAGAACCCAGGCGGCGAGAGGTCAGTCCTCGACGGGCTCAGGCCTTGTCGGTGGCGATCTTGCCGCCCGGGGTGGCCGGCGCCGAGGCACCCATGGTCTGCCGCACGCGAGCGGCCTGCTGGCGACCCGCGGACTGCACTGAGCCGCGGCGGCTCTCGATCCTCTTGCGGATCACCTCATCCGCCGCCCTGAGGTCGAACGGCGCAGACATCTGCTCAGGTGACCAACGGAACTCGGCCACGATGTCGTCATAGAGCATTTGAATCCCCCGAGTGCTTGTGGTGACGTACCGAGGGCCCTCGTCGCCCTCGACGGAGCCCACTCTAGGCCAGAACCGACCGAACTCCGCCACAGGCCCGGCCGGAGAGACCGATCCCGAGGGTCAAAATTCGACCTCTCGGCGGGTCAGAGACTGACGTCTCGGGGAAGCGCGGTGGAGGTCATGGCACCCAGGCGTTCGATCGTGTCCAGAGCGATCGACTGGGAGGTCAGGCCGATGCTCTCCAGGATCTTGGGGCGCTTGGCGTGGTCGAGGAACTCCTGCGGGATGCCGTGGATCTTCACCGGCGTGCGTACGTCGGCAGCGGTCATTGCCTGCAGGAAGGTGGCACCCACGCCGCCGGTGACACCGTTGTCCTCGATGGTGACGACGAGGCCGTGGTCGGCGGCCGCCTCGACGAGGGCCGGGTCGACCGGCTTGACCCAGCGCGGGTCGACGACGGTGACGCCGATGCCCTGGGCGATCAGCCGGTCCGCGACGCCGACGGCGACCTCGGCCATGGATCCGACGCCGATCACCAAGACGTCCTTGGTGCCGTTGCGGACCAGCACATCGGCCTCGCCGAGCTTGGCGATCGTGGGGATGTCCTCGGGCGGCGGGCCCTTCGGGAAACGTACGACGGTCGGCGCGTCGTCGACGTCGACGGCCTCGTCGAGCAGCTCGTTGAGGCGGGCGATGTCGCGCGGTGCGGCCAGGCGGAGGCCGGGAACGACCTGGAGGAGCGACATGTCCCACATCCCGTTGTGGGAGGCCCCGTCGTCGCCGGTGACCCCGGACCGGTCGAGGACGAACGTCACGCCGGCCCGGTGGAGCGCACAGTCCATCAGCACCTGGTCGAAGGCCCGGTTGAGGAAGGTGGCGTAGACGGCGAAGACCGGGTGCAGCCCGCCCATCGCCAGGCCCGCGGCCGAGGTGGCGGCGTGCTGCTCGGCGATGCCGACGTCGAAGGTGCGCTCCGGGAAGCGCGCCTGGAACCTGTCGAGACCGACCGGGTGCATCATCGCGGCGGTGATCGCGACGATGTCCTGGCGGCTCTCACCCAGTCGCACGATGGCGTCGGAGAAGTGGTCGGTCCAGATCCGGCCCTTCGGCTTCTCGGCGCCGGTCTGGACGTCGAAGGGACCCGGCGAGTGGAACTGGTCGGCCTCGTGGCGCTCGGCCGGGTCGTAGCCGTAGCCCTTGCGGGTGATCGCGTGCACGATCACCGGGCCACCGAACTTCTTGGCCGAGGCCAGCGCCTGCTCGACGGCGTGCCGGTCGTGGCCGTCGACGGGGCCGACGTACTTCAGGCCGAGATCCTCGAAGAGCCCCTGGGGCGCGACCGCGTCCTTGAGCCCCTTCTTCACCGCATGCAGCGCGTCGTAGGCCATCGCACCGATCCCCGGCACCGCGTTGAGGCGCCGCTTGACCATGTCGAGAAGGACCTCGTAGCGGGGATTGGTGCGCAGCGAGGTCAGCGCCGTGGCCAGGCCACCGATCGTCGGGGTGTAGGAGCGGCCGTTGTCGTTGACCACGATGACCAGCTTGGAGTCGTGCTGGATCGCGATGTTGTTGAGCGCCTCCCAGGCCATCCCGCCGGTCAGCGCGCCGTCACCGATCACGGCGACCACGTGGCGGTCCTCGCCGCGGATCGTGAAGGCCTTGGCCAGCCCGTCGGCGTAGGAGAGCGCGGTGGAGGCGTGGGAGTTCTCGACCACGTCGTGGTCGGACTCGGACTGGCTCGGGTAGCCGCTCATCCCGCCCTCGCGGCGCAGCGTGCCGAAGTCGCCGGCCCGGCCGGTGACGAGCTTGTGGACGTAGGACTGGTGGCCGGTGTCGAAGACGATCTTGTCGCTCGGGCTGTCGAAGACCCGGTGCATGGCCAGCGTCAGCTCGACGACACCGAGGTTCGGCCCCAGGTGGCCGGTGTTGGTGGCCACGGTCCGGATCATCAGGTCCCGGATCTCGCTCGCGAGGAGCTCCAGCTGGTCATCGGAGAGATCACGAAGATCCTGCGGCGCGGCGATGCGTTCGAGGAGACCCATGGCCCGGATTCTACGTCTCGACCCTGAGCGCCGCCGATCCGGATAGCGCCGCGTGCTGGGGCGATCCGAGGAAGGGCGTCAGCCCGATCCGGGCCGAGTCGCTGAGGTCCAGGTCAGGGACGGTGGCGGGGTCGACGAAGACGATCTGGCGGCCTTCGTGGCACACGATGTCGGCGTCGGTGAGGTCGACGCCGGCGGCGTACAGGTGGAGCTTGTCGTCGGACCCGGTCTCGGAATGGTGCACGTCGTGGACGGCGACCAGGTGCAGGTCCTCGGGGCTCAGCCGGACCTCGGTCTCCTCCTCGAGCTCGCGGACCGCGCCGGTCAGCGGGTCCTCCCCCGGCTCCAGATGGCCGCCGCTGAACGCCCACTTCTCCGGCGCGATCCGGGGGTGCTCGTCACGCTCCTGGAGCATCACCCACCCACGACGGTCGACAAGGATCACGGCGGCGAACTCGGTCATGAGGAGCGAGCCTAGTCGGCCCCGGGACACACCGACGCGCGCGGCCTCCGCACCTCGCTCGTCAGTACGTCACCGACCCGGTCGAGCCCGACGGGCTCCTCGACCAGCTCCGCCCACGGACGCGTCGACGCCGCCAGGAAGGCGACCTGCTCCCTTCCACCGCCGACCTGCCGAGCCTGCTGTAGATGGTCAACTGACGACGTGATGGGTCGACGGGCAGGCCTCTTCGGGTGCTGGGCAAAGCTTGTCGACCAGGTCGCCGAGGCTGTCCGCGTGAAGGTCGAAGCGGTCTGAGGGTCCGGGCGGGTTCCCCGCGGGCCGCGCGACGTAGGCCGCGCGCATGCTGTGCGCCTGGGCTCCCCGTAGGTCCCAGGCGTGGGCTGCCACCATGAGCACGCGCTCCGGCGCGCATCCGGCGGTGTCGATGGCCAGCCGGTACACCTCCGGCGCCGGCTTGTAGGCACCGACAGTCTCACCGGACAACACCTGGTGCCAGCGCAGCCCGGCTCCCGCGCTGAGCCGCAGCAGCGAGGCGCGGCTGGCGTTGGAGAGGGCCAGCACCGGGACACACCGCGCGAGCCGGTCGAGACTGGCCACGGAGTCGTCCCATGGCGGCAGACGCTGCCCGGCCGTAGCGATACGCGCGACGGTCGCCGGGTCCGTGCCGCCCACATGGTCGGCCACCCGAACGGCTGCTTCCCAGTCGATGACGTCGGTATTGACGTAAGCGCGGTCGCCGTGCGCGATGCGCTGCTGCTCGCGCTCGACGTGCTGTTCCCACACCGAGAGAAGCTCGCTGAGGAGGTCCTCGTCCGCTGCCGGCACCGCGCTGCGGAGCGCCGCCCGCAGGCCGCCCGGTTGGTCGACCAACGTTCCGAGAACGTCGAAGACGACGACATCGATGTCACTTATCCCCAGCATGTGCTCGCTCCTGCCCGTGCGGTCGTCACTGGTTCAACAGGTGACGAACGTTGCCAAGCAGGCGCGTCACCTGTCAAGCTGGTGACGTGGATTTCACGTTCGTGAGCGGCGACCCCGCGCTTGATCTGACTGGGACCGTCGGGTCCCGCCGGGACGAGGCAGTCGACCTCCTGCGCTCGCCTGCGGACCTCGAACGATGGGTGGCCGAGTGCCCCGGGCTCCCCGACGACGTCTCTGCCGATGAGGCCGGCTTCAGGTTGGCTCTCTCGCTGCGCGAGGCGATCTATCGGCTCGCCCTCGACCGCGTGCTGGATCGGCCGTTTGACCCAGTGAGCCTCCGGATCGTCAACGACACGGCCGCCGGCTCTCCGCCCGTGATCAAGCTGAGTGACTCGGGGCTGTGCGTGTCGGGAGATCTCCCTGAAGTGCTTTCCGAGTTGGCCAGGTGCGCCGTCGCGTTACTCGCAGACGCCCGCTCCTGCCTCAAGGAGTGCGGCCGCACCGACTGCACCCGCATCTATCTCGACCGGTCACGCGGTTCCCGGCGCACCTGGTGCGGGATGGAGGAGTGCGGCAACCGGGTCAAGGCCGCCGCCTATCGAGCACGCAGACTCGCGTCGGCAGCAGCCGGGCCGGAGCTCGGTAGCGGTCAGCGGCCCGGCCGACGTCAGCGTGAAAGGTGACGTCTGTCGATCCACAGGCCTTGACCATTGCTCCCCCGGCGACCGCGGAGCTGCCGACACTCCTGTGAGGCGTACGTTCCTTGACTGAGCACAAACCAAGGCAAAGACTGGCGTCATGGCACTGACCAAGAAGCAGAAGAAGGCGATCATCACCACCGGCGCGCTCGCGGCCCAGGCGGCGGTGGCGCCGGTCATCCTGCGCGACCTGCAGAAGCGCTCCGACGACGAGATCCGCGGACCGCGCCTTCTGTGGC
The DNA here is from genome assembly GCF_044453405.1 of Nocardioides sp. NPDC051685. Lineage (NCBI taxonomy): Bacteria > Bacillati > Actinomycetota > Actinomycetes > Propionibacteriales > Nocardioidaceae > Nocardioides > Nocardioides sp. NPDC051685. Next base: position 410,864 of record NZ_JBITCR010000005.1, on the reverse strand, counting down.
GGCTGTGGGGCAGCACCAACCTGCTCGGTGCGGCGGTCTACTGGTTCTACGGCCGCAAGCCGGAGGCTGCCTAGGTCCTCGCCACGCCCCGAGGCTCGGTGAGGAGCCGGATCGCGAAGATCAGCTCCTCGACGTCGGCGAAGCGGCGCAGGTCGCACCCGGTGCGCTCGGCTATGCGCTCGAGGCGGTGGTAGGCGGTGTTGACGTGGACGTGGAGACGCTCGGCGGCCAGCTTGGCGTTGAGGTCGCAGGCGACGTACGCCAGCATGGTCTCGATCATCACCCGGTCGCGCGCGAGGTCCTCCTCGACGAACTGGCGCAGCGCCGGGCGCACCAGGCGGCGAGCGGTGGGATCCTCACGCAGCACCAGGTAGTCGATGGTCGAGATCATCGGCAGGGCCACGACTCCGGAGTCCGCACCGAGGACGTCGCGCGCGATCCCGGCCTCCGCGAACGCGGCGGGCGCGGCGTCCAGCCCCACGTGCACCGTGCTGGCACCGACAGCCAGCTCGAACCCCTCCCGCGCGAGCTGCCGGTAGATCCGCCGCAGGTCGGGCACGATCGTCCTGACGTCGTCGGTGGCGACGGGCAGGATCCCGACCAGCTGCTCCTGACGGATGACCGTGACCCCCTCGCGCGCCGGGCCCAGCTCGGTGCGTATGTGCCGAAGCGCCTCCCGCAGGCTCCGCCCGGGACGTAGCGGCCGCACCGGCACCGCGACCACGACGATGATCCGGTCGTCCGGCTCCAGCCCGCACCTGCGGGCCACCTCGAGCATGGGGCCCGGCCGTATGCCTCGTCCGGCGAGCAGGTCCTCGACGAGGTCCCGACGGATCCGGTCGCCCTCGGCGAGCTCGACCTGATGGGCAGCGAGGTAGGCCTCGGCCGCGACCGTGCTGCCGACCTCGATCACCTGCATCACGTGGGCTGCCACCGGGAGCGCCGCACGGCTGGTCTCCGGGTCCTCGGCGGCGATCTCGGCGATGCGCTCCCACAGCGCCACCTGACCGATGCGGAAGGCCTGCAGGAAGTCCGCGAGCGCGACCCCCTGGCGGACCCGGTGGGTCGCCTGGTCCACGGTGAACTGGAAGTCGTCGCGTACGGCGGCGCGTCCCTCCTCCAACGTGGTGAGCACGGCCAGGAAGACGGCTTCGGCGTGGTCGCCGACCTCCTTGCGCAGCTCGGGGTCGGGGCTGACGGCGTAGGCGGGGACCTGGTCCCAGTTGTGCTTCAGGAACAGCTCGACGATGTGCGGGAGGTCCTCCCTGATGCCCGCGACGATGCGTTTGATCGGATCCGTGCTCATCGCGCTCCCTCGTGTTGTCGCTGGCGGTTGCGGCGTCAACCAGAACAACGCACGAGTGTGGCGTCCGTCACGCCTCAGCGGGCTGTGATCTGTCTCCATCCGGCATGTCGGGGCCTCACACATTTCCCGACGCGCCCTTCCCAACCGAGATCTGCCTGGTGAATGGTGCTATGTGTCGGGGGTCACAAAACTCGGACCCTGCCCACGCCAGGAGTGATTACACATGGGGACGCACAACTCGGAGGGCCCTGCTCGGGTCTCCAGACGCTCGTTCGTCGGATACGTCGTAGGCGGCGCCACGCTGATCGCCGCCGCCGATCTGGGCCTGACGCCATCGGCCGCCCAGGCGGCGCCGATCCCGTCGGTGCCTCAGGTCCCCGAGCTCTACGACCTCAACGACTTCCTGACCCACTGTGCGACGCCGACCTCGAACCTGATCGCGATCGAGGTCGACGACAAGGGCCACGCCCACTTCGCGCTGCCGCGGATGGAGGTGGGCCAGGGCATCACCACGGCCGTCGCCATGCTCATCGCCGAGGAGCTGGAGCTTCCGGTCGACCACGTGCACGTCACGCTGGCGCCGGCCCGTCCTGAGCTGCTCTTCAACCAGCTCACCGGTGGCTCCAACACGATCATCTCGGTCTACACCCCGGTGCGCGTGGCGGCCGCCATCGCCCGCAAGGCGCTCCTCGATGCCGCCGCGATCCTGCTCGGCACGACCGTGGCTCAGCTGGTCGCCAAGGGCGGCGTGATCAGTGCCCCGGGTGGCTCCTCGGTGACCTACGGCGAGGCGGCCGCCAAGGCGGCGAAGCCCACCACGGAGAAGGTCGAGGTCGAGCTCAAGGAGACCTCGGAGCACACCATCGTCGGCAAGCCCCACCGGCGCGTAGACGCGCGCGACGCCGTCACCGGCAAGAAGAAGTTCGCGATGGATCTCGACATCCCGGACGCGCTGCCCACGATGGTCTGCCGGGCGCCCGAGCTCAACGGCACCCCGGATTCGATCAGGAACAAGGGCGAGGTCGAGAAGATGCCCGGCGTCACCCACGTCGCGATCATCCCCACCGGCGTCGCGGTCCGGGCCAAGACCTTCGGTCAGTGCATCGACGCCGTACGCGCACTGGACGTCACCTGGAACTCCGGCACCGTGACCACGATGTCAGCCAAGGACATCAAAGCCGAGCTCAAGGCCGGGCAGATCCCGCTGGCCGTTCCGAAGGTCGGCGCCACCGCCGTCGACGGCGAGTTCACCTTCAACTTCCGCAGCGGCTCGGCGCTGGAGCCGAACTGCGCGGTCGCCGACGTACGCGACGGGGAGGCCACCGTCTGGGGCGGCCTGAAGTCACCGATCGACGCTCAGGGCAGGATCGCGAAGGCGCTCGGCATCCCGCAGACCAGCGTGACGGTCAACGTCGTCCAGGGCGGCGGTTCCTTCGGCCGCAAGCTGTTCAGCGACGCGGCGGTCGAGGCCGCGCACGCCTCCAAGGCGTTCGGGGCGCCGGTCAAGCTGATGTGGCACCGCGCCGACGAGCCGCGCCAGGGCCGGGTGCACCCGATGGCGGTCTCCCAGGTCCGGGCGACGGTGCTGGCCGGCAGCGTGCTCACCTTCGAGCAGCGCCACGCCAGCGTGGCCTGCGACTTCACCCACGGTCTCGGGGAGCGACTCACGGCCGAGGCGGCGGCGCTGCCCTCGGGTCTGTCGAACCTGAGCTTCTCGGAGTCGATCTTCCTGCTCGCCACCGAGCTGCCCTACAACTTCGGCGTGGTCACCCAGCTGCTCAACGAGCCGAAGCCCGCGGTCGACCGGTTCAACACCAGCTCGGTGCGCAACATCTACTCCCCCGACGTCGCCACGGCCAGCGAGCTGATGGTCGACCAGCTGGCCAAGAAGCTGAAGCAGGACCCGGTCGCCTTCCGGCGCAGCTATCTCAAGAGCGACACCGTCAAGCGGGTGCTCGACCGTGCCGCCGAGCTCGGCGACTGGGGCCGCTCGATGCCCGCCGGCACGGCGCAGGGCATCGCCATCCACAAGGAGTACAAGGGCGCCACCGCCGTCTTCGTCGAGATCGACTGCCGCCCCGAGACGGTCAACCGCGAGGTGCGCGACGCGGTCACCGGGCCTCGGGTCACCAAGGCCGTCGTGGTCGCCGATGTCGGCCTGGTGATCAACCCGGCCGGGGTGAAGGCCCAGATGATGGGTGGCTTCTCCGACGGGATGTGCCAGGCGCTGACCTACAGCAACCACCTGGTCGACGGTCAGTTCCTGGAGGCCAGCTGGGACAACTCGGCCTACACCCGGCAGTGGAACGTGCCCTTCGAGTTCGAGTGCGAGGTGATGGAGTCGCACGGCGGCCAGCCGGGCGGTGTCGGTGAGGCCGGTGTGGCCGCCTCGATGGCCGCCGTCGCCTGCGCCTACACCCGCGCGACGGGCGAGATGCCGACGGAGTTCCCGATCAACTTCCACGAGCCGCTCCACTTCGAGCCCAAGTCCTTCATCCCGTCCGTCCCCGAGTCGCCGACCGACGGCCTCGCCTACACGTTCTGAGGTCTCCGATGCCTTCTCACACCTTCCAGCTCAACGGCGAGACCGTCACCGTCGACGTCGAGGACGACGTACGCATCCTGTGGGTGCTGCGCGACGTCCTCGGTGTCACCGGGCCCAAGTACGGCTGCGGCATCAACGTCTGCAAGGCCTGCACCTCGCACATCAACGGCAAGGCGTTCAACCCCTGCTCGGTGCGGGTAGCCGACATCGGCGCCGACGACGAGATCACCACCATCGAGGGTCTCGCCGACACCGCTCCGGGCGACGGCCTCCACCCGATGCAGGAGGCCTGGCTCGAGCACGACGTCGCCCAGTGCGGCTACTGCCAGCCCGGTCAGATCATGGCCGCGGTCGCCCTCGTCAACAAGGTCCGAGCCGAGGGCCGGGCCATCAACGAGGCCGACCTCGACACGATCCGCAACGTCTGCCGCTGCGGCACCTACTCCCGGATCCGGGAGGCCATCAAGACCGGACAGGACGCGATGGCCCGCGGTCTCTGACCGGTCAGTCCCCGGAGAGCTCCTGCTCGATCCGCTCGACCTTCGCGCTGAGCTGGCCGGTGTAACCGGGCCGGATGTCGGCCTTGAGCACCAGCCCGACCCGCGGGGAGACGGCGGCGACCGCGTCGACGCACTGCTTGATGACAGCCATGACCTCGTCCCACTCACCCTCCAGGTTGGTGAACATGGCGTTGGTCTCGTTGGGCAGTCCGGACCCGCGGACGATGCGGATCGCCTCCGCGACCGAGGCGGCCACCGAACCATCGGGGTCGTCGGTCGTTGTCGGGGCGATCGAGAAGGCGACAAGCATGTCGAAACACTATCCAAACGCCGAGTCGGCCTGCCTATAGTGGCGCCGCCGGGGGCCGAAGGTGTCACTGCCGGTAGGAAGGAACCGATGAGTGAGGGACTCGACCGGCTCGCCGCCACCCTGGGCGTGCCGGCCACGCGGCTCGCGCCGCTGGAGGCGTACGACGACCAGCAGCTGGGCAGGTTCGACGACCTGACCCGCAGCGCGATGACCGCGGAGGACAAGGCCTTCGAGGCCTCCCTCGACGAGGCGCTGAAGCTGGTGCCGAAGATGCTGCGCGGGGTGGTCCAGAAGATGCTCGGAGGTGGCCGATGACCGCACTGACCAGCGCGCTGGAGATCACCAAGCTCGCCCACGAGATGCACATCGACGAGGCCGAGCTCGCCTTCCTCACCACCACCTCCGCCGACGACCTCCGCGACCTGCGCGGGATCGTCTCGCACGCGATGTTCAGCCGCCACGAGTCTCGCGTGAAGGGGCTGGCCGCGGTCAGCAAGAAGCTCCCCGCGGCCGTCACCGCAAAGATCGCCGAGTTCGCGATGGGCCCGATGCTCAGCGCCCGGGTGGCCGCGGTGATGGACGCGTCCGACGCAGCGAAGCTGGCCGGCCACCTGAAGCCGGAGTTCCTCGCCGAGCTCTCCGTCCACCTCGACCCGAGCCGGGTGGCGGGCATCATCGCCAAGCTCGACCGGGCCCTGGTCGTCGACGTCGGCCGCCGGCTCCTCGCCGACGGTCACGTCCTGACCCTGGCCAGGTTCACCGGCGTCGTCGGCCCCGAGACCTCGCTCCAGGTGATGGACGGCGCCACCGGCCCCGAGATCCTGCAGGTGGCGCTCTTCCTCGACGACACCTCGGTGCTCGACCCGATCCTCGCCGGCCTGTCTGACGAGACCCTGGCCGAGGTGGTTGCCGCCATCGACGACCACGGCGAGGCGGCCGAGTCGCTCCTGGCCACCCTCAGTGAGGACAGCCGCGCCAGGATCGCGTCCCTGGCCTGAGGCGGATACGACGGGGAGTTCAGCATGGGTTACTCGGCGGTAATCCATGTCGATCTCCCCGTCGTATCCGACTCGAGTCACCCAGCTCGCCGGTGGAGCATCCTCGATCGCTGCTCGGATGTCAGGGCACGTCGTTCCTCGACCGTTGTAGTTGGTACCCACCAGGCCGGCGGCGTCACCGTCCAACGACCCGTTCGGTCTCGGCCTGCCCGCCGGCATGCGTCCCGGGTACGCCGCAGAAAGTCGGAAGGGTCGCGGCGATCGGCGGCGACCATGGTCACGTACTCCAGGCCCAGGCGACGGAAGGCTCCCTCGCGGCGGATGTCCTTGGCTCGCTGTCGTCCCTCGAGGTGGAGCGACCCGTCGTACTCGCCGACCACGCCGTGGTCCAGGTCGAGCAGGTCCGGCGTACCGATGTGGTTGCCAGCCTCGTCGAACACCGGATGGTTGCTGACCAGGTTCAGCAGGCCGATGCCCCGCCACAACAGCCGCATCTCGGTCTCCATCCGCGACCACGTGTTCTCGTCGCCGAGCGCGATCGCCTCGCGGCATCGGCCCACCCCGGTCCAGCCCGACAGGCGCAGGACGTACGCGTCGGCCTCCTCCTTCGAGACCATGTCCGACTGTGCGGCGAGGTCGAAGATCTTGACCGCCTCGACCAGCGTCGGAGCGAACCTCATCTCGAAGCAGACCGACCGCAGCGGGTGCGTGACCGACAGGCCGTCGACGACCCGCCGATCATCGCGCTGGCGCCGTTCGGCCGTGATGAACGCACCCGGAGGCGCGTCGACGCGGTGGTCGTCCACCAGGAGCGGGACCGGCAGCTCGCGGCCGAGGTGGACGCCCTCGAACTCGCCCGCGCCGAGCCAGCGCAGCGCCGCCCACCCGGTCACCGCATCATCCGGACCGAGCGCCACTGCGGCCTCGACGATCCGCTGCTCCGGAGTGTCAGCGGTGAACCGCGCAGGGAGGTAGTAGCCGTGACTCGTCCTCCGCCACCCTTTGCCGGCCACCTGACCACGCGTCGGCCCGACCTTCCCGGCGCGATCAATGCGCACAGGACGTACGAGCTCTGGCCGGCGTACGTCAAACACCGGAGGCTCGAAGGTCTCAGCAGGAACGGGCACGCCGGAATCATCACCCACCCCGAAATTCCCCGCAGAAGTTATCCACAGCCTCTACCACCGTCAGGTACGTCGGGGAGTTTTGCAGGGGCTACGCGCGGGTAACCCCTGCAGAACTCCCCGTCGTACCGGCAGATGCGCGAACGGCCCGCCACCCTTGCGGGTGGCGGGCCGTTCTCAGTCGGCTCAGGCGTTGACCAGGCTGCGCAGGACGTACTGCAGGATGCCGCCGTTGCGGTAGTAGTTGGCCTCACCGGGGGTGTCGATGCGGACGACCGCGTCGAACTCGACACCGGTGTCGGTGGTGACCTTGACCGTCTTCGGGGTGACGCCCTCGTTGAGCGCGGTGATGCCGGAGATCGAGAAGGTCTCCTCACCGGTCAGGCCGAGGCTGTCGGCGTTCTGGCCCTTCGGGAACTGCAGCGGGATGACACCCATACCGATCAGGTTGGAGCGGTGGATACGCTCGAACGACTCGGTGATGACGGCCTTGACGCCCAGCAGCGACGTGCCCTTGGCGGCCCAGTCGCGCGAGGAGCCCGAACCGTACTCCTTGCCGCCGAGGACGACCAGCGGGGTGCCGGCCGCGGCGTAGTTCTGCGCCGCGTCGTAGATGAAGCTGACCGGAGCGTCGGGCTGGGTGAAGTCGCGGGTGTAACCACCCTCGGTGCCCGGGGCGACCTGGTTCTTGATCCGGATGTTGGCGAAGGTGCCGCGGATCATGATCTCGTGGTTGCCTCGGCGCGAGCCGTAGGAGTTGAAGTCACGCTGCTCGACACCGTGCTCGATGAGGTACTTGCCGGCAGGCGAGTCCTTCTTGATGTTGCCCGCGGGGCTGATGTGGTCGGTGGTGACCGAGTCGCCCAGCTTCAGCAGCACGCGGGCACCCTCGATGTCGGTGACCGGCGACGGAGTCTTGGCCATGCCGTCGAAGTAGGGAGCCTTGCGGACGTAGGTCGACTCCTCGTCCCAGGTGAAGGTGTCACCGGTCGGGGTCGGCAGGTTCTTCCAGCGCTCGTCGCCCGCGAAGACGTCGGCGTAGTCCTTGGTGAACATGTCCGAGGAGATCGCGGTGGCGATGGTCTCCTCGACCTCGGCCGGGGTCGGCCAGATGTCCTTGAGGAAGACGTCGTTGCCGTCCTGGTCCTGGCCCAGCGGGTCCTCGAACAGGTTCAGGTTCATGTTGCCGGCCAGGGCGTAGGCGATGACCAGCGGCGGCGACGCGAGGTAGTTCATCTTCACGTCGGGGTTGATGCGACCCTCGAAGTTGCGGTTGCCGGAGAGGACCGAGACGACGGCGAGGTCGTGCTCGTTCACCGCGGCGGAGACCTCGGGGATGATCGGGCCCGAGTTGCCAATGCAGGTCACGCAGCCGTAGCCGACCAGGTTGAAGCCGACCTTCTCCAGGTAGGGCGTGAGGCCCGACTTGTCGTAGTAGTCGGTGACGACCTTCGAGCCCGGCGCGAGGGTGGTCTTGACCCACGGCTTGCGGGTCAGGCCCTTCTCGACGGCCTTCTTGGCCAGCAGCGCCGCGCCGATCATGACCGACGGGTTGGAGGTGTTGGTGCAGGAGGTGATCGAGGCGATCGTGACCGCGCCGTTCTCCAGCTCGAACTGCTGACCGTCGGCCAGGGTGACCGGGATCTTCGCGTCGGTCGCCTTGGAGGTGTACGTCGGCAGGTGACCCTCGAAGGAGGTCTTGGCGTCGGTGAGCGAGACGCGGTCCTGCGGGCGCTTCGGGCCGGCGATCGAGGGGACGACCGTGGAGAGGTCGAGCTCGAGCTTCTCCGAGAAGCGCGGCTCGGCGGCCGGGTCGTGCCAGAGGCCCTGCTCCTTGGCGTACTTCTCCACCAGCGCCAGCTGCTCCTCGGAGCGGCCGGTGAGCTTGAGGTAGTTGATGGTCTCCTCGTCGACCGGGAAGATCGCGATGGTGGAGCCGAACTCGGGCGACATGTTGCCGATGGTGGCGCGGTTGGCCAGCGGCAGCGCGGTCACGCCGGCGCCGTAGAACTCGACGAACTTGCCGACCACACCGTGCTTGCGCAGCATCTCGGTGATGGTGAGCACCAGGTCGGTGGCGGTCGAGCCCTCGGGCAGGTCGCCGTGGAGCTTGAAGCCGACGACGCGCGGGATCAGCATGGAGACCGGCTGGCCCAGCAGCGCGGCCTCGGCCTCGATGCCGCCGACGCCGAAGCCGAGGACGCCCAGGCCGTTGACCATGGTGGTGTGGGAGTCGGTGCCGACGCAGGTGTCGGGGTAGGCCTGCAGCTCGCCGTCGACCTCACGGGTGAAGACGGTGCGGGCGAGGTGCTCGATGTTGACCTGGTGGACGATGCCGGTGCCCGGCGGGACGACCTTGAAGTCCTCGAAGGCGGTCTGGCCCCAGCGCAGGAACTGGTAGCGCTCGCGGTTGCGCTCGTACTCGATCTCGACGTTGCGCTCGAAGGCCTCCGGGGTGCCGAAGACCTCGGCGATCACGGAGTGGTCGATGACCATCTCGGCGGGCGAGAGCGGGTTGATCTTGGTCGGGTCGCCGCCGAGCTCGGCCGCGGCCTCACGCAGCGTCGCCAGGTCGACGATGCACGGCACGCCGGTGAAGTCCTGCATGATCACGCGCGCCGGCGTGTACTGGATCTCCTTGTCGGGCTCGGCGGTCTCGTCCCAGCCCGCCAGCGCCTTGATGTCGTCGGCGGTGATGTTCGCGCCGTCCTCGGTGCGCAGGAGGTTCTCCAGCAGCACCTTCAGCGAGAAGGGCAGCGACGCGACGTCGAGGCCCTCACCCTTGACCGCATCCAGGCGGAAGATCTCATAGGACTTACCGTCCACGTCCAGGGTGCTCTTGGCACCGAAGCTGTCCTTGCTGGCCAACGCGTTCATCTCCTTGCTCGCGTCCACAGTGACGTACGTTCTCAAGTCTTTGAGGCCCATCCTGCCCCGGCTACCTACGCCGGGAAAACAAAGGCTCACCTAACCTTTTGCGGCAGACTCGCCGCCGATCTCTTGATATCAAGATACATGATGTCGAACGACAATTCGAATCACCCGGCGCGCCGTGTTGTGACGACCGCCGCTGACAGCGATCCTCGGATGCTCCATGATTGGTCCGACCGGGCCACCCGTCGGGCCGCAACTCGTCGGGCACGAAGTGATACGAGGAGAGCCTTGAGCACCCTGATCGCCGTCGTGGCGCTGGTGATCGCCCTGGCCGCCGGCGCTGTCGCCTGGCGCCTGCGGCGCGCCAACAAGGCGCTGCGTGCCGAGACCATCGGTCTGCTGTGGCGCCTGGAGCAGGCCGACCTCTCGGCCCCGCGCACCGCCTACGCCGAGCTCCCGCCCGAGGACCGGCTGCTGAGCATCCGCATCCTCAACCCCCTCGAGCTGGCCTCCGCACAGACCAAGGCCGCGACGATGCTGCACAAGGTGCGCCCGGCGCTGCTCTCGAAGATGGTCTACGACCAGGCCGCCGAGTCGCTGCGTGAACGGCTCGCCGACGAGGGCGTCGTGGCCGAGGTCAAGGTCCATGCTGGTCGCTAGCCTCACGCTGATCGCCGCTCTCGGCTCCGCCGTCGTCGTCGGCCTCGCCTTCGCCGAGCAGCGTCGCCTGGAGCAGGCCCTGGAGGACGTACGCCTCGGGGACCTCAAGGCGCGCACCTCCCGTGCCGAGGCGGAACGTGCCGCCGACTGGCTCGGTCCGATCACCGACCCGATCACGGCCCCGTTCGCCGAGGCCACCCGGTCGGTGGCCGGTGCGCTGGCTCGAGTGGTCCCCTACTCCGGCCGGCGCGGTCCACGCGTGCTCAACGCGATGCCGCCCACGACGACCGGTGAGCTGCTGGGCACCCTCGGCCCTCACCTCGACGAGGCCGTCCTGGATCGCCGGCAGCTGATCACCGACCTCTCCGACGACCCGACGATGGCGCTGCAGATCATCGTCGACGAGCGCTAGTCGAGAGCCTTCAGCCGCTCGCGCAGGCGGTCCCGCTCGTCGTCGGTGAGCGGCACCTCGAGCTCCTCGAGGTAGCCCATCACCTCGTCGAGCCCGATCTCGCGGTGCTCGGTCTCCTCGCCCTCGCGACGGATGGTGACGGTGTTGTGGGTGAGGCTGAGGTGTCGGTCCCGGAGGAGCTTGGTCGTGATCAGCCGGTGCCGGAAGTGCACCGTCGGGAAGGTGCTGGTGTAGTGGTGGCCGAGCGCGACGTCGCTGGGCACGACCAGCGCCTCGTCGTGGGTGTGCATCAGCTCCCACCCGTCGTCCTTGGCCCGCTCCAGCGCCCAGCCGTGCTCGCCCCACCGCACCCGGTGCCGGATGCCCCGGACCTCGTCGACCGCGCCGTCGACCAGCGGGATCGGCCGCCACACGCTCAGCCCGAACCCGGGATCGGCCAGCAGCCGCTCGCCGTCGAGGTCGACAACGACCACCAGATGCGTACGTCCGGCCGCGGTCGGGTCGGGACCGACCCGTGCCAGCCGCCGCTCGACGGCGAAGCCGAGCCGGTCCAGCACCGCCGCGAGCAGCGTGCCGTGCTCGAAGCAGTAGCCGCCTCTCCCCCGGCCCGCGAACTTCGCCTGCACGTCGGGCAGGTCGACGCCGGGATGCTGGTCGAGCAGCACATCGATGTTGTCGAAGGTGAAGGCACGCAGGTGCGCGTCGTAGATCTCCTCGAGCGCCTCCCTGGACGGGCCGGGTGGCTCGGCGACCCCGATCCGGTCCAGGTATGCCGTCAGATCGAGCCGGTCGGTGCCCCACAGGTCGTCGCTCACGGCAGCATCTCAACGCCGATGGCCGTGACGCGCAACCGATATCGGCTGGGCCGTCTTGCTTCGGGCTCTGCCTCGGCGCGTCAGGAGGCGGTGCGGGGCCAGGTCAAAGCGCACCGCACGATGATCGCGAGAAGGGTCAGCTCCAGCACGATGCCGAGGCCGTAGAAGTACAGCCAGGACGCGCCCACGATGTTGAACACCGTGACGGGAACGTAGAGCGAGGCCACGACGAGGTTGGTGTTGCGGGCAGCACGGGCGGGCAGCGTCGTCGACAGCACGACCATGAGGATCGGGATGGCCACGAGGATCAGCGCCGCGGTCGAGAAGGTCTGGGAGAGGTCGAACTCGAAGACCCTGCCGTCGAGGATGTCTTCGACGACGCCCGGTGTGAAGAAGTTGAGGATGTCCACGTAGGCGTAGAGGAACATGAAGCTGGTCCATGCCGCGGCGAGCTTGGCTCTCACCGGGATCGGCCGGTCGTCCAGTGTGGTGGTGGGTCGGGGTGTGCTCATCATGGGCTCCGTTCGTGTGCTGAGGATCGGTGGGTCCACGATCGCCGGGTCCGGCGGTGGGCACCTCCGCCCGGAGGTTGGAGCTCACCTGACCGATGGCATGATCTGTCTCTCGTACTTTCGGCCGGTACGCCGAGGCGCGCCGATCCCTACGCTGGAGCCGTGACACCTATCCGGCGCTCCATCTGGCACGAGCCGCGGCCCGGCGACGCCCCGCCGGTCGGTCGCCTCGACTGGCTGCTGGTGGGCGTGTTCGCGGCCGCCGCCGTGGTCGAGGGCATCGTCCGGCCGGGCTTGGTGTGGCGGCCCCTGGTCACGGTGCTGGCCCTGGCGCTGGTGCCTGCCCTGCTCTGGCGACGGGACCGCCCACTGATCGCGGCTCTGATCGGGTGGGGCGTCGCCGGGCTGCTCTCGGTCCTCCAGGTGGCTGTGCACTCCGACGACCTCGGCCTCTACTCGATGATGGCCGACCTGATCCTGCTCTACTCCCTGGCGCGGTGGGGATCGGGGCGGGAGATGGTCGCCGGGGCGGCGTTCGTGACCGTCGTCGTCGCGCTGGGGATGTACGCCTCCTCCGCGGGCTGGGCCGATCTCTTCGGCGGGAGCGTCCTCCTGCTGCTGATCGTCGCCCTGGCAGCGGTGTTCCGCTACCGCGCGGACCTCTGGCATCGCCAACGGCGCGAGATCCGCAATCAGGAGCGGGTCGCGCTGGCCCGCGAGCTGCACGACACCGTGGCCCACCACGTCTCGGCCATCGCGGTGCAGGCACAGGCCGGCAGCGTGGTCGCCGGCATCGCGCCTGAGAAGGCTGCCGAGGTCCTGGCTGCGATCGAGTCCGAAGCGACACGAACGCTGGCGGAGATGAGAGCCATGGTGCGGGTGCTGCGTGAGGAGGAGGCCGTCGCCTACTCACCGCAGCTGGGCGTGGCGGACCTGCATGAGCTCGCGCGCACCGACACGACGCCCACCGTCGAGGTCTCGCTGACCGGTTCGTTGAGCCCGCTCGCACGACCCGTGGACGCCGCGCTCTACCGGCTCGCTCAGGAGTCGCTGACCAATGCCGTACGGCATGCCCGGAGCGCGACCCGAGTCGGGATCGACGTACGCCGGGAGGGCGGCGCCGTGAGGCTGACGGTCAGCGACGACGGACAGGCCGCGCCGGGGCCGGTCCCGGCGCCCGGGTTCGGCCTGCTGGGCATGGCCGAACGCGCCCAGCTCCTCGGCGGATCGCTCTCCGCGGGGCCGGGTCCCGAGGGTGGCTGGGTCGTCGAGGCCGTGCTGCCGGTGGAGGCGTCGGCATGAGCATCCGTGTCGTCGTGGCCGACGATCAGGATCTGGTACGGACCGGGCTGGTGATGATCCTCGGCGCGCAACCCGGAATCGAGGTCGTGGGAGAGGCCGCAGACGGGCTCGCCGCGCTCGACCTGGCGACCCGGCTGCGTCCCGATGTCCTCCTCGTCGACATCCGGATGCCCGGGCTCGATGGCGTCGAGGTGACCCGGCGGCTGGCCGGGCCAGAGGTCGCTGACCCGATGGCGGTGGTCGTGATCACCACCTTCGACCTCGATGAGTACGTCCTCGGCGCCCTCCGCGCCGGCGCCCGCGGCTTCCTGCTCAAGGACGCCGGGCCGGCCCTCCTCGCGCAGGCCATCCACGCGGCGGCCGCCGGGGACGCCCTGATCGCGCCCAACGTCACCCGCCGGCTGCTGGCGACCTTCGCCGACCAGGCGCCGGCAGCGCCGGTCCAGCCCGTCGACCCGCTCACCGAGCGCGAGGAGGAGGTGCTCGCCCTGGTGGCGCGGGGCCGGACCAACGCCGAGATCGCCACCGAGCTCTTCGTCGGGCTGAGCACGGTCAAGACCCACGTCGCGTCCTTGATGACCAAGCTGGGCGCCCGCAACCGTGTCGAGATCGCGATGTGGGCCTACGACACCAGGCGTGTGAGAGCCGACTAGCGGGATCCGGCCCGCTCCAGCAGGGCGACCGCCTCGACGTGATGCGTCATCGGGAACAGGTCGAAGGCACGCACCGTACGCAGCCGGTAGCCGTGCTCGGCGAAGATGGCCACGTCACGAGCCAGCGCGGCGGGGTCGCAGGCGACGTAGGCGACCTTGCGAGGCGAACGGGCGACGACGGCCTCGACGACCGGACGGCGGGCGCCCTCGCGGGGCGGGTCGAGGACGACGAGGTCGAAGGGGCCCTCCTCGAGACGGCCCAGGACGGTGGCGACGTCGCCGGCGGTGACCTCGGCGGTGGGGACGTTGCCGACCGAGAGCGCGGAGGCGGTCGGGTCGCCCTCGACGGCGACGACGCGGCCGGTGGGACCGACCCGGTCGGCGAGGAAGGCGGAGAAGAGACCGACGCCGGCGTAGAGGTCCAGGACGCTCTCGCCCGGGGCCGGCGCGAGCGCGGACAGCACCGCCGAGACCAAGGCCGCGGGCGCGCCCGGGTGGACCTGCCAGAAGCCGTCGGCGGACACCTCGAACGAATGCTCCGCTCCCCCGACCTCCACCGTCTCGACGACCGTCCCCGCGCCCGGCTCACGGGCGTCGACGGTGGCGATCAGGCAGTCGTCGACGGGGATGACGTCGTGGGAGCGGTACTTCCGCATGCCTCGGCCGCCGCCCGGGGCGGTGGTGTAGCGCTGACGAGTCCGCCAGCGCAGCCCGTCCTCGTCGCCGGGGGCGGCTTCGACGACCAGGTCGGCGACCAGCGGGTCCTCGGCGGACAGGCCACCCAGACGGACCAGCTGCTCGCGCACCACCGTCGCCTTCAGCTCGCGCTGAGCGGGCACCGAGACGTGCTGGAAGTCGCAGCCGCCACACAGGCCCGGGCCGGCGTAGGGGCAGGGCGGAACGACCCGTTCCGGTGCTGCCGAGACCACCGAGACCGCGTCCCCGCGCCAGAACCGGTCACCGGCGGTTCCCTCGGTGATCTCGATGATCACGCGCTCACCGGGCAGGGCGTGGCGTACGAAGACCACGCGGGAAGCATCCTCGAAGGGCACCCGCGCCACGAAGTGACCGCCGTGCGCGACCGGGCCGACCTCGACCTCGAAGCGCCGCCCGACGTACGACTCGCCCTTGGACGCCTTCGGACGGGGCCGCCGCCCGCGCAGCGGCGCGGATCGCCGGGGACGGCTCATCGCCGGCCGCTTCCGCGGCGCAGGCCCGGCGCGAGCCAGTATTCCTCGCGCAGCTCCTCGGCGCGCTCCTTGCCGGAGGCGAGCTGGTAGGGCACCGAGATGACCATGACGCCCGGGGTGAAGAGCAGCCGGCCCTTGAGCCGCAGCGCGGTCTGGTTGTGGAGGAACTGCTCCCACCAGCGGCCCACGACGTACTCGGGGATGTAGACGGCCACGACGCCACGCGGGTTGGCGTCGCGGATGGCCGAGGCGTACTCGACGACGGGGCGGATCAGCTCGCGGTAGGGCGAGTGGAGCACCTTCAGCGGCATCGGCAGGTTGCGCTCGTCCCACTGCTTGAGCAGCTCGGCGGTGTCGGAGTCGGTGGTCGAGACGGTCACCGCCTCGAGCGCGTTGGGGCGCGTCGCCTGGGCGAAGGCGAGCGCACGCAAGGTGGGCTTGTGGAGCTTGGAGACCAGGACGATCGCGTGGACCCGGGTCGGCATGACCTTGTCCTGCTCGTCGGCGGCCAGCTCGCGGGCCACGTTGTCGTAGTGGCGCCGGATGCCGCGCATCCCCAGGTAGAAGACCAGCATCGCCAGGATCGTGATCCACGCGCCGGCGAGGAACTTCGTGATCAGCACGATGACCAGCACCGCCGCGGTGAAGCAGAGCCCGACCGTGTTGATCACCCGCGAGCGGACCATCCGGCGCCGCACCAGCGGGTCGCGCTCGGTCGTCAGCTCGCGGGTCCAGTGACGGATCATCCCGAGCTGGCTGAGGTTGAAGGAGACGAAGACGCCGACGATGTAGAGCTGGATCAGCCGTGTCGTCTCTGCCTCGAAGGCGACGATCAGCACGATCGCCATGATCGCCAGGAACCCGATGCCGTTGGAGTAGGCCAGCCGGTCGCCGCGCGCGCCCAGCGCCCGAGGTGCGTAGCCGTCCTTGGCCAGGATCGAGCCGAGCACCGGGAACCCGTTGAAGGCCGTGTTCGCGGCCAGGACCAGGATCAGCCCGGTCACCGCGACCACGACGTAGAACATCGGCGGGAAGAAGTCGAAGACGGCGTGGGCGACCTGGGCGATGGCCGCGTCCTGGTCGTGGGCGTCGTTCAGCGGCACCCCGTCGAGCAGCAGCCGGTGCTGCTCCCCCGGGTCGACCAGCTTGATCCCCATCAGGTTGGCCAGGATGATCACGCTCAGCATCATCGTGATCGCGATCAGCCCGAGGAAGCCGAGCGTCGTGGCGGCGTTCTTCGACTTGGGCTTCCGGAAGGCCGGTACGCCGTTGGAGATCGCCTCCACACCGGTCAGTGCCGCGGAGCCGGAGGAGAAGGCGCGGGCGAGCAGGAAGGCCAGCGCGAGCGCTCCCAGCGGCTCGGCCATCCCGGGCTCGGGGGCGATCTCGTACCTCGCGCTCTCCACCTGGGGCAGGTCGCCCATCGCAAGCCGGATGAAGCCGGTGACGGCCATGGCCGCGATCGCCAGCATGAAGAGGTAGGTCGGCACCGCGAAGGCGGAGCCGGCCTCCCGGATCCCGCGCAGGTTCATGGCGGCGAGCAGGACGACGAGCGTGACGGCGATGACGACCTCGTGCCCGCGTAGGACGGGGATGGCGCTCGCGGCGTAGTTGGCACCCGAGGAGATGGACACCGCCACCGTCAGGACGTAGTCGACGAGCAGGGCGCTGGCCACCGTCGTACCGGCCTTGGCGCCCAGGTTGACCGTCGCCACCTCGTAGTCGCCGCCGCCCGAGGGATAGGCGTGCACCGTCTGCCGGTAGGAGGCGATCACCGCGATCATCACGCAGACGACGACCAGCGCGATCTTCCAGGACCACACGTACGCCGAGGCCCCGGCGACCGAGAGCATGATGAAGACCTCGTCGGGCGCGTAGGCCACCGACGAGAGCGCGTCGCTGGCGAAAACCGGTAGCGCAATACGCTTCGGCAGCAGCGTCTCGCCCAGCTGAGAGCTTCGAAGCTTGCGACCGATCAGGATTCGCTTGGAGACATCACCGACACCCACAACCGCAGACGCTACGGCACATCGCGAGATCCGCGCGCTTCCGGATCACCGCGCGCGCCCGAACACGCCACTTTGGAGGGCGTAGGCGACGCACGGGCCGGGCGAATGCAATCATGACACGGTGCACGTAGTGATCATGGGCTGTGGCCGCGTCGGCTCGACCCTGGCCAGGGGCCTCGAGGACCGCAACCACACGGTGTCGGTCATCGACCAGAACCCGGAGGCGTTCCGACGGCTCGGGCCGAGCTTCAACGGCGATAAGGTCGCCGGGATGGGTTTCGACCGCGAGGTCCTGCTCAAGGCCGGGATCAAGCGCGCCGAGGCCTTCGCGGCGGTCTCCAGCGGCGACAACTCCAACATCATCTCCGCCCGGGTGGCGCGCGAGGAGTTCGGCATCCAGCAGGTCGTGGCCCGCATCTACGACCCCGGCCGCGCCGAGGTCTACCAGCGCCTCGGGATCAGCACCGTCGCGACCGTGAAGTGGACCGCCGACCAGGTGCTCCGCCGCCTCCTCCCCGCCGGCGCCGAGCCCGACTTCCGTGACATGTCGGGCAACATCCGCATCGACCAGGTGATCATGCCGGAGTCCTGGGTGGGCCAGCGCACCATCAAGTTCCAGCGCCAGTCCGGCAGCCGCATCGCCTGGATCGACCGGCTCGGCGAGGGCATCATCCCGGTCCGCGAGAGCGTGATCCAGGAGGGCGACGTGCTCCACATCGTGATGCGCGAGGAGAACACCGCGCAGGCGTACAAGACGATCAAGAACGGCCCCGAGGAAGATTGACGATGAGAGTTGCTATCGCCGGAGCCGGGGCCGTCGGCCGGTCCATCGCCAGCGAGCTGATCACCAACGGCCACGAGGTGCTCCTCATCGACAAGAACCCGGGCTCGATCAAGCCCGAGCGGGTCGCCGACGCGGAGTGGCTGCTCGCCGACGCGTGCGAGCTCTCCTCCCTGGAGGAGGCCAGGCTCGACAACTGCGACGTGGTGATCGCGGCGACCGGTGACGACAAGGCCAACCTGGTCTGCTCGCTGCTGGCCAAGACCGAGTTCGGCGTGCCGCGCACCGTGGGCCGGGTCAACCACCCCAACAACGAGTGGCTCTTCACCGAGGCCTGGGGCGTCGACGTCAACGTCTCCACCCCGCGGATCATGTCCGCGCTGGTCGAGGAGGCCGTCACCGTCGGTGACCTGGTGCGGCTGTTCACCTTCCGGCAGGGCCAGGCCAACCTGGTCGAGATCACCCTGCCCGCCGACTCGCCCTACGTCGGCCAGCCCACCGGGCTGGTGCCGTTCCCGGAGAACTGCGCGCTGGTCACGCTCCTTCGCGACGGTCAGGTCTACGTACCCACCCCCGAGCAGCCTCTCGAGCAGGGCGACGAGCTCCTCTTCGTCGTGCCCACCGAGAAGGAGGACGAGCTCGAGCGTCTTCTCGCCCCGACCGCCCACGGCGGCTGACCTCCGGATCTCGTACGTCGCAACCCCTCGATCTCGGCAGGACCCCTGATTTGCCCGCTTCTCCCCTCCTCCAGACGCTTCGTCCTGTCCGGGGAAGGCTGGTCGGCAGCCTGCTGCTGATGGTCGTCTCGACCGTCGCCGGGCTGGTGCCGCTCGTCGGGATCGTCGAGCTCGCCCGGATCCTGCTGCCCTCCGGTGCATCCGCCGATGCCGGTCGCGCCTGGCTCGTGGTCTGGCTGAGCCTCGCAGCGCTGCTGGTGCGGCTGGCGACGGTGCTGGGATCCTCCTGGCTCTCCCACGTCGCCGACCTCGACCTCTCGATCCATCTGCGGCGGCTGCTGGTCGCCCGGCTCGGCCGGGTGCCGCTGGCGTGGTTCACCGAGCGCAACTCCGGCACGGTCAAGAAGGCGGTGCAGGACGACGTCGCCGCGCTGCACCACCTCGTCGCCCACTCGGTCATGGAGCTCACCGCGGCGATCACGCTTCCTGTCGTCGTCGCGGTCTATCTGTTCGTGGTCTCCCCGCCGCTCGCCCTGGTCACCCTGGTGCCGCTCGCGCTCGGGCTGGTCGGGTTCCGGATCTCGATGCGGGGCGCCGGTGCGCTCTACCGCGACTACGACGCCGGGCTGGCCGAGCTCGCCGCGGCGACCGTCGAGAACACCGGCGGCATCGCGGAGATCAAGACGTTCGGCGCGACCGGCCAGGCCCACCGGCGGCTGGCCGAGGTCGCCACCCGGTTCGGCGGGTTCAACCGGGCCTGGATGCGCCACTCGGCCCTCGGGATGCTGCTGATGGAGCTCGCGCTGACGCCGGCGCTGACCCTGGTGCTCGTCCTCGGCGCCGGTGTCTGGATGCTCCGGGCGGGCTGGGTCACCGGTCCTGACCTGGTGCCGTTCCTCGTCCTCGGGCTGGCGATGACCGCGCCGGTCACCGTCGCCGGCTACGCCGCGCGCGAGCTGCGCGAGGCGACCGAGGCCTCCCGGCGGATCCAGCGGCTGCTCGCCGAACCGGAGCTGCCGCAGCCGTCTTCCCCTTCGCCGGTCCCGGCGTCGTCCCGCGTCGAGATGTACGCAGTCTCCTTCGCCTACTCCCCCGGCGCGCCGCCGGTCCTCCACGACATCGACCTGGTCCTCGAGCCGGGCACCGTGACCGCGCTCGTCGGCCACTCCGGCTCGGGCAAGTCGACGCTGGCCAAGCTGCTGCCGCGCTTCGCCGACCCCACCGCGGGCCGGATCACCATCGCCGGGACCGACCTGCAGGAGATGACCAGCGCTCAGCTCTACGAGCAGGTCTCCTTCGTCTTCCAGGACACCGGGCTGCTGCGTACCTCGATCCGGGACAACATCCGGCTCGCCCATCCGGAAGCGGCCGACGAGGACGTACGCCGCGCGGCGGAGGCGGCGCAGATCGCCGGCCGCATCGACGAGCTCCCGCGGGGCTATGACTCGGTGGTCGGTGAGGACGGCCAGCTCTCGGGCGGCGAGCGGCAGCGGGTCGCGATCGCCCGCGCCCTCCTCTCCGACACCCCGATCCTGGTGCTCGATGAGGCCACCGCGGCCGCGGACCCCGAGTCGGAGGCGCTCGTCCAGCGGGCGCTGTCACGCCTCGTCGCCGGACGTACGCTGCTGGTGATCGCCCACCGCCTCTCCACGGTCACCGCGGCCGACCAGATCGTCGTCCTCGACGAGGGCCGGGTCGCCGAGCGCGGCACCCACGAAGAGCTCCTCGCCCGGGGCGGGCGCTACGCGCGGCTCTGGGCCGCCGACCAGCGCGCCCACCCGGCGGGCGGCTGGGCCCAGGAGGAGCCGGCATGAGCGAGCGTCAGCGAGCGACAACAGGCATTAGGCCGCCGCTTCCGTACTCTCGCGCTTGCGCTACGGAGGCGGCGGCATGAGCGAGCGTCAGCGAGCGACAACAGGCATCAGGCCGCCGCTTCCGTTCTCTCGCGCTTGCGCTACGGAGGCGGCGGCATGAGCGAGCGTCAGCGAGCGACAACAGGCATCAGGCCGCCGCTTCCGTACTCTCGCGCTTGCGCTACGGAGGCGGCGGCATGATCACCATCGTCCGTCTGCTCGCCGACCTCGTCGATCACCCGCACCGGCGCCAGCTCGCCCGGGTGGTCGCGATGTTCGTCACCACCGGGGTGCTCCAGGGTCTGGCGTTCGCCTGTGTCGTCCCGGTCCTGGACGCCGCGCTGCGCCAGGACTGGGACGCCGCGACCACCTGGCTGGGTGTGCTCGCCGGCCTCTTCGTGGCCCATCACGTAGCCCTGACCGTCGGCAACCTGGACGGCTACGACCTGGCCTGCGACCTGCTCGACATCACCCTGGCCCGGCTCGGCGACCACACCGTGCGGCTGCCGCTGGGCTGGTACGACCAGGACCGCACCGGGCAGCTCTCCCGGATGGCGTCCAAGGGCGCGACCGACATCGCCTCGGTGCCGGGGCATCTGCTGCGGCCGCTGATCGCCGCCGTGGTCAGCCCGGTCACGGTGGTGGTCGCGATGGCGTTCCTGGAGTGGCGCCTGGCGCTCGCGCTCCTCGTCGGCGTCGTGGCCGTGCTGGCAACCACCCGGCTCCTCGCGGTGATCGTGGGCCGTGGCGAGGGCGCCTACGACGCCGCGATGGCGGAGGGCTCGGCGCGCGTGGTCGAGTTCGCGCTCAACCAGCCGGCGCTACGGGTCTTCGGGCGCACCGTCCACGGCAACGAGCTGGTCGAGGACGCGCTGCGCGAGCAGAAGCGGGCCTCCCGACGGCTGCTGGTCACCGGGTTCGGCGGCCTGGGGATCCAGCTGCTCTCCATCCAGGCGCTGCTCACCGTGGTGATCGCGCTGGCCGTCCATCTCAGTCTCGGCGGCACCCTCGACCCGGCCACGGCGATCGGGCTCCTCGTCCTCACCGTGCGGTTCGTGGAGTCGCTCATCGACTACGGCGAGCTCTCCAGCGCCCTGCGGATCGCCGAGGGGTCGTTGCGACGTGTCCTCGACGTGCTGGCCCTCGAACCGCTCCCCGAGCCGGCCACCCCTGGTGAGCCGGCCGACAGCGGCATCGAGCTGCGCGACGTGGCCTTCTCCTACGACGCCAGCTCCTGTGAGCACAGCACCCGGGTGCTCGACCAGGTCTCCCTCACCGCGGCGCCGCGCTCGCTTACCGCCGTGGTCGGGCCCTCCGGCTCCGGGAAGAGCACCCTGCTGCGTCTGGTCGCCCGGTTCCACGACGTGACGGCGGGCTCGGTGATGCTCGGTGGGGTCGACGTACGCGACCTGGGGACCGAGGCGCTGATGCGGCGCGTCTCGATCGTCTTTCAGGACGTCTACCTCTTCGAGGGCACCCTGCGGGACAACGTGATGATGTCGCGGCCCGACGCCACCGACGAGGAACTGAGGGAGGCCGCGCGGCTGGCCCGCGTCGACGACATCGTCGAGCGGCTCCCGCACGGCTGGCAGACCCGGATCGGCGAGGCCGGCTCCACGCTCTCCGGCGGCGAGAAGCAGCGGGTCTCGATCGCCCGCGCCCTGCTGAAGGACGCCCCCGTCGTGCTCCTCGACGAGGCCACCGCCGCCCTCGACGCCGAGAACGAGGCCGCGGTCCAGGAGGCGCTCACCGCGCTCTCGGCGGACCGCACGGTCATCGTCATCGCCCACCGTCTCCAGACCGTCGTCGCCGCCGACCAGATCGTCGTCCTCGACGGGGGCCGGATCGTCGAGCGCGGCTCCCACGCCGAGCTGCTGGCACACGGCGGCCGCTACCTCGACTTCTGGCGCGAACGTACGCAAGCCGAGGGGTGGCGGCTCCTCGAGGCCCCGCAGAGCCCGTAACCACGCGGGACACGCGGCGCGTGAACGTTGAACATCCCCAGGTCTGGCCTACGCTGGCGACGAGCCGCACCTCGTCAACCTCTGCGGCTCGGATCAACGATTAAAGGAGATCGCATGAACCGCACCGACCTGGTGAGCGAAATCGCCAAGCAGGCCGAGATCACCCAGACGCAGGCCTCCGCCGCCCTGGGTGCCGCCATCGAGGCGATCAGCGCGGCCGTCGCTGACGGCGACAAGGTCACGCTGCCCGGCTTCGGTACGTTCGAGTCGCGCGAGCGCTCGGCTCGCACCGGCCGCAACCCGCAGACCGGCGCCGAGATCAAGATCCCGGCCTCGAAGGGTCCGGCGTTCAAGGCCGGCTCCGCGTTCAAGGAGCGGGTCGCCAAGGGCTGAGTCCCTGGACACCTGAGAAGGGCCGGGTCGTCATCGACCCGGCCCTTCCTGTGTCTGCTCACCGTCTCAGAGCGCGATCTCCCGGTCGGCGACCGCAGCCGACAGGTCGGTGTCGTGGGTGACCAGCAGCAGCGCGGCCCCGCTCTCGTCGATCTCGCTCATCAGCGCATCGACGGTCTGCTCTTGGGTGACCAGGTCGAGCCGCGAGGTGGCCTCGTCGGCGAAGACGAGCGCAGGACGCGTCAGCATCGCCCGCACGACGGCGATCCGCTGCAGCTCACCGCCGGAGACCTGCCCCGGTCGGCGGCGCAGGATCTCGTAGGGCAGACCGAGCCGCTCCAGCGAGCCACGCACCTCGGCCTCGCCCACACCATGGCGCCGCATCACATCACCGAGCGCCTTCTCCAGGCTCACCTGCGGCGGGAAGGAGAGCGCCGGGTCCTGGTAGAGCTTCTGCAGCCTCCCCCGACCCACCCCTTCTCCGTACGTCACCGACCCCGCGTCGAGCCTGGTCAGCCCGAGCAGCGCGTTGCCGAGCGTCGTCTTGCCCGCGCCGCTGGGCCCGGTGATCGCGACCCGCTCACCGGCCCTGATCTCGAGGTCGAGGCCGTCGAAGACCGGCCCGTGGGCGTAGGACTTCGACAGACCCGAGGCACCGAGGAGGAGCTCGCTTCCGCCGGGCGCCTGCGAACGCATCCAGGGGTGGTGCCAGCGAGCCGGCTCGGCGGCCAGCAGCTTTCGCGTGTAGTCGCCCGCGGGCGTGGTCAGCACCTCCTCGGCCGGTCCGGACTCGACCACGGCCGCCTCGCGCATCACCATCACCTCTCCCCCGAGCCGGCGGGCCAGGCGCAGGTCGTGGGTGATGGTGAGCAGCAGGCCACCCTCGTCGAGGTGGCCTAGCAGCAGGTCGGCGAGCTGGTCGACCGACACCCGGTCGAGGCCCTTGGACGGCTCGTCGAGAATGAGCAGCCTGGCCCCACCGATGGTCGCCGCGGCGTACGCGACGCGCTGGGCCATGCCACCTGAGAGGGTGTGCGGGTAGGCCCCGCCCGCGCCGGCCAGCCCGACCTGGCCCAGCCGGTGATCAGCCGCCCGGGCCGCGGAGACGCTGCGTGGCGACCAGCCCGGTGCGCCTTCGGCGACCTGGGCGCGCACCCGCATCGTGGGATCGAGCGCGAGCGCAGGTTCCTGCGGAAGCAGGGCGACCCCGCGGCCCCACAGCCTCCGCCGGCCACCCCGGCCACCCCTGTCGGCGAGGTCGAAGGACTCGTCCCCGACCGTCAGCGACCCGACGGCTGCCAGCTCGGCCGGCAGCGTACCCATCAGCGCGTGGGCGAGCACCGACTTGCCAGACCCGCTCTCGCCGACGATCGAGAGTGCACGCCCGGTCTCGATCCGCACCTCGGGTACGTCGGCGAGGACGAGCGACCCGATGCGTACGACCACTCCGGTGGCTTTCAGGTTCATCGCCCCTCCTCCGGGGATCGCAGCCCGAGCAGGCAGACGGTGAGCAGGAACAGGACCCCGACCGGGGCCAGGGGCATCCACTGCGCCGCGTCGTAGAACGGGAACGACTCGGTGATCATCAGTCCCAGCTCCGCGCGTGGCGGCTGGAGGCCGACCTTGACGAAGCCGAGCGTCGACATCGCCAGGATCGAGGTGACCATGCCGAGCGACGCCAGCGTCACGAGCAGCGGACGCAGTGCCGGCCACAGGTGGCGACGGACGACATGGGTCCAGCCGAGCCGCAGCAGCCCGGCCGCCTCGACGGCGGGTGAGCCGAGCACCAGGGCGCTGCGTGCCCGCACCACCCGGAAGAACTCCACCCACTGCACCAGCGCGAGGCCGACGTAGAGCGCCAC
The DNA here is from genome assembly GCF_044453405.1 of Nocardioides sp. NPDC051685. NCBI lineage: Bacteria > Bacillati > Actinomycetota > Actinomycetes > Propionibacteriales > Nocardioidaceae > Nocardioides > Nocardioides sp. NPDC051685. Next base: position 386,124 of record NZ_JBITCR010000005.1, on the reverse strand, counting down.
CATGCTCCCGGGCGCGGCCAGCGCCGAGACCAGCAGCACCACGAGCAGGGCCGGGATCGCCACGAAGGCCTCCGAGACCGAGCGCAGCAGCGCGTCGACCCAGCCACCGAACCAGGCCGAAGCGACCCCGGCGAGGCAGCCGAGGATCAGCGCGGTCGCCACACACACCAGTGCGAGCAGCAGCGAGACCCGGGTGGCGTGCGCGACCCGGGAGGCGACGCTACGCCCGTAGTCGTCGGTCCCGAGCGGGTCCGACAGCGACGGCGGCTGCAGGTAGCGACCCAGGTCCTGGCTCGCCGGGTCGGGCAGCACCAGCGGCCCGACCAGCGCGAACGCGGCGATCAGGACCAGTCCGCCGACCGCGGCAGTCCGGCTCCACGACCGCTGCGGCCGGGACCCCAGCGTCTGTTCCAGCATCAACATGCTCATGCCACCACCGCCCGTCCCCGCGGCCGCGGGTCGAGCCACGCGACGGCCAGGTCGACCAGCGTGTTGACCAGCACGATCAGCAGCGCCAGCACCAGCGCGGACGCCTGCAGCACCGGGATGTCCCGCCAGAAGACGGCGTGGACCAGCGAGTGGCCGAGCCCGTCCCAGGCGAAGAGGCTCTCCACGACGACGACTCCTTCGATCAGCACGACGAACTGCACCCCGAGGTACGGCACCAGCACGACCGCCGCGTTGCGCAGTACGTGTCTGACCAGCACCCACCTCTCGGCCAGCCCCTTGGTCTGGGCGAACTCCACGTACGCCGACCCGCGGACCTCCACCACGGCGTCCCTGGTCACCCGCGCGATGAGCCCGGAGAGCCCGAGCCCCAGCGTCAGCGCCGGCAGCACGATGCTCCCGCCGCCGTGCCCGACCGCCGGGAAGAGCCCCAGCTGCGCGGAGAGCACGATCATCAGCAGCAGCCCCAGCAGGAACGGCGGCACGGCCCGTACGCCGGCGACCCACAGCGACGCGAACCGGTCGGCGATCCCGCCGGCCCGGCGGGCGGCCGCGACGCCGATCCCGGCGCCCAGGACGACCGCGATGACGATCGCGAGCCCGGCGAGCTGCAGCGTGCCCGCCAGGTAGAACCCGACCTCCTCGAGCACCGGCTGGGAGGTGACCAGCGACCGGCCCAGGTCGAGCTGGAGGAGGTCGACGATCCACGCGCCGAGCTGCGCCCACAGGGGCTGGTCGAGTCCCAGCTCGTCGCGCACCTGAGCGGCCGCGGCCGCGTCGACCATGTCGTAGCCGTAGCGCCCCGCCGCGATCCGGTAGGCGATGTCCCCCGGCAGCCGCTGGGTGATCACGAAGCAGAGCGCCGAGACCCCGATCGCCACCGTGAGAGCCTGCGCCGCCCGCCGGACGATGACGCCCGCTACACCTCGGCTCCTCACGACGCGAGCTCGACGTCGGTGATCCGCCAGGTGGTCTCGAGGGAGTCCAGGACGAATCCGTCGACGCGGTCGCCGACCGCAGCGTTCATCCGGTACCACGCGACCGGCACCAGCGGAAGCTGCTCCTGGGCCGCGCGCACGATCGTCTCGCGGTGCGCGTCGCCGTCGGCGCCTTCGGCTCCCGTCGTCAGCGCGGCCACGGCCTCCGCGACGGCGGGGTCGCTCCAGCCCATGGCGCCCCAGTCGGACCCACCCTCACCGAAGGTGTCGGCGACGGTCGGCAGCGGGTCGGTGACCAACGCGAAGAACTGGGCGACGAGCGCCATCTGAAGAGTGCCATCGGCGTGCTTGGCCGGGATCTCGCTGGAGTTGGAGACCTCGACGTCCACCTGCACGCCGACCTTGGCGAGCTCGGCCTGGATGGCGGTCGCCAGCGCCGGCAGCTCGGGCCGGTCGGGGTACGTCAGCAGCTCGAGCCGCAGCGGCCGGCCGCCCTTGACAAGGGTGCCGTCGGCACCGGCCCTCCAGCCCGCCTCCGCGAGCAGCTCCTTGGCGCCGTCTGCATCGTAGGCCAGCGGCTCGAGATCCGCGTCCCATTCCTTCAGCGTCGGCGGCATCAGCTGGGTCGCGGCGAGCTCCTTCTCCCGCAAGACGGCCTCGGCGATCGCCTCCCGGTCGAGTGCCAGGCTGATCGCCTGCCGGACGCGTACGTCCTCCAGAGCCGGGTCACCGGCGTTCATCTTCATGTGGATCGTGCGCGGCTGCAAGGTCGAAACCATGTCCACGCCCTCGGTCTTCTCGACCCGCTCACGACCGGCCGGCTCCAGCCCGAAGACCACGTCGGCCTGGTCGCTGGTGGCCATCACCGCGCGGCTCTCGGCGCGCCCGACGGCCTGGAAGGAGACCTTCTCGACATCGGGCTCCTCACCACGCCAGCCGGCGACACGTACGGTCTCGATGCGGGAGGGCATCTGGACCGTCTCGATCCGATAAGGCCCGGTGCCGATGACGTCCTCGACCTTCCCGTCCTCGTCGTAGGCCGAGGGAGCCAGGATCGCGGTGCTGTAGTGGCTGAGCACCGCGGGCAGGGAGACGTAGGAGTCGGCGAGCTCGATCACGACCGAGCCGCCCTCCGCACGGATCGCCTCGACGCCGACGTCGGCCAGCGGGCTGGCGGCCTCGGCAGCAGCCTTGTCGAGCACGGCGACGACGCTCTCGGCGGTCATCGGCTCGCCGTCGTGGAACCTCGCGTCCTTCACCAGCTCGAAGGTCCAGGTCTTGTTGGCGTCGTCGGCCGACCACGTCGTGGCCAGGCCCGGGACGAGGGTCCCGTCCACGTCAGCTGTCACCAGCGTCTCGGTGACCTGGAGCCGGGTGAAGAAGTAGCCGTCCGCGGAGGACTCGAGGCTGTGCAGCTCGAACGGCCCTGCGATACGCAGGGTGTCCGAGGCGGTAGCCGGTCGTGAGCCGCATGCGGTCATGGCGAGACCGAGCGCGGCCACGGCCGCGACGACACGCACGTGGGGGCGGGTGAACATCTGATGTTGCCTTCCGGTTGGGTGGGCTAAATCTAAATGAGAACGATTCCCATTCACAGCGTGATTGCCCTCGTGAGACGTTTCTCACCGGGGAGACCGATCACCATCGCGCTCAGCTCCTAGACGATCCGGCCGTCGTCCACGACCACGACACGATCGGCGAGCCGAGCGGCCACGGCGGGGTCGTGGGTGATGACCATCAGGGCGCAAGCGGTCTCCCGCTGGATCCGATTCAGCAAGTCGAGCACGTCCGCCTGGGTCACCGCGTCCAGGCCGGAGGTGATCTCGTCACAGATCAGCAGATCGGGGTCGGCGAGCAGGGCCCGCACGAGCGCTGCCCGCTGCAGCTCGCCACCCGAGAGCGAGCCAGGGCGCCGGGCCGCCACCTCCGACGACACACCCAGATCTCCCAGCACCTCCAACGCTCGGGCTCGAGCGTCCGCGACATCCAGCCCGCGCAGCCGCTCGGCGGTGCGGGCAACCTGGGTGAGCACAGGGGTGAACTCGCTGAACGAGGCGCGGGCGTCCTGGAAGACGTACTGAATCCGGGCCAGGTCGGCGAGGGAGCGTCGACGGAGCAACGGGGAGAGCGCGGAACCGTCGAGGAGCACCTGTCCGGCTCGGAACGGCTGCAACCCCGCCACGCAACGCGCCAGCGTGGTCTTGCCGCTGCCGGAGCGTCCCATGACGGCGAGCCGCTCCCCTGCACCGATGTCCAGCGAGACGTCTTCCAGCGTGCTGTGCGGCCCGCGTGCGCTTCGATGGACCACCCACAGGGCACGCACCGACACCAGCGGGTCGCCGTCGGCGACGCCGGTCGGGCCAGTGGCCACCGGCCCTCCGTGGGCGGCGACCAACCGGCGCGTGTAGGCGGCCCGTGGCCGCTCGAGGACGTCCTCGACGCGACCGTCCTCGACGATCCGTCCGCGATGCATGACGAAGACGGCGTCAGCGATCATCCGTACGAGGTCGAGGTCATGGGTCAGTACGAGCACCGCGGCGCCGTTCTCCGCCACCGTCTTGAGCTCGTCGGCGACCTCCCCGCGCGTCACCGCGTCCTGCCCCGTCGTCGGTTCGTCGGCGACCAGCACCCGGGGGTTCCCGACGAGCGCCTGAGCGAGCACGAGGCGCTGCTGCTGACCGCCCGAGAGCTGGTGGGAATGGCGCCGCAGGAACGCCGCGTCAGTGGGCAACTGCGCCCGGCGCAGGGCCTCCCGGACGCGTTGGTCGACGAGCCGCGACCGCTCCCGGCGCGTGGAGGCGCGCACATGGACGCGGGCGATGTCGCGTAGCACGACACCGATCCGGCGCACCGGGTTCAGCACTGCCGAGGGGTGCTGAGGGACGTACCCGACGGACCCCGGCTCCACCGGCCGGTCGAGCGCGACCGCCTGGCCGCCGACCTCGACCACACCGGTGACCCGGCCCCGCTCGGGCACCTCGCCGAGCAGGGTCAGCGCCAGTGTCGTCTTGCCGCTGCCAGACTCCCCGACAAGGGCGGTGATCCGCCCGCCCGCGACCGTGAGCGAGGCCCCTGAGACGATCTCGCGCTCGCCGATGCGCACACTGAGGTCATGGACCCGTGCCGACATCACACCACCTCCGGGGCAACAGGACGACGCCGTAACCAGCGGTCGAACACGAGGTTCACCCCGACGCACAGCATCACGATCAGGATCGCCGGAGCCACCACGGCCCACGGCTGGACGAAGAGCCCGGCGCGGTTGCGGTCGACCATCGCCGCCCAGTCACTGACCTGGGGCGAGATCCCGACCCCGAGGAAGCTGGCCGAGGCGACCAGGTAGATTGCGCCCGCGAACCTCACCCCGAGATCGGCCGCAAGCGTACGCCGCATCGAGCGCGCCACGTGGGTGAGCCCGATCCGTGCCCGGCTCTCGCCCTGCAGCCTCATCGCCTCGACCGCCGGTCCCGCGGAGACGGAGAGCGCCGAGGTGCGGCAGATCCGGACCACGTCGGGCAGGTTGATCAGCACGACGACGCCGACCAGAACCCACCACACGCCCGGTGCGGTAGAGGCCAGCAGGAGCAGCACGAGCATCGAGGGGACCGCGAGCAGCAGGTCGAGGGGCCGCATGATGCTTTCGTCGAGCAGCCGGTTCGTGGTCATGCCGGCCACGAGACCCAGCGGCACCGCGAGTACGTAGGTGCCGGTGGTCGCCACCAGGGCGGCGACCACCAGCGAGCGGCCGCCAAGGAGCACCTCGTTCCACACATCCCGACCGGCATGGTCGGTGCCGAGCCAGTGCCCTCCGCCGAGCGTGAGCGCGATGTCCTTGCCGGTGTCGCCGGAGGCGAAGAACGGCCCCAGCAGCGCGAGCAGCACCGGCACGGCGACGAGCAGCCCCGGGACGGCGTACGTCCTCAGCATCCTCACCTCCCCACCTCCGCGGCGGGCGCCAGCGCATGGGCTGCCAGGTCGGCCAGCAGGTTCACAGTCACGGTCGTGAGCGCGAAGACCAGGGCGAGGCCCTGGATCACCGGGATGTCCCGGGCCGAGACGGCGTCGACGAGGGTGGTCCCCAGACCGGGGAGCACGAAGATGGCCTCGATGACGATGACGCCACCCAGCAGCCAGTCGGTCGTACGCGCGAGCTGCTGGACCGCCGGCGCGACCGCGTTCGGCAGGGTGTGCCCGATCCGGATCCGTGCGGGCGAGATGCCCAGGCGGCGGGCGTGGGTGGCGTACGCCGAGGACTTGGCGTCGATCATCCCCGCCCGCACCAGCCGGCTCAACGAGCAGAGCGGGCGGAGCAGGAGCACGAGGACCGGCAGCACGAGCACCGCCGGGTCGTCGAGCGGCGAGACGCCCACCCCGGTGGGCGGGAACCAGCCGAGCCGGACCGCGAGCACCGTGACCACGAGGATCCCCATCGCGAACTCGGGCGCCGAGTAGAGGCCGATCGTCACGCTGGTGATGACCCGGTCCACCCGACCGCCCTCGTGGTGGGCGGCCGTGATGCCGAGGAGCAGCGAGAGCGGGACCAGCAGCACCAGGGCCAGGAGAGCCAGCAGCACCGTCGGCCCGGCCGCGGTGACGACGATCTCCGACACCGACCGCGGACCCACGAGCGAGGTGCCGAGATCACCTCGCAGCACGGCGAGCATCCAGTCGCCCAGCCGCTCCCAGAACGGACGGTCGAGGCCGAGCCGCTCCCGCAGCGCCGCGATCACCGCCGGGTCGGGCTGGTCGCCCGCGATCGTGACCGCGGCGTCACCCGGCAGCGCCTCGGTCAGCGCGAACACGCCGACCGCGACCAGCCCGACCTGGACGACGGCCAGCAGCACCCGGCGCAGGAGGTAGCGCCGGCTGCTCACGCCAGCCAGACCCTGTCGAAGCGTGCCCAGTCGAGCGTGCTCGCCGGAGCGCTCTCCTCGATGCCGCCCACCGACTGTGCCGAGGCGACGACCCAGTCCGAGACACCCCACCACAGGAAGCCGCCCTCCTCGAAGAGCTTCTCCTGCATCTGCAGGTAGATCGCGGCACGCTCCTTCTCATCGGCCGCCGACTGCGCCTTCTCGTAGAGCGCGTCGAACTCCGGAAGCTTCCACATCGTGTTGTTGGTCGTCGAGGTGGTGAGCAGACGCTGGGAGATGTGGGACTCCAGCGGCATCGGGCCGGATCGATAGCTGGCGAGCACGCCGTTGGTCGCGATGTCGCTCCAGTAGGTGTCCTTGTCGCCGAGGCGTACGCGAAGGTCGAGACCGATCTTGGCCGCCTGGTCGCTGATGGCGAGCGCGGCCTCCTTCATCCCGGGTGAGGAGTCGGAGGTGTCGAAGTCGATCGTCATCCCTTCGGCACCCGCCTTCTTGAGCAGGTCGGCTGCCCGGTCCAGGTCCTGCCGGCGCTGCGGGATCTCGTCGGCGTAGTAGGTGAAGCCCTTGCCGAACAGGTCGTTGCAGAGCTCGCCCGACCCCTCGAAGACCGAGCGGACCAGCTCCTCGCGGTCGACCAGGTGGAACAGCGCCTGTCGCAGGTCGGGGTTGTCGAACGGGGGCCGGTCGACCTTCATCGCGACACCGTGGAAGTTGCTCCGCGGCAGCCGATGGATCTGGATCCGGGCATCACTCTCGTAGGTACGCGCGCTGGTGGGGCTCAACTCGTGGGCGTACTCCACCTGCCCGCCGACCAGCGCGTTCACCCGCGCGGACTCGTCGTTGCTGATCACGATCTCGAGCTCGTCCAGATACGGAGCCTGCTCCCAGTAGTCGTCGTTGCGGGCCGCCCGGAAGCTTCTCCCCGGCTCGAAGGAGACGAACCGGAACGGCCCGGTCCCGACCGGTTTCTCGAAGGAGGTCGTCCCCTCGGGGACGATGTAGGTGCCGAGGGCTGCCAGCGCGTTCGGGAGCTCCGCATACGGGCGCTTGAGCCTGAACTCGATGGTGCGATCGTCGATCTCGCGACTGTTGCGCAGGTCGATGACGCCCAGGCTGGCCTTGGCGCGCAGCGTGCTGTCGGGGGCCGCGATGCGCGCATAGCTGGACAGCACGTCGGCGGCACGCAGCGGCCTGCCGTCGTGGAAGAGCGCCTCGCGCAGCGTGATCCGCCAGGTGCGCAGGTCCTCGCTCGGCTCCCAGCCCGTGGCCAGCCGCGGTGTGGGTGCCATGTCGGAGTCGAAGTCGGCGAGCTTGTCGAACATGGCCTTGGCGCGAGCGATCTCGACGTAGAGGCCGGTCTCGTGCGGGTCGAGGACCTCGGCAGTGCCCTCACCGACGAATGCCGCCCGCAGCCGGCCACCGCGAACGGGCTCGCCGGGCGCACCGCCGGTTCGGTCCTCCGGGCCGCAGCCGACCAGCGGGACGGCCATGGCTGCGACGCCCAGGCCGAGGAAGGTGCGTCGTGGGAGGGTGTGGGGGAAATCAATCATAATGGGAATTATTATCATTCGGACTGGACCGGCAAGCCCTTTTCCACATGCTGGCGAGACACCCCGAGAACGGCAGCCGCCGATCCCAGCCCGATCAGCGCGCAGACCAGCGCGGGCACCCACGCCCAGCGATCGCCCCACACATCGATGGCGGCGCCGATGAGCGCGTTCGCACCCGCCCCGGCCACACCCGCGGCCAGGTAGTAGACGCCGAAGTAGGTGCCGGCCAGCCGCTCGCCGGCGAGCTCACCCACGATCTCGTACGCGAAGGGCTGGGCGAGCATCACCCCGATCGCGAGCGCGAGCACCGTGATCAGCACCGGCACCAGCCTCAGCACCCCCTCCCCGAGGTCGTGCGGGCGGCCGGCGGGAATGATCGCGGCCGCCACGCTGGTGGCCAGGAACCCCAGGCCCATCACCGCCAACCCGACCGCGATGCTCTGCTCGCGGCGAAGTCGCGCCCGGGCCACCCGGGTGATCCGCAGCTGCAGGAGCAGCGTGGCGACGGTCGAGACCAGAAACAGCGACGCGACCGTCGAGGAGGTCCCGGTGAATCTCTCGGCATGGATCGGGAGCACCAGATAGAGCTGGGTCTCCAGCGCGAACAGCCCTGCGACGGCGGCCGCGAAGCCGACGAAGCGGCGGTCGGTGAAGACGAGCCGCCAGTCGGCGAGCACCGAGCTACCCGACGGCTCCACCGGCCGGTGCGGCAGCACCGCCGCCTGCGCGAGCGTCAGCACCACGAAGATCCCCGCCGCCACCAGCGCCGCCACCCGGAAGTCGACCAGGAGCAGCGCGCTCCCGATCAGCGGGCCCGCGAGCGAGCCCGCTGTCGCGAACATGTTGAACAGCGAGAACGCCTCCGCCTTCCGCTCCCCCGCCTCGACGGCGATGTAGGCACGCACGGCGGGGTTGAACAGAGCGCCGGCCAGTCCGCTGAGCACCGAGCCGGCCAGCAGCAGCGGGAGCGAGGCACCCAGGGCGAAGATCCCGAATCCCACCGCCCGCAACCCGCAGCCGGTGATGATGACCGTGCGCGGCCCGATCCGGTCCGAGGCGGTCCCACCGACCAGGAACAGCCCCTGCTGGCTCAGGGTCCGCACCCCGAGGACGATGCCCACCGCCGACGCGGACATGCCCAGGTCGCCGCCCAGGTGCGTGGCGAGATAGGGGATCAGCAGGTAGAAGGCGGTGTTGACGCCGAACTGGTTGACCAGCAGCAGGCGGACGGCGATCGGGTAGGACCAGATGAGTCGCGCCGTGCTCACCCGCGCTCAGCCCTGGCGGGCCTTGAGCCGCGGGTTGAGCTTGTTGATCACGTAGACCCGGCCGCGGCGCCGTACGACCTGGGAGCCGGGCTGGTTCTTCAGCGACCGGATGGAGTTGACGACCTTCACGGGATCTATCCCTTCGTGCTCGTGTAGGGCAGCAGCGCGACCTCGCGGGCGTTCTTGATCGCCTTGGTGACGGCGCGCTGTTGCTGCGGGGAGATTCCGGTGACGCGGCGGGACCGGATCTTGCCGCGGTCGGAGATGAACGTACGCAGCAGCTGCACGTCCTTGTAGTCGACGTAGGTCACGTCCGGTGCCAGCAGCGGCTTGCGTCGCTTGCGGACGGGAGACGGCGGTCGTTTGGGCATCTGATCGTTCCTCTCAGCGGAGCTTGGCGGGGTCGACGTAGCCACGCTCGACGGCGCGGACCAGGCGGCGGGGCACGTCGTAGGTCTCTCCGTCGACGGTGACGGGCACGAGCGCGACCGGGGTCACCTTCCAGCTCGAGCGGCGGTGGCGGGTGTTGCTGCGCGACATCTTGCGCTTGGGTACGGCCATGGCGGCCTCCTTCGGTGGTTGATGCAGGTCCGGATCAGGCGGCGCGACCGATGGGGCCGAGCCAGTCCTCGAGGCCGTCCCAGGACTCCTCCCAGATCTGGCCGCGCTGAGCGATCTCCTGGTCGGTGAGCAGTGCGCGCTCGAAGGCGGCCGGGATCTGGTCGGCCTCGTCGTCGATGCCGACCACGACGATCCGGGTGAGCCGGTCGGTACGACCCCACTTCTGGGTCGAGCCCACGCTCGCCTGGCCACCGGCCCCGTCCCAGACACAGATGTCGTCGGGTCGCGTCGGCACCCAGAAGCAACCGCGCGAGCGGCGCGGGCCGCCGCCCAGGATCTCCAGCTCCTCCTGGAAGCGGACCGGGTGGATCGGGCGCTCCGAGCGCAGGTCGAGCCGCCAGGCTCCGCCCTCGGGCAGCGGTGGCAGCGGGTTGCGCCGCACCTCCGCCACCCAGGCCTCCACCGCGTGGTGGTGGTGCACACCGGCGACCAGGCCGGCGGCGTCCAGGAGCGAGGGGTCGGTCACCACCGGCGTACGCGGGCGGGCGAGGGTCGCGACCAGCGACTCCTCCTCGGGCTCGGGGGTCTCGGTGATGCAGACGACGTCGGCGTACTCCACGATCGCGCTGGCGACCTCGGCGACGCCGCGGCGGTCGTCCTCGGAGGTGGCCAGGCCGCGCTCGTCGAGGAGGTCGGGACCGAGCAGGTCCTCGGCGACCGTGGTCCCATCGAGCGCCGCCACGACGGCGGAGATGCCGATGTGCGGCGCCATCCGCGGCGCCCAGGCGAGCACCCGGCAGACCTGGACCGCCTCGGCGGCCACCGGGAGACAGGCGACGATGCTGCCCCAGCGCCCCTGGGCGGCGAGGCGCTCGAGGGTCGGCACGATGTCCTCGCGGATCGCGCAGGCGACGCAGGCGTGGGCGAGGTTGATCTCCTCGTGCTCGATCACCCCGGTCACGTCGCTGACGACACGGGTGAGCAGCTGGCGCTCGGGGTCGATGATGTGGCGGACGGTGACCGCATCAGGGAGTCCGAACTGGAGCGAGATGGTCGCCGAGAGCATCGCGCCCTCCTCGACCCCGCTCACCAGGATCACCGGCGTCTTGGGGCGGGAGAGGTTGCGCGGTGACCGCGGGCGGGGCCCGCTCATCGCGCCACCTCCGTAGCGCAAGCGACAGGATACGGACGCGGCGCGCTGAGAATCTCGACGGTCGCTCGCTGACGCTCGCTCATCGATCGCGCCCGTAGCGACGCTTGAACCGCTCGACCCGTCCCTCGGTGTCGACCACACGGCCGCGGCCGGTCCAGAACGGGTGGCTGGCGCTGGAGACGTCGACGTCGACGACCGGATAGGTCTCACCGTTCTCCCACGTGACCCGCTCGTGGTCGTCGGCGAGACGCTCGACGAGCGTCGACCGCATCAGGAAGAGCTTGTCCGCCGAGCGGTCGCGGAAGACGACCGGCCCGGAGACGGGGTGGATGCCTTGCTTCATGGGGACCTCCGCTGTGGTTAATGATAACGATTCTCATCTTAACCACATTGTGTCCCCTTCGCTCACATCGGGGCCAACATCACTCCTCGGCGGTATGGGTGTGCATGCGTACGCCGTCTCTGTTGAAGATGCTCAGCACCTGCGCCGGGCGGGACCCGGTCGCGAACATCGCGTGCGGCACCCGGGTGTCGAACTCGGCAGCCTCACCGCGGCTCAGCACCAGGTCACGATCGCCCAGCAGGAGCCGCAGCTTGCCGGAGATGACGTAGAGCCATTCGTAGCCGTCGTGGACCCGCGGCTCCGGCACCTCGGTCACCGGCTCGTAGGTGATCTTGAAGGTGCTCACCGGCGACCCTTCAGGAGTCAGGGGCGCGATCTCCATGCCGTCACGGCGGATCACCGGCCGGCGCACGCGCGGGTCCGGGACCGACGGCGTCACCAGGCTGTCGAGGCCGACACCGAGATGGCGGGTCAGCGGGATCAGCAGCTCCAGGCTCGCCTGCCGCTTGCCCGACTCGAGCCGGGACAGCGTGCTCGGCGACATCTCCGCCATCGCGGCCAGCTGCTCCAGGGTCCATCCCAAGCTGCGCCGGATCGCCCTGATCCGCGGGCCGACCTGCTTGAGCTCGTCGATCATGTGCTCCATCTCCCATTTGCCATTTCAGCAAGAACCCTTGCTGTTCTTTCATTGTGGCACTGAACTGGATGACATGAACACACACCCAGAACCCCTCGACGTGATCGTCATCGGCGGCGGTGCCGCCGGCCTCTCCGCAGCCCTCATGCTGGGCCGATCCCGCCGCCGGACCCTCGTGGTCGACTCCGGCCTCCCCCGCAACCGCTTCACGACGCACATGCACGGCGTCCTCGGCCACGAGGGCATCGACCCCGCCGAGCTCCTGCGCAGGGGGCGCGAGGAGCTGGCTGCGTACGACGTCGCGATCCGCCCAGGCCGTGTCGCTCGCCTCGACGAGACCGAGCACGAGGACGGGCACAGCGTGAGCGTCCTCCTCGAGGACGGCGAGCGGCTCACCGCCCGCGCCGCGATCGTCGCGACGGGCGTCACCGACGAGCTCCCCGACATCCCCGGCCTGGCCGAGCGCTGGGGCGCCACCGTGCTGCACTGCCCCTACTGCCACGGCTGGGAGGTCCGCGACCGGCGGATCGGCGTACTGACCACCTCACCGCTCGGCATGCACCAGGCGCAGCTGATCCGGCAGTGGAGCGACGACGTCGTCGTCTTCACCGCCGGGCTCGGCGAGGTCGGCGAGGCCGAGGAGCAGCGGCTGCTGGCGCGCGGGATCACGCTCGTCCCGGCCCCCGTCGTCGAGGTCGTCGGCGAGGGCGACCAGGTGACCGCGGTGCGCACCGCGGACGGGGCGACCACCGAGGTCGGCGCCATCTTCACCGCCGGCACCCTGCGTCCGCACGACGACTTCCTGGCCCACCTCGGCCTCGAGCGCACCGACACCCCGGCCGGCAGCTTCCTCGCCGTCGACGCGACCGGCAAGACCAGCAGCGACCGGATCTGGGCGGTCGGCAACGTCTCCAACCCGATGGCCAACGTCCCGATCAGCATGAGCGCCGGCACCATGGCCGGCAGCTTCGTGAACATGACCCTGGTGACCGACGACTTCGACCGCGCCGTCGCCGGGCCCACCGCGGTGGGCTTCTGGCAGGACAAGTACGCCGGCAGCGACCGGATCTGGTCCGGCAAGGTCAACACCGTGCTCGGCGACATCGCCGCCGGGCTCCGGCCCGGGACGGCCCTCGACCTGGGCTCCGGCGAGGGCGCCGACGTCGTCTGGCTGGCGCAGCAGGGCTGGCGGGCCACCGGCATCGACATCTCCGAGAACGCCGTCGCCCGCGGCCGGGTGGCCGCCGCGGCCGCCGGCCTCACCGAGGAGCGGGCGAGGTTCATCGTCTCCGACCTCTCCTCGCTGACCGACCTCGGCGGCGGCTACGACCTGGTCACCGCGAGCTTCTTCCACTCCCCCGTCGAGCTGCCCCGCACCGACATCCTGCGCCGGGCGGCCGAGCTGGTGAACCCCGACGGTCACCTGCTGGTGACCTCGCACGCCGCCGCGCCGCCGTGGGCCGACACCTCCGCGCACGCGCACCGGTTCCTCGACGCCAAGGAGGAGCTCGAGGCGCTCGACCTGCCCGAGGACACCTGGGAGACGATCGTCCTGGAGCACCGGCACCGTGCCGTGACCAGCCCGTCCGGGGAGCCGGCCACGCTCGAGGACTCGGTCGTCCTGCTACGGCGCCGCTGACCCGTCAGCTCGCCGCGCCGCAGCTCTCGGTGAGGAACTCACCGAGGCGCTCGTAGGCGATGTTCTGGGCCTCGCTGCGCTCGAGCGGGTCCTGGCCGCGGCCGGTGCGCAGAGCGTCCTCGATCATCATCCGGACACCCTCGGCAGCGGCCGCCGGCGTACCTTCCGGGACGCCCATCGACTGCAGGCTCGTCGCGGCCAGGCCCAGCGCGGTCTCGTTCTCGTCGTTCGGGGTGGACATCTGGGTCGCATGGGCGTTCGCCATGGTCTGTACGGCGCCGCAGAACTCCTCCAGAGACGCCACCGGTCCCGCCGCCACCGAAGCAGTCGAGGACGCGGCGCCCGACGAGCCGGACGCCGCCGGGGCATCGGAGCCTGCGAGGTCCCGGGTCAGCACGGCCACGCCGATCGCGACCGCGATCAGCACACCGGCGATGAGCGCACGCGGCGGGTGCGGGAGACGGTCGTGCCAGGTGGGCACCCCCTGCGCCTGTGCCCGCCGGGCGGGGTTGCCGGATCGCTTCGGATCACCGGCGGGACGACTCACCGGGCGCTCACTGGTAGGTGTTCGCGGGCGCCTCGCGCGGCTCGACGGAGGCGGCCTCGATGGCCGTCTCCGACTTCCCGCCCGGTGCGGTGCCCTCGACCCAGCGACCGGTGACCGCGACCCAGGAGTCGCGCTCCGGAGCGTCGTCGTAGTCCTCCACCCGCACCCGCGACGCGGTCGCGTCGGCAGCACAGCAGGCGATGGCGATGCGGGTGACGTACCAGTTGCCGTTCTCGTCGGTGCTGACGAAGCCGGTCAGGCGTACGTCGCGGTCCTTGATCGTCGAGCCGTCCTCGACGCCGGCACGCCACATGAACTCGGCGACCTCGACGTCGACCGGCCCGTCCGAGGCGGGCAGCGGGAGGATCTTCGCGTCGGGAGCGGCCGCGACCGGGTCGTCGGCACGCCTCTCTGCCAGGTAGGCGCCCAGGGACGGCGGGCTGGCCACGAAGACGATCACGCCGGGGACGATCGCCAGCCAGGTCATCGCCGGGACCTTGTGGTCATGGGCATCATGGTCGTGCTCGTCGCCCTCTTCTTCGGGGGCAGGGCGCAGCAGCATCCACACGGTCAGCCCGAGCAGCACCACGCCGGTGGCGACCAGGGGCCACTTCATCCAGCTGGTGACGTACCTCAGATAGCCGTCGCCGAGCGAGAGCCGCAGCAGCACGGCGCCGAGGAAGCCGACGACCAGGGCCTGAGTAGTACGTGTCACGCGGCCACCTCCGTAGCGCGAGCGCCATTGTACGGACGCGGCCGCGTGTTGATTGGATGGATCACTCGCTTGCGCTCGTTCACAGCAGCCACCATCCGATGCCGACGGCGGAGGCGACCGCCGTGATGATCACCAAGGGTACGAAGCGGAGCGCGAAGCCCATGCCGAACTGGCCGGCCTCCATCGAGGCGAGCTTGATGTCCATCGCCGGGCCGACCACGAGGAAGACCAGCTTCGCGGTGTCGGAGAACGCGGTGAACGAGGCCGCGACGAAGGCGTCGGACTCCGAGCAGAGCGCCACGATGAACGCGAACAGCGCCAGCGTGGCGATCCCCAGCACGGCCTGACCTGCGACGGTGTTGACCACCGAGCGGGGTACGAAGGTGTTGACCGCCGCGGCCAGCATCGCGCCCAGCACCAGGAACCCGGAGGCGTGCAGGAAGTCGTGGCTGACGTTGCCGAGGAAGGAGCGCTCGTGGGCGTGCTGGTCGCGTCCGACCTGGGTGAGCCGCTCGAGCAGCAGCCTGCCGCGGGCGAGCATGATCCAGCCGACCGCCACCGCGGTGATCAGGCTCGCCAGGAACCTGGCCAGCACCATCATCGGCTGGCCCGGGAAGGCGACCGCGGTCGAGACGAGCACGGCCGGGTTGACCGCGGGAGCCGCCAGCAGGAACGTCAGCGCGACCGCGGGCGTGACGCCCCGGCGGATCAGCGAGTTGGTCACGGGCACCGCGGCGCACTCGCAGCCCGGCAGCCCGATCCCGGCCAGGCCGGCGACCGGAACCCCGAGCACCGGGCTCCTCGGCACGATCCTGCTCAGCGCCTTCTCGGAGAGGAACGTCGAGATGACGGCGCTGAGCAGCACGCCACCGAGCAGGAACGGAGCCGACTGCACCACGATGGCTACGAAGATGGTGCCCCAGGTGTTGAACAGGTCGTGGTCCAGGAGCGGCAGCAGCCACCGCTGGGAGAGCAGGATGATCAGCAGGACGATCGCGACGACCTCGGTCTGCCCGAGCCTGAACCCAGACTTCTCGGCTGCCCGCACTGGGGTCTTCGTACTCATGGAGCGAGTGTTTAGCACAGCCCGATGACGGCGGGGTTGCGCCTCGCCGACTCGGAATGGTTTCGGTTAGGCTTTTGCCGAGGTCACCAGCTCGACTTGGTGATGCCCGGCAGATGGCCCTTGTGCGCGAGCTCGCGGAACCGGATCCGGGACACCCCGGCCTTGCGCAGGTAGCCCCGCGGCCGGCCGTCGACCTGGTCGCGGTTGCGCAGGCGTACAGGCGAGGAGTCGCGCGGCAGGCGGGACAGGGCGCGGACGGCCTCGGCCCGCTCGGCCGAGCCCGGCTCGGCGGCGCGGATCTCCTCCTTGAGCGCGGCTCGGCGCTCGGCGTACCTCTCGACGATCTGGCGACGCCTGGCCTCGGCCGCGATCTTCGACTTCTTGGCCATCAGACGTTCTCCCCTCGGGCGCGCATCTCGGCGACGACGGCGTCGATGCCGCGTACGTCGATCCGCTTGATCGCGTTGGTGCTGAGGCGCAGCGTGACCTTCCGGCCCAGCGTCGGGACGTAGTAGGTCTTCTTCTGCAGGTTCACCTCCCAGCGTCGCCGGGTCGCCTTCTTGGACCAGGGGCGGTTGTTGCCGAAGCCCGGGCGGGCGCCGGTGACCTGACACGTGCGTGACATGGCAGCCTTTCGTCTTATTGGGAATCGTTCCCATTATGACACATGGCGTCGGCGCGCCGCACTGGCCACGGGATCCATACCGATACCGACTAGCATGTGGCCATGGCACCAACCCAGCAGGTCAAGCGGCGCGCAACCAACCAGGGCGCCGCGGTGAAGGAGGCTCTCGCCGCGGAGGACACCTTCCGCAGCGCCCAGGACGTCTACGCCACGCTGCGGGCCAACGGCGAGAAGATCGGCCTCTCCACGGTCTACCGCCACCTGCAGATCTTCGTCGACGACGGCCTCGCCGACGTGATCCACAAGCCCGACGGTGAGTCCACCTACCGGCTGTGCGGCGACGCCTCCACGACCCATCACCACCACCTGGTGTGCCGCAGCTGCGGCAAGGCCGTGGAGATCGAGGGCCCAGCCGTGGAGACGTGGGCCGACAAGGTGGCGGCGCAGAACGGCTTCACCGACGTCAACCACACCGTGGAGATCTTCGGTCTCTGCGCAGCCTGCGCCGCCTCCTGACTCAGCTGCGGCTGCGCGCGGCGCCGATCACGGCGTCGACCACGAGGAACCCGACGAGGGTCACGCCCAGCATCGGGACGAACCACCCGACCACCACGGTGACCGCGACGACGGCGACCATGGCCTGCCAGGGCAGACGCCGCCAGGAGCCGCGCGGTGCGGGCCGGCCGAACCTCAGGCCACGTGCGTCGCGGGGCCGTCGCAGCCACCACATCCGGTAGCCGAGCAGGGTGGCGACGATCAGCCCGAGCGCCAGCGCCGCCAGCGCCAGCTGGTTGAGGACGCCGAACAGGATGCCCATGTGCGCGCCGATCACCCAGTCGGTCACCTTGGCCATCAGCGGCCAGTCGGCGAAGTCGACCCGGTCCAGCAGCTCGCCGGTCGCGGGGTCGACGCTGATGGCGTCGTAGCGGGTGGGCCAGTCACGCTTGTTCTCGGCCGCGGTCCAGGCGCTGCCCGGGTCGGCCGGAGGCACCAGGTAGAGCGGGTCCCCAGGCCGGCGTCCCGCGCGGTGTCGAGTACGCCGTCGATGCCCGCACCCGCGGAGAAGACCGCGTCCGGGTCGTCGGTGGCGGCGGCGGACGAGCCGTGATGGGTGTGCTCGGCAGCCGTCCCGTCGCCGTGCAGCGACGTCGCGGGTGTGGGTTCGGTCCACGACAGCGCCGTACGCACCTCGCCGATGTTCGTGCCGGCGAAGCGGGACCAGGTCAACCCGGAGACCGAGAGGGCCAGGACGCCCACCAGGAGCCACACTCCGATGACCGCGTGCCACGACATCGTCCGGGAACGGCCGGTGGCCTCGAGGTCGGGCGTCACCAGCCGCCGGACCCGCCGGTCACGGCGACGGCGGCCGAGCCACAGCATCAGTCCGCCCAGGGCGACCACCCACAGCCAGCTGGCCGCGAGCTCGCTGTAGTGACGGCCGAGGGCACCCAGGTGGAGGTTGCGGTGGAGCTCGTCGAGCCAGGCCCGGAAGCCGAGCCACTGCCCGTAGCTGCGTACCTGGCCCTCAACCTGGCCGGTGTAGGGGTTCACGAACACGGACATGGCGTAGTCGGCCGGGACGGTCTCGTCGGCGAAGACCACCCGGGTGCTGCGGTCGGCGGCCTCCGGGACGTCGACCCGGATCACGGCGCCCTCGGGGTGGGTGGCCCGGGCGGCGGCGACCTGCTCGGCGAGCGGGACCGTCCCGCGCGCCGGGGTGACGTGGGTGATGTCGTGGTAGGCGATCTGCTCGACCTGCGGGGCGATCGTGTAGAGCAGCCCGGTCACCGAGGCGACCAGGATGAACGGGGCGACCAGCACCCCGGCGTAGAAGTGCATCCGCAGCACGAGCGGGCGGATCAGGGGCCACCAGCCGACCCGGGACTGCGCCTGCGGCTGGAGCGGTGAACCAGCAGGCTCAGCCGGGTCGGTCAGCTCGGTGTGGAAATGGGTGGGAACGGACATGTGAGGCTTCTCTTCTCGCGAGTCTTTTCGGGTACGCAAGACAGCCACCGGGACTCACCCGGTGGTGCTCGCAGAGGGATCTCAGAGGCCGGCCGGCCTCGGCGGTCCCCTTCGCGGAGAGACATGGGCCCACAGGGCCGATCGCGGCACGAACGTCCGTGCCTCGGCGAGCAGGCGGCCGACGACCGCGGGTCGCGGCATCGGGAGGCTGCGTACGGCGACGGCGAGGGCCCTGCGGTGCAGCACCCAGACGACGACGGAGAGCACCGCAGCGCAGGCGTGGGCCAGGAGCATCGCGCCGCCGTCGCCCGTGCCGAGCGAGCCGTTCATGGTGTGCTGATGGGCGCTGCCGGGCGCCGCGGAGAACGCCGCGAAGACCTCATGGAGACCCAGCTGGGACAGCCCGGCAGCGGCCGCACCGCCCAGGATCCCGACCCGGCGCTGCAGCACCATGAGGCCCGCTCCGAAGACGGCTACGGCCGCTGCCGCGAGCCAGCCGGCGCTCGGCAGCGTGCCGCCGGCGGCCAGGTGGGCCAGGACCGCGCCGGTCATGATCTCGAGCGTCGCGAGCAGGGAGAGCCACACGCTTCCGCGTGTCGGTCTCACCACTCGCAGCTGCATCCCGACTCAGGCCTCCTGGGGGCGCTTGACGGGCGTGTGGTTGCGGGCGAGGAGCCAGATCATGGTGCCGTAGCAGGCGATCCGCAGCGCCCAGCCGAGGCCGGTGCGGAGGATGCCGAGGGCGAGGATCGCCCAGTCGCGGTCGATCGCGCCGCTCCAGGCCAGGAACCAGATCGGACCCTGGATGGCCGCTCCGATCGCGCCGGGCGCCAGGAAGAGCCAGGTCAGCCGCGTGCACAGCTTCACGATCTGCTTGTCCTGGTGCCACTCGAGCGGGTCGCCGCTGGCGACGCCGATGAAGAAGCCGAAGATCGGCCAGCCGATCAGGCACAGGCCGCCGACCACGACGGTGTAGCCGATGCTGATCAGGATGCCGGGCAGGAAGTAGGCGAGCGCCTGCTCCTCGGCCGTGCCGCCCATCGACTGGGCCAGCCGCACCACGGCGAAGCCGATGAGGATGCCGAAGATGGCGTTGCCGACGTACTGCAGGCTCGAGCGCTGCACCAGCCGAACCGCCAGGAAGACCGCCGCGGTCGCCGCCGAGGCGATCAGCGCGACCTTGAGGTCCTTGACCACCAGCCAGGCGATGGTGAAGACGAGGCCGGGCACGCCGGCCTCGAGCATCCCGCGCACACCGCCCAGCCCGGCCGACATCTGGCGGCGTACGACCGCCTCGACGGTGTCGACCGTCGGATGGTTGTGGTCGTGGTGCTCGTCGGCAGAGCCGTCGTCGCCAGGCGTCTCAGAGGTGGGGCTCACGTGTGGTTGGCTCACTCGTTGGGGTCCGGAATCAGCTCGTAGCGTGGATTGAACATGATGCGCTGGCCATCGGTACGGCCGATGCGGCCCTGCACCTGCAGGGACCGCCCCGGGCTGATCCCGGCGATGTGCCGACGGCCCAGCCAGATGATCGTCAAGGTGCCGGAGCCGTCGAACAGCTCCGCCTCCAGCGCCGGGACGCCACCGCGCGGCCGCAGCGTGATCGTACGCAACGTGCCCCGCAACCGCACCGTCTCACGGTCCGGCGCGTCGGCGATGGAGGCGACATCCTTGGCGACGTAGGCGGCCCGGATCTCGCTCGCGTCGATCGAGGCGGTGTTGGCCCACTCGCTGAGCTTCGCCCGCAGCCGTCCCTTGGACATCGCTAGCCGCTCACTTCTCGACGCGGCGTGCGTTGGGCGGCAGCTTCACCTCGAGAGCCTCGCCCTTCGGCTTGGCCTCCTCGCCACGGCGCACCACGACCTGCTCGAGGAGCTTCTCCCACTCCTTGCCGGCGGTCGGCTCCATCGCCGGCCGGCCGAGCATGGTGGCGCGGAGCATCCAGCGCGGGCCGTTGACGCCGATGATGCGGGTCTGCTGGACCGCCGGCTGGCCGTCGGCCAGCTTGACCTTCATCTGGGTGATCAGCTCGGTGCCCCACGGACCCTGCAGGTCGGCGGTCGCCCCGCCGCGCTGCTGGACGTCGTCGCGCAGCATCGGCAGCGACTCGGTCCACAGGTCACCGTTGCGGGGTGCGGCGAAGGCGCGCAGCTCCATGGCTCCGTCCTCGGCGGTCAGCATCACGGCCGCGATCTGGCCGGACTTCTCGTCGACCTGGAGGCGCAGCTCCTTGCCGGGCGCCGGGGCGAGCATCATCGACCCGAGGTCCACCCAGTCGCCGGTGATCAGCCCGTCGGGTGCCGAGTCGATGTCGAACGGCCCGATCTCGGGAGCGGCCGGAACCGGCCGCTCGTCGGCCACGGGCCGATCGTCGACGGATGCAGACGGCTCTCCCCGATGGGAGGGCGTGGACTTGCGACGGAACTTCACGACCATCTGCTTTCAGGTTGCGGTGAGTCTTGGAGGAGACTTATCTAACACGGATCCTTCAGCGGTTGGAGAAGCCCCCTGTAGAACCGTATCCCCCAGCGCCACGGACGGACTCCGGCAATTCGGCGACCTCCACGAAACTGGCCTGCTCGACACGCTGGATCACCAGCTGGGCGACCCGGTCGCCGCGGCGCAGCTCGATGGCCTCGACGGGGTCGAGGTTGATCAGCGCCACCTTCACCTCGCCGCGGTAACCGGCGTCGACCGTGCCGGGGGCGTTGACGATGGAGAGCCCGTGCTTGGCCGCCAGGCCCGAGCGCGGGTGGACCAGGCCGACATATCCCTGCGGCAGGGCGATCGCGATCCCGGTCGGCACCAGGGCGCGCTCGCCCGGTTTCAGGGTCACGTCCACGGTCGTGCGCAGGTCGGCACCGGCATCCCCCGGGTGCGCGTACGCAGGGGGCGGCAGCTCCGCGTCGAGACGCACCAGGGCTACTTCGAGATCAGACACAACCCGCACCTTAGATGCTCCCGAGGCTCACCCGATTCGTGACTGGCTTGACCGGCGTGAAAAACTCACGATTCGTGAGCACCCCGGCGTACGACGAGCGACTGACCGTGCCGCTGAGGTGGTGGGTCCAGGGCGTCATGTTCCTGGCGACCCTGTGGATCGCGGTCATCCTGTGGGTTCCGGCCGCGCTCGCCTGGGGCATCACCGCGGCGACCGTCAACCTGTTCGCGCTTGCCATGATCGTCTACGGCAACGCCAAGATCACGATCGCCGACGGCATCCTGCGTGCCGGGCCCGCCCGGATCGAGGCGCGCTTCCTCGGCGAGGCGATCGCGCTCGACGAGACCGAGGCACACCACCTGGCGGGGCGTGACGCCGATGCCAGGGCGTACCTGCTCCTGCGTCCCTACCTCAAGCGCGCGGTGCGGGTCACCATCGACGACCCGGCCGACCCGACGCCCTACTGGCTGCTCTTCACCCGCCACCCGGTGGCGCTCGCGAAGACGGTCAACGCGCTCCGAGCGAGTCTCTGAGGGCCTTCCTCGAGCCGATGGCCTAGGCTCGAGACATGTCCAAGTCCAAGAGTGCTGGGCCCAATTCTGGAGCGAAGGGCGACAAGGTCTGGGCGATCATGGCCCTCGTCAGCGGAATCGGGGCCGCCAAGGTCACCAACAAGGTCCTCTCCTCCGGCTGGAAGGCGTCCACCGGACGCAAACCACCGGCCAACCCCGCCGACCCCGACGTACGCCTCGTGGAGGCCGTGCTCTGGTCGGCCGCCACCGGCGCCACCGTCGCGCTCGCGCGGATGTTCGCCCAGCGTCGTGCGGCCAACTACTACGTGAAGTCGGTCGGTCGGTTGCCGAAGCAGCTGGAGAAGGACGGATCCTGATCGCCTGAGAGGCAGAAAGGCCGCACGGCTTGCCGTGCGGCCTTTGCTTTCAACCTGGCTTGCGCCGGGCTTTCCGCCGAGTCGGCGCGTTTGTACAAAGCGCTTGCTAGCGCAAGCTATACAAACGCGCCGACTCGGCGGCTTTTCAACTGCACATCACGCACAGTCAAAACAGATCATTCTCTTCTCGTCAGCCAGCTGGCTGCGGTGGTGGACCAGGAAGCAGCTCATACAGGTGAACTCGTCCTCCTGCTTCGGCTTGACCTCGACCGCGAGCTCCTCGTGGCTGAGGTCGGCTCCCGGAAGCTCAAACGACTCGGCCGCCTCGGCCTCGTCCTCGTCGACCTTGCCCGAGTTCTTGTCATGACGACGAGCCTTGAGCTCTTCGATGCTCTCCTCGGACTGGTCTTCTTCATTTTTACGCGGTGCGTCGTAGTCCGTCGCCATATGCGCCACTCCCCTTCTCACTCATCTTCAGTCCCCCCGCGCGCCCCCGAGGGCAGCGGCACGGCCCGTGATTGTGCACCATTAACGCGGATTTCGCACACTCAACCGGATCCGCGTCGCCGAAACGTTCTGTCATCTGGCGGTATTCCCTATCACGGGTATAGATGAGCAGCGAGTTTCGGGTGGGTGAACGCGGCTGTACCGACGGGGCTCCGGGACCTTCCCGGCCCCCGGCCGGTCATAGATCTACATCAACCGGCGGCTTTCAGTCGGGTACGACACCCGGCAGCGAGTCAACTGGCAGAAAACCAGCCTGAACAGCCGCTTTCCGTAGTTCATCGTACCCGTGGGCTGGTGCGACGATGACGAACCGGCGACCACCGATGCCGGTGGTCGCCTCCCAGCGAGCGCCGGCGGCTTCTGCGACCAGGCCGGCCGCGGCGTGGTCCCACAGGTGCAGGCCCTCCTCGAGGTAGCCGTCGAGGGTTCCCTCGGCGACCCCGCAGATGTCCAGGGCCGCCGAGCCGATGCGACGAACGTCACGTACGACCGGGAGCAGCCGGACCAGCGCTTCGGCCTGGACGCGGCGGAGACCGGCGTCGTAGGAGAAGCCGGTGGCGATGAGCCGCTGCGCGAGCTCGGTCGGCGGGCGCACCGTGATCGGCTCGCCGTCCTTGACCGCGGCGACCGATCCGTCGGGCTGCCGGAAGGCGGCGTAGAGGGTGCCCGCGGGCACGTCGATGACGGCGCCCGCGACGACCTCACCGGCGTATTCGGCGGCGATCGAGACGGCGTAGCGCGGCAGGCCGTAGAGGAAGTTGACGGTGCCGTCGATCGGGTCGACGATCCAGCGGACGCCGCTGGTGCCCGTCGTCTCCTCGCCTTCCTCACCGAAAAAAGCGTCCTCGGGACGCTGTTGGGAGATCAGCTGTCGGATGAGCGCCTCGGTATCCCGGTCGGCCTCGGTGACGACGTCGGTCGCGGTGGACTTGGTGGCCGCCACCTCGACCACACCGGCGGCCCGCTCGCGGACGAGATCGGCGGCCGCGCGGGCGGTCGCCACGGCGATCGCGAGCAGGTCTCCGGGCTTGGGTGCGAGCTGGGCCGGCGCTGGATGGTCTGTCATGGAGCCGACCCTATGCCGCCCGTGATCACCCCGAGTACTGGGGCGAGTCCTCACCGGACAGGGTAGGCAGCTGGGAACGCTGGTTGAAGCAGCAGCCCGCCGGGCAGCGGTCGGGTCCGGGGCCCAGGTCGCCGACCGTGGGCCGCTCAGGGGCCTCTCCGCGCTCCACGGCGGCGCGCTCGAGGAGCAGGTCGCGTACGGCGGCCACGAAGCGCGGGTCCTCCCCCGCTGTCGGGCTACGACGCGCGTGGATCCCGAGCTTCTCAGCGGTCGCCAGGGCCTCGGTGTCGAGGTCGTAGACGACCTCCATGTGGTCGGAGACGAAGCCGACCGGGCACATCACCACGGCCTTCGTGTTCTTCTCCGCCAATGCCTCGAGATGGTCGTTCACGTCCGGCTCGAGCCACGGGATGTGCGGGGCGCCGGAGCGGCTGCAGTAGACGAGGTCCCACTCGTGGGTGACCCCACGCCTCTGGGCCACCTGCTCGGCGATCACCGCGGCGACGTCGAGGTGCTGGGCGACGTACGCGTTGCCGTCGGGGCCGGCGTTGTCGTTCATCGAGGTCGGGATCGAGTGGGTCACGAACAGGATCCGGGCGCCGTCGCGCTCCGCCTCAGGAAGGTCCTCGATCGAGGCGATCACGCCGTCGACGACCGGGGCCACGAAGCCCGGGTGGTTGTAGTAGCGCCGCAGCTTGTCCAGCACCGGGGCGCTCTCGGCGCCGCCGGTCGTGTCGCACGCCTCGAAGAGGTTCTCGCGGTATTGGCGGCACGAGGAGTAGGAGGAGTAGGCGCTGGTCGCGAAGACCGCCGCCCGCTTGATCCCGTCGGCCCGCATCTGGGCGACCGTGTCGCTCAGGTAGGGGTCCCAGTTGCGGTTGCCCCAGTAGACCGGCAGGTCGATCCCGTGCTCCGCGAGGTCGCTGCGCAGCGCCGCCAGGAAGGCCCGGTTCTGGTCGTTGATCGGCGACTTCCCGCCCCGGTCGAAGTAGTGCTGCCCGACCTCGACCAGCCGCTCCCGCGGGATCCCCCGCCCCCGGGTCACGTTCTCCAGGAACGGCACCACGTCCTCGGTCTTCTCCGGCCCCCCGAAAGAGACGAACAACAGGGCATCGTAGGGAGAGGCATCCACCCGCCCATGATATTTCCCAGCCCCGCAGAGTCGAAATCTCGCGCCGAGAAGTCAGTTTTTGAGGCCGAGAGGTCAGGATCTGATCCCGAGGTCGAGGTCGCCCCTCCAGGCCCGGCCGCCCGAGGTGATCCACATCATCGCGAACGGCTCTCGGTCCACAGCAAGGTCGCCAACGCCTCGTTGTCGCGCCGGATGCGCCCGTTGGTACGAGGAAGCCAAGCAGCAGCGGTCAGGATGACCGCGATCCGTCCCTCGGAGTCACGGCACCTCACCCAAGTACGCCTGAACACCATGTCGACAACCGCGATGTCATCCCATTGGATCGTTCGGCTCCGGAATGGCCCGGTGAGCACCATCCCATCACTCGTGACGTTCATCCGGCGACGGAATCCGAGCAGCAGGCCTGTCGAGGCGATCGCGACGACAACGACTGCCGTCATATAGGCAGCTCCGACCAGCACCTGCTGGTAGACGGCGAACCCGACACCCCAGATGCCGAACCCCATCAGCAGGCTAACCGCCAAGACCGCGACCCATGTCCTGCCGACGAACGCTGTGACCAGACCACCGCTCTTCACGATGAGCAACATAGCGGCGGCGAGACCGCTCTGCGGCGGATCTACGCAACCTGCGGCGACCGAGCAACTCCCCGCGAGACACCGAACTGACATCTCGCCGTCAGAAATCGACGCCTCGCGGGCAGAAAGTGACTACTCGACCACGGAGGAGTAGGCCACGACGCCACGCTTGAGGAGGTCCATGGTCTGGCGGGCCGTGCGCCGAAGCGGGACGTCGCCGGCGGCGTCGGCGACCTGGCCGCACAGGTCGATGAGCTGCTTGACCCAGCGGACGAAGTCACCGGCGGCGAGCTCGACCTCGCTGAGGACGTCGTCGAGCTCGTCACCCTCGGCCCACCGGTAGGCGGCCCAGGCGAAGCCGAGGTCGGGCTGGCGGAGGAAGTCGAGCTTGTGGTCGCGCTCGAGGGCGTCGAGCTGGCCCCAGAGGCGTACGGTCTCGGCGATGACGTCCTTGACCCGGCCGCCGGGGAGGCGGGGCGGGGTGGCGTCGTCGGCCCGACGGGCCTCGTAGACCAGCACCGAGAGAGCGGCGGCGAGCTCGGAGGGGGTCAGGTCGTCCCAGAGACCCTCGCGGAGCGCCTCGGCGGCGACCAGGTCCATCTCGGAGTAGAGCCGCATCAGGTGGGTGCCACGCTCGGTGACGGTCTCGCCCTCGAGGTAGTCGAGCGCGACGAGCACGTCGCAGACCCGGTCGAAGGTGCGCGCGACGGTGTTGGTGCGCGCCTCCACCCGGCGCCGCAGCGTGTCGGTGTCGCGCGACAGCTTGAACCAGCGCTCGGCCCAGCGGGCGTGGTCCTCGCGGTCGGGGCAGTCGTGGCAGGGATGCATCTTCAGCTCGCGGCGCAGCTCGGAGATCTGGGTCTCCACCGAGCTCTTCCGCTCCTTGCGGGCGGTCGGCGACGCCTCGTAGGGCACCGGACGCAGATCGCGGGTCTTCTCCCGCAGCCGGGAGGCCATGTCGCGGCGCATCTGCGGGTTGCGGCCGTTGAACGACTTCGGCACCCGCAGCCGGGTCTGGGCGGCGATCGGCACGTTGAAGTCCATCATCGCCAGGCGCCGGGCCTGCCGGTCCTGGGTGATGACGTAGGGGCGCGGCCCGTCGGGGTCGAAGCCCGGGTCGACGATGACGGCATAGCCGGCGAACTTGCCCGTCGGCACGTCGATCACGTCGCCGATCTTCAGCTTGGAGAGCGACTCGATGATCTCCTCGCGGCGGTCGGCGCGCCGCTCACGGGAGGAGGACTTCTCGATGTCGGAGATCTTGCGGCGGATCGCGGCGTACGCCATGAAGTCGCCGCGATCGCACGTCGCCGCCTCCTGGTAGCCCTCGAGCGCGTCCTCCGCCTTGCGCACCTGGCGGGCCAGCCCGACGACCGCCTTGTCGGCCTGGAACTGGGCAAAGGACTGCTCCAGCAGCTCGCGCGAGCGCGCCCGGCCGAACTGGTGCACCAGGTTGACCGCCATGTTGTAGGACGGCTTGAAGCTGGAGCGCAGCGGATACGTACGCGTCGAGGCGAGGCCCGCGAGCTCGCGCGGGTTGAGGCCCTGCTGCCAGAGCACGACGCCGTGACCCTCGACGTCGAGGCCGCGGCGGCCGGCGCGGCCGACGAGCTGGGTGTATTCCCCCGGCGAGAGGTTGACGTGGGCCTCGCCGTTCCACTTCGAGAGCTTCTCGATGACCACCGTGCGGGCAGGCATGTTGATGCCGAGCGCCAGCGTCTCGGTGGCGAACACCGCCTTCACGAGGCCGCGCAGGAACAGCTCCTCGACGACCTGCTTGAAGGCCGGCAGCAGCCCGGCGTGGTGAGCGGCGACGCCGCGGGTGAGCCCGTCGACCCAGTCGTGGTAGCCGAGCACGTGCCGGTCCTCGTCGGGCAGGTCGGCGCAGGCCTCCTCGACGTAGGCGAAGATCTCGTCGCGCTCGTCAGGAGTGGTCAGCCGCAGGTTGGCCTGGATGCACTGTCCCACCGCGGCGTCGCAGCCGACCCGGGAGAAGACGAAGTCGATCGCGGGCAGCAGGTTGTCGCGCTGCAGCGCGGTGATGACTTCCACGCGCGACGGGATCCAGACGCGCCGCCCGTTGCCCACGCGACGGTTTCCGTTGCCCTTGCGCTTGTCCTTGGGCGTACGCCGGTCCGTCATCCGTCCGGCAGCCCAGTCGTCGCGCGCCAGCTTCATCAGCTCGCCGTTGACCGGGGCGCCCTCCTTGACGAACCCGGCCGCGGCGTCGACGTCGGAGGAGGCGAACAGGTCCATGATCCGGCGCCCGGCCATCACGTGCTGGTAGAGCGGCACCGGCCGCTTCTCCTCGATGATCGTGGTGGTCTCGCCGCGCACCGTGGTGAGCCATTCGCCGAACTCCTCGGCGTTGGACACGGTCGCCGACAGGGACACCACGGACACCGACTCCGGCAGGTGGATGATGACCTCCTCCCACACCGCGCCGCGGGAGCGGTCGGCGAGGTAGTGGACCTCGTCCATGACCACGAACCCGAGCCCCATCAGGGTGTGCGACCCCGCGTAGAGCATGTTGCGCAGCACCTCGGTGGTCATCACCACGACCGGCGCCTCGCCGTTGACGACGTTGTCGCCAGTCAGCAGACCGACCTTGTCGGAGCCGTAGCGCTTGACCAGGTCGTTGTACTTCTGGTTGGAGAGCGCCTTGATCGGCGTGGTGTAGAACGCCTTGCGGCCGGTGGCGAGCGCCAGGTGGATGGCGAACTCGCCCACGATCGTCTTGCCCGACCCGGTCGGCGCGGCGACCAGGACGCCCTTGCCGTCCTCGATCTCCCTGCACGCCTCGACCTGGAAGTCGTCGAGCCCGAAGTCGTAGAGCGCGGCAAAGTCCCGGAAGACGGGGTAGCCCTTGTCACGCTGGAAAGCGGCGTACTTCTCCGCTGGCGAGGCGTCCATGGTCCCGAGCCTATCGAGCGACACCGACACTCAGACGCTCGGCGGCACCAGTACGCCGAGAGCGGAAGGCACGCACTCGACATCGAGCGGCAGCGACCCCAGACGCTCCCCGTCGCTGTAGGCGACCACACCGGGGGCCGAGGCGGTGATCCGGCGGGCCCGGATGCGTTCGAAGGCCGGGTGGGTGAGGTGCTTGGCCTGGCGTACGCCCGGGAAGACGCGCAGGAACTCCAGCCGCGAGACCGGCTTGATGAGGATGGCGTCGAGCAGGCCGTCAGCGGGGTCGCACTCCGCCGCGATCCGCAGGCCACCGCCGTAGGACTCGGTGTTGGCGATCGCCAGCAGCATCGCCTCCTGCTCGCGCACGACACCGTCGATCTCGAGCCGGTAGGGCACCGGCTTCCAGCTGCGGATCACCGACAGCGCGGCGAGCGTGTAGCGGAGGTCTCCGTGCGGCCAGCGCATCGCGTTGGCCCGCTCGTTGACCGCCGCGTCGAACCCGGCGGCCAGCACCGTCGCGAACCAGGTCGCGCTGGCCGCTGCGGAGCCCGAGGCCGGTTGCACGGCACGCCCGAGGTCGATGCGCCGGGGCTCGTTGCGTACGACGACGTCGGCTGCCGCCAGCGGATCACCGGTCGGGATCCCGAGCGCCCGCGCGAAGTCGTTGCCGGTGCCGAGGGGGACGACGCCGAGACTGACCTCGGTGTCGGCCAGCGCCTGGACCGCGACGTGGACCATGCCGTCGCCGCCGAGGGTCACGACCGTGTCGACGCCGTCGGCAGCGGCCTTCCGGGCCAGTTCGAGGGCGTGGTCGGCGTCGTCGCCGATCAGGTGCTCGACGACGGCCCCCGAGGCCACGAGCCTCGCGGTGACCGCGTCGAGGATCTGGTCGGCGTTGCCGCGGCCGGCGGTCGGGTTGGCGAGCAGGGCGATCTGGCGCGTCACCTGCCGCATCGTAGTGGTCAGATCACCGACGGGACGTCAGGATCCCCGATCAGGTCCTTGCGCTTTCCGGCCTTGCGCTTGTCGTGGGAGCGGGTGATGACCTCGGAGATCCCGAAGAGCAGGACCATCGGGATGGCCATGATGCTCATCGTGAAGGGGTCACCCGACGGGGTCGCGACCGCGGCGAAGACGAAGGAGCCGACGATGATCCAGGCGCGATACTTCCCGAGCGCGGCACCGGGCAGGACCCCGATCCGGTTGAGCAGGATGCAGAACACGGGGATCTCGAAGGCGATGCCGAAGACCAGCAGCGTACGGCTCAGGAAGCTCAGGTATTCGCTGAACTCGACGATGTTCGTCAGGCCGTCGGGGACGAAGGCGAACAGGATCTCCAGGCCCTTGGGCAAGGTGACGTAACCGAGCACGATACCGGCCAGGAAGAGCGGCCCGGCCACGGCCACGAAGATGCGCGACATCTTCTTCTCGTGGGCGTGCAGCCCGGGCATCAGGAACGCCCAGATCTGATAGAGCCAGATCGGGCTGGTGCCGATGAACGCGGCCAGACCACACAGCTTGAGGTAGAGCATGAACCCGCCCGCGGCGCCGTTCACCGAGCTCAGCGAGGCGGCTCCGCTGTCCTTGTCCATCATCTTGACGGCCTGGGTGTAGGGGTCCATGACCAAATCGAAGAGCTGCTCGAAGAAGAACAGCGAGACGATGAAACCGACGATCAGGGCCAGGGACGCCTTGATCACCCGCGCGCGGAGCTCACGCAGGTGGTCGGAGAGCGCCATCCGGCCGTCGTCGCCGATGGGATGCTTGGGGGTGCCGCGCAGCAGCGCGACAACACCGGCGATGGACAATGTCGGCCTCAGTTGCCGGAGAGTCGCTCGCGCTCGGCCTTGATCTCGGCCTCACGACGCTCGAGCTCGGCGATGCGCTCCTGCTCGGAGGCGGTCAGCTCGGCCGGCTTCTCGGCCTTCTCGCCCTTCTCCTTCTCGTCCTCGTCGCGCAGGCCCTTGGTCTCGGTCTTGAAGATGCGCAGCGCCTGGCCGGTGCCTCGCGCGAGCTCGGGGAGCTTGGCGGCACCGAAGACGAGGATCACGATCGCCAGGATGATGAGCCACTCGGCGCCCTGCGGCATACCGATCATTGGAGTGAACATGAACTACCTCATCTACGACTAGGGGGAACGTCAGAAGTCTACGCGCCCGAACGGTACAGGCCGAGGGCCTGCCGTGCAGTCGCGGCAAACGATTCAGTGAACTCTGTGTCTGTCTGCGCCATCGGGCCGTCCTCGGTCTCGACGATTTCAGCATAGGGAGCCAACCGAAGCAGCAACCGGGTGAGCCAGCGCTGGTCGTAGACCCGCAGCCCCACCTCGAGCCCGCCGTCCGGCAGCTCCGCGGGGTCGATGACGGCATAGTATTCGCCGACCCAGCGCGCCTCCGGCGCCAGTCGCACCCGGACGACGGTGCCGGAGTCCGTACGCAGCAACGACTCGCCCTCACCATCGAGATTCGCGCCGTCGCCGGTCTCCGGCGCGACCACGATCGGCGTGTCCAGCACCTCGGCACCCCGGATCCGGTCGAGGCGGAAGCTGCGCGGCGCCTCGGCCCGGTGGCACCAGGCGTCGAGATACTCGATGTCGCGGATCGAGACCAGCGCACGCGGGTCGACGACCCGGGAGGACTCCTCGTCGCGCGCCGGGACCCAGTAGTCGATGCGGATCTGCCGACCCTGGTCGATCGCGGTCGCGATCGCGGCATGGATCTGGACGAGCGAGGTGTCGATCGGCTCCTCGCCCGGGTCGACGCTGCCGGCAGCGCCCTCGGCGGCCGCCTGCTCGAGCTTGGCCAGGGTGCGGTCGACGACCTCCTTGGTCTCCACACTCACCGCCCCACCCCTCAGCGCGCGCAACGCGACGATCACGGCGGTGGCCTCGATCGGGGTCAGCCGCAGCTGCCGGTCGAGGTAGTCGGCGTTGGAGATCCGGATGACCCGGTCGCCGTCGGGCTCGGTCAGCGCGTCGATGTCGACGTCGATCAGGTCGTCGGGGTAGCCGCCCGGCAGACCGCACATGAAGAGCACCTGCAGGTCCTTGACCAGCTGCTTCTCCTCGACACCGAGGTCGGCGGCAGCCTTGTCGAGGCGTACGTCGTCGTCCTGGGAGTAGAGGTAGGGCACCAGCGTCAGCAGCCGCCCGACCTGCCCCTTGGCACCGGTGTTTGCACTCACGCCACCACCTCCGTAGCGCACGCGCCAGAATACGGACGCGCTGGCGTGTTGATTGTCCGGTTCGCTCGCTGACGCTCGCTCACTGCGAGGCTCCGTCCAGGCGCGCGACCAGCCGCTCCAGCCGGGCGGCGACCTCGCGACGCAGGTCATCGGGCTCCTCGACATAGGCGTCGGGGCCGTGACCCAGCACCGCACCCACCAGATCGGCGGGCACCCGAGTCAGCACGACCCGGTCCCAGCCGTCGGAGCCGTCGGGGCCGGTCACCCCGGGCTCGATCGAGTCGGCGGCCCTCCGGAGGGTGTAGCCGCTCCCCTGCCGCAGCAGCAGGACGGCCTTGCCCGTGGGCGGGGCCGGCGCCAGGGTTCGTGCAATATCGCGTACGTCGACCTCGGCCGGCACCTCGAAGGCATCGAACTCGCCGACCGCCCGGGCCTCCCCCAGGACGCGGGAGAGCCGGAAGATGCGGGTGTCGTCGCGGTCGACGTCATGCCCGACCGCGTACCAACGGCCCGAGTAGCGCACCACGCCCCACGGCTGCAGCCGCCGGTGGGAGGGCTCGGCGGCGCGCGACCCGCGGTAGTCGAACTCGACGACCTGGCGGTCCTGGGTCGCGGCCACGAAGACGTCGAAGGAGCCCTCCTCCGCGGCCAGGCGGGGCTGCACGATCTCCAGCGCCGAGACATCGGTCTCGAGCCCGGCGGCGTTGAGCTTGCGTACGGCCTCGGTGGTCGCCTCCGCCATCGAGGCGTTCTCCCAGACCCTGGTGGCCAGCGCGACCACGGCGAGCTCGTCGGCCTCGAGGGTGATCGGCGGCAGCGCGAACTGCTCAGGGCTGACCCGGTAGCCGATCTCGTCCTCGAAGAAGGAGTCGATCACCCCGGTCTCGATCGGGACACCGAGACTGCGCAGCTCCTCCTTGTCGCGCTCGAACATCTTCTCGAACGCCTCACCGGCCGACGACGGGTAGAGGACCTCGCGGATCCGCTCCTTCGACACGTTGTCACGCTGCACGAGCAGCATGATGAGCAGGTTCATCAACCGCTCGGTCTTACCCGCCGCCACGGTGTGCTTCTCCCCCTAGAGACTCTTCTACTGCGGCGCCGGGGTGGCTTCGGCCTTGACGACGTCGATGACGAAGTAGAGCGTGCTGTTGGCCGGGATCCCCGGCGTGCCGCCCTGGCCCGGCTTCTCCTCTGCACCGTAGCCCAGCTCCGGCGGGATCTGCAGCAGAACACGACTGCCGACCTTGACGCCCTCCAGGCCGTTGGTCCAACCCGCGACCACCTGGTTGAGGGCGAACGGAACAGCCTTCTTGCTGAAGCTCTCGTCGAAGGGCTTCTTGGCGCCGTAGGTCATACCGAGGTAGTTGGCGGTGACCGTCTGGTCGGTGGTGATCTCCTCGCCGTCGCCCTCGGTGAGGATGACGCGCTTGAGCACGTCGTCGGCCTTCGGCTTGGCGATGCCGGTGAAGTCGAAGCCGGTCGGCTTGCCGTTCTTCTCGACGAGCTTCGGGAGCTCGCTGGCGTCGACGTCGTGCGGCGTCTTGTCGGCGGCGGCCTTGACCACGTCGACTACGACCAGCAGCGTGTCGTGGTTGCCGATGCCCATCTGCGGGTTGCCGCCCTCGCCGAGCAGGTCGGCCGAGCCGACGATCGCCTCGATCCGGTCACCGACCTTCGCGCCCTTCAGGATGGTGCTCCACGGCTTGGCCGCCGGGAGCTCCTCACCCTCGGGGGCCTGGCTCTCGTAGGACCACTTCTTGTCCAGGGTGGTCGCGTTGCCGATGTAGATCTTCGCGAACACGCCGCGGTCCTTCGGGATCTCCTCGCCGTCGCCCTCGGTCAGCGTCTTGACCTTGGGGTCCTTCGGGTAGGAGATCGCGGACTTCCACTTCAGCGTGGGCGCCTTGTCGACCGCGGTCGAGACCGTGACACCGTCGAAGCCGGAGACGGTCTCGTCGCCGTAACCCGTCTTCTTCTCGCCGCCACAGGCGACCAGAGCCGGGATGAGCAGGGTGACGGCCAGCGCGCTCAGCGCGTGACGCAGACGAAGCCGAGGAGCAGTGGGCACAGTGCAAACCTTCGTGGTCAAGGAAATAGACGACAGCGGAGCACACCATATCCGCACGGTGGTTGCCCCGCAGCGAAGCCACCCCGGCTCAGCCCTTGGACATCTCGACACGCCCGTCGCTTCCGGGTCGCTCCGCTCCCCGGAAGCGGGGCTGCTCGATCTAAATCGCCAACGCCGACAGTTCGCTTCGCTCGCTGTCGACTGGCGATTTACATCCCGTCGATGAGCCTCTGGACCCGCTCGTCGTAGGCGCGCAGCGGGTCCTTGCAGAGCACGGTGCGCTGGGCCTGGTCGTTGAGCTTGAGGTGGACCCAGTCGACGGTGAAGTCGCGGCGGCGCTCCTGCGCCTTCTTGATGAACTCACCGCGCAGCCGGGCACGCGTGGTCTGCGGGGGCACCGACTTGGCCTCGAAGATCTTCAGGTCGGTGGTCGCTCGCTTGACCGCGCCCTTCTTCTCCAGCAGGTAGTAGAGGCCGCGGTTTCGGTGGATGTCGTGGTAGGCGAGGTCGAGCTGCGCGACGCGCGCGTGGCCCAGCGGAAGGCCGTGCTTGGCGCGGTAGCGCTCGATCAGCTTCCACTTGATCACCCAGTCGATCTCGCGGTCGACCAGGTCGAGGTCGTCGGAGTCGATCGCCTTCAGGCCGCGCTCCCACAGGTCGAGCGCCGCCATCATGGTCGGGTCGGTGATCTCGCGGCGGTCGACGAACTCGCGCGCCTTGGTCAGGTATTCGTTCTGGATGTCCAGCGCGCTGGCCTCGCGGCCGTTGGCCAGCCGCACCTTGCGGCGGCCGGTGAGGTCGTGGGCGATCTCGCGAATGGCCCGGATCGGGTTCTCCATCGTCATGTCCCGCAGGACGACGCCCTCCTCGATCATCCGCAGCACCAGGTGGCAGCTCGCGATCTTGAGCATCGTGGTGGTCTCGGACATGTTCGAGTCGCCGACGATGACGTGGAGCCGCCGGTACTTCTCGGCGTCCGCGTGCGGCTCGTCGCGGGTGTTGATGATCGGCCGCGACCTGGTCGTCGCCGACGAGACGCCCTCCCAGATGTGCTCGGCACGCTGGGAGACCGCGAACCCCGCGCCTCGCGGGGTGTGGGTGACCTTGCCCGCGCCGACGATCAACTGGCGGGTGACCAGGAACGGGATGAGCACGTCGGCGAGCTTGCTGAACTCACCGGCGCGGCTGACCATGTAGTTCTCGTGGCAACCGTAGGAGTTGCCGGCCGAGTCGGTGTTGTTCTTGAACAGGTAGATGTCGCCGGCGATGCCCTCGTCGTGCAGCCGCTGCTCGGCGTCGAGGAGCAGGCCCTCCAGGATCCGCTCGCCGGCCTTGTCGTGCGTGACGGTCGAGATCACGTCGTCACACTCGGGCGTGGCGTACTCGGGGTGGGAGCCGACGTCGAGGTAGAGCCTCGCGCCGTTGCGGAGGAACACGTTCGAGCTGCGGCCCCAGCTCACCACCTTCCGGAAGAGGTAGCGGGCCACCTCGTCCGGGCTCAGCCGCCGCTGGCCGCGGAACGTGCAGGTCACGCCGTACTCGTTCTCGATGCCGAAGATGCGCCTGTCCATACTGAAACCCTAGACGGTCGGCGGTCACTCCGGAGGCGTTCGGACGTACGACACGACGAGCCGCGCCGCCCACCGGCACGCCGGCCCGCACGCCGGCCCGCACCGGGCGCCGGACGGGGCGAATCTCACATCGCTCACGAAGCCGGGGCCGTGGCGGCCCGGCCATAGGATTGCGGCCCGTGCCATCGCCCCCGCCCTCGTCCTCCTCGGCCACCGAGCCGGGCGTCCTCGCCGCCCTGCGCTCACCGAGGCTGCTGCGTACGGAGGTGCTGGCGGGTCTCGTCGTCGCGCTCGCGCTGATCCCAGAGGCGATCTCGTTCTCGATCATCACCGGGGTCGACCCACGGGTCGGGCTCTTCACCTCGTTCACCATGGCGGTGGCCATCTCGTTCCTCGGCGGGAGGACGGCGATGATCTCGGCCGCCACCGGCGCGGTCGCGCTCGTGATCGCCCCGGTGATGCGGGACCACGGTTACGACTACCTGATCGCGACCGTGCTGCTGGGCGGGCTGATCCAGATCGCGCTCTCGCTGGCCGGGGTGGCCCGGCTGATGCGCTTCCTCCCCCGCTCGGTGATGGTCGGTTTCGTCAACGCGCTCGCGATCCTCGTCCTCGACGCACAGTTCGTCCACATGATCGACGTGCCCTGGCCGGTCTATCCGATGATCGCCGTCGGCATCGCCGTCATCGTCGGCTTCCCACGGATCAACAAGGTCGTCCCCGCCCCGCTGGTGGCGGTCGTCGCACTCACCGCCTTCACCGTCGTCAGCGGGGTCGACGTACCGAACGTCGGCGACCAGGGCACGCTGCCCGACAGCCTGCCCAGCTGGTTCCTGCCCGACGTACCGCTCACTCTCGACACGCTGCGGATCATCGCTCCCCACGCCCTCGGCATGGCGCTGGTCGGCCTGCTCGAGTCGCTGATGACCGCCAAGCTCGTCGACGACATCACCGACACCCGCTCCGACAAGACCCGCGAGGCTCGTGCTCAGGGCCTCGCGAACCTGATCACCGGCCTCTTCGGCGGCATGGGCGGATGCGCGGTGGTCGGTCAGACGATGATCAACGTGAAGGTCTCCGGCGCCCGTACGCGCCTGTCCACCTTCCTCGCCGGCGTCTTCCTGCTCGTGCTGGTCGTCGGGTTCGGCCACATCGTCGCGCTGATCCCGATGGCCGCCCTGGTCGCGGTGATGATCATGGTCTCGGTCAGCGCCTTCGACTGGCACTCGATCCGCCCGGCGACCCTGCGGCGGATGCCACGCTCGGAGACGACGGTGATGCTCACGACCGTCGTGGTCACCGTCGCGACCCACAACCTCGCGATCGGTGTCATCGCCGGGGTCCTGGTCGCGATGACCCTCTTCGCCCGCCGCGTCGCCCATCTGACCGCAACGCACCGCGAGCTCGTCGACGGCCCCGACGGTCGCACGACCGCGGTCTACCGGGTCACCGGCGAGCTCTTCTTCGCCTCCAGCAACGACCTCTACACCCAGTTCGAGTACGCCGTGGACCCCGACGAGATCGTCATCGACCTCTCCGCCTCACACATCTGGGACGCCTCGACGGTCGCGGCACTCGACGCGATCACCCACAAGTACGAGACCAAGAACAAGTCCGTACGCATCGTCGGCCTGAACCGGTCCAGCGCCGACCGGCACGAGCGGCTGACCGGTCGGCTCGGCGGTCACTGACCGCCGCGCAGCGACACGTGGGCGGCCACCGGGCGGTGGTCGCTGCCGGACCGCGGCAGGACCTTCAGATCCGTCACGTCCGCACCACGCGCGAGGACATGGTCGAGCTGCACGACCGGGAACGCCGAGGGGAAGGAGAGCCGGAACCCGTGCTCCTTGCGCGAGACCTGCTCGGTGACCGGCTCCAGGCCCGGGTCGAGCAGGTTGCCGTTGAGGTCGCCGGCCAGCAGCACCCTCGGCGCCGGATCCGCGGCGATCGCCTCGCCGAGCAGCTCCGCGCTCCGGTTCCGGCTGCTCGCCGCGAGCCCACGGGGCCCCAGCCGGACCGAGGGCAGGTGTGCCACGTAGACCGCCATGTCGCCGTCCGGTGTGCGGACGACGGTGCGCAGGCAGCGGTCCCAGGACGCGTGGATCCCGGTGGGGCGGATGTCGACACGGGTGTGCTCGGTGATCGGGTAGCGCGACCACAGCCCGACGGTGCCCTGGGTCGCGTGATGCTCGAACGTCGGCCCCAGGGCCGCTTCGTACTGCGGAAGACGCTCGGAGGTGAGCTCCTCGAGCGCGACGATGTCGGGCTCCGCGGCGAGCAGGAGCTCGACGGTTCGGCCGACGTCCGGGTTGTCGTCAGCGACGTTGTGCTGCACCACCGTGAGGTCGTACGCCGCGGACCCGGCGGGCATCAGCTGCGGGCCGAACACGCCCGCCCAGGCGATGGTCGGGGCCAGCGCGAGCAGCGCCGCGAGGGCGGAGCGCCGCACGACCGCGCCCAGGAACAGCAGCGGGACGGCCAGGCCGAGCCACGGCAGCGACGTGGCGACCAGCGAACCCAGGTTGCCCCACCGGTTCGGCACCAGGTCGTGGAGCCCGATCACCACCGCGATCAGCGCGGCGGTGAGCGCGAGCAGCCTTCCCCGCCGCCACGGCGACCTGTCCACGTCCACGTTCAGCGACCCTAGCCAACCGGTCATGACCATGCAGAGCCCGTGTAGAGAAGCGCGTGCCGGCTCCGTTCCCAGGCAGAGACACCCGACCTACACGAGGATGAGAGTCATGACACACCAGCTGCGCTTCGACCACATCGGCGTCACCGTCGCCGACATCGACACCGCCACCACGTTCTTCGTCGGCCTCGGCCTGGAGGTCGAGGGCCGCACGTTCGTGGAGGGCGAGTTCATCGACACCGTCTGCGGGATCCCCGGTGCTCGCTGCGAGGTGGTGATGCTGCGCCCGCCGGGCGGCGGCACGGCGCTCGAGCTGGCTCGGTTCGTCCGGCCCGACCACACCCCCGGCTCACCCACGGCGATGGCCAACGAGCTGGGCCTTCGCAACGTCTGCTTCGAGGTCGACGACCTGGACGCGGAGCTGGAGCGCCTGGCCGAGGACGGCTACGGGCTCGTCGGAGGAGTCGGCGTGCACGAGAACATCGTGCGGATGGCGTACGTCCGCGGCCCGGAGGGCATCGTCGTCTCGCTCTGCGACCGGATCGGCTGAGGTCGGAGATGGAACGTGGGAGTGCTGAGGTCAGCTGGTGACCCCGGCACTCCCACGTCCGCGAGCTCAGTCGAGCGGCGGGGCGATCGGCGGCTCGCCGTCGTCGTCGGCCGGCGGGGCCAGGGGGGCCTCGTCGACCGGCTTCTCGGCGGCCGCCGGCTTGGCGGCCTCGACCTCCGCCGGCTTGGCGGTGACCGAGCCGAGGATCTCGACCAGCGTCGCCGGCCGGATCCTGCGGAACTTGCGCGGCTGGGTGCGGGTGCGGTCGAGGACCGCGACCTCGAGGTCCTTGGCGGCGATCTCGCGGTCGTCGGTGTCGGTGTGGCCGAGCGCGGCGACGGCCAGCTTGATCGCGTCCTCGAGCGTGGCGCCCTCGGAGTAGCGCTCCTTGAGGTAGCCACCGACCGCCTCGGCCGCACCGCCGATGGCGGCGAAACCGTGCTCGTCGACGACCTGACCGTCGTAGGTCAGCCGGTAGAGCTGGTCGTCCTCCGCGCTGTCACCGATCTCGCCGACGAACAGCTCGACCTCGTAGGGCTTCTCCCCGCCTGAGGAGAAGATGGTGCCGAGGGTCTGGGCGTAGGCGTTGGCCAGGCCGCGGCCGGTGACGTCGCGCCGGTCGTAGGCGTAGCCGCGCATGTCGGCGAGCCGCACCCCGGCGATGCGGAGGTTCTCGAACTCGTTGTAGCGCCCGACCGCGGCGAAGGCGATCCGGTCGTAGATCTCGCTGACCTTGTGCAGCGCCGCCGAGGGGTTCTCGGAGGCGAACACGATGCCGTCAGCGTACTGCAGCGAGACCAGGGCCCGGCCCCGGGCGATGCCCTTGCGCGCGAAGTCCGCACGGTCGCGCATCAGCTGCTCTGGTGAGACGTAGAAAGGGGTGCTCATCGATCAGGCCTCCAGCTCGGCGAAGGGACCGTCGGGCCGCTGGAGCCTCCCGGCGATGACAGCCTCCGCGACCGCGGCGACCTCGGCGTCGGGCAGGGTGTGCCCGCCGTCGGCGGTGATCACGTGGACCAGCGGGAACAGCTTGCGGGACAGGTCGGGTCCACCGGTGGCCGAGTCGTCGTCGGCCGCGTCGTAGAGCGCCTGGACCAGGACGGCGACCAGGGTGCCCTCGTCGAGATCGGCCCGGTAGAGCTTCTTCAGGGCGCCCTTGGCGAACAGCGAGCCCGAGCCGACGCCGGCGTATCCGGTCTGCTCGTAGCGGCCGCCGGTCGGGTCGTACCCATAGATCTTCCCCACCCCCGCGTCGGGGTCGAACCCGACGAAGAGCGGCACGACGACCAGGCCCTGCATGGCCATCGCGAGGTTGCCGCGGACGAGCGCGGAGAGCCGGCTGGCCTTGCCCTCGATGGAGAGCGTGGTGCCCTCGATCTTCTCGTAGTGCTCCAGCTCGGTCTGGAAGAGCTTGACCAGCTCGACCGCGAGCCCCGCGGAGCCGGCGATGCCGACCGCGGAGTATTCGTCGGCCGGGAAGACCTTGCGCATGTCGCGCTCGGCGATCAGGTTGCCCTGGGTCGCCCGCCGGTCACCGGCGATGATCACGCCACCGGGGAAGGTGGCCGCCACGATCGTGGTGCCGTGCGGGGCGATGTCGCCCAGGTTGCCCGGGACCGGGTGGCGGCCCGGGAGCAGCTCTGGGGACTGCGCGGTCAGGAAATCGGCAAAGGACGAGGTGCCCGGCGTCATGTAGGCCGCCGGGATGCGGGACTCCGACATCTGTTACTGCCCGCCCTTCTGGATGAAGGACTTCACGAAGTCCTCGGCGTTGGTCTCCAGGACGTCGTCGATCTCGTCCAGGATGTCGTCGACGTCGGAGTCCAGCGCTTCCTTGCGCTCGTTGACGTCGGACTCGGGCGCGGTCTCGACGGCCTCCTCGGTCTCGGAGGACTTCTTCGGCTGCTTCTGCTCCTGTGCCATGGCTCCAACCTATCCACTAGGACCGACAAACCTGAGGCAAGATTGCACGATTTCGCTGAGGGAGGAAGACGAAGTCGTACGTTGGGCCGCTCTGTGGCATGACGAGCCCCGCAAACGGGCTCAGCTACCGCCGGTCAGACGCTCGAAAAGATCCTGCGCGGTGTCGGATGCGTCGAGCAGACCACCGACATGCTTCTTCGTCCCGCGCAGCGGGTCGATCGTCGGCACCCGCTGCAGCGACTCGCGCCCAGGGAGGTCGAAGATGACCGAGTCCCAGCTGGCCGCGGCGACGTTCTCGGAGTATTTCTCCAGGCAGCGCCCACGGAAGTAGGCCCGGGTGTCGGTCGGCGGCTCGTGCATCGCCTTCTCCACCAGGTCGTCGGTCAGCAGCCGCTCGATCCGCCCGGCGCGGACCAGGCGGTGGTAGAGACCCTTCTCGGGGCGGATGTCGGCGTACTGCAGGTCGATCAGGTGGAGCTTGGGGTCGTCCCACTCCAGGCCGTCGCGGTCGCGGTAGCCGAGCAGGAGCTTGTACTTCGCGACCCAGTCGAGCTCGTTCGCGCACTCCATCGGGTCACGCTCGAGCCGGTCGAGCACCGACTCCCAGCGCTCCAGGACGTCCTTGGTCTGGTAGTCCGCATCAGAGCCGTAGCGCTCCTCGACGAACTTCTTGGCCAGGTCCAGATACTCCATCTGAAGCTGGACACCGGTCAGCTTGCGACCGTCCTTGAGCGTGATCAGCGTCTTCAGCGTCGGGTCGTGGGAGACCGCGCGCAGCGAGGAGACCGGACCGTCGACGCTGAGATCGCGGGTGATGTAGCCGTCCTCGATCATGGCGAGCACCAGCGACGTACTGCCGACCTTGAGGTAGGTCGAGACCTCGGCCAGGTTGGCGTCGCCGAGGATCACGTGGAGGCGGCGGTATTTCTCCGGGTCGGCGTGGGGCTCGTCGCGGGTGTTGATGATCGGCCGCTTGAGCGTGGTCTCCAGGCCGACCTCGACCTCGAAGAAGTCGGCGCGCTGGGAGATCTGGAAGCCGTGCTTGGGACGCTCCTGGCCGATGCCGACCCGCCCGGCGCCGGCGAAGACCTGCCGAGAGACGAAGAACGGGGTCAGGTGCTTGACGATGTCGGCGAACGCGGTGCTCCGGCGCATGAGGTAGTTCTCGTGCGCGCCGTAGGAGACGCCCTTGTTGTCGGTGTTGTTCTTGTAGAGATGGATCTGCGGGTTGCCCGGCAGCCGCGCCGCCGCGCGGGAGGCGTCGAGCATCACCTGCTCACCGGCCTTGTCCCAGCGCACGGCGTCGAGCGGGTTGGTCACCTCGGGGCATGAGAACTCCGGGTGGGCGTGGTCGACGTAGAGCCGGGCGCCGTTGGTGAGGATGACGTTGGCGAGCCCGAGATCCTCGTCGGTCAGCTGGCTCGGATCGGCCACCTGCCGCGACATGTCGAAGCCGCGCGCGTCGCGCAGCGGCGACTCCTCCTCGAAGTCCCAGCGCGCTCTCCTCGCCCTCAGGGTCGAGGATGCGTACGCATTGACGACCTGGCTCGAGGCCACCATCGGGTTGGCCTGGGGCTGTCCGGCCACGGAAATTCCGTATTCGACCTCCGTGCCCATCACCCGTCGTACGCTCATCCCGCCACCTCCGTAGCGCAAGCGCAAAAATACGGACGTGGCGGCATGAGGCCGACTGTCGCTCGCTGACGCTCGCTCATGCCTGCAAGGCTACCGGCCACGTGCACGACTGCACGTGAGCATCCATACGCCACGCTGAGGTTGCCCCCGGTTGTTCGGCTGGGCGGCACCGGGAGGAGACCTGGTGAAGGGAGTGTGGCAGCGGTCATGGTGAGGTTGGTCCATGGGCACTCCTGAGATCCGGCGCGCCACCGCCGACGACCTCGACGATCTCTTCTCGATCTGTCTGCTGACCGGGGCATCGGGCGAGGACGCCAGCGAGTTCTACGACGACCCGCGGCTGCCGGGAAACATCTACGCCGCTCCCTACATCGTGCTGCGTCTCGGGCTCGGGTTCGTCGCGGTCGACGCCGAGGGCGTCGTCGGCTATGTCGTCGGCACGCCGTTCACCCGCGCCTTCGAGAAGGAGTGCGAGGAGGACTGGTGGCCCGCGCTGCGCGTGGTCAACCCCGACCCGGGGCCCGACCACGACCGCGACGACTGGAACGCTCGCATGCGCTCCCACATCCATCGCCCGCCCCGGACGCCCAGCGAGCTGCTCAACGACTTCCCGGCCCACCTGCACATCAACCTGCTCCCCCGCGCCCAGGGGCAGGGGGTCGGCAAGGAGCTGATCGGGATGATGCTCGGCGCGTTCCACGTCGCGGGCGTACGCGGCGCGCACCTCGGCGTCAGCACCGCCAACACCCGTGCCATCGGGTTCTACCGTCGTGTCGGCTTCACCCCGCTCGTCGAGGGCGAGGACGCGATGATCCTCGGCGTCCAGTGGACCGGCGAGATGGAGGAGTGAGCCGCCATGGGACTCTGAGAGGCGCGTGTGGTGCCCCACATCGTGGACCGCACCTGTGGCGTCGCTCAGCTCGACCCGATCCGGGAGCAGGCCTGTGACGGTCTCCGCGGCCGGTCGTCGAGATCGTCGCCGTCGAGCCCTCCGACGTCGCCTGGCAGCTCTCGGTCGGGCAGGCGGTTCCTTCGTCAAGGTATGCAGGCCAAGGCACACATCCCTAGCGGAGGTCCGCACGGGATGTGTTACTTCGTCTGCATACCTTGACGAAGGAACACGACAACGCTCGGGCCGAACGGTCCTGCCGTCGGCTCAGCTTGCCCGTCGGAGCGCACGGCGTATGCGTGCCGCAGTGACAGCGGGGTTGGCGAAATCGCTCCAGATCAGACGGATCATCCAGAAGCCGGTGAGCTCGCGCAGCTCGTCCTCACGCCTCTTCTCCTCGAAGACGACATCGCCGGGATCCTGGCCCGGCTTGAGCAGGCGGCCGTACTTGACCCGTCCGTCGAACTCGCCCAGCAGTCCGAACTCGGGCCAGGCCCAGTCGGTCACTCCCGCGATGGAGCCGTCAGCTCGGCGCACCTCGTACTGGAGCTCGGGCTGCGGTAGGCCGAACGAGCGGAACAGGTGCTTGCCACGAGATTCTCCGATCGATCCCGACCGTCCATCGGCGAACGGAACCAGACCTCCCACGCGGTGCATGAACGGCCAGTGCTCGACGATCTCGTACGCCGCCTTCAGGCGGTCTCGATCGAACCTCCCGCTCCGCAGGCCGGCGTCCAGCAGGCACCAGGCGGTCTCCATGTCGACGCGAGATGCCGCTTCGAGCACGCATCGCTCAGGGAGAACCGCCTTCATCCCGTCGGCCGCCACCACTTCGTGGTCCAGGCTGAAGCCCTCGTGGTGGACGACGTCACCTTCGATCCGGCCGGCTCCGCCATCGAGACGAGTCACGTGCACCCGGTCCAGCGGCAGGTTCCAGATGTCGATGCCATGGGCGACAACGGCGGACGTATGGCTCAACGCCACGGCGTCGCCCAGCGACCGCATCACCGCCCGAGACCTGACCCGATGTCGCGCGACCTCGTCGAGCTCGAGCCAGGTGGCTCCCGCCGCGTACGCACCGCGACGGATGCGGTGCCACTCGCCCGAGCGCGTCATGCGAGTGATGTCCCGTTTCGCGTACCCCACCTCCAATGCCATCTGGGTGGTGAAGAAGCCGTCTCGCTCGATGTAGTACTCAAGTGCGTCCATGTACGCAACCCTCAGGCTGCGGCCGGGGCAAAGAAACCCCGATCCCCCGCCCTGTGGATAACTCGCGACCGAATCGGTGTGTGGATGGCAGATGGCCCGGCGTACGTCGTGTTCCTTCGTCAAGGCGGTGTCCTGAGCCTGTCGAAGGGTATGCAGGTC
Organism: Nocardioides sp. NPDC051685; assembly: GCF_044453405.1. Taxonomy (NCBI): domain Bacteria; kingdom Bacillati; phylum Actinomycetota; class Actinomycetes; order Propionibacteriales; family Nocardioidaceae; genus Nocardioides; species Nocardioides sp. NPDC051685. The sequence goes on along the minus strand of NZ_JBITCR010000005.1, from coordinate 341,948 downwards.
AAGGCACACATCCCCAGTGGAGGTCCGCACGGGATGTGTTACTTCGTCTGCATACCTTGACGAAGTAACCGCCGGCCCACCTCAGCGCTTGCGCGTACGCAGCGCGTGAGCGACGTTGACGCCGACGAGGCCGACCCAGGAGATCACCAGGGCGCCGAGGTTGTCGGTGACGCCGAGGGTGATGCTGATCGGGATGCCCGCGACGGCCGAGCCGGCGCCGAGGACGAACTGGAAGACCGAGGTGCGCGACTCGTTGCGCTCGGCGAGGGTGCGGGCGGCGGCGGTGGCACCGACCCGCTCCTGGACGGTCTTCTCGATGCGGTCGGCGAAGCCGGCGACCAGCTCGGCGTCGAACGCGTCCCCCAGCTCATGGCGGGTCTCCAACCCGGCCTCGATGTCCTTGCGCCCCATGTCGTCTGCCACGTCGTTCAACCTTAGAGGATCAGATGCCGGAGCCCGGGTTCCCGAAGTTGTTCTGGAGGTTGGTTCGCTCGCTCTGACCACGTGCGCCCTGGACGCCGGGGTCGTTGTTCGGGTTGATCACGCCACCCGGCTTGGCACGGCCGGAGAGCACCCAGACCAGGGCGACGACGGCGACCACGACGACAAGTGCCGCTGCTCCGAGCAGGATCAGCATCAACGCTGCCATACGCTCCCCATCCACTCCGCGCGAGCAATTCCCGCGACTACCCGAAGGTTAACGCCGCGACCCGGCCCGCGCAGCCGAAATGGCGTCAGGCGTCGAGGACGCAAGCGCCATGAGTTGAGTACGTAGGCTCACGCGCCGCGCCCCCGCGAGCCGCTGCAATGGTCCTATGGACACAGAAGTACGACCAGTCGCGCCGAGGCGGCTCGACTGGCTGAACAACGAGACCGCCCGCTGGGTGAGCGACGGCATCCTCACCGCGGACACCGCGGAGACGATCAAGGGGCAGTACGTCGCCTCCCACGCCGCCTCGTTGACGCGAGTCATCTCCTATCTCGGTGGCACGTTCCTGGGAGTGGGGCTGGTGTGGCTCGTGGCGACCAACCTCGACGCACTCTCCCCGCTGGTGCGGTTCCTCGGGATCGTCGTCATCTGGCTCGCGTTCACCGCCGCCGCGGAGACCCTCCCTCTCCCCCGGCCCCTGCGCGGCGCGTTCCGCGGCATCGCGGCGATGAGCTTCGGCGGCGTCGTCTTCCAGGCCGCGCAGAGCCTCCAGGTGCCCGCGTACGAGCCCTCCCTGGTCGGGCTCTGGGGACTCGGGGCGCTCGGCTACGCCTACGCGAGCACCGGCCTGGCGCCGCTGGTCGTCGGCATCGTGACCACGATGGTCTGGTTCGACTGGCAGGTGGTGGCGAGCAGCGAGAGCACGTTCGCCGGCGTCCTCGCGGTGCTGGTCGCGGGCGTGGTCGCCACTGCCATGGCCGCGCTGCACGATCGGGGCCGGGAGAACTTCGCCCAGGTGTGGCGGCTGGCGGGCGGCGTACTCGTTCTGGGTGGTCTCTTCGTCGCCGCCGTCCCGCAGATCGGCGACCACGACCTGGCATGGAGCCCGACGCTTCTCGTGGCGTTGGTGATCGCAGCGCTCCTCGTCGCGGCGGCGGTGGGTCTCACGGACGGGCTGTCGCGGTGGGAGGTGCTGGCCTCGGCGCTCATCGTGCCGATCGGGCTCGCGTTGGTCGCCTGGGACCCGCGGGTGGACGACGTCGGCTCCGTGTCCGGCGAGGCGTGGCTGTCCGCCTTCGTCAGCATCGCGGTGTACGTCGTCGCCGCCGGTGCGGTCGCCGTCGACGGCTCCGTGCGCGACCAGACGCTGCTGGTCGTGCTCGCCACCGGCGCCCTGGTCGTCTTCACGACCATGCAGAGCTTCGCCGTCTTCGCGCCGATCATGTCCGGCGCCACCCTGTTCCTCATGCTGGGCGTGCTCCTGCTCGCCACCGGCTTCGTCTTCGACCGCGCCCGCCGGGGCGTGGCCGCCAACCTCGGTGAGGCCCTCTCATGAACACACGCACCCGGGTGGCGCTCGTCTGCGTCCTCAACCTCGGCCTCGTCGGCATCGCCGTCGCCGGCCAGCTCTCGGCCCGCATCACCGGCGAGGAGATCCGGCTCCGCGTCGAGCCGGTCGATCCGATCGACCCGTTCCGGGGCGCCTACGTCGACCTCTCCTACACCGACATCAGCAGGCGTACGACCAAGGAGACCGGAGACGCGTACGTCTCGCTGACGCGACGTGGGCCGGTCTGGGAGGCGACCAGCGTCTCGACCGATCCCCCTGCCGAGGGGCCGTTCCTGAAGTGCCACGACGACGGCTGGCGGCTCAGCTGCGGCATCGAGAGCCTCTTCCTCCCGCAGGACCGGGCCCGGCAGATCGAGGCCGAGGTCAACGGCGGCGACGCCGTCGCGGTGGTGAAGGTCGACTCGCGCGGCAACGCGGCGCTGGTCTCGGTCCAGGCACGCTGAAAGCACATCCACACGGCGCAGGGCCCGCTCCCGGACGGGAGCGGGCCCTGCGTACAGGCTCTGCTACAGGTACTGACCCGTGTTGGAGACCTGCTCGATCGAACGGCCGGGCTCGGTGCCCTGCTTGCCGGTGATGAGCGTGCGGATGAAGACGATGCGCTCGCCCTTCTTGCCGGAGATGCGGGCCCAGTCGTCGGGGTTGGTGGTGTTGGGGAGGTCCTCGTTCTCCTTGAACTCGTCCACGCAGGCCTGGAGCAGGTGCTGCACCCGCAGGCCCTTCTGGGCGGCGTCCTCACCGGAGTCCAGGAAGGACTTGATGGCCATCTTCTTGGCCCGGTCGACGATGTTCTGGATCATCGCGCCGGAGTTGAAGTCCTTGAAGTAGAGGATCTCCTTGTCACCGTTGGCGTAGGTGACCTCCAGGAAGCGGTTCTCCTCGGACTCGGTGTACATCCGCTCCACGGTGGTGCGGATGAGCTCGTCGACCGTCGCCTGCTTGTCGCCGTTGAACTCGCCCACGTCGGTCGGGTGCAGCGGCAGCTCGGGGACCAGGTACTTCGAGAAGATGTCCCGAGCACCCTCGGCGTCGGGACGCTCGATCTTGATCTTCACGTCCAGACGGCCCGGACGCAGGATCGCCGGGTCGATCATGTCCTCACGGTTGGAGGCACCGATGACCAGCACGTTCTCCAGCGCCTCGACACCGTCGATCTCGGAGAGCAGCTGCGGGACGATGGTGTTCTCCACGTCGGAGGAGACGCCGGTGCCGCGCGTACGGAACAGCGAGTCCATCTCGTCGAAGAAGACGATCACCGGGGTGCCGGCCGCGGCCTTCTCACGAGCACGCTGGAAGACCAGGCGGATGTGGCGCTCGGTCTCACCAACGTACTTGTTGAGGAGCTCGGGGCCCTTGATGTTGAGGAAGTAGGACTTGCCGTCCGCCCCCGTCTTCGCGGCGACCTTCTTCGCCAGGGAGTTGGCGACGGCCTTCGCGATCAGGGTCTTGCCACAACCCGGAGGACCGTAGAGCAGCACGCCCTTGGGCGGCTTGAGCTGGTGCTCGATGAAGAGCTCCGGGTAGAGGTAGGGCAGCTCGACCGCGTCCTGGATCTGCTCGATCTGGCCGGCGAGGCCACCGATCGACTCGTAGGAGATGTCGGGCACCTCCTCCAGGACGAGCTCCTCGACCTCGGACTTGGGCACCTTCTCGTACACATATCCGCTGCGAGGCTCGAGCAGCAGCGAGTCGCCAGCACGGATGGTGTCGCTCAGCAACGGCTCCGCGAGGCGTACGACCCGTTCCTCGTCGGCGTTGGCGATGACCAGGGCGCGCTCACCGTCGGCGAGCAGCTCCTTGAACATCACCACCTCGCCGACCTTCTCGAACTCCATCGCGGCGACGACGTTGAGCGCCTCGTTGAGCATGACCTCCTGGCCATAGCGCAGCTCGTCGAGATCGACGTTGGGCGATGCGGTCACCCGGAGCTTGCGCCCGCCGGTGAAGACATCGATCGAGTCGTCCTCGTTGCGCTCGATGAAGGTGCCGAAGCCCGCTGGCGGCTGTGCCAGCCGGTCGACCTCCTCCTTGAGCTTGATGATCTGGTCTCGGGCATCCCGAAGCGTCACGGTGAGTCGCTCGTTCTGCGACGTCAAGGCGGCCAGGGAGCGCTGCGCGTCTGCGAGCCGCGCCTCCAGGCCACGCGAAGATCCGGGCATCTCGGTCAGTCTGTGCCGCAGGTCGGTCACCTCAGCTTCGAGGAAACGGACATGACTCTCGAGCTCCTCGGGGCTGCGCCCCTCGGAATGGAATCCATCGGATGTCGACATCAGCACACCTCCTCTACTCCCTCGACCCTACAAGGCAGAGGGGTAGGAGAGGAGAAGGATTTACAGGTGTTGGACACTATTCGGTGGACTTCGGCCGAGTTCGTGTCGACCCGTGGCACGTCGGAAACACGGACGACCTCCGAGCGGACTCAGTCCACCTCGGCGCCGTCCTCCGGCGTAACGCCCGGAACGACGTCCGCGACGGGCTCGGGAGCCGGCATGTCAGCCGGCCGCGGACCCGTGTAGTCGGACCCGTACGCCCCGGGCGCAGGTCGCCGCGTCTTGCGGGGCGCACGCTGGCCCGGTGCCAGCTTCCTGGCCGTGACGAGGAAGGCGGTGTGGCCGATCATCTTGTGACCCGGACGGACCGCAAGCCCCTCGACGTGCCAGTCGCGCACCAGCGACTCCCACGCCTGCGGCTCGGTGAACCCGCCGTGGGCACGGACCGTCTCGACGAAGCGGGACAGCTGGGTGGTGGTCGCGACGTAGGCGCAGACCATGCCACCGGGGTAGAGCGACTCGGCGGCCGCGTCGACGCACTCCCAGGGAGCGAGCATGTCGAGGATCAGCCGGTCGCAGCGGATCTGCTGGCGCGGGAGCTCCTCCTGGAGGTCGCCGAGGTTGAGCGACCAGTTGGGGTGGGACTCCCCTGCCGGGGTGCCGAAGAACTGGTCGACGTTCTTGCGGGCGACCTCGGCGAACTCCTCGCGGCGCTCGAAGGAGGTGACCTTCCCGAACGGGCCGACCGCGCGCAGCAGCGAGCAGGTCAGGGCGCCGGAGCCGACCCCGGCCTCCACCACGGAGGCGCCGGGGAAGATGTCGGCCATGGCGACGATCTGGGCGGCGTCCTTGGGGTAGACGACGGCGGCGCCGCGGGGCATGGAGACGACGAACTCCGACAGGAGCGGGCGGAAGACCAGGTATTCACCGCCGGTGGAGGCGGTGACTGTGAAGCCCTCCTCGCGGCCGATCAGCTCGTCGTGGTCGATGTGGCCCTTGTTGGAGAAGAAGCGCTTGCCCGCGACGAGCTCGAAGTTGTGGCGGCGACCCTTGGTGTCGGTCAGCCGCACCCACTCGCCCTCGCGGAGCGGCCCGCGGTGCACGCCCGCTCGGGCCTCGGCCGGAATGTCTGGGATATCAGCGCTTGACACCCGCTGAGGCTACCCGTTCCCCCGGTCAACCAGGCAAACCGCGACTCCGCCTGACTCAGGCTCCCGCACGGAAGGCGGCGTCGACGTCGGAGGTGACCAGGACGCCGTAGATCGAGCCGTCGGGCTCGACCAGGAGGTATTCGGGCGCCGGGGTCTTCGAGATCGCCTGGATCAGAGCCTCGCCGTCGATGTCGGCAGGCAGGGTGAGGCCGTCCTCGAGCCGGCGGGTGACCGTCGAGGTGGCCATCCACGGGCGGCGGTCCTCCGGAGTGGCCAGCAGCGCGCCCTCGTGGACGAGGCCGATCGGCTCGCCGCCGCTGGTCACGGTGACGATGCTGCCGGCCTCGGCCTCCTGGGCGCGGCGTACGGCCTCCGCCAGGGGGAGGTCGGCGGGCACGGCCAGGGTGCGGCGGGCGAGGTCGCGGGCGACGAGGAGCGGGAGGCGGAGGCGTACCTTCGCGGAGTTGATCGCCGCGGAGGCACCGCTCCAGAGGAAAACGCCGATGATGACGGCGAGGACGTAGCGGGTGAGATCGGGCTGGATGCCGATGATCTGACCCTGGATGAAGGGCCCCAGCAGCACGATGATCGCCAGCACCCGACCGGCCCAGCCGGCGACGATGCTGCCGCGGTTGATGTTGCCGGTCACGCCCCACACGCCGGCCTTGAGCACCCGGCCGCCGTCGAGCGGCAGGCCGGGGACGAGGTTGAGCACGCCGACGAAGAGGTTGGTGACCCACAGCCCCGCGACGATCAGCCCGATCAGGCCGTCGGGGGTGAGGAAGGAGACCCCGAAACCGACCGCGGCGACGGCCAGCGAGACCAGCGGTCCCACCACTGCGATCCAGAACTCGTCGCGCGGCCGCCTCGCCTCCTTCTCGACGGCGGTCGCGCCGCCGAGGAAGTGGAGCATGATCACGCCGACGGGGTAGCCCAGCCGTTTGGCGACGATCGCGTGGGCCGCCTCGTGCAGCAGCACCGCGCCGTAGAGGACGATCGCGAACGCGAAGCCGGCGACGTACGTCAACCAGCCCAGACCGGGCTCCACGGCATCGATCTGCGGGGCCATCAGCCAGGCGATCAGCGCCGCGATGAGGAACCAGGACGGCGTCACCAGGACGTCGCTGCCCGCGATGGAGCCGACCTTGATCGTGCCCGGGACTCGGGAGGTGGGCGCCGCCTCTTCGACCGGCTTGTCGCCGCCGGGGCGTGGGTCAGGGTCTGCCACATCCCGAGCGTACTGTAAAGACGGTTGCCAGGCCGGTTCGACCCGGTTGTCGGTGCTTGCGCATAGTGTCGGTGGCATGAGCACCTCACCAGCCGACGCGCGGTCGACACCGGTCGACGGCGTCACCGTGCTGGGATCGCTCTCGCCGAGCCGCGCGAGCGACTTCACCTCGTGCCCGCTGCTCTATCGGTTCCGCACCATCGACCAGCTCCCCGAGCCGCCCTCGGAGGCGGCCGTGCGCGGGACCGTGGTGCACAAGGTGCTCGAGGACCTCTTCGACCTGCCCGCTCCCGAGCGCACGCCCCGGCAGGCGAGGTCGATGGTGGAGCAGGCATGGGAGGACGTACGCAGCCTCGACCCGGCCCTGGCGACGCTGTTCACCTCGGGTGCCGACGGCGCCGAGGAGGGCTGGCTGGAGTCCTGCCGCGAGGTGCTGCGCCGCTACTTCGACCTGGAGGACCCGCGCCGGCTGGAGCCCGCCGAGCGCGAGCACTACGTCGAGGCACTGCTCGACTCCAAGCTGCTGCTGCGGGGGTTCATCGACCGTGTCGATGTCGCCGCCGACGGCCGGATCCGCGTGGTGGACTACAAATCGGGAAGGGTGCCCAGCGAGGCCTACGAGGCGAAGGCGCTGTTCCAGCTGAAGTTCTACGCCCTGGTGATCTGGCGCACCCGGGGCGTGGTGCCGGCGATGCTGCAGCTGATCTATCTCGGCTCCGGTGACATCCTGCGCTACGTGCCCGACGAGGCCGACCTGCTGGCGACCGAGCGCAAGGCCGAGGCGATCTGGCGGGCCATCCGCACCGCCCAGGAGACCGGCGAGTGGCTGCCGAGCCCGGGAAAGCTGTGCGGCTGGTGCGCCCACAAGTCGCTGTGCCCCGCCTTCGGTGGCACTCCTCCCCCGCTCCCGGCCACTCCAGGGCCTGTCACCGCGGGCGATGACCTCGATCTCGACTAGGGCCCTAGGCGCGTCTACCAGGATCGGCAGGTTGCGGGAGTTATCGTCGCGACGAATGTGACGGATGCGCTTGGCTGAGGGAGGTGCGGCTGCCCGTGAGCTCGACTACCGGGAGCGCGACCTCATCTCGGCAACGGCTCGACATCCAGGGTCTGCGCGCGATCGCGGTGCTCGCGGTCGTCGCGCTGCACGTCGGATTCGGGTCGTTGACCGGCGGATTCGTCGGCGTCGACGTCTTCTTCGCGATCTCCGGCTTCCTGATCACCCAGCAACTCATGCGCCAGGTACGCACCGAGGGCCGGGTGAGCCTGCTCGGCTTCTACGCGCGCCGGGCGCGCCGGATCCTGCCCGCGGCGACCCTGGTGCTGCTCGCCACGGTCGTCTACGCATCCGTCTTCCTTGGTTTCGTGCGCACCCGGGTGATCGCCGTCGACGCGCTGTGGTCGGCGGCGTTCGCCGCCAACTTCCGGTTCTCGGCGCTGGAGACCGACTACTTCTCGGCAGCCCTGCCGCCCTCGCCGCTGCAGCACTTCTGGTCGCTCGCGGTCGAGGAGCAGTTCTACCTGGTCTGGCCGCTGGTGATCCTGGGGTGCCTGTGGGCGATGCGGCGGCGCAGCCAGAACGCCGAGCCCGACCAGCGCGGGCGTCGGCGGGTGCTGGTCATCGCGCTCGGCGTCGGCATCGTGGCCTCGTTGCTGGTCTCGGCGGTGCTGACCCGGACCAGCCCGGAGGCGGCGTACTTCTCGCCCTTCACCCGGGCCTGGGAGCTCGGCCTGGGCGCGATCGCGGCGATCGCGTTCCGTGACGACGGTCCGCAGGACGCGACCGCGCGCTGGCGGGCACAGGTGCTCTCCGCGTTCGGGATGTTCTTCATCGTGTGCGCCTGCCTGCAGTTCAACGACGCGACCCCGTTCCCGGGCACGCCGGCGCTCGTGCCGGTCCTCGGCAGCGTGTTCATCATCGTCGCCGGCACGCTGTGGCACGGCCCGACGGTGGTCGGCCGGCTGCTGTCGGTGCGGCCGCTGCAGGTGATCGGCAACTGGTCCTACTCGCTCTACCTGTGGCACTTCCCGGTGCTGGTCCTGGCCGAGCTGCAGCTCGGCCGCGAGCTGCGCTGGTGGGAGCAGGTGCTCCTCGTGGCGCTGGCGTTCGGCCTGGCGGGGCTCTGCTACCGCTACGTCGAGGAGCCGTTCCGGCGCGGCACGCTGTGGCACCGTCCGGCGTTCGGTCGAGCGGCCACGCTGGGCCCGGTGGCGCTCTACCCGCTGAGCCTCACCCTGGTCGCGGTGACCTGTTTCGGGGCCAACGCCTACGCCACCGGCTCGGCCCGCGACGGCTACCAGCCGGCCATCACGCTGGCCGAGTCCGATGCCTCCGCGGGGCCGGAGAAGTCCAACCAGCCCGAACGACCCTCGTCGAGCGCCGCGCCGCCCGCCGCCGAGGCGCAGGAGCCCGACCCGCTCCCGGCGCTGGTGAAGGCCTCTGTGCTGGCGGCGCGCAAGAACCAGGCGATCCCCACCAACCTGAAGCCGGGACTCACCAACCTCTCCGACGACGTGGAGGAGGTCGGCGAGTGCAACTACTACTCGACGAACGTCCGCAAGCTGTGCCCGCGCGGTGACACCGACGCCGAGAAGACGATCGTGATCATCGGCGACTCCCACGCCCGCCACTGGACGCCGGCTCTGGAGGAGATCGCCGAGCGGTCCGGCTACCGCGCCTATGTGCTGGCGATGCCGCAGTGCACCGTCTCCCTGGTCACGCCCGACAAGATCGACAGCACCGACCCGATGACCTCGTGCGACGACTTCCACGACTTCATGCTCTCCTCGGTCAAGAAGCTCCGGCCCGACCTGCTGCTGATCTCCTCACGGCCGATCAGCGCCGCCTACCACGACTCCTCGGGCCGGCACACCGACCGTGAGGTCGTACGCCGTGCCGTCTACCGCGGCTACGAGCGGCTCCTGGCCCAGGTGAAGCCGGTCGCCAAGCGCACCGTGTGGCTGCGCGACGTACCTGCCCTCGAGTTCGACCCGGCCACCTGCCTGAGCAGCAACAAGACGCTCTCGCCCTGCACCTACAAGCCGCTCGAGAGCCAGCAGGACGGCGCCGACCTGCAGATGCAGGCGGCCAAGGCCGCCCGGGTCGAGACCGTCGACCTCGACGACATGTTCTGCGACTCCGTCGGCATCTGCACCACGGTCGTCGGCGACAAGATCACCCACCGCGACAGCCATCACCTGACCGCGACCTACTCCAAGGAGCTCGCCCGCACCCTCGGGGAGCGGCTCAAGGTCTGGTGACGGTCACCCGGCGTCGGGCTCGGGCGGTGTTTCGGCACCGTCGCGCTCGTCGCGGTCGGCCCATTCGAGCAGCGGCTCGATCGAGAACGGATGGTCGTCGATGTCGGCGTGCAGGTCGCCGATCTCCGCGAACCGTGCCGGCACCGTACGCATCGTGAAGTCACGCGGGTCGACGTCCTTGGTCTCCTCCCAGGTGATCGGGGTGGAGACCCTGCCATCCGCGACGCCGCGGATCGAGTAGGCACAAGCGATCGTGTGATCTCGAGTATTTTGATTGAAGTCGACGAACAGCTGCGCCGGGTCGCGATCCTTGCGCCACCACGCGGTGGTGACCAGCTTCGGTGCGCGGCGCTCGACCTCGCGGGCGAAGGCGTGCGCGGCGCGGCGTACGTCGGCGAAGCCGTGCTCCGCCGGGATCCGCACGTAGACATGCATCCCGGAGCCGCCGCTCGTCTTCGGGTAGCCGACGGCACCGAGCTCGTCGAGGATCTCGCGGACGACCCCGGCGACGGTCTGCACGGTCGAGAACGGGCAGTCCGGGCCCGGATCGAGGTCGATACGCCACTCGTCGGGCTTCTCGGTGTCCTCACGGCGGCTGTTCCAGGGATGGAACTCGACCGTCGACATCTGGACCGCCCAGATCACCGCGCCGAGCTCGGTCACGCAGAGCTCGTCGGCGGTCCGTCCCCAGCGCGGGAAGTAGAGACGTACGGTCTCGATCCAGTCCGGAGCCCCCTGCGGAAGCCGCTTCTGATGGACCTTCGGGCCCGCCAGCCCCTTGGGGAACCTGTGCAGCATGCACGGGCGCTCCCACAGCGCGTTGACGATCCCCGGACCGACGGCGAGGTAGTACTGCGCCACATCGAGCTTCGTCGCACCAGTCTCCGGGAAGTAGACCCGATCAGGGTTGGAGATCCTGACGACGCGGTTGTCCACCTCGATCTCCACCGACGGCGATGCCTTGGCCATGCTCGCCAGCGTAGGCGCTGCGATGATGTGGTGAGCCGAAAGTCGCTCATCCGGATCAGGACGGGGGTGTCACGTGAACCTCTGGCCGAGGCGTCAGGAGGGTGTGAGCACATCGACCGCGAGGCCACCCACCGAGGAGTTCGCCGACTTCGTCCACGCGACGGGCGGTGCCCTCTTCCGCACCGCACTGCTGCTGACGGGTGACCATCACCTCGCCGAGGACCTGACCCAGACGACGTACGCCCGGGTCTTCGCGTCCTGGCGCCGGGTCAGCAGGGCGGACAACCCGGCGGCCTACGCACGACGTGTGCTCCTCAACGGATTCATCTCCCATCGACGGCTCCGGCGCAACGCCGAGATGCCGACCTCCACGCTGCCGGAGGACCCCGGCAGCGATGGCGACCCCAGCGCCCGGATCGACCTGCTTGCCGCCCTCCAGCGGCTGTCGCCGACCGACCGGGCCGTGCTCGTCGCACGCTACTGGGAGGACCGATCCGTGTCCCAGACCGCTGCCGACCTCGGACTGACCGAGACGGCGGTCCGCACCCGCTCGAAGCGTGCCCTGGAACGGCTGCGCCCGCTGGTCGCGGACATCTTCCCGGAGAGGACCACCCGATGAACGAGCCAGAGACCAGCTTCCGTACGGCACTGCACGAACGTGTCGGCGACCAGCATCCCGACTACGCCCGGATCTCGGCCGGCGCCATCAGTGCGGGCTCACGCATCCGGCGACGCCGGCGCGTCGCCGTGACCGTCGGGGCGGCCGCGGCCGTCGGCGCCTTCACCGCGGGTGGAATCGGCCTCTCCCAGCTGCTGGCCACCACCGCGGTCGACGAGGCGCCTCTCGGCGCCGCCGGCGCACCGTCGGCCTCCCCGTCGGCGGCACCGCTCGCCGCAGGACAGAGCCTCGACCTCGGCGAAGGTGTCATCGGACAGGTCGTCACCAACGACGAGGCGAAGACGATGGACATCACCATCCGGACCGCCAGTGCTCGTTCGGGTGCCGGAACCGGGTTCACCATCGTCCTGACCGGGCAGGCCGGCGAGGTCGAGCAGGTGTGGAGCAACGGCACGCTGCTCGAGGACTACCCCGGGGTCACGCTCGCCACCGACGGCCTGCGCCAGGGGCTGGTCGAGGCGGCTCCCGTCGAGCAGCCGGCCGGTTGGAACTGCGAGTGGTATCTGACCGACGACAAAGCCACCTGCACCGCTGAGGACGGTGGTGTGGCCGGCCTGGTGATCCGCCCTGCGAAGGACTACCCGGACTGGAGCAAGAGCGCCGACAAGGCCGGCCCCGGCTCGGGGTCCTACATCACCCCGCTCCACGGCGACATCTTCATCAGCGTCCAGAGCGGGGAGGGCACCACCGACGCCGAGCTCGAGGCGCTCGCGAGCTCGCTCAGGTGGACCGACTGAGCCGCTACGGGGTGCGCCGCAGCAGGGCCAGGAACATCGCGTCGGTGCCATGCCGGTGCGGCCACAGCTGCACGGTGCCTGCCAGCGGCCCGGCGCTGTCAGGCACCGTGCCGAGGGTGGCGCCGATCGGCTCGAGGACGACATCGGATCGGTCCTCGAGCACCCTCCGCACCACACCCTCGGTCTCGGCCAGAACCGGCGAGCAGGTCGCGTAGAGCACCACACCGCCCGGCCGGGTCAGATCGATCGCCCGGTCGAGCAGGGAGCGCTGCAGGTCGACGAGTACGTCGAGGTCCGCCGTCGCCCGTCGCCACCGTGCCTCCGGGCGACGGCGCAGCGCCCCCAGACCGGTGCACGGGGCATCGACGAGGACCCGGTCGAACGTCGCGTCCTTGAACGGCGGCCTGGTCCCGTCGCCGGCCACGACCCCGGCGGACCCGTCCACGTGCGTGCCGGATGACCGGTCGGTCAGATTGGAGAGGACGAGTCCGGCACGGTGCGGCTGGCGCTCGTTGGCGACCAGCACAGCATCCTGCTGCGCCGCCAGGGCGGCCAGCAGGGCCGACTTGCCGCCCGGTCCGGCGCACAGGTCCAGCCAGGTCTCCACCCGGTCCTGGGGCCGGTCGAGGTCGGCCTCGGCCAGGGCGATGGCCACGAGCTGCGATCCCTCGTCCTGCACTCCCGCACGTCGCTCGGCGACGGCGGCGACCCCGGCCGGTGAGCCGGAGTCGAGCGTGACCCCGAAGGGCGAGTAGGGGGTCGGCGTGCCGCCGAGCTCGGCGACCGTGGCTCGCCCGGGACGGGCGACCAGGGTGACCGACGGCGGCACGTTGTCGGCCTCGAGCAGCGCGTCGACCTGGTCGCGACCGACCGCCTCGGCGAGCCGCTCGACCACCCAGCGCGGGTGGCTGAAGGCGACCGTGGCCCAGCCGTCGTGATCCTGGTCGCGGGCCGGCGCGACCTCGGCGACCCACTCGTCGAGAGACTTGCGGGTGACCTTGCGCAGCACGGCGTTGACGAATCCCGCCGGCCCCTGACCGACCTTCGACCGGGTCAGGTCGACGCTGGTCGAGATCGCGGCATGGTCGGGCACCCGCATGGAGAGCACCTGATGGGCACCCAGGCGCAGCACGTCGAGCACCTTCGCCTCGACCTTGGCCAGCGGCCGGTCGATGCACGCGGCCAGCACCGCGTCGTACGTCCCCTGCTGCCGCAGCGTCCCTGAGGCCAGCTCGGTGGCGAAGGCCGCGTCACGGCCATCCAGCCCGAGGCGGCCGAGGACGTGGGGCAGCACCAGGTTGGCGTACGCCTCGTCGACCCGCACCGCCTTGAGCACCTCGAACGCCGCCAACCGAGCCGGATCGGCGGGCTTGCTGCTGCCGCGCGCCTTTCCCGGCGGTCGCCGACCGGCCCCGGGACTCCTACCCGGCTGTGCTTTATTCGAAGGCGACACCGGACTCCAGACGTACGCCGCGGGCCCAGTCGGCCGCCGGCATCTCCTTCTTGCCGAAGGCCTTCACCCGGCCCAGACGCACGGCTGTGGTCCCGGTGCCGACGAGCACCTCGTTCTTGCGGACGACCAGCTCCCCAGGGGCAGCCTCGTCGTCGGTCATGGTGATCGGGCCGAGCTTGAACCGCTCGCCGTCGAGCAGCGTCCAGGCCCCCGGCGCCGGGGTGCAGGCGCGAACCTGCCGGTCGATGGCCACGGCGTTCCGGGTCCAGTCGACCTGGGCGTCCTCGACGGTGATCTTGTCGGCGTAGGAGACGCCGTCGGCCGGCTGCTCGCGCGCCTCCAGGGAGCCGTCCTCGATCCCATCGAGCGTGGACACCAGCAGCGTGGCGCCACCGGCGGTGAGCTTCTCGAAGAGCGACCCGGAGGTCTCGTCGGGCGCGAGCGCCTGGGTCATGGTGCCGAAGACGGGACCGGCGTCCATCGCCTTCACGATCCGGAAGGTGGTGGCGCCGGAGATCTCCTCGCCGGCCCAGACCGCGCGCTGCACCGGGGCGGCGCCCCGGTAGGCCGGAAGGAGCGAGAAGTGGAGGTTGACCCAGCCGTGCAGTGGGATGTCCAGCGCCGACTGCGGCAGCATCGCGCCATAGGCGACCACCGGGCAGCAGTCGGGCTCCAGCGCCTTCAGGGCCGCCTGGAACTCCGGCTCGCGGGGATGCTCCGGCTTGAGCACCGGAACCCCGAGCTCCTCGGCGCGCTGCGCCACCGGCGAGGGCACCAGCCGCTTGCTGCGTCCCTGGGCGGCGTCGGGCCGGGTGACGACACCGACCAGCTCGTGGCGGGAGGCGGCGATCGCGTCCAGGGAGGGGACGGCGACCTCGGGCGTACCTGCGAAGACGACCCTCATCAGAACCCGAACCCGTTCGTCGCGTGCGGCGAGATCTTCACGGTCGGCTTCTCCAGGCCGAACCACTCCGACTCCCGGATCTGCTTCATCGCCGCCTTGCGCGCGGCCTCGTCGAGCCGGTCGATGAACAGGATGCCGTCGAGGTGGTCGGTCTCGTGCTGGATCGCCCGGGCCAGCAGCTCGGAGCCCTCGATGGTGACCGGCTCACCGTGCATGTTGAAGCCCTTCGCGACCACCGACAGCGCGCGGCGGCAGTCGAAGGTGATGTCGGGCAGCGACAGGCAGCCCTCGCCCCCGTCCTGCGTCTCCTCCGACAGGGTGAGGTCCGGGTTGATCAGGTGACCCACCTGACCGTCGACGTACCAGGTGAAGACCCGCAGGCTCACTCCGATCTGCGGAGCGGCCAGTCCGGCGCCGGGCGCCTCGAGCATGGTGTCGGTCAGGTCGGCAACGAGCTTGCGCAGCTCCTTGTCGAAGTCGACGACCTCGATCGCTGGCTTGCGCAGCACGGGGTCGCCGAAGAGTCGGATGGGCTGGACTGCCACTGTTCTCCTAGATGGTCGAGCGTGTCGGGACCACTTTACGCGGCGCGGCGCCGGCTCAGAGGGTCGGCGGATCGACCTGGACCCGGACCGGGTCGAGCTTGCGCGCCGACCGCACCCGCTGCAGCTCCCCGAGCGCCTCGGTGAGCCTGCCGCCGAGCGATCGCGGCACGCGTACGACGGCGCGAAGCCGTGGCTCTCCGGTGGAGGTCGGCTCGGCGGGAACCGGCCCCAGCACCTCCGCGCCCGGCGGGAGCGCCAGCAGGGTGAGCGCGTCGTCGAGCGCCCCGGGTGTGCCGGTGATGGTGGCCAGCCGCGACGCCGGCGGGAGGTGGGCCTCCTGCCGCGCGGCCGCCTCCCGCCGGGCGAAGCCCGGCTGGTCCCAGCGCACCAGCGCCTGCAGCACCGGCAACGCCGGGTCGCCGACGACCAGCACCCGCCCACCGGGCCGCACCAGCCCGGCGGCGTTGCTCCAGCGTCGCAGCGCCTCCTCGTCCGTACGCAGGTCCGGCCGCCCCAGCAGGAGCCAGGTGTCGAGCAGCAGCACCGCGGCATAGCCTCCGTCGGCGACGGGCTCGGCGCCGATCGTCGCGACCACGATCGCGGGGGTCCCCGGAACCGTCTGCTTGACCGCCCCCGCCGAGGAGGTCACCACCCGCACCCCGGCGAAGGAGCGCCCCATCTCCTCGGCCGTACGCGCCTCGCCGATGATCGGCGCCCGCAGCCCGAAGCCTCCGCAGGCGCCGCACGCCCAGGCCGTCTCGACGTGACCGCACCAGCCACAGGTCGGCGGCGCGGCCGGTCCGCCGAGCTGCAGGGGTCCTTGGCAGGCCGAGCACCTGGCCGGCGTACGGCATCGGTCGCAGGCCAGCGAGGCCGCATATCCACGTCGCGGGGTCTGCAGCAAAACAGGGCCGGTGGTGAGCGCGGCCCGGACGATCTCGTGGGCCTCGCGGGGCACCCGCGAGGCGCGGGTGAGTGGGTCCTTCTCGAGGTCGAAGTCGGTGTCGCCGGTGATCTCGATGCTCACCCGCTCGCGGGCCAGCGCCCGGGTCGGGCGGATCTCCTGCGCCCAACCGGTCTCGGCCAGGAATCCGGCCTCCACGGTCCGGGCGAAGCCCCCCACGAGCGCGGCCGCCTGCTCCTGCTCGGCCCTCAACAGCAGTACGTCACGCGCGTGCGGGTAGGGCGAGCGCTGCTCGGCGAGCAGGTCGTCGCCGTCGTCCCAGACCACCACGAGCCCGAGGTCGCGCACCGGCGCGAAGGCGGCGGCGCGGGTGCCGATCGCCACCTTCACCGCGCCCCGGGCGACCCGCAGGAACTCCCGGTAGCGCGGCGCCGGCCCGGCGTCGGCGGCCAGCACGGCATGCTGCCCCTCCCCCAGCACCTTCGTCATCGCGGTGTCGAGCCGGGCGAGGTCCTTCCAGTCGGGCACCACGACCAGCGCGCCGCGGCCCGAGGCCAGCGTCGCCGCGGTGGCGTGAGCGATCAGATCGGCGTGGTCGGTGCCGGCCGCGGCGTGCCAGACCGCCCGCGGCGCTCCGCCGGAGGCCAGGTGCCGCAGGAACGCAGCCGCCGGCTCGTGACCGGCCCACGCTTCCGCTGCGGCAGCGGCGTCGAAGGGCCGATCCGCCGGGACAACCGCGGACGGCTCCTTCTCGGTCGAGGCGTGGCGGGGAGGGATCGCGAGCCGGAGCACGTCCGCCCGGGGACCGGCGTAGCGCCGGGCGACCGACTCGCTCAGCGCGGCCACCTGCGGCGTCAGCACCACCTCGGGGCTGACGACCCGCTTGAGCGGCTGCAGCTTCGCGTGCTCGGAGGCCTCCGCCCGGGCCACCACGAACCCGTCGACGTCCTTCGGCCCGAACCGCACCTTCACCCGCACGCCGGGCCGCGCCTCCTCGGCCATCGAGGCCGGGACTGCATAGTCGAAGGGCCGGTCCAGGTGGGCCATCGGCAGTTCGACCAGCACCTTGGCGACCGGATCGATCTCGGCGGTCTCCGCCTCGGCGGCTTTGCGCGCACGCGTGGCCGCTGCCTTCGCCCGCCCCTCCTTGACCCGGTCGCGGACCAGCCCGGGCAGCTCCAGCTCGGCTGCCCCGGCTGCCTCCTGCGGTCCCCGGCTCACAACCGTTATTCCTATCAGCCTGCGCCGACACACCGCCGAGTCGGCGCGTCCTGACCGAAAACCCAGCCGAGTCGGCGCGTCAGAACGCGCCGACTCGGCAAATTAGCGGGTGCGGTCGGTCAGGCGCCGGCAGCAGCCTTGAGGGCGTCGGCGCGGTCGGTGCGCTCCCAGGTGAACTCGGGGAGCTCGCGGCCGAAGTGACCGTAGGCAGCGGTCTTGGCGTAGATCGGGCGGAGCAGGTCGAGGTCACGCACGATCGCGGCCGGGCGGAGGTCGAAGACCTCCAGGACAGCCTTCTGGATGTTGGCCTCGGGCACGGTGTGGGTGCCGAAGGTCTCCACGAAGACACCGACGGGCTGGGCCTTGCCGATGGCGTAGGCGACCTGGACCTCGGCACGACGGGCCAGGCCCGCGGCGACGATGTTCTTGGCCACCCAGCGCATGGCGTACGCAGCCGACCGGTCGACCTTCGACGGGTCCTTGCCCGAGAAGGCGCCGCCACCGTGACGGGCCATGCCGCCGTAGGTGTCGACGATGATCTTGCGGCCGGTCAGGCCGGCGTCACCCATCGGGCCACCGACGACGAAGCGGCCGGTCGGGTTGATGTGGAGCTTGTAGCCGTCGAAGGGAACCGCCGACTTGAACTGCTCGAGCACCGGCTCGATGACGTACTTCTTGATGTCGGCGTGCAGCTGCTCCTGGGTGGTCTCCTCGGAGTGCTGCGTCGAGAGGACGACGGTGTCCACGCGGACGGCCTTGTTCTCGTCGTCGTACTCGATGGTGACCTGGGTCTTGCCGTCGGGACGCAGGTAGTCCAGCGTGCCGTCCTTGCGGACCGCGGTCAGCTTCTCGGCCAGCGTCTGCGCCATCTTGATGGGCAGCGGGAACAGCTCGGGCGTGTCGTCGCAGGCGTAGCCGAACATCAGGCCCTGGTCACCGGCACCCTGCAGGTCGAGCTCGTCGACCGAGCTGTCCAGGCGGTGCTCCTCGGCGGTGTCGACGCCCTGGGCGATGTCCTGGCTCTGGGCGCCGATGGCGACCTGAACACCGCAGGAGTGGCCGTCGAAGCCCTTGAGGGAAGAGTCGTAGCCGATGTCAAGGATCTTCTGGCGCACGAGCTGGGCGACCGGCGCGTAGGCGTCGGTGGTCACCTCGCCGGCGACGACGACCAGGCCGGTGGTGAGCAGGGTCTCGACGGCCACCCGGCTCTTGGGGTCGTGCTCGAGCAGGTAGTCGAGCACGGTGTCGCTGATCTGGTCGGCGATCTTGTCCGGGTGCCCCTCGGTCACCGACTCCGACGTGAAGAGACGTCCGGTCACGTGTAGCTCCGTTTCACAGGTTCGTGTGGGTTGTTCGGGTGGATAAACGTCAATCGTTCTGGTCGACAAACATAGACCCCGAACCCCAAGACCGCAGGCCCGGTCCTCATCGTGGCGCGTGGCGTGTCGTCAGTTTGCGGGTTGTTCATCCAGGCGTAAGGCGATCTGGTCCCAGATGACCTCTGCCAGAGCGGATTTCGCCCCTTCGGCCACGTCGACGTGGCCTCCGTCGGCACCCAGGATGACCGCCTTGTTGACCTCGCTGCCGAAGACCGCTCCCCCGCTGACGTCGTTGACGACGAGCAGGTCGCAGCCCTTCCGCTTCAGCTTGGCCGTGGCGAGCTCGATCACCGATCCGGTCTCGTCGCCGGTCTCGGCCGCGAAACCCACCACCACCTGACCGGGCTTGGTCCGGTGGTGGGAGATCTCGGCCAGGATGTCGGGGTTCTGCATCAGCTCGATGGTCGGCGCCGAACCATCGGCGGCCTTCTTGATCTTGGCCTCGCTCACCCCGGTCGGACGGAAGTCGGCGGGAGCGGCGGCCATGACCACCGCGTCCGCACCCTCGGCCGCGGAGACGACGGCGTCGCGCAGCTCGGCGGTGGTGCCGACACGTACGACCTTCAGGCCGGCCGGGTCGGGCAGCGTCACGTTCGCCGCGACCAGGGTCACCTCGGCACCGCGGGCGGCCGCGGCACGGGCGATGGCATAGCCCTGGAGGCCCGAGGATCGGTTGCCGAGGTAGCGGACCGGGTCCAGATACTCCCGGGTGCCACCGGCGGAGACGACGACGCGACGACCGGCCAGGTCCGCGCGCCCGCCATGAGCGAGTACGGCGCGGGCCAGCTCGAAGATCTCGGCCGGCTCGGGCAGACGGCCCTTGCCGGTGTCCTTGCCGGTCAGCCGGCCCTCAGCGGGCTCGATGACGATGTTGCCGCGCTCGCGCAGGGTGGCGACGTTGGCCTGGGTGGCCGGGTGCTCCCACATCTCGGTGTGCATCGCCGGCGCGAACACGACCGGGCAGCGCGCCGTGAGCAGTACGTTGCTCAGCAGGTCGTCCGCGAGGCCGTGGGCCGCGCGGGCGAGCGTGTTGGCGGTCGCGGGCGCGACCACGACGAGGTCCGCCTGCTGCCCGATGCGTACGTGCGGGACCTCGGTGATGTTCTCGAAGACGCCGGTGGCGATCTCCTTGCCCGACAGCGCCGCCCAGGTGGGGGCGCCGACGAACTCGAGGGCGGAGGCCGTGGGGACCACGGTCACGTCATGGCCGGACTCGGTGAACCGGCGAAGCAGCTCGGCCGCCTTGTAGGCGGCGATGCCGCCGGCGACCCCTAAGACCACTTTCGGCCGCCGCTCGTCGAGAGCGGCGGCCGGAGTGATGCTGTTGGTGGACAGCGGAAGACCTGGATCAGACGTCGGCGGCGGGCGCCTCGGCGGCAGCGGCCTGAGCAGCTGCGGCCTGGGCGGCCAGCTCGGCCGGGTCGATGTCCTCGCAGGTCAGCAGGTCCTCGTTGATCTCGCGCAGCGCGATCGAGAGGGGCTTCTCCTGGACGTGGGTGTCGACCAGGGGGCCGACGTACTCCAGGAGGCCTTCGCCGAGCTGGGAGTAGTAGGCGTTGATCTGGCGAGCCCGCTGGGCGCTGTAGAGAACCAGCTTGTACTTGCTGTCGGTCTTCGTCAGCAGGTCGTCGATCGAGGGGTTGGTCACGCCCTGGGCGTCGATCTGAGGGGCAGCCACGTGAGCCTCACTTGTCGGCTTGGTCGGATTTCTTGCTCGGGAGCCCGAGCGTCATCAAGGTTACCAACTCATCGGCTGCCTGATGAACTTCATGGTTGACGATGGTGACGTCGAACTCCTTCTCCGCCGCCAGCTCGACCCGCGCGGTCTCCAGGCGTCGCTCGCGCTCGGCCTCGGTCTCGGTGCCTCGACCGACCAGGCGGCGTACGAGCTCTTCCCAGCTCGGCGGGGCCAGGAACACGAAGATCGCCTCGGGCATCGTCTCGCGCACGAGCCGAGCGCCCTGCAGGTCGATCTCGAGCATCGCCGGGCGGCCCTCGGCCAGCGCCTTCTCCACGGGACCACGAGGGGTGCCGTAGCGCGCCATGTTGTGGACGGTGGCCCACTCCAGCAGCTCGCCGCCGGCGATCATCGCGTCGAACTCCTCGTCGGAGACGAAGAGGTAGTGCACCCCGTGGACCTCGCCCTCGCGAGGCTTCCGGGTCGTCGCCGAGACGGACAAGAAGACCTCGGGGTGGTCGTCGCGGACCGCCGCGGAGACGGTGCCCTTGCCGACCGCGGTCGGACCGGCCAGGACGACCAGTCGCTTCTCGTGGCCCTCGCCGGCACCGGCCGTGGTCTTCTCGTCCGCCATCAGACTCATCGGCGAGCGAACTCCTCGACCAACGCGGCCACCTGCTTGGGGCCGAGGCCCTGCACACGGCGGCTCATCGCGATGCCGAGGCGCTCCATCATCTGGGTTGCCCGCACCTCGCCGAGGCCGGGGTGGGAGGTCAGCAGGTCGATGACCTTCATCTTGCCGACGACCTCGTTCTTCTTCCCCTCCTCGATGACCTCGATGACGGACATGCCGCCAGTGCGGACCTTGTTCTTGACAGCAGCCCGCTCCTGGCGCGAGGCCGCGGCTTTCGCCAGCGCGGCAGCGCGCTGTTCAGGGGTGATGTCCGGAGGCAGAGCCACGAAGACTCCCTTTCACGATCAATATGTAGTCAACAGGGCAACCGGGTCGCGCGGTACAGGGATCGTGCCCCCCGGCTGAGCGCTGAAAGTAAGCGCTCGCGCCAATCTAGCCATTACGTTGCCGGGGCGGCAATCGGGGTCGCCTATCTGGTGTCCATCCGGTTCACTTCCAGGCTCACAGGGTCAACGACGTGTGACAGACGTCCCGGGCCTGCTGCTGGACGTGCACGGACGCCTCTTGGGTCTTCGTGCTGCTCACCTTCGTCGCCGCGTCGGCGATCTTCTTCGCCTCGGCGTCACTGACACCCTCGGGCGGCTCGCCGTTCTCGAAGTCGTCGACCGAGACGCCGGCGTCCTCCAGAGCGGTGCTGAGCCCGGAGATCGCGGTGGTGAGCGTCTTCCAGTCCTTCGCGATGTCGTCGGGCGCGTTGCGCTCGAGATCCTCGAAGACCGGCAGGGCGGCGATCAGTCCACCCGTGCCACCCTCCCCCAGCGTCTTGGTCAGCTCCTCCTGGTGCCCCTTCAGGGACTCGCAGTAGTCGTCGATCGGATCACCGCACGAGGTCAGGCCCGTGGCGAGGAGCGGCAGGACGAGGAGCTGGGCGGCCATCCGGAGACTGGTCATCGGGCCAGTCTCGCAGGCGTCGGGGTGGTTCCTTCATCAAGGTATGCAGGAAAAGGGACACATCCCGTGCGGAGTTCCGCGAGGGATGTGTCCCTTCGGCTGCATACCTAGACCAAGGAGCAGACGTCAGCCGAGCTCGTCGCGCAGCCGCAGCGCCTCGTCGCGCAGCGCGGCCACGTCGGGACCCTTGCGCAGCAGACCACGGCTGGTGCTGGCGACCACGTTGGCGTTGGCGGGACCGAAGATCCGGGCGAGGTCGCCCGGGGTGCCGCCCTGCTCACCGAAGCCCGGCGCCAGGATGGGGCCGTTGAACCCGAAGTCGTACGCCACGCCAGCACCGTCCGCGCCGTCGATCGTCGCACCGACGACCGCGCCGAAGGAACCCAGCGGTGTCTCGGCGTCGTTGAGCCGGCGCAGGTGGTCGAGCATGACCCGGCCGACGCTGCGGCCGTCCTCCACCGTCGCGTGCTGCACCTCGGGGCCCTCCTTGTTGGAGGTGAGGGCGAGCACGAACAGCCCGGCGTCGAACTTCGTCGCCGTCTCGACGAACGGCGTCAGCGACCCGAACCCCAGGTAGGGGCTCACCGTCACCGCGTCGGAGCCCAGCGGGCTCGCGGGATCGAGGTAGGCGTCGGCGTACGCCTGGCTGGTGGAGCCGATGTCGCCGCGCTTGATGTCGAGGAGCACAAGCGCACCGGCGGCCTTCGACTCGGCGATGACCCGCTCCAGCACGGCGACGCCACGGGAGCCGAAGCGCTCGTAGAAGGCGCTCTGCGGCTTGACCACGGGGACGTGGGGGGCCAGGCCCTCGACCGCGGTCAGGGCGAACCTCTCCAGGCCGGCGAGGTCGTCGTTCAGCCCCCAGTCGAGGAGCAGCGAGGCGTGCGGGTCGATCCCGGCACAGAGCCGTCCACGCTCGGCGAGGGCGGCGACATAGCGGGCACCAAAGCTCATCGGGCCACCCCGTTCGCGATCCGGCGGGCGTAGAACGGGCCCTCGTAGATGAACCCGGTGTAGCCCTGGAGCAGGTCGGCACCGGCCGCCAGGCGCTCACGCGCGTCCGCGGCCGTGGTGATGCCACCGACGCCGATAAGCGTCATCTCGGGGCTGACCCGGCTGCGGAGCAGCCGCAGCACGTCGAGCGCCCGCGCCTTGAGCGGGGCACCCGAGAGGCCACCGGCACCGGCCGCGGTGATCTCGGCGGGCGGCGAGACGAGGTGCTCGCGGCCGATGGTGGTGTTGGTCGCGATGATTCCGTCCAGACCGATCGCGGTGGCAAGGTCGGCGACCTCGACCACGTCGGAGTCGGCCAGGTCGGGTGCGATCTTGACCAGCAGCGGGACCCGGTGCTTGGTGACCTGGTCGGCGATGGAGCGGACGTGCTCCAGCAGCGGTTGCAGCTTCTCGACCGACTGCAGGCTGCGCAGCCCCGGCGTGTTGGGCGAGGAGACGTTGACGACCAGGTAGTCGGCGTAGGGGGCCAGCAGCCGCGCCGACTTGGCGTAGTCGGCCTCGACGGCCGCCTGGTCGTCCTCGGGGACGAGCTTCGTCTTGCCGATGTTGATGCCGAGGATCGGCCCGCCGCCGGCCGTGCCACGCCGCTCCAGGCGGCTGGCGAGCCTGGCGGCGACCGCCTCGGCACCGTCGTTGTTGAAGCCCATCCGGTTGATCACCGCGCGGTCGGCGGGCAGCCGGAAGAGCCGTGGCGCCGGGTTGCCCGGCTGGCCCTCACCGGTGACCGTGCCGATCTCGACGTGGCCGAAACCCAGCCCGCCCAGCGCGTCGATCCCGACCGCGTTCTTGTCGAAGCCCGCGGCCAGGCCGATCACGTTCGGGAAGGTGAGTCCCATCGCGTGCACGGGGGAACCCGGCGTACGCGTCCTGGACAGCGCCGGGCCGGCGGCCCGGATGGCAGCGAATGCCTGCTGGTGGGCGCGCTCCGGATCCGTCTTCGTCAGTACCTTGTCGAACAGGGTCCGGTAGGCCCTCGTCACTTGGCCGACACCCCACCATCGTGGTGGCCGACGACGTCGCGCCACTCCTGCAGGCTGCGTACGTCGATCTCACCGCGCCGCAGCGCCTCGATGCCCTGCACGGCGGCGCCGAGGCCCTGGACGGTGGTGATGCAGGCGATGTTCGCCATCACCGCGGCGGTGCGGATCTCGTAGCCGTCCATCCGGGCCGACTTGGCGTTGGAGGTGCCGTTGGGCGTGTTGATGACCAGATCGACCTCGCCGTCGAGGATCCGCTGAACGGTGGTCTTCTCGCCGTCGGGCCCGGTGCCCTCGGAGTGCTTGCGCATCAGCCGCGAGGGCACGCCGTTGCGGCGCAGCACCTCAGCGGTGCCCTCGGTCGCGAAGATCTCGAAGCCGTGGTCGGCGAGCACCTTGATCGGGAAGATCATGGTGCGCTTGTCGCGGTTGGCCATGCTGACGAAGATCCGTCCGGACGTCGGCAGCGGGCCGAACGCGCCGGCCTGGCTTTTGGCGAAGGCGCGGCCGAAGTCGGAGTCGAGCCCCATGACCTCGCCGGTCGACTTCATCTCCGGGCCGAGCACGGTGTCGACCTGCTGGCCCTCCGGCGTGCGGAACCGGTTGAACGGCATGACCGCTTCCTTGACCGCGATCGGCTGGTTGGGCGGCAGCGCCCCGCCGTCGCCCGTCGTCGGGAGCACCCCGGCCGCCCGCAGCTCCGCGATCGACTCGCCGAGCATGACCCGCGCCGCGGCCTTGGCCAGCGGGGTCGCGGTCGCCTTGGAGACGAACGGGACGGTGCGGGAGGCACGCGGGTTGGCCTCGATGACGTAGAGCACGTCGGAGCCGAGGGCGTACTGGATGTTGAGCAGGCCGCGTACGCCCACGCCCTCGGCGATCGCCCGGGTGGCGGTGCGGATCCGCTCGACCTCGGCGGCACCGAGGGTGATCGGCGGCAGCGCGCAGGAGGAGTCGCCGGAGTGGATCCCGGCCTCCTCGATGTGCTCCATGACGCCGCCCAGGAACAGGTCGGTGCCGTCGTAGAGGGCGTCGACGTCGATCTCGACCGCGTCGTCGACGAACTTGTCGACCATCACCGGCTTGTCCGGGGTGACCTCGGTCGCGGCCTCGATGTAGGAGCGAAGCGCCTCGTCGTCGTAGACGATCTGCATGCCGCGGCCGCCGAGGACGTAGGAGGGACGCACCAGGACCGGGTAGCCGATCTCGGCCGCGATCTCGCGGGCCTCGTTGAACGTGGTGGCCATGCCGTGCTTCGGCGCGACCAGGCCGGCCTTGTGGAGCACCCGGCCGAAGGCGCCGCGCTCCTCGGCGAGATGGATCGCCTCGGGGCTGGTCCCCACGATCGGCACGCCGTTGTCCTTGAGCGCCTGGGCGAGACCCAGCGGGGTCTGGCCACCGAGCTGGCAGATCACGCCGACGACCGGTCCGGCCTGCTGCTCGGCGTGGACGATCTCGAGCACGTCCTCCAAGGTGAGCGGCTCGAAGTAGAGCCGGTCGGAGGTGTCATAGTCGGTCGACACGGTCTCGGGGTTGCAGTTGACCATGACGGTCTCGTACCCGACCTCGCTCAGCGCGAGGGAGGCGTGCACGCAGGAGTAGTCGAACTCGATGCCCTGGCCGATCCGGTTGGGACCGGAGCCCAGGATGATCACGGCCTCCTTCTCCCGCGGCGCGACCTCGGTCTCCTCGTCGTAGGAGGAGTAGTGGTAGGGCGTACGCGCCGCGAACTCGGCCGCGCAGGTGTCGACCGTCTTGTAGACCGGGCGGATGTTCAGCGCGTGGCGTACGCCTCGAACGACGTCGGCCGTCATGCCGCGCATCTTGCCGAGCTGGTAGTCGGAGAAGCCGTGGCGCTTGGCGTAGCGGAGCACGTCGGAGGTCAGCTCCGGCGCCGCGATGATCTCCTGGGCGATCTCGTTGATCAAGAAGAGCTGGTCGACGAACCAGGGGTCGATCTTGGTCGACTCGAAGATCTCCTCCGGCGTCGCACCGGCGCGGATCGCGTCCATGACGCGCTTGAGCCGGCCGTCGGTCGGGGTCTTGATCTCCTCGAGCAGCGCCGGCTTGTCGAGCTCGACGACCTCCTGGGTCCAGTCGAAGACCGCCTCGGGCTTCTCCAGGGACCGCAGGGCCTTCTGGAGCGCCTCGGTGAAGTTGCGGCCGATCGCCATCGCCTCGCCCACGCTCTTCATGTGAGTGGTCAGGGTGGTGTCGGCGCCCGGGAACTTCTCGAAGGCGAAGCGCGGCACCTTGACCACGACGTAGTCGAGCGCGGGCTCGAAGCTCGCCGCGGTGGAGCCGTTCGGCCCGGCGGTGATGTCGTTCTCGATCTCGTCGAGGGTGTAGCCGATCGCGACCTTGGCGGCGATCTTGGCGATCGGGTAGCCGGTCGCCTTGGAGGCCAGCGCCGAGGACCGCGAGACGCGCGGGTTCATCTCGATGACGATGATCCGGCCGTCGGCCGGGTTGACGGCGTACTGGATGTTGCAGCCGCCGGTGTCCACGCCGACGGCGCGGATGATGCCGATCGCCAGGTCGCGGAGCTTCTGGTACTCACGGTCGGTCAGCGTCATCGCCGGGGCGACGGTGATCGAGTCGCCGGTGTGCACGCCCATCGGGTCGAGGTTCTCGATCGAGCAGACGATGACCGAGTTGTCCTTGCGGTCGCGCATGACCTCGAGCTCGTACTCCTTCCAGCCGAGGATCGACTCCTCCAGGAGCACCTCGGTGGTCGGGCTGGCCGCGAGGCCCGCGCCGCCCAGGCGGCGCAGGTCCTCCTCGTTGAACGCGAACCCGGAGCCGGAGCCGCCCATGGTGAAGCTCGGCCTGATGACCAGCGGGTAGCCGAGCACCTCGGCGCCCGCGATCAGGTCGTCGATGCTGTGGCAGATGACCGACTTGGCGCTCTCGCCGCCGAGCTCGGCGACGATCTTCTTGAACTCCTCGCGGTTCTCACCGCGCTGGATCGCGTCGATGCTCGCGCCGATCAGCTCGACGTCGTACTTCTCCAGGATCCCGCGCTCGTCGAGCGCCACCGCGCAGTTGAGCGCGGTCTGGCCGCCGAGGGTGGCCAGGAGCGCGTCGGGGCGCTCCTTGGCGATGACCTTCTCGACGAACTCCGGGGTGATCGGCTCGACGTAGGTCGCGTCGGCGAACTCCGGGTCGGTCATGATCGTGGCCGGGTTGGAGTTGACCAGGACGACCCGGATGCCCTCCTCGCGCAGCACGCGGCAGGCCTGGGTTCCGGAGTAGTCGAACTCGCAGGCCTGGCCGATGACGATCGGGCCGGAGCCGATCACGAGCACGGACTTGATGTCTTCGCGCTTGGGCATCGCTCAGACCTCCTTCGCCATGAGAGAGATGAACCGGTCGAAGAGGTAGGCGGCATCGTGCGGGCCCGCCGCTGCCTCCGGGTGGTACTGGACCGAGAAGCCCTTGAGCTTCCCGGTCTCGGCGTCCTTGAGCTCGAGGCCCTCGACGCAGTCGTCGTTGAGGTTGACGTGGGAGACGGTCGCGATGCCGTATTCGGTCTTCGTCTCCTCACCGATCGGCGCGTCGACGGCGAAGCCGTGGTTGTGGGCGGTCACCTCGACCTTGCGGGTGGTGAGGTCCATGACCGGCTGGTTGATCCCGCGGTGACCGTACTTGAGCTTGTACGTCCCGAAGCCGAGCGCGCGGCCGAAGAGCTGGTTGCCGAAGCAGATGCCGAAGTAGGGAAGGCCCTCGGCCAGCGCCGCCTTGAGCAGCTCCACCTGGCCGGTGGTCGCGGCCGGGTCGCCGGGGCCGTTGGAGTAGAAGAGCCCATCGGGGTTGGTCGCGAGGACGTCCTCGAGGGTCGCGGTCGCCGGAAGCACGTGCACCTCGATGCCACGCTCGGCCATCCGCTCCGGGGTCATCTCCTTGATGCCCAGGTCGAGGGCCGCGACGGTGAACCGCTTCTCACCCTTCGCCGGGACGACGTACGCCTCGGTGGTGCTGACCGCGTCCGAGAGGTTCGCGCCGCTCATCTCGGCGGAGGCGAGCACCTTCTTCAGCAGGGCCTCGGGGTCGGTCTCGACCGTCGAGATCCCGACGCGCATCGCACCGCGCTCGCGCAGGTGGCGGGTCAGGGCGCGGGTGTCGATCCCGCTGATGCCGACCACGGACTGGTCGCGGAGGTCGTCGTCGAGGGTGCGCTGGGCGCGCCAGTTCGAGGAGACCCGGGCAGGGTCGCGGACGACGTATCCGGCGACCCAGATCCGGCGGGACTCGGGGTCCTCGTCGTTCACGCCGGTGTTCCCGACGTGGGGCGCGGTCATCACGACCACCTGCTGGTGGTAGCTCGGGTCGGTCAGCGTCTCCTGATAGCCCGTCATGCCGGTGGAGAAGACCGCCTCGCCGAAGGTCTCACCCTCGGCGCCGAACGACTCTCCCCTGAACGTTCGACCATCCTCGAGTACGAGGAGTGCTTCTTTGTGGGCATGCAGCGGCACGCCGTACCTCCTTCTCCGCCTCACGGGACGGTGCTTAAAGGATGTCGGTCAACTTGTTGGTGACAGTATCAAGCAGATGCCGGTTGACGGCAGTTGGCGGCCGCCGCGTACGCCAGCATGTGACGTACGCGGCAGTCGCATCAGCTCGGACGCGCTCAGTTGTGCGAGTGGGGCGGCACGACCGCGCCCTCGGACGGCTGCACGATGACGAAGCCGGCGCCGTGGAAGGCGACCTGGAACGCCTCGCCGCTGCCGCGGCCGATGAGCGCGCCGGCGGTGAACGACTTCTGCAGGCTGGTCTGCAGACCGAGCGACCAGCCGACCACGGCGTTGGTGTCGGCGAACGTGGGCGCCTCGCCGGCGTTGAGGACGACCGGCTCACCCTCGGTGGTGACCGCGATCCAGCCGGTGCCGCGCAGCGTCGTGTTGAAGAGGCCGCCGGTGAGCATCCCGGCACCCTGGACCCGCTCGATGTTCCACTGCAGGCTGTTGGAGAAAGCGAGCACGTGGTCGCCGTTGATCGAGATGCCGGAGTTGTTCAGGTGGAGGATGTGGACCTCCTTGGCCGCGTCAGCCAGGAAGACGTCGCCCTGACCCTCGACACCCATCAGGCTGAGGCCCTCACCGGTCACGGCCCGCTTGAGGAACTTCCCCACGCCGCCGCCCTGGTACTTGAACTGCACGTTGCCCTGGTAGGCCACCATCGAGCCCTGGCGCGCCTGGAACGGCTCCCCGACGCGTACGCGCAGGAGCTTCTTGTTCTGCAGCACCGCGCCGCTGCCCTCGATCTCGGCGAAGCGACCGTCGATCAGGTCACCCGAGATCCCCGCGAACGGGTCGCCCGCGGGCTGGGCCTGGGCGGCCTGCTGCCCGTACTGCACCGACGCAGCCTGGGCCGGCTGCGCCTGGGCGCTGTCGCCGTACGCCGCCTGGGCGGCCGCCACCGAACCGACCTGCGTCGGCGCCTCCTGCTCCACCGTGGCCTGAGGGGGCGCCAGAGGCGCCGTCGACTGCTGCCCGCCCGTCGACACGTGCTCGGTCCACTGGCTCCCGTCGTAGTAGCGAAGCTCCGCCTGTCCGGTCGGGTCCGGGTACCACGCTGCGTCCGTCATCTCTAACCCTTGCGTTCACGGACCCACATCGGTCCTTCTCGCCTCCATCCTGGCATGCGCCTGATGCGCGACTCACCGGTGATCCACACGCTCGCCCGATTCTGTGACCGTGGCGACCAGGTTCGGGCGGCCGACGCCCACGACCCGCTATCCGGTGGGGGGCATGCCACGCTCGTGGTCGGCGGCGAAGCCGACCTCGGGCCCGGCGCGCCTGCTGAATCCGGGCCGGCGCAGATGATCTGATCGAGGCAACTCAGGCGATCACTCCGAAGTACCGGGCCAGCCAGGTCTGCGAGAAGGGGCCGCCAGTCGCGAGGGTAAGTAATAGCACCACAGGTGCCTCCAGTAGCGGCGAACATCCCGCCTGCAATCGCAGGCGGTGATTCGCACGCCTCAAAGGAGAACACCCATGTCCGATTCTGTCTCGCTGCCCGACGGCTATGCCACCTGGCTCAGCGACCTCAAGACTCACATCCGCAGCGCGCAGCAACAGGCATCAGTCGCACTCAATGCGGCCATGACCCTCCTCTACTGGGAAATCGGGCACGAGATCGTCGTCAAGCAGGAAGCCGAAGGCTGGGGTAGCAAGATCGTCGAGCGACTCGCAGGCGATCTGCGACGGGCCCTTCCGGGAATGACCGGTCTCTCACGCGCAAACCTGATGTACATGCGCTCGTTCGCGGCCGCCTGGCCGCGGGAGGCAATTGTCCAACGGCCGTTGGACAATTTGTCCTGGGGCCACAACATCGAACTGCTCAGCAAGCTGAAGAACACCGAAGAGCGTCTGGCGTACGCCGCCGCGGCCGTCGAACACGGCTGGTCGAGGAACATGCTCGTCCATCACATCAGCCTCCGATCCCTCGAGCGCTCGGGACGATCGATCAGCAACTTCGAACTGACACTCCCGCCCGCGACCTCTGATCTCGCCCGCGAGATCGTCAAGGACCCCTACAACTTCGAGTTTCTCGGCGTCGGCAACGAGGCGCGCGAACGGGTCATCGAACAGGCACTCGTCGACCACGTCACCCAGTTCCTGGTCGAGCTCGGCGTGGGATTCGCGTACGTCGGGCGTCAGGTGCCGCTCGAGGTCGGTGGGGAGGACTTCTTCATCGACCTGCTCTTCTATCACCTGAAGCTGCGCTGCTACGTCGTCATCGAGCTCAAGGCCGGGAAGTTCAGGCCCGAGCACCTCGGACAGCTCAACTTCTATCTGGCGGCGGTCGACGGGGAGATGGCGCACGCCGACGATGCCCCGACGATCGGGATCCTGCTGTGCCAGAGCCGCAACCAGGTCGTCGCCGAATACTCTCTGCGCGGTTCGACGCACCCCCTCGGCATCGCCGAGTATCAGCTGCAGGCCAGCCTGCCGAGCGTCGAGCGACTCCAGCAGGAGCTGAGCGGGCCGGGTGTGTGCGACACGATGTGACGGTTGTCGCAGGTCATTGCGTTGCATGGTGGGCACCGCTAGCGTTTCGATGTTTCATCCAGATTTCGTGCGGGGGTACGCCATGACCGAGACGTCGATCAGCATCGACAAGGAGCTGTTGGCCGAGGCGAGGAAGATCGCCGGGACGACAACCAACCAGGCTGCGATCGACCACGCGCTGCGTGACCTGGTCGAGCGCGAGGCCGCCTCCGCGGAGTTCGACCGCATCGTCGAGCGCGAGCTGGGCGACACGAAGGTCACGCTGGAGTTCTGATCTCACCGAGGGCGTCCAGCGGGATCGGCCAGAAGTCATGGTCGGTCGCGAGATGGACGACATCGAGCGGCACCCCGGCCACGGCGCAGGCCCCGTAGAGCTCGGCGGCGTTCTTCCTGTCCGAGCGGTTCGGTGGGCCACCGCCCGGCCGGCACAGCAGGAGCTCGACCCGGTCGAAGCCGTGTGCTTCGACCAGGTCGTGAAGCATCGTGGCGAGGTTGGCAGCGCCGTCGTCGGCGATCTCCACCGGCAACCCCTCGATCTGGCACAGCTGTGGGAACGGGACACCGTCGGGTTCGACCAACATGAACCACAGCCGTGGCTCGGGCCAGCCGAGGGGGTTGATCAGGTGTCGCCAGGCGGCCTCGACGTCGGCCTGGGTGCGGAGGGCTGGAGCGTACGGAGTCTTGTCGGTCATGGGTCTACGGCACCATGGCCTGCCGTGGAGGACAACGACGATCCGGGACCCTGTGGATAACTCGGTTCATCCACAGGGTTTCGCCCGGAAGTGGCCCGCCCGAGACCGGTTTCAGGGCACGAGCCGGTGCTCCGGCCCCGACCAGCGCCGGCGCAGCCAGCGGTCGTGGGAGGCGACCACGATGGTGCCCGGCGTGACCCCGATCGCCTCCTCCAGCTCGCCCGCCAGGGTCAGCGAGATGTGGTTGGTGGGCTCGTCGAGCAGCAGCAGGTCCGGGCCGGTGGCGATGGCGATCGCAAGATCCAGCCGGCGACGCTGACCGACGCTCAGCGCCCCGACGGGCCGGTTGAGATCCCGCGGGTGGACCAGGCCCAGGTCGCGCAGCGGCACCTCGGTGGCCAACATCTCCCCCACGGACTCCAGATAGACGTCGGCGACCTTACGACGCAGATCTCCGAACTGCGGGTCCTGGGTGAGCTCCTCGACGTGCCGGGCACTGACCTGAACCTCCCCCGAGGTCGGTTTGACGCGTCCGGAGATCACCCCCAGCAGCGTGGACTTGCCACTGCCGTTGGGCCCGGTGATCAGCAGGTGCTCCCCCGCCGTGACGTCGAGGATCGGCAGGCTGACCCGCTGCTCGACCACCAGGTCGCGTACGACGACCATCCGTCCGCTCGCACCGGCGGCCGACAGCGCGGCATTGAGCCGCAGCGGCGGAGGCGGCTTGCGTACCTGCGCCTCCTCGGCCTCCTCCAACCGGCGGTTGGCGTCCTTCTTGCGGCGGGCGACGGTGCGCTCGACGTTGCTGCCCTTGAACTTGTAGATGAACTTGTCGTTGTCGGTCGGGCCGCGGTTGTGGGCGATCGCGTCGTTGCCGATCTTCGTCGCGGTGCGCAGGCGCTTGAGCTCCTCCTGCTGCTCCGCGTACGTCTGCTCCCACCGCTCGCGCGCGGCCTCCCGCGCCTCCTCATAGGCGCTCCAGCCGCCTCCGAAGAGCCGACCACCGGCACCATCGGTGCCGAAGGCGGTCGGGTCGAGGTCGAAGAGCCCGGTGGCGACCTCGTCGAGGAACACGCGGTCGTGGGAGGCCATCAGCACGACGCCCGGGAGGTCACGCAGGAACTCCCCCAGCACCGCGACCGCCTCGTCGTCGAGGTGGTTGGTCGGCTCGTCGAGCAGCAGCGCGTCGGGCCGGCGGGTGATCGCGGTCGCCAGCGCCAGCCTGGTCCGCTGCCCGCCGGAGAGCGTGCTGATCGGCCGCTCCCGGTCCAGGCCGCTGAGGCCGAGACGCTCGGCGGCCAGGATGGCTCGCCGGTCGGCGTCCCAGGCGTCGTGGGCGACCGCGAAGTCGAGGGCGTTCGCGTACGTCTCGGCGACCTCGGGGTCGTCGAGCCGGTCGGCGAGCGTCTCGACCGTGGCGACGGCCTCACGCAGCGGGCGCAGGGTGGTGGCGAGCACGTCCTCGATGCTCGCGACGTCACGGAACGGCGGCTCCTGGGGCAGCCAGACGAGGTCGTCCGGTGCCTCGAGCGTGCCCGTGCGTTGGGCACTGGCCGGGAGCTGGCGTGCGATAGCGCGGAGCAGTGTGGACTTGCCGGCGCCGTTCTCCCCCACGAGCGCGATCCGCTCGCCCGGGGAGACGGTGAGGTCTATCCCGGTGAGAACGGAGCCGTTGCGGAAGGAGACGGAGAGGTCGCGGACGACGATCGGGTTCGTAGACACGAGAGCGCTGGCCTTCGGGTTCGAGGACGACCCGCCGGGCATGTGCCGCGGCCGCGGGTCGGGGTCAGCGCGAGATCTTCATGATGAGTAAAGCGTACGCGGCGGACGCCTGCGCCGTCCAACCGATTAACCGAACACGACTATGCGCGCAGGATCTTCTCCATGGCCTTGCCCTTGGCGAGCTCGTCGACCAGCTTGTCGAGATAGCGCACCTGGCGCATGACCGGGTCCTCGATGTCTTGGACCCGCACTCCACACACCACACCGGTGATCAGCTCCGAGCCCGGGTTGAGGTCGGCGGCGGCGAAGAACTCCTCGAAGCTCGTCCCTGCCTCGATGTGCTTGGTGATCGCCTCGTCGTCGAAGCCGGTCAGCCAGGTGATCACCTGGTGCAGCTCGGCCGCGGTGCGACCCTTCCTCTCCACCTTCGTCACGTAGTGCGGGTAGACGGAGCCGAAGGGCATCTTGTAGACGCGCTCGAGGTTATCCACCCTGCCGAGCCTAACCCGGGCGTTCAGCGACGAGCTGGTACGTCCCGGCGATGCGTACGAACGGCTCCTGGTCGCACAGCGCGAGCTCGAGCTCGAGGAGGCTCGGTGAGCGCAGCCTCGGGACCACCCGTGACCAGCTGGCGCAAGACCATGGCGGCGGGGTTGGCCTCCATCACCGAGAGCCGCCCGCCGGGGCGTACGGAAGCCGCCAGGCGGCGTACGTCCTCGGCGTCAGCGGGCCGGTAGCGCAGCACGAAATGGCACAGGACAAGGTCTCACTCGCCCTCGGGCAGGTCATCGACGCCACCGACGAGCGTGGTGAGCGAGGCGCCTGCCTCCGTCGCCCGCCGCTTCGCCTCGGCCAGCCACGACTCGGACGGGTCGAGGATCGTGACCTCGTGCCCGGCCAGCGCCAGCGGTAGCGCGTCCATCCCCTCACCGCCGCCGACGTCGAGGATCCGGAGCCCCTCCCCCAGCTCCGCGCACTGGCGCCGCAGGATCTCCTCGACCACGGTGTAGCGGATCCGGCCCCACGGGGTCGCGGTGTAGGCGCTCCACCGCGCGAGCTTGTCGGAGAAGACGTCGGTCACGGCGGTGGAGCCTAACCGGCGTAGGTCTGCTTCCCCCGCAGGTAGGTGGAGACGACACGACCGGTGAGCTTGCGGTCGTGCCAGGGGTTGTTGCGGGAGAGCGAGAGCGAGCGGTCGCGGTCCACGACGTAGGTCGCGGCCGGGTCGACGAGAGCCAGGTTGGCCGGCTCGCCGGCCGCGATCGGGCGGCCGTGGCCCTCGAGACCGGCGATGCGTGCCGGGTTCGTGGACATGACCCGGGCGACGCCGGCCCAGTCCAGGAGCCCCGCGGAGACCATGACGGTCGAGACGACCGAGAGCGCCTCCTCGAGCCCGAGCATCCCGAAGGCGGCGTCGACGAAGGCGTGCTCCTTGTCCTGGCGCGCGTGCGGGGCGTGGTCGGTGGCGACCGCGTCGATGGTGCCGTCGGCCAGAGCCGCGCGCAGGGCCTCGACGTCCTCGGCAGGACGCAGCGGCGGGTTGACCTTGAAGGTCGGGTCGTAGCCGGCGAGCAGGTCGGTGGTGAGCAGCAGGTGGTGCGGGGTGACCTCCGCGGTGACCGCCCAGCTGCCGTCCTTCTCGGCCTGCGCCTTCGCCCAGCGCAGCACCTCGACCGTGCCGGCCGTGGAGGCGTGGGCGACGTGGACGCGCGAGCCGGTGTGGCGGGCGAGCATCACGTCGCGGGCGACGATGACCTCCTCGGCGACTCCGGGCCAGCCGGGCAGACCGAGCCGCCCGGAGAGCTCACCCTCGTGGCAGCAGGCCGAGCCGTAGGGCGCCAGCGAGGGGTCCTGGGAGTGCTGAGAGATCACGCCGCCGAACGCCTTGACGTACTCCAGCGCCCGCCGCATCACCCGCGGATCGGAGACACAGCGGCCGTCGTCGGAGAAGACCGTGACCCCGGCGCGCGAGCGGTTCATCAACGCGAGCTCGGCCAGCTCCTCGCCGCCCAGACCCTTCGTCACCGCTCCGACCGGGAACACGTCGGCCATCCCTGCCTCGCGGCCGAGCTCCCATACCGAGACCGCGGCCTCGGCGGTGTCGGTGACCGGGGAGGTGTTGGCCATCGCGAGCACGGCGGTGTAACCGCCGGCGGCCGCCGCGGCGGCACCGGAGGCGACCGTCTCGGCGTCCTCGCGGCCCGGCTGGCGCAGGTGGGTGTGCAGGTCGACGAGCCCGGGGAGCAGGACCAGGCCGGAGGCGTCGACGACCTCGTCCGCGGTCGCGGAGACCGTGCCGATCTCCCGGATCACTCCCCCGTCGACGTAGACGTCGGTCGGCTCGGCCCCGAGGACGGAGGCACCCTTGATCAACAGACTCATGCGGACTCCTCGCCGGCGAGCAGGTGGTAGAGGACGGACATCCGGATCGCGACCCCGGCCGAGACCTGGTCGAGGATCCGTGAGGAGGCGGCGTCGGCGGCCTCGGGAGAGATCTCCAGGCCACGGTTCATCGGGCCGGGGTGCAGGATCGGCACGCCCTCGCGCAGCAGTCCGAGCCGCTGGCGGGTGAGCCCGTAGCCGACGGTGTACTCCCGTGAGGTCGGGAAGTAGCCGCCGCTCATCCGCTCCCGCTGGACGCGCAGCATCATCACCGCGTCGACCTCCGGCAGCACGTCGTCCAGCGAGTAGGAGGTGACGAAGCCGTCGGCCTTGGCCCACTCGGCGATGCCGGAGGGCATCAGCGTGGGCGGGGCGACGGCGACCACGGAGGCACCGAGCTTGCCCAGCGACTTCACGTTGGACCGGAACACCCGCGAATGGGTCAGGTCGCCGACGATCGCGATCCGCTTGCTCTCCAGGGAGCCGGGTCCACCGAGCTGGCGCTGCAGCGTGTAGCCGTCGAGCAGCGCCTGGGTCGGGTGCTCGTGCATCCCGTCGCCGGCGTTGATCACGGGGATGTCGAGCCAGCCCGCGACCTGATGGGCCGCGCCGGAGGCCGAGTGGCGCATCACCAGGCCGTCGACGCCCATCGCGGTCACCGTCAGCACGGTGTCGCGCAGCGACTCGCCCTTCGAGGCCGAGGAGCCCTTCGCCGACAGGTTGATCACATCGGCCGAGAGCCACTTGCCGGCGATCTCGAAGGAGGACCGGGTGCGGGTCGAGTCCTCGAAGAAGAGGTTGATCACGGTGCGCCCGCGAAGCGCGGGCAGCTTCTTGACCTCGCGCTTCTGGACGTCGTGCATCTCAGCGGCGGTCGTGAAGAGCTGCTGGATCTCCTCCGCACTCACGTCGTCGATGGACAGCAGATGGCGGGTCATGCCGGAACCCCCTCGAGCTCCACGATGCGTACCTCGTCGATGCCGTCGGTCTCCTCCAGGCGCAGCCCGACCCGCTCGGAGCGCGCCGTGGGGAGGTTCTTGCCGACGTGGTCGGCCCGGATGGGCAGCTGCCGGTGGCCGCGGTCGACGAGAACGGCCAGACGTACGACGGCGGGGCGGCCGTAGTCGGCCAGCGCGTCGAGCGCGGCCCGGACGGTGCGGCCCGAGAAGAGCACGTCGTCGACCAGCACCACGGTCTTGCCGTCGATGCCGCCGGGCGGGATCTCGGTGTGGTGCGGGGCGCGGGTGGGATGGGTGCGCAGGTCGTCGCGGTACATCGTCACGTCGAGTGCGCCGTGGGCGACCGGATGGCCCTCGGCGGCCTCGATCCGCGCGGCGATCCGCTTGGCCAGCGGCACCCCACGGGTGTGCAGGCCGAGCAGCACCAGATCTTCGGCATCTCGGTTGCGCTCCAGGATCTCGTGGGAGATCCGGGTCAGCGCCCGGGAGATGTCGCGGGCATCGAGCACGACACGACCATCGGTCGACGGCTCAGGCACTTGGACAGACAAGGGTCGATAGCTCCTTCTCCGCCTCACGGGACGGCTCGTTAAAGGATCAGCCCAACCCTATCCTCACTCCAGGTCGATCAGCACTTTCCCGACCGCACCCGCCTCGACCGCGTCGTGGGCGGCGGCGGTCTCCTCGAGCCGATAGTGGTGCAGGGGTACGCCGGCCTCCGGTCCCACACGCAGCGCCCCCGCCGCCACGGCGGCGGCGACGTCGTCGGCCGCGGCCTGGATCTGCTGCTCCTCGATGCCGTAGAGCTGGATGAACTGATAGCGCAGGTTGAGCGAGAAGGTCGCCCGCAGCGGCATGGTGAGCTCGTCGCCGCCGTTGTTGGCGTAGATCGCGATCGTGCCGCGCTTGGCAATCACGGCGCGGTCCAGGTCGTTGTTGACCGCCGGGGCGACCTCGACGATCTGGTCGACGCCGTCGGGCGCGATCTCCCGGATCGCCGCGGCCGGGTCGCCCTCGCGGTAGTTGACGATGTGGTGTGCTCCGGCGGCCTTCGCCAGCGCCGCCTTCTCCGGCGAGCTGACGGTGGTGATGACCTTCGCTCCCGCCCAGACCGCGAGCTGGATGGCGGCGTTCCCGACCGCGCCGGCGCCGCCGTGGACCAGGATGGTGAGGCCGTCGAACGACCCCGCGGCCACCCGCTCCACCGCACCGGAGGTGAGAGCGCGGTGGGCGGTCATCGCCGGGACGCCGAGCGAGGCGCCGAGGTCGTAGGAGGCTCCGACGGGGAGCTCGACGGCCTTGTGGGCCGGGACCGTGACGTACTCCGCCGCGGTGCCCCAGGCCTGACCGTGCTGGACCATGAAGAGCCAGACCTGCTGGCCGACGATATGGGTGGTGACGCCCTCGCCGATCTCCTCGATCACGCCCGCGCCGTCCTGGCCCGGCGTCGCCTCGGGAGTCGTGAGGGTCGCGCTCAGGCCGGCGCGTACCTTCCAGTCGGTGGGGTTGACCCCCGCCCGCACCAGTCTCACCAGGACCTCACCGGAACCCGGCTTCGGCACCGGGCGCTCGGTCAGACGCATGGCGGAGGAGGGACCGTTCTCGGAGTAGACGACTGCGCGCATGACTCCGACGTTAGCGGCCCATGGCTAGAGCGCGTGCGCCATCCCGGCGCAGGCCTTCAGCCACGACATCTTGGTGTCCTCCGAGAGCTGGGAGTACTGGATCGTGGACCCCGCGACGAGCATCGGGTCGAACGGGACCCGGTAGACCCCGCGGGTGCGCTGCTGGTAGACCTCGGTGAGGTCGCGGGCCAGGTTGGTGTCGACCTTCGGGGACGGGTCGGAGAGCACGGTGATCGTCTTCAGCTTGAGGTCGGCGTAGCCCGACTCCTGGAGCGCGTCGAGCATCCACAGGCCGCTGTAGCCGGTGTCCTCGCGCACCGTCGAGGTCACCACCAGCAGGTCGGCGGTGTCGGCGGCGGCCAGCCAGTTCTCGGCCCGCATGTTGTTGCCGGTGTCGACCAGGATCACCTTGTAGAAGCGCTCCAGCAGCTGGTGCACCTGCCCGAAGTCGTCGGCGTGGATCTGGCCGGTCACGTCCGGGCGCTCGTCGGAGGCGAGCACGTCGAAGTGGGCGTCGCCCTGGGAGCGTACGAAGGCACCCAGGTCACCGATGCGGGACTGGTAGACGTTGTTGAACGCGGCCAGGTTGTCGAGCAACTCGCGGGTGGTGTTGCGGTGGGTGCTCCGCATGCCGCGGATGCCGAGGGTGCCGCGGGTCTCGTTGTTGTCCCAGGCCACGATCCCGCCACCGCGTACGGTGCCGAAGGTGTAGCCGGCCGCGAGCACGCCGGTGGTCTTGGCGGCGCCGCCCTTGGGGTTGATGAAGACGATCGTGCGCGGTCCGTCGAAGTCGCGCTGGATCATCGCCCGGTCCTGCTCGTAGGCGACCTCGGCCGCGCCCATCCGCGGGCTGATCAGCCCGCCGGACATCTTGCGGATCGCGCCTCGCCAGCCCCAGGTCGCGGGACCGAACCCGGCCGACTCCGCGCGCCGGTCGAGGAAGTCGGTCGCGCTGGGGACCTCCAGCCCGTGGCCGCCGGGTGCTGGCGGCGTCACCGCCACCGCCGGCGGGGGCGGGGCGGGTGTCGTGGTGACCTGTGGGTTGGTGATGCGAGTCGCCTCCTGACTCGGGTCGGGACGGGGCTGGACAGGGGGCGTCGGCGGCCGGCCCGCCGTGTTCGGCGGAGGCGGCGTCACCCAGTGTGAGGGTGCTCCGGCCGGCCGGGTGCGCGAGTCCGGCTCGTCGTAGGGGTTGTTCTCCTGCGTCATGCGCTCTCCGAATACGGGTGCTGGTTTATGGCCGCCATCTCAGCCTCGAGTCCAAACATACGGTCCCGACCGAAGCAATCGTCGATAACCGGAAAACACACGCTTCGTGCCGCACCCTGAAATGACATCACGCCTGCCCGGAACGGTCCGGACAGGCGTACGTCACATGCCGGTCAGCGCTTCGCGACATCCTTCGCGACCGCGGCGAGCACGCCGTTGACGAAGGACGGCGAGTCGTCGGTGGACAGCTCGGTCACCAGGGCGGTCGCCTCGCTGATCGCGACCTCGGCGGCGACATCGCCGTCGAGGAGCTCCCAGACGCCGATCCGGAGCACGTTGCGGTCCACCGCGGGCATCCGGGTCAGGGTCCAGTCCCGGGCGTTGGCCGAGATCAGGGCGTCGATCCGCTCGGACTCGGCGACCACGCCACGGACGAGCTTGACCGTGAACGGGTTGTTGGGCACCTCGCCCTCGCGGATCTGCTGGTCGAGCAGGTCACCGGCGGAGAGCCCGCGGGCCTCGGCGGCGAAGAGCAGGTCGAGAGCACGCTTGCGGGCCTTGGTGCGGGCGGTGGCGACGTGAGCCACAGGTCAGCCCTTGACGCGGGAGAGGTAGGAACCGCCCTCGCGGGTGTCGACCTTGATCTTCTCGCCCTGCTCGATGAAGAGCGGCACCTGGATCTCGGCGCCGGTCTCCAGGGTGGCGGGCTTGGTGCGGCCGGTGGCCGAGTCACCCATGACGCCGGGCTCGGTGTAGGAGATGACGAGCTCGACCGACGGCGGGAGCTCGACGAAGAGCACGCGGCCCTCGTTGGTGGCCAGGATGACCTCCTGGTTCTCCAGGAGGAAGCCGGCGCTGTCGCCGATGATCTCCGGGCCGACCTCGACCTGGTCGAAGTCGGCGACGTCCATGAAGACGAAGTTGGAGCCGTCGTTGTAGAGGTACTGGAACGTACGACGGTCGACGGTGGCGGTCTCGACCTTGGTGCCGGCGTTGAAGGTCTTGTCGACGTTCTTGCCCGACTCGACGTTCTTCAGCTTGGTGCGGACGAAGGCCGGACCCTTGCCGGGCTTCACGTGCTGGAACTCGACCACCTGCCAGAGCTGGCCCTCGATCTTCAGCACCATGCCGTTCTTGAGGTCGTTCGTCGTCGCCATAACCGTCAGTCAGCCTTCGTCTCTTTGACCTGCACCGATGCAGGCTTCGTTGTCAATGTTCGTACACGTTCGCAGGGCCCCGAAGGACCTCGGAGAATCCTATCCGCGAGTCCGCACAGGGCCGAATCAAGCGCAGGGTCACACGAGGGCCGCGGTCTTCCCGACGAGATCCACCAACGACAGTACGCCGACCGCCAGCGCCACCGCGCGCAGCACCCACAGCGTGGCGTTCCCCACCGCGCCCGTCTCGGGCGGGACCGGCCAGCAGGCCAGGATCCGCCGCTCCGCGACCACGGTCAGCGCGGCCCCGTAGGCCGCGGGCACCGCCACGAACGCCAGCACCGAGACCAGAGCCGGTTGGAGCAGGCTGAAGTCGATGCCGTCGGTGTGGACGAGGAGGTTGCCCACCCCCACGCCGGCGGCGAGCGTGACGCTGAGGACCCGGAACCACCAGGGCCCGAACAGCAGCCACCGGACGAGCAGGTAGAGCACCGCACCGACGACACCGAGGATCGTGCAGATGGCGAGGAGGTTCAGCGAGCCGCTGAGGGTGAACCGCCCCATCTCGAACCCGTCGTCGCTGGTCACGCCGTCGGCCGCCGGACTGAGCCGGATGAGCAGGAACATCACGAGCCGTCCGCCGACGCCGCCGATCAGTGCCCCGAGCACCCCGCCGGCGAGCAGGACGCCCAGGACCCGTGCGAGACCCACCAGCAGCCGACCCATGGACCCACGGTGACCCCCGGAGCGGCACGTGTCGCGAGCCCGGAACGGCGATCGCCAATATGGGTCAGGTCAGGCGTCGCCGAGCTTCGCGGCGATGACCTCGAGCGCCTCCCGATAGCCGTCGATGCCCTTGCCCGCCACGACCGCGGTGGCGTGGGGAGTGATCACGCTGGTGTGCCGGAAGACCTCGGGCCGCTCGAGCGGCTCGGAGATGTGCACCTCGACAAGCGGGGCGGTCAGCTGCGCGCAGGCGTCGTAGATGGCGTAGGAGTAGTGGGTCCAGGCCGCGGCGTTGAGCGCGACCGGGATGCCCTTGTCGGCCGCGGCGTTGAGCCAGTCGACCATGTCGCCCTCATGGTTGGTCTGACGTACGTCCACGGCGAAGCCGAGCGCATGGCCCCAGTCGACGCACAGTGCGGCGAGCTCGTCGTGGGTGGTGTGCCCGTAGATCTCGGGCTGGCGCTTCCCGAGGCGTCCGAGGTTGGGTCCGTTGAGGACCAGGACTTTCTTCAACGCATTGCTCACGCCCCGAATCCTCGCACGATTTTCCGGAGCCGAATCTAAGCGCTCACTTACCTTTGTGCCAGACTGATCGCATGAACGAGCTCCGCACCAGCACCCAGGCACGCGGCGACCGCAGCCGTGCCCGTCTGCTCGACGCGGCGGTCCAGGCATTCTCCGCCAAGGGGTTCCACGGCACCAGCACCCGCGACATCGCCACCGCGGCCGGGCTGAGCCCGGCCGCGGTCTACGTGCACCACCGCTCCAAGGAGGAGCTCCTGCACGCGATCGCGGTCCGTGGCCACGAGGTGATCCTCGAGGCGGTCACCGAGGCGACCCGCGCCGACGCCACGCCCGCCGAGCGGGTCGCCGCGGCCGTACGCACCTATGTCCTCTTCCATGCCCGGTCCCACACCACCGCCCGGGTGATCAACTACGAGCTCGCGGCGCTGACCGAGGAGCACTTCCGCGAGATCGCGGGGCTGCGCCGCGCCATCGACACCGTCATGCGGGAGGTCGTCGAGGAAGGCGTACGCAGCGGCGACTTCGACACCCCCGAC
This sequence comes from Nocardioides sp. NPDC051685, assembly GCF_044453405.1. Lineage (NCBI taxonomy): Bacteria > Bacillati > Actinomycetota > Actinomycetes > Propionibacteriales > Nocardioidaceae > Nocardioides > Nocardioides sp. NPDC051685. The sequence continues at coordinate 299,447 of NZ_JBITCR010000005.1, read as the reverse complement.
CCAGCCAAGGCCGCCACCGCCCTGCTCTCGCTCGGCATCGACCTGGCCCGGTGGTACCGCGACGACGGCTCCTGGACGCCCGAGGCCCTCGCCGACTTCTACGCCGACCTCGCGCTCCGCGTCGTCGGCGCCCGACCCTGACCCCTACAAGTTGCACCCGAGGAGATAGCACCGTCATGCGCCGCACCATCTACACCGAGGACCACCAGTCCTTCCGCGAGACCATCCGCTCGTTCATCGAGAAGGAGGTCACCCCCGTCTACGACGAGTGGTACGCGGCCGGGATCGTCCCCCACGACTTCTACCTCAAGCTCGGCGAGCTCGGCGTATGGGGCATCCAGGTGCCCGAGGAGTACGGCGGCGCCGGCATCGAGTCGTTCAAGTACTCCGCCGTCATCACCGAGGAGCTCGCCCGCGCCGGCGTCTCCTTCGGCGGTTCGAGCACCCACGTCGGCCTCTGCCTGCCCTACCTCCTCAAGCTCGCCACCGAGGACCAGATGGAGCGCTGGATGCCCGGCTTCGTCTCCGGCGAGGAGATGTGGGCGATCGCGATGACCGAGCCCGGCACCGGCTCGGACCTGGCCGGGATGACCACCAACGCCAAGCTCACCGAGGACGGCAAGCACTACGTCCTCAACGGCGCCAAGACCTTCATCACCGGCGGCGTCAACGCCGACCGGGTGATCGTCTGCGCCCGTACCGCCCCGGCCACCCCGGAGGACCGCCGCGGCGGGATCACCCTGCTCGCCGTCGACACCAAGCTGCCGGGCTATGAGGTCGGCCGCAAGCTCGACAAGCTCGGCCTCAAGGTCTCCGACACCGCCGAGCTCTCCTTCACCGACGTGCAGGTCCCGGTCGAGGACGTCCTCGGCGAGGTCGGCAAGGGCTTCTCCTACCTCGGCCAGAACCTCCCGGTCGAGCGTCTCGGCATCGCCGTCGGCGCCTACGCCCAGGCCGCGGCCGCCGTCGAGTTCGCCAAGGCCTACGTCCACGATCGCAAGGTCTTCGGCACCGCCGTCGCCTCCTTCCAGAACACCAAGTTCGAGCTGGCCGCGTGCAAGGCCGAGGTCGACGCCGCCGAGGCCGTGGTCGACCGGGCCATCGAGGCCGAGGATGCCGGCACGCTGACCGCTGCCGAGGCCGCCTCGGCCAAGCTGTTCTGCACCGAGGTCGCCCACCGGGTCATCGACCGCTGCCTCCAGCTCCACGGCGGCTACGGCTACATGAACGAGTACCCCATCGCCCGCCTCTACGCCGACAACCGCGTCAACCGCATCTACGGTGGCACCTCCGAGGTCATGAAGCTCATCATCGCCAAGGACATGGGTCTGTGACCTCGCCCGCCGCCGCTCGGCGTCCCTGACGTTCTGCAGGCCGATGCCGCGTGTCGTGCACCGAATCGTCAGGGGCGCGGGCCGCTCGCTCGCGCCCCTGACCGTTTGTAGATCCTCATGGCGTGTCGCGCATACAAACGTCAGGGACGCCGAGCGCTTGACCCGTGCAAGCACGTACGCTCGAGACATGACCCCGGGCGAGGACGAGAACCGTCGCCTGCTGCGGGCTCGCGACGTGATGGACCGGCACTACGCCGAGCCACTCGACGTCCCGGCGATCGCCCGGGTCGCCCATGTGTCTCCCGCGCACTTCAGCCGCCGGTTCAAGGCGGTCTTCGGGGAGACGCCGCACCGCTACCTGCAGCGCCGGCGGATCGAGCGGTCGATGGCGTTGCTGCGCGACACCGCGACGCCGGTCACCGAGGTCGCGCTCACGGTCGGCTTCACCAGCCTCGGCACCTTCAGCCGTACGTTCCGCGACATCGTCGGCACCTCCCCCAGCGACTACCGCGCCCGCGCCGAGAGCCTCGCCGTGCCCGGATGCGTGGCCCGCGCCTGGATGCGGCCGGCGAGCTGAGCAGTTTCGGAGAAGCGTACGGCGTCGGCGGGACGCAGACTGGTCGCATGCTGACCAACATCAACATCACCGGAATCTACGTGCTCGACCAGGACGAGGCGCTCGACTTCTACGTCGGCAAGCTCGGCCTCGAGGTCGGCAGCGACGTCGACATGGGCTTCATGCGCTGGCTCACCGTCCACCTCCCCGGTGACCCCGACCACGAGCTGCTGCTCGAGGTGCCCGACGGCTCCCCGGCCCACAGCGCCGAGACCGCCGCGCAGCTGCGCGACCTGGTCACCAAGGGCGCGATGGGCGCCGTGGTCATCTTCAACACCGACGACTGCGAGAAGCTCTACGAGGAGCTCTCCGCCAAGGGCGTCGAGTTCACACAGGAACCCGTCCGGCAGCCCTACGGCGTCGACTGCGCCTTCCGCGACCCCTTCGGCAACCACATCCGTGCCACCCAGCGTGTCGAAGGCCCGGTCGAGGTCACCGACGAGGACATCGCCCGCTGGTCCGGGAAGTGACCCGAACCTAGGATCTCGGTACGCCGCCTGCAGATCGCGCGGTCGCCGATCCGCTCGGCCTCCAGCAGAGGCGCGTCCTAGCCACCTACCACCGAGTACGCCTCCCGCAGCTGCTCCTCGCTGGGCCCGGTGAGGATGCGCGGGGTGGCGATGTCATGGAGGACGAGGAAGCGGAGGACGGAGCCGCGAGCCTTCTTGTCGACCCGCATGGCGCCGATGAGGTCGTCGAAGCCGGCCTCGATGCCGAGCTCCTTGACGGTGGTCGGGAGGCCGACCTTGGCGAACGTCGGCGCGTGCCGGGCGGCGACGTCGTCGGCGAGGACTCCGGCGAGACGGGCGAGCTCGGCGGCGTAGACGCAGCCGACGGCGACCGCGTCACCGTGGCGGATCGAGAAGCCGGAGTGCTTCTCGAGCGCGTGCGCGAGGGTGTGGCCGTAGTTGAGGGTCTCGCGGCCGGGGTGGCCGTCGGCGCCGCCGGTCTCCTTCAGGTCGGCTGCGACGACCTCGGCCTTGACTCGGATCGCGCGCTCGACGAGCTCGGCGAGAACCGGCGAGGAGGCGGTGATCTTGTCGGTCTCCTCGACCAGACGCAGGATCTCGGGGTCGGCGATGAAGCCGCACTTGACGACCTCGCCGAGCCCGGCGATCAGGTCGGCCTCCGGCAGCGTCGCGAGCAGCGCGAGGTCGCACAGCACGCCGGCGGGCTCATGGAACGCTCCCACGAGGTTCTTCCCGGCGCCGGTGTTGACCCCGGTCTTGCCGCCGACCGCGGCGTCGACCATGGCGAGCACCGTGGTCGGCACGTGCACGACGCGTACGCCGCGCAGCCATCCGGCGGCGACGAACCCACCCAGGTCCGTGGTGGCACCGCCGCCGAAGGTGACGACCGCGTCGGAGCGGGTGAAGCCCCGCTCCCCCAGCGCCTCCCAGCAGTCGTTGGCGACCGCGACGGTCTTCTGGTCCTCGCCGCTGGGCAGCCCGAGGCCGAGCACGTCGTAGTGCTTGAGCAGCTCCTCGAGCACCGGCTCGGCGTACTCGGCCAGCTCGGCGGCGTAGAGGAACGCCACCCGCTCGACGCTCTCGCCCAGGAGCCCCTGGAGCCGGCCGGCGAGGCCGGAGCCGATGACGACGTCGTACGCCGCGGCGCTCTCGACCCTGATGACGGTGCTTGCGGGCTCGGTCACTTCTACTCCGTGGTGTTCAGCGCGGTCAGGGCGGAGGCGAGCTCGGCGGCGACGTCGTCGGCCGAGCGGCCGTCGGTGTCGACGACGATCGTCGCGACCGACTCATAGATCGGGGCGCGCTCCTCCAGGAGCGCCTTGATGCGGCCGCGTACGTTGCCGAGGAGCATCGGACGGCCCGAGCCGAGACCGACCCGCTTGACCGCATCGGCCACCCCGACCCGCAGGTAGACGACGGTGTGCTCCTTGAGCAGGATCTGGGTCTGCTCGGCCAGGACCGAGCCACCGCCGAGGGAGACCACGCCGTCGTGCTCGGCGAGCGCCGCCGCGACCGCAGAGGCCTCGACCGCACGGAAGTGGGTCTCGCCCTCGTCGACGAAGATGTCCTGGACGCTCTTGCCGGCGGCGGCCGCGATGTCCTCGTCGGTGTCGCGCAGCGCGACCCCGAGCCGGGAGGCGAGCAGCGCCCCGACCGTCGACTTCCCGGCGCCCATCGGGCCGACGAGCACGACAGCCGGCATCACGAGTACCTCAGGTTCTCGAGGTAGGCCTTCGCGTTGCGGGCCGTCTCGGCGACCGAGTCGCCACCGAACTTCTCCAGCGCCGCCTCGGCCAGCACGAGCGCGACCATCGCCTCGGCGACGACGCCGGCGGCGGGCACCGCGCAGACGTCTGAGCGCTGGTGGTGGGCGACGGCCTCCTCACCGGTGGCGACGTCGACGGTGCGCAGCGCGCGGGGCACGGTCGCGATCGGCTTCATCGCCGCGCGAACGCGCAGGATCTCGCCGGTCGACATGCCGCCCTCGGTGCCGCCCGAGCGACCGGAGGCGCGGCGGATCCCGTCGGCGGAGGGAACGATCTCGTCATGGGCCTTGGACCCGGGGGTCGCGGCGAGCTCGAACCCGTCGCCGACCTCGACACCCTTGATCGCCTGGATGCCCATCAGCGCGCCGGCCAGGCGCGCGTCGAGGCGCCGGTCCCAGTGCACGTGGGAGCCGAGACCCGGCGGCAGCCCGTGGACGACCACCTCGACGACGCCACCGAGGGTGTCGCCGTCCTTGTGGGCCTCGTCGATCCGGGCGACCATCTGCTTGGAGCCGTCGGGGTCGAGCACCCGCACCGGGTCCTCGTCCAGGCGCGCGACATCCTCGGGCGTGGGGACCTCGCGGGTCGGCGTACGCACCCCGCCGATCTCGATGACGTGCGACACCAGCCGGACGCCGAGCGCCTGCTCGAGGAAGGCCGAGGCGACCGCGCCGAGCGCGACCCGGGCCGCGGTCTCACGGGCCGAGGCGCGCTCCAGGATCGGACGGGCGTCGTCGAAGTCGTACTTCTGCATCCCGACCAGGTCGGCGTGACCGGGCCGCGGCCGGGTCAGCGGAGCGTTGCGGGCCTGCTTCTCGAGCACCTCAGGAGCGACCGGGTCGGAGGCCATCACGGTCTCCCACTTGGGCCACTCGGTGTTGCCGACCTCGATCGCGACGGGACCGCCCTGCGACTCCCCGTGGCGTACGCCGCCGGTGATCCGCACCTGGTCCTTCTCGAACTTCATCCGGGCGCCGCGGCCATAGCCGAGCCGGCGCCGGGCCAGGGCATCAGCGATGTCGTCAGAGGTGATCCGGACGTGGGCGGGCAGACCCTCCATCACGGCCGTCAGGGACGGACCATGGGACTCGCCCGCAGTGAGCCAACGCAACATGACGCCAGTCTTTCATCCCGGTCATGCAACCCCGTGCACCCGGCCTCAAAGCGAGACGGCGAACACCCCGACGAGCATGCCCAGCAGCATGAAGGGCCCGTACGCCAACGGCTCGCGCATCGCCGTGCGCGAGCGTTGCGCGACCGCGCGTCCGATGCCCCAGACACCGAAGATCGCCAGCCCGGCCCACAGCCCGACGGCCAGCTGCTCCCAGCCGAGGCGACCGAGGACCAGGCCGACGAGCGCCGCCAGGCGTACGTCGCCGAAGCCCATCGCGTGCGGCACCAGCCGCCACAGCAGCCAGAACCCCGAGCGGGCGATCACCAGTCCGGCGAGAGCGCCAAGGGCTGTTGCGGTCTCGCGTGTCCAGAGCCACTCGGCGCCGAGCAGGCCGAGCCCGGCCGCGGTGGCCACCAGGATCGGCGCCTTCGGCAGCCGCTGGACGCGCCAGTCGACGTAGCCGAGCAGCACGCAGATCGGCGTGAGTGGCACCAGCACCACCATCAACCGCGACGGCTCGACCTGCCAGGCGAGCAGGCCGGCGACCACCGCGGAGAGGGCCACCGCGACCGGCAGGAGCGGTGACCAGCCGGCGACGGCGGCGTAGGAGACCACCGGCGGGTCGTCGGCAGGTTCGGGGAGCCTCCGAAGCAGTGCCGGCAGCCCGAGAGCGAGCAGACCGGCGACGGCCGCACTCACCAGCACGACCGCCCCTTGGCTCATGCCGGCGCCGGCTCCGTGCTGAGCTCCCTGCTGGCCAGCGCCTTCTCCCCCGCCGCCCGCATCGCGTCGAGCGGGGCGGTGCGGCCGGTGAAGAGCTCGAACTGCAGCACCGCCTGGTGCACGAGCAGGTCCAGGCCGCTGACCGCCACACCGGGCGCCACCGCCAGCAGCGGCGATGGCCACGGGTCGTAGACGACGTCGAAGACGACCGGCGTTGCGGCCCAGCGGTCGATGAGCTCCGGGGTCTGCGCCTTCGCCGGGACGGTGGAGACGACCACGTCGACACCACTGGTAACCGATTCCTGGGCGGCCGAGTCCAGCGGCAGCACCGAGACGACGGGCTTGCTCCGATGACGCGAGATCATCTCGATCGTCTCTCCCGCCGCGCCGGGGTTGCGGGCCAGCAGCGTGATCCGCGAGGCGCCCAGCTCGGCGAGCGCGAGCCCGGTCGAGGCAGCCGTGGCACCGGCACCCAGGACCACACCGTGGGAACACGAGAAGCCGTCGCCGGCCCGCTCCCGGATCGCCGCGACCGCGCCGGGCAGGTCGGTGTTGTCCCCCACCCAGCCGTGCGAGGAGCGCACCAGCGTGTTGACCGCACCCACCAGCCGCGCCCGGGGCGAGACCGAACGCGCCAGCTCGAACGCCTCACGCTTGAGCGGCATCGTCACCGACAGCCCACGCCAGCGGCTCGGCGGCCAGTCGCCGCCGAGGTCGGCGACGTACTTCGCCAGGCCACCAGCCTGCACACGCGTGGACGTGTAGGACCAGTCGGACATGTCCAGCTCGGCGTACGCGGCCTGGTGGAGAGCCGGGGAGAGCGAGTGACCGATCGGGTCACCCAGAACAGCGCACTTCACTCAGGTCTTCTCCTCAGCAGCTCTTCGACTCGGTTTCGCAGTAGTGCTTGTATTCCGCCTTGAACTTCAGGAACTGGTCGTAGTTCTTGGCGAACTTCGTCTCACCGGTCTTCAGGTTGACGGTCACGTAGTAGTACCAGGAACCATCCGCCGGGTTGAGCGCGGCCTGGATCGCGTCGTCGCCCGGTGCGCCGATCGGCCCCGGCGGCAGGCCCTTGTTGGTGTAGGTGTTGTAGGGCGAGTCGACCGACTGCACGTTCACCCCACCGAGCTCGGTGCTGCCGGACTTCCCGAGCGCGTAGTTGACCGTGGCGTCGATCTGCAGGAAACCAGCCTGCCCGGCCGTGCCGGGATTCTCGACCCGGTTGTAGATCACCCGGGCGATCTTGGCCTTGTCGTCGCCGCGACCCTCGGCCTCGACCAGCGAGGCCACGGTCATGATCTGCTCGGGGGTGCAGGCCTTGCCGCCGCCGCACTTCAGCTGCTTGGCGCGCGCCTCGATGTCGTTGTCGCCCAGCGCCTGCTCCCACCGGTCGACCATCATCGCCAGCATCTCGGTGGGTGTGGCGTCGGGCGGGAAGGCGTACGTCGCCGGGAAGAGGTAGCCCTCGACGTTGCCCTTGGCATAGTCGGGCAGTCCGATCGCCTCGGTGTCCTCGGCGGCCTTCTTGAAATCGGCCGGCTTCTTCTTCGTCTTCTCGGCGAGCACCTTGTAGATCGCCTTGGCGCGCGAACCTTCGGTGATGGTGACGTTGATCGTGTCGATGTTGTCCGGGTTGGCAAGGATCTCGACGACGTCGGCGGCCTTCATCTGCTTCTTCAGCGGATAGAAGCCGACCTGGACGGTCAGCCCTTCGGTGTTGGCCGCGTCGATGAAGGCATCGACCGACTCCACCACGCCGATCTCCTTCAGGTTGCGACCGACGGCCGAGACCGAGTCGCCCTCGTGCACCTCGAACGAGACCGGGTCGGTCCCGGGGCCCGGATAGTCCGCCGGCGGCGCGACCAGATCCTTGACGTAGTCGATGGCGCGATCGCCCACGACGTAGAACCCACCGAGCACGACGGCCATGGCCACCAGCACGGCCAGACAGCCGCCGAAGCGCCGCTTGCGCCGGGGCGGCGGCTCGTCGTCGAAGTATGGGTCGTGGTCCGTCGGACCGTCGTCGAAGAAGCTGGGGTGCTGCTGATAGGTCGGCCCGCCGTAGCCACCGGGCCGCTGCGGGGGCTCCTGCCGGCCGTAGCCCGGCGGGGGCGTGCCGGCACTGGGCATGGGACGCGGCCCCGGGCGGCGACCCGGCTGGCCCTGCTGGGGAGGCATCAGACCGGGGATCTGGCCGGGAATCTGACCGGGCCGCTGCGGCGGCATCCGGCGGGGGTCTCGGGGAGCCTGCCGAGGATCTTGGCGGGGATCCTGTGGCGGCTGCTGCCGGGGCGGGTAGCCACCGCGCGGATCGCGACCATATGACCCCGGACCAGGGCGACGCGGGTCGCGCGGGTCCGGGGGGTAATAGCGCTCACTCAATGACCGACCTCAACGATCTCTCCAGGCGCGGTCCCCGAAGCGCGCTCACTGTCCAATGCGTGTTGCAGGATCACAACCGCTGCGGCCATGTCCACGACTGCCCGGCGGTCCTGACCCTTGCGACCCCGGTCTCGGAGCATAGCCTCCGCGGAAACTGTGGTGAGCCGCTCGTCGACGAGACGAACCGGGACCGGAGCCACTCGCCGCGCCAAGGACGCGGCGAAGTCCCGGACCTTAGCAGTCGCCGGGTTCTCGCCTCCCTTGAGGGACCGGGGCAGCCCGACGACGACCTCGAGCATCGTCGACTCCTCGGCGATCTCGGCGACGATCGCCTGCAGCCGCGCGAGGTCCCCGCGACCCTTCTTGACCGTCTCGAGCGGCGTCGCCAGGAACCCCGTGGGGTCGCTCCTGGCGACGCCGATCCGGGCGTCGCCAGGATCGAGACCGAGGCGTACGCCGTGACGCATCAGGCTCCGGCCACCAGCGACTTGACCTTGGCGACGGCCTCGTCGATCTTGCCGACCTCGGTGCCTCCACCCTGGGCGAAGTCGGGCTTGCCGCCGCCGCGACCGCCGATGATCGGAGCGAGCTCCTTGATCAGGTCGCCGGCCTTGACGCCCTTGGCGATGCCCGCCGGGTTGACCGCGGCCACGACGGCGACCTTGTCGTCAGCGTCGCCGAAGAGCACGACGGCAGCCGGCGCGTCACCGAGCCGGGAGCGTACGTCCTGGGCGAGCGTGCGCGCGTCGCCGCCGCCCACACCCGGCACCCGCTGGGCGACGAGCCGGACGCCGTCGACGTCGACCGCGGAGGCCGCGATCGAGCCGCCGGAGGCGAGCAGCTGTGCCGTACGCGCCCGGGCGATCTCCTTCTCGGCGGCCTTGAGCCGCTCCATCAGGTCGGAGACCCGGCCGACGACGTCGTCGGACTTCGACTTGAGCAGCAGGTTGAGCTCGGAGACGACGTCGCGCTCACGGGCGAGGTAGTTGAAGCCCTCGACGCCCGTGTAGGCCTCGATGCGCCGGTTGCCGGAGCCGACCGAGGCCTCCGAGGTGACCACGATCGTGCCGATCTGGGCGGAGTGGTCCACGTGGGTGCCACCGCACAGCTCACGCGACCAGGGGCCGCCGATCTCGACGACGCGCACCTTGGAGTCGTCGTAGGTCTCACCGAAGAGCGCGATCGCGCCCCACTCCTTGGCGTCGGAGAGGGTCATGTAGTCCCAGGAGACCGGCAGGTCGGCACGCAGCGCGTTGTTGGAGACCTCCTCGATCTCGTGCATCTGCGCAGGCGTCAGGCCCTTGGTCCAGCCGTAGTCGAGACGCAGGTAGCCGGGGCGGTTGAAGGAACCCGACTGCAGCGCGGTCGGGCCGAGCACCTCGCGCAGCGCCGCGTGCACCACGTGGGTGCCGGAGTGGGCCTGGCGAGCACCGATGCGCCACTCCTTGTCGACCTGGGCGTGCACGAGCCCGTTGCCGTGGAACTCGCCGTCGACGACCCGGACCTGGTGGACCACGAGGCCCTTGACGGGGCGCTGCACGTCGACGACCTCGAGCCGGCCACCGTCGAACTCGATGATGCCCGCGTCGGCGGACTGACCACCGGACTCGGCGTAGAACGGGGTGCGGTCGAGGACGATCTCGCCGATCTCGTCGGGGCCGAGCACGTCGACCGCCTTGCCCTCCTTGAGGAGAGCCAGCGGCTTCGACTCGGTCTCGAGGGTCGTGTAGGCCTGCCAGTCGGTCGGCCCGTTGGTGTCGAGGATGCCGCGGTAGACCGACAGGTCGGCGTGCTGACCCTTCTTGGCCCGCGCGTCGGCCTTGGCCCGCTCGCGCTGCTCGGTCATCAGGCCACGGAAGCCCGCCTCGTCGACCTCGAGACCCGCCTCGGCGGCCATCTCGAGGGTCAGGTCGATCGGGAACCCGTACGTGTCGTGGAGCTGGAACGCCTTGGCACCGGTGAACGTGGTGGATCCGCTCGACTTCACCTCGGTCGCGGCCAGGTCGAAGATCTGGGTGCCGGCCGCGAGGGTCTTGCGGAAGGCCTCCTCCTCGGAGTCGGCGACGCGCTTGATCCGGTCCCAGCCGGAGAGCAGCTCGGTGTAGGTCTCCCCCATCTTGTCGCGGGAGACCGGGAGCAGCTCGGGCATCGCCGGGTCCTCGTAGCCGAGCAGGCGCATGTTGCGGATCGCGCGGCGCATCAGCCGGCGCAGGACGTAGCCGCGGCCCTCGTTGCCGGGGGTGACGCCGTCGCTGATCAGCATCAGCGAGGAGCGCACGTGGTCGGCGACGACCCGGAAACGGACGTCGTCCTCGTAGGAGGCGCCGTACTTCTTCCCGGTCAGCTCCATCGCCTTCTCGATGACCGGGAAGACCACGTCGGTCTCATACATGTTGGACTTGCCCTGCATGAGGTAGGCGACGCGCTCGAGACCGAGACCGGTGTCGATACCGGTCTGGGCGAGCGGGCCGTCGATGTCGACGTCGTACTTGGACCGCGCCGCGACGACGTTGTCCTGCATGAAGACGAGGTTCCAGAACTCCAGGTAGCGGTCGCCGGCGTCCCAGTCACGGTCGGCGCCGAACTCGGGACCGCGGTCGATCAGGATCTCCGAGCACGGGCCACCCGGTCCGGGCACGCCCATCGACCAGTAGTTCTCGCTCGGCGGCAGCCGGACGATGCGGTCGTCGGGCAGGCCGGAGATCTTCTTCCAGAGCGCGACCGCCTCCTCGTCACCGTTGAGCACGGACGGGTAGAGGACCGACTCGTCGAAGCCGAAGCCACCGTCGGCGACCGACTTCGTGACCAGCTCCCAGGCGAGCGTGATCGCGCCCTCCTTGAAGTAGTCGCCGAAGGAGAAGTTGCCGCACATCTCGAAAAACGTGCCGTGCCGGGTGGTCTTGCCGACCTCCTCGATGTCGGGCGTGCGGATGCACTTCTGCACCGACGTCGCCCGCTGGTAGGGAGGAGTGGCCTGGCCGAGGAAGTAGGGCTTGAAGGGCACCATGCCTGCGTTGACGAAGAGCAGGTTGGGGTCATCGAGCAGGAGCGATGCCGACGGCACCACCGTGTGCTCGCCGATCTCGGTGTTCTCGGCGAAATGCGCCGTGAAACGGCGGCGGATCTCCGCCGTGCTCAACCACTCCATCAGGGGTTACTGCCTTCCATGTTCTGCCTCGGGTCCTCGGTTGGCCCGTTCAATCCAAGTCTCTGCTGCTCGGCACCCGCGGCGCCAATCTGTTTAGGTCCCGCCGTGCGGGCCTCCGCGCTGCGCGCGGTCACTCCCTCGCTCGGCGCGGGCGGACGAGCAAGCTCGCCGCCCGACCTCGCTCGGGTCGTCTCGATCCACTCGCGGAGCTCGAGCTCCTTCTCGGCCTTGCCGGTGGCCAGCTCCTCGCGGAAGATCCGCGCGCCGACGCCGATCGCCTGGGCCCGGTCGCGCAGGCCGTCGGCGGTGAAGGCCTCCGCGGCCCGCCGCCCCTTGACCATCGCGTACACGCCCGCACCCGCACCGACCACGAACCAGATCGCGCCCCTCATGCTGTCTCCTTCTCATCGCGCACCTGGGCGCGCTGGCGCGCACGGTATTCGCGCAGCGCCTCGCGCATCTCGCTCTTCCGGTCCTTGCGTGCCCGCTTGACCTCGCGGTGCATCTCGTAGCGGATCTTGAACCGCACCTCGGGCGAGAGCGCCCGGCGCACCCCGTGGACCAGCGCGGCCCCGTGCACGATGGTCTCCCGGAACACCGCGTCCGCGAAGGCCGGTGCGGTCAACGTACGCTGCACCACCTGCTCCACCTCGGCAGGCTCGCCGTCCTCCCCGAGGGAGGTGATCACATACTCCTTCTCGGCAGCCTTCTCGTCGCGCCGCCGGCGCCTGACCTCGGGCTGCGTCAATCGCCTCTCCAGCGCCTCGAGCCGCTCGCGCAGCTCGGCCTCGCTGGCCTCGGCCTCCTCGAGCCGGTGCCGCGCACGGCGGCGCGCTCCGAGCGCGAGCAGCACGACCGACACCGAGATGAGGACCAGGACCCCCACTGCGGTCAGCGTCGCCACCAGCGCCCACCCGGGCGTGCTCGAGTTCGTCATGGTGCGCCTACCCTATCCATCCTGTCCGCGCACGATTTTCCGGACACGCTCCCAACGTTCCTTCACTCCGGCTTCGGCTCCGTGGGTGGTCGGCCGGTAGTACTCCGCGTCGGCGACCGTCTCCGGTGCGTACTGCTGCGTCGCGATGCCGAACGGCTCGTCGTGGGCGTACTTGTACGCCTCCCCGTGGCCGATCTTCTTGGCCCCCTCGTAGTGGGCGTCGCGCAGGTGTGGCGGGACGTTGCCGATCTTCCCGGCCGCGACGTCGGCGCGCGCGGCGAAGATGGCGTTGGTCACCGCGTTGGACTTCGGCGCGACGGCGAGCGCGATCGTGGCGTGGGCCAGGGTGAGCTGGGCCTCCGGCATCCCGATCAGCTGCACGGTCTGCGCCGCGGCGACCGCGGTCTGCAGCGCGGTGGAGTCGGCCAGGCCGATGTCCTCGGAGGCGAGGATCATCAGCCGGCGGGCGATGAACCGGGGGTCCTCCCCCGCCTCGATCATCCGCGCCAAGTAGTGCAGCGCCGCGTCGGCGTCCGACCCCCGCACGGACTTGATGAAGGCGCTGACCACGTCGTAGTGCTGGTCTCCCTGGCGGTCGTAGCGCACCGCCGCCTGGTCCACCGCGCGCTCGGCGGCCTCGAGGGTGATCTCCCCCTCGGACGCGGCACCCGCGGCCGCCTCCAGGTAGGTCAGCGACCTGCGCGCGTCACCGCCGGCGAGGCGTACGAGATGGTCGAGCGCCTCGTCGGTGATCGTCACCGACCCACCGAGCCCGCGCTCGTCCCCCAGGGCCCGCACGAGTACGCCACGGATGTCGTCGTCGGTCAGCGACTCCAGCCGGAGCAGCAGGGAGCGGGACAGCAGCGGCGAGATCACCGAGAAGAAGGGGTTCTCCGTGGTGGCGGCGACCAGCGTGACCCAGCGGTTCTCCACGCCCGGCAGCAGCGCGTCCTGCTGCGCCTTGCTGAACCGGTGCACCTCGTCGACGAAGAGCACCGTCTCCTTGCCGGTCGCGACCAGCTCGGCGCGGGCCGCGTCGATCGCCGCCCGGACCTCCTTGACCCCGGCCGAGACCGCGGAGACCTCGACGAACCTCCGGTCTGTGGAGCGGCTCACGATGGAGGCGATGGTCGTCTTCCCGGTGCCCGGCGGTCCCCACAGCAGCAGCGAGAGCGACTGCCCGCCCTCGACCACCTGGTGCAGCGGCGACCCGGCCGCCTTGAGCGAGCTCTGGCCCACGAGCTCCTCGAGCGTACGCGGCCGCATCCGCACCGCCAGGGGCGCGGCCGCATGGTCGCTGTGGCTCAGCGACCCGCCGCGCGAGGCGGCGGCCCCCATCTCAAACAACCCATCCACACGCCAACCCTAGTGGCCGCCACCGACAGGACTCAGGACAGGCGTACGCGGGGATCCAGGACGCTGTAGAAGACGTCGACCGCGAGGTTGGTGAGCACGATGATCAGGGCGGAGATCAACGTGGTCGCCTCGATGACCGGAAAGTCGCTCTGGCCGACAGCATCGAGGGCGCGAAGCCCCAGCCCGTTGATACCGAAGATCTTCTCGGTGAAGATGGTGCCGGTCAGCAGGGCACCGAAGTCGAGGCCGAAGATCGTCACGATCGGGACGACCGCAGCACGCAGGGCGTGCTTGTTGACGATCGTCCGCTCCGGCAGCCCCTTGGACCGCGCAGTGCGGATGTAGTCCTCGTTGAACGCCTCGATCATCGAGCCACGGGTGAACCGGGCGTACTTGGACGAGTTCACCAGGCCGAGCGCGAGCCACGGCAACAACAGTGCCCAGGCCCACTTCAACGGCGAATCAGCGATCGAGTGGTAGCCGTCCTGTGGAAAGAGCCCTGCGCCGACCGCGAGATAGAGGAAGGCAAGCAGGACGAACAGGTAGTAGGGGATCGACTCGATGACCAGCGTGGCCCCGATGACGGCCTTGTCCGCCGAGGTCCCCCGACGTCTCGCCGCGAACATTCCGATCGGCACACCGATGAGCAGGATCGTGACACCGGCCCCGACGGCGACCGAGACCGTCGGGGCGACCCGGTCCTTGATGTCGTCCCAGACATTGACTCGGTAGATGAAGCTGACCCCGAAGCACGGGGCATCGCAGTCGTACGCCTCGGATCCGAACGCGATCTCGCGGCCGGTGACGATCCCGGACATGTATTCGCCGTACTGCACATAGATCGGCGCCTCGAGATTGAGCGCCTCCCGGATCGCGTCCTGACGCTCAGCGGTGCACTTCGGCTCGGGACACATCGCGTTCGCCGGGTCGCTCGGACCATAGGTGAAGAGCGCGACGACCGCCACCGAGATCACGAACAGCACAAGCAGTGCCGAGATCAACCGTCGTACGACAAAACCGATCATGGGACGGAGGTCTCGCTTCCTGGAAGATGTTCACGGGCGTAGGCCCACAGTTGCTGTGCTGGTCCGGCCGGCGTGGGGATCGCCCACGCCGGCCGGATCACGTCACTTGAGGTACATGATGGAGAAGGCGGGCATGCCCTTGACCGGGTCGTTCACGACCCCGCCGACCTTCGAGCCCTTGATGAAGGCGTTGCCGTCGTAGCCGGCGTTGATCTCGACCATGTAGGTCTCCTGCATCCACTTGTCGAACTCGCCCCAGCCGGCCGGCACCTTGTCCGGCTCCATCTTCAGGATCTCGGCCTGCTTCGCGTCGGCGGCGGCCTCGTTGAAGTTGGTCGGGTTCGGCATACCCTCCTGGTTGGCGTTCGGGCCATACCACTGAGCAGGGAACCACGAGCCGCCCGAAGGCCAGTCGGAGCACCATCCGCCGTAGCGGAGGTTGATGGGCGCCTTCAGGTTGCTCTGGTCGTCACGGTAGGTCTCGTCGGTCGAGGCAACCGGGGTCGCCTTGAAGCCGGCTGCCTCGAACCCCTTGACCATCTGGTCCTTCTTCGCGACCGAGAGCTCGTCGTCACGCTCGTAGTACCACTTCAGCTCGAAGCCCTCGGCCCCGGCCTCCTTCAGCAGCGCTTTGGCCTTCTCCGGGTCGGTGGTCTGACCGTCCTGGCCCTTCGGGTACTGATACTCGACACGGCCGGCCGTGCCCGGGGGCAGCAGCGAGGTGCCGGGCTGGATCGTAACGCCGACGATCTCGCCGGCGGCCTTCCAGGCTGCCTGATAGGGGAAGGCCCAACTGATCGCCTCGCGGATCTTCTTGTCCTTGATCTTGGTCTGATCCGGCCGGTACATGAAGGTGCACGGCGAGGTGCCCTCGATCAGGTTCTCCGGCGCGTTCTCCTTGATGGACTTGTACGTCGGCGGGGTGACGTCGTCGTACGTCATCATCGACTGCGCAGCACCCTTATCGCCCGCGATCTGGTTCTCGAGCTTGGCGGTGTCCTGGCCGAAGCTGAAGTCGAAGGCGTCAGCGGCCTGGAACCGGCCGGGGTCGGTGTCGGGGTCCCACTGGTCGTTCTTGACCAGCTTCAGCGAGCTGCCGGGCTTGTAGGACTCGAACTTGTAAGGGCCGGTCGCCATCGGGTGACTCTCGTAGGCCAGCGGGTCCTTGTCCTTGGCCTTCGGAATCGGCGAGAAGACCGGGAACGAGGCGTAGTAGTCGAGCTCGGGGAACGGCTTCTCGAGGTGGATGACGATCTTGTTGCCGTCGCTCTCGACACCGTCGTAGGGCTTGGCGCCCTTGGCGAAGGGTCCCTTGTAGTCGCGACCGCCCTTGAAGAAGTCGAGGTGGTACGTCGGTCCGTCGGTCAGCACGTCCTGGGCGAAGGCCCGCTCGATACCGTATTCGACGTCGGCCGCGGTGACGTCGGTGCCGTCCTCGTACTTGATCCCGTCCTTGAGCGTGAACGTCCAAGTCAGGCGGTCCTCGGAGACCTGACCGAGATCGGTGGCGAGGTCCGGGACGAGGACCTCGTCCTGGGTCTTCTCGTCGTACTTGTACTGCGTCAGCGAACGAGTCACCAGCCCGGACATGATCGCACCGGAGTCGGTGTAATAGGTCCGAGTCGGGTCGAGGGTCGAAGGCGCCGCGTTGCTGAGAACCGTGATCGTGCCACCCTTCTTGGCATCGTCCGGGATCGGCAGTGGGCCCTCCGCGGTGGCATCCTTGCCGGAACCGGCAGCGCCACCTTCCTTGAACTCGCCGGTCTTGTCCGTGCCGCCGCCACCACCGCCGCCACAAGCCGCGGTGAGCGTCAGCGCAGCGATCGCACTGGCGGCGATCACTGTTCTCTTCAATCGCATCGTGGGTCTCCACCTTCCATAGTTGATGCCTCTCTCCGACGACGTGCTCACCGGAAAGACTTGGGGTCGAAGGCGTCGCGGATGGCGTCTCCGAGCAGGTTGAGCGCGAAAACCAGGACCACGATCCCGACGATCGGCGCGTAGAGGAACAAGGGGTACTCGTCGAACCAGTTCTGCGCCCGCAGGATCGTCTGGCCCCACGACGGCCTGCCGACGACGCCGACACCGAGGTAGGCCAACGTGGCCTCCGCGGCGATGATCGAGGGCAGTGTGAGCGAGAACGAGATCACGATCGGGGCCACGAGGTTCGGCAGCAGCTCCTTGAAGAGGATTCGATGTGTCGGCATCCCGAGCACGTGGGCGGCCTCGATGAACTCGCGCTCCCGCAGGGAGATCACCTCACCACGGATCAACCTGGCCAGGCCCATCCAGCCGAAGGCCGAGAGGATCACGATCAGCGCGATCAGGGATACGTTTTCAAGCATCGCCGGGTTCTCCCTCCACCGCGCCACGAGCATCGGCGCGATGGCGATCGCGACCAGCAGGAACGGCAAGGTCAGGAAGAGGTCGGTCACGAAGGTGATCACCCGGTCGCCCCAGCCCCTGCTGTATCCCGCGATCAGGCCGAGCACCACGCCCGCGACCGTCGAGACGATGGTGGTCACCGTTGCGACAAGCATGGATGTGCGAGCGCCGTAGAACCACTCCGCGAGCAGGTCGTTACCCGAGTTCGGCTCCAGGCCGAGCGGCGCCTCCCAGGTGAACCCGTAATTGGGCGGACCGATGACCGGGTAGTTGAACGAGTCGGTGTCGGCGACCGGATCCCCGGCACGCACCTCGACGCCGAAGAGCCGGCACAGCAGCGGCGCGAAGATCGCGATCAGGACGTAGAGCAGCACGATCCCGGCGCAGACCATCGCGACCTTGTCGGCGCGCAGCCGGTCCATCGCGATCCGCATCGGTGAGCGGCCGGCGACCTCGCCGGTGCTCGCTTCCGGATCGATCTCGGGCTCGGGGCTGCCCTGGATCAGCACTTCGGACACAGTCATACGCTCGGATCTCCGTTCGAACGCCTTGGGCTCGGTTCGCCCAAGACCCGATCACTCGGCGCAGTCCCCCACCAGCGCGCGGCCTCAAGTTATGCCAAGTTCGAGGGGCTCGGGCAGTGCTACAGATAACGGTTCGATACCGACGGTGACGTGTGACATATCCGTAACAAAGATGGTCCGCAGCCAAAGGCTGCGGACCATCTTTCGTAATCCTGATGAGATGCAGGAGATCCTCAGGCGCGACCTCGCGAGTTGTTCGCCAGGTCGTACCAGGTGTCGGCGTACCCAGGACCGTCGCCCGGGACCTCGGCCGGGCTGGCGCCCGGGTCCGGGGCACCGAACTCGTCGACGCCCAGGAGGGGCGCGGTGATCGGCTTCTCCGGGTGCTGGTGGATCTCGCCCGGGAAGTGGCAGGCCACCTTGTGCTTCTTGCCGATCTGCAGCAGCGGCGGCTCGACCACGGAGCAGATGTCCTTGGCGAGGGAGCAGCGGGTGCGGAAGTGGCAGCCCGAGGGCGGGTTGATCGGCGAAGGTACGTCGCCCTCCAGCCGGATCCGCTCACGACGGCCGCCGATCGCGGCCTGCTTCACGTCAGGCACGGCCGAGAGCAGCGCCTGGGTGTAGGGGTGGTGAGCGTGCTCGTAGATCGACTCGCGGTCACCGATCTCCACGATCTTGCCGAGGTACATCACCGCGACCTCAGGGCAGAAGTGGCGGACGATGGCGAGGTCATGTGCGATGAACAGGTAGGAGATGTCGAACTCCCGCTGCAGATCCTGGAGCAGATTGATCACCTGGGCTTGGATCGACACGTCCAGCGCGGAGACCGGCTCATCGGCCACCAGCACCTTCGGCTGCAGGGTCATCGCTCGAGCGATGCCGATGCGCTGGCGCTGGCCACCGGAGAACTCGTGCGGGTAGCGGTTGTAGTGCTCCGGGTTGAGACCGACGATCTCGAGCAGCTCCTGGACCCGGCCAAGCACCTTGTCCTTCGGCACGATCTTGTGGATCCGCAGCGGCGCGCCGATGATCGAGCCGACCGTGTGACGCGGGTTCAGCGAGGTCGACGGGTCCTGGAAGATCATCTGGATCTCCCGGCGCATCGGGTGCAGCTGCCTACCGGTGTAGTTGGCGATGTCGGTGCCCTCGAAGTTGATCTTGCCTTCGGTGGGCTTGTAGAGCCGCGTCACCATCCGCCCGGTCGTGGACTTGCCACAGCCGGACTCGCCGACGAGGCCCAGGGCGCTGCCCTTGGCCACCTCGAAGGAGACCCCGTCGACGGCCTTGACGTGCCCGACCGTACGCCGGATCACGCCACTGCCCTTGACCGGGAAGTGCATCTTCAGGTTCTCGACCGAGAGCACCGTCTCCGTGCTCGCCGGCGCCACCGAGGCCGCGGTGGCAGTCGTGGTCTCGCTCATCAGTCCTCCACCAGGTCAGGGGCGATCTCGGGCAGGATCTCTGCGGCGTAGATCTCGTCGGCGTTCTTGATGTGGCAACGCTTGGTGTGGTTGCCACCGGTGTTGGCCGGGGTGAGCTCGGGCAGAGTCGTCCGGCACAGGTCGCCACCGACCTTCGCGACGTGGTCGCACCGCGGCTCGAAGGCGCATCCCGGCGGCGCGTTGAGCAGCGAGGGCGGGTTGCCCCGGATCGGGATCAGCTTCGCCTCGGTCGACGCGGTCAGGTCCGGCACGCTGGAGAGCAGGCCCCAGGTGTAGGGCATCTCCGGGTGGGTGAGGATCTCCTTGCACGGGCCGTACTCGACCGCACGCCCGGCGTACATCACGAGTACGTCATCTGCCATCTCGGCCACGACACCGAGGTCGTGGGTGATGATGATGACGGCCGCGTCGAAGTCGCGCTGCAGGTCCTGGAGCAGGTCGAGGATCTGCGCCTGGACGGTCACGTCGAGCGCGGTGGTCGGCTCGTCGGCGATGAGCAGGCTGGGGTTGTTGATCAGCCCCATAGCGATCATCGCGCGCTGGCGCATACCGCCGGAGAACTGGTGCGGGTAGTCGTCCACGCGACGGTCGGGCTGCGGGATGCCGACGCGGTCGAGCATCTCGATGGCGCGCTTGCGCGCCTCCTTCTTGGTCACGTTGTTGTGGACCTGGTAGGCCTCCATGATCTGGTTGCCCACCGTGTAGTAGGGGTGCATCGCGGAGAGCGGGTCCTGGAAGATCATCGCCACGTCGCGGCCGCGACGCTTGCGCATCTCCTCGTTGCTCACCTTGAGCAGGTCCACCCCGTCGAGCAGGATCTCGCCGCTGAGGATCGCGTTGGTGCCGCGGTGCAGCCCCATGATCGCCGAGCTGGAGACCGACTTGCCGGAGCCGGACTCGCCGACGATGCCGAGCGTCGAGCCGCGCTCGAGCTCGAAGGAGAGGCCGTCGGTCGCCTTGACGATGCCGTCGGAGGTGGAGAAGTGGACCTTCAGGTCCCGCACCGAGAGGAACGCGCCGCCCTCGGTCGGCCTCGTCTGGGGAGTGTTGGAAAGATCAGTCATGGTTCAGTCCCTCCTCAGGCGACGCGTACGCGCGGGTCGATGAAGGCGTACAGGATGTCGACGATGATGTTCGCGATGATCACGAGCGCTCCGAGAAGGAGGACCAGCCCGACCACGGTGGGCAGGTCGAAGTCGCGGTTGGCGGTGACCGCCAGCTTGCCGAGGCCGTAGTAGTTGAAGACGCTCTCGGTGATGATCGCCCCGCCCAGGACGCTGGCGAAGTCGAGACCGGCCATCGTGACCAACGGTGTCAGGGCGGCCCGCAGCGCGTGCTTGAAGAGCACCTTGGGACCCTTGAGGCCCTTCGACCGAGCGGTGCGGATGTAGTCCTCACTCAGCGACTCGAGCACGAAGGCACGCGTCATACGTACGTAGCCGGCCATGTAGACGACCGCGAGGGTGAAGCCAGGAAGAATGAGCTGCACGAACCACTGCCAGACGCCGCCCTCGGCGATCGGGACATAGCCCGGCGCCGGGAACAACCCGAACTTGACGGCCACATAGTTCAGTAGCAGCGCACCGATGAAGAAGGTGGGGAATGCATACAGGACCAAGGTCGCACCGACGACGCCTCGATCGACCAGACTGCCCTTGGTGACCGCGGCCAAGACGCCGAACAGGATGCCGAAGACCATCCAGATGACGATGGCCACCATGGCGATCGAGATCGAGATCGGCGCCGCTTCGGCGATCTCGGCATTGACGGTGGTCTGGTTGTTCTGCGAGTAGCCCAGGCACGGAGCGGGGCACTCGGTGACCAGATCGGGAGCCGCCTTGCGCAGCTCCTCGTTCACCGGGTATTCACGCCCGACCACGACACCCTGCAGGAAACCGCCCCACACCTTGACCGTCGCGGCGGCCTTGTCGATCGGGGGAAGAGCAGGATCCGGATATCCCAGAGCCTCGCGCGTCTCGGCGATGCGGTCCGGCGGGCAGTTCCTCCCACACGCGAACTTGGCGGCATCAACCGGGCTCGCGAAGAAGAGCCCGATAACCACCGCGCTCATCGCGACGAGCATGAGAACGCCGACGATGACGCGGCGGATGATGTAGGCGACCATCAGTAGGTCTCACCTTCGTTGGATCGGCCCGCACACGCGCCATCGCTGACGCCGTCCGGGGAATCTTGAGACGTTCATAGGACAGAGGCGGGGCTCACCAGGGAACCCCGCCTCCGAGAGTCGGAGCGTCGCGCGTTCGTCACGACGCTCCGACCGGTACTTCGGAGTTTCGAGGAATCAGTCCTCGATGTCGATGCTGCCCAGCTCGGCGAACGAGCTCGAGGCAGTCGTGGTGGTGAAGTTCTTCACCTTCGAGCCGTACACCCAGTTGAAGGTCGCGATCTCGAGCGGGATGTAGGCGGTGTCCTCACCCATCGTCGCGTCGGCCTCCTGGAGGTACTTGTTCTGCTCCTCGATGGTGGCCGCCGAGCCCGCCTTGTCGAAGAGAGCGTCGACCTTCTCGTTCTTGTAGTTGCCGTAGTTCTGGCCGTTGGTCGACTTCTCGATCTGACGGCTGTCGAACAGGGCCGCGGTGACGGTCATCGCGGAGGGCCAGTCGGCACCCCAACCGCCCCACATCACGTCAGCCTCGTTGGACGGCTTCTGGATCTCGGTGTAGTAGACGTCGCCCAGCGGGTCGAGGGTGACCTTGAACCCAGCAGCCTCCCAGGTCTCCACCAGCGCTGCGGCCTGCTTGTCAGCGGTGTCGCTCTGCGGGTAGGTGAAGGTGATCGGGTAGGGCGTCTTCACGCCGGCCTCGGCGAGGAGCTTCTTGGCGCCCTCGACGTCACCGGCCAGGTTGCGGTCCTTGAACGACGGGTTCGGGACGTAGCCACCGACGGCCGGGTTCACGATCGAGTCGGCCGGGGTGTAGGCCTTCTCGCCACCGCCGGCGGCGATCCACGCCTCGACGTTGGTCGCAAGCGCCAGCGCGCGACGGACCTTCGGGTCCTTCATCTGGTTCTGGTTGGGGACCAGGTAGTCGACGTAGGGCGACTTGACCTGGACGTAGCGGTCCTTCACGCCGGCCTCGGTGAGGCGGGAGTAGAACTCCGGTGGCACCCGGCTCTGCTTGGGAACGATGTACTGCGAGTCAGGGCTGTCGGAGAACAGCTTCTCGTAGAGAGTCTCCGGCTTCTCGCCGTACTTGAACTCGATCTTGTCGGGCAGGGCCTCGCGCAGCGACTTGTCGTCGGTCTTGGGGTCGTACTCGTCGTTGCGAATCAGCGTGCCGCCCTTGGTGGCACTCCACTTGTCGACCTTGTAGGGGCCGTTCGAGAAGATGACGTCGTCGTTCTTGGCACCCTTGTCGAAGGACTTCTTGTAGGGGTCCATCATGTGCAGGGACGCGATCGCCAGCGGGAAGTCAGGCCACGGGGTCTTGAACTTGTAGGTGATCGTCTTGCCGTCGCAGGTGACAGCCTGGTCGAAGTCGGCCTGCTGCTCCGGAGTCGCGGTGTACGGACCGGGGTACTCACCCTTGAGGGCGAGCTTCGCGGTCAGGTAGAAGCCGGGACCGCCGGTGAGCTCGTCGGCCGCGAAGTTACGGGAGGCGCCGTAGGCGAAGTCCTCACACGTGATCTCGGAGCCGTCCTGCCACTTCACGCCGTCCTTGACCGTGAAGGACCAGACCTTGCCGCCCTCGGTCGAGGTGCCGGTGTCGGTCGCAAGGTCCGGGGTCGGGGTGCCAGAGACCTTCGGGTCCGTCGACGACGGGAAGGCCAGCAGCTGCCGGTAGACCAAACGCGTCGTGTCGGCGATGTCAACGCCCACGTAGATGCGCTGGGGGTCGAGGTGCTCAATGGCGTCCTCGCTGACCATCAGCAGCGCCTTGCTGCTCGACTCCCCGCTGTCCCCGCCACCGCATGCGGCAAGGCCCAGCGAGAGACCCAGCACGCCGGCAGCGCTGACTGCCACGTACTTTGCTCGCTTCTTGAGCATTCGTTTCTCCTTGGTGTTGTCACCGCCACGACGTGGCGCTGATATCGGTGGCCTCGGGGGCACACCCGCTTGTGTGTTACGGAGCCCCGAGGCTCACCTGTTTCCCTTAGGGTCGAGGGCGTCGCGCAACCCATCACCGAGAAGGTTGAACGAAACCACGATCAGTGCGATCAAGAACGCCGGCGCGAAGAAGTAGAAGAAGTCCGTCTGTGCGTACTTCAACGAGTCGGCCAGCACGTTTCCGAGCGTCGGCGTCGGGGGCTTCACGCTCACCTGCAGGTAGCTCAGTGCCGCCTCCGCAGAGATGTAGGCAGGCATCATCAGAGTCGCCAGCACCAGCAGCGGCGCCCACAGGTTCGGCAGGATCTCCTTGAAGTAGATCCGCATCCTGCCTGCACCCAGCACGACCGCCGCTTCCACGAACTCGCGCTGTTTGATCGAGAGCACCTGTCCCCTGATCACACGGGCCGTTCCGGTCCATCCGAACAACGCCAGCACGACGATGCAGTAGATCGCCTGGACCGTGGGCCCGTTCGGCAGCCCGGTCAGGTTCTGCACGATCACCAGTCCTAGCGAAGACAGCGCCAGGAGCATGAGCGTGGACGGGAAGGAGAGGGTCAGGTCGGTGACCCGGCCCAGGATGGCGTCGACCCAGCCACCGCTGAACCCGGAGATGATGCCGATGACCGCGCCGATGACCACCGAGAGGATGGCCGCGGTGAGCGCGATCACGAGCGAGAAGGTGACGCCGTACCAGAATCGGGAGAGCGCGTCGCGCCCGGTGCCCGGCTCGACGCCCAGGGGGTGGTCCAGGCTGGCACCACTCCATCCCCCGACGGGGAGCGTGTTCTCGTCAAGGAGGTTCTGGTTGAAACCGAAGGGGTCGAGGACCCCCGCCTTGACCAGGATCGGAGCCGAGATCGCGGCAAGGACGACGAGCACCACGATGACCAGTGACACCATCGTCAGCTTGTCCTTGCGGAGCCGCATCATCGCCAGCTTCATCGGCGACTTGCCGGCGATCACCTTCGCCTCTCCGGGAGAGACGGGAGGTGTCGATCCACCCGAGAGTTCTTCACCTTCGAACACGGTGGCCGATTCGCTCATGGTTCCTCTGTCTAGTCGTCATTTGTGGGTGCCGCCCTCGCATGGCAGCGTCCGACCCACGAGGTCGACGGATGGAACTCTATGTGATCCCTTTGCCCTGATGGACCCTCGACCGGTAACGATCCGATTTCAACCAGTGATACGGCAGATCGGGAGGCTTTGTTGGTATTCCCCGTGGAATGCCAAGAGTCTCCGGGACCGATGGACCGGTCCCGGAGACTCTGTTGGATTTTGCTGAGGTGACCTCAGTTCGCGGATTCGCCCTCGCCGGCGGCCTTCGCAGCTGCCGAAGGAATCGGGCGCGGCGCGTCGACGCCGGCCTCCTTGCGCTGCTCGGGGGTGATCGGCGCCGGGGCGGCGGTGAGCGGGTCGTAGCCGGCACCGGTCTTCGGGAAGGCGATGACGTCACGGATCGAGTCGGTGCCGGCGAGCAGGGCGACGACACGGTCCCAGCCAAAGGCGATGCCGCCGTGGGGCGGGGCGCCGAACTTGAACGCCTCGAGCAGGAAGCCGAACTTCTCCTCGGCCGCCTCCTCGCCGATCCCCATCAGGTCGAAGACCCGCTTCTGGACGTCCTCGCGGTGGATACGGATCGAGCCACCGCCGATCTCGTTGCCGTTGCAGACGATGTCGTAGGCCCAGGCGAGCGCGTTGCCGGGGTCCTTGTCGAAGGCCTCGACGTCCTGCGGGCTGGTGAAGGCGTGGTGGACCGCGGTCCACTCCCCCGCGCCGACCGCGACGTCACCGGACTCGACCGCCTCGGAGGCCGGCTCGAGCAGCGGCGCGTCGACGACCCACAGGAAGCTCCAGTCGCCGTCCTTGCGCAGGTCGAGGCGGTTGCCGATCTCCAGGCGGGCCGCGCCGAGCAGGGCGCGGCTCGACTTGGGTGTGCCGGCGGCGAAGAAGATGCAGTCGCCAGGGTTGGCACCGACGTGGGCGGCCAGGCCGGCGGCCTCGGTCTCGGAGAGGTTCTTGGCCACCGGACCGGTCAGCGAGCCGTCCTCCTGGACCAGGACGTACGCCAGACCCTTGGCGCCACGCTGCTTGGCCCAGTCCTGCCAGCCGTCCAGCTGACGCCGCGGCTGGCTCGCGCCACCGGGCATCACCACAGCGCCGACGTAGGGCGCCTGGAAGACGCGGAAGGTCGTCTCGGAGAAGTAGTCGGTGCACTCGGTGATCTCGATGCCGAAGCGAAGGTCAGGCTTGTCGGAGCCGTACTTGGCCATCGCGTCGGCGTAGGTCATCCGCGGCAGCGGGAGCGGGACGTCGTAGCCGATCAGCTTCCACAGCGCCGCGATGATCTCCTCGCCGAGCGCGATCACGTCGTCCTGCTCGACGAAGCTCATCTCGATGTCGAGCTGGGTGAACTCCGGCTGCCGGTCGGCGCGGAAGTCCTCGTCACGGTAGGCGCGGGCGAGCTGGTAGTAGCGCTCCATGCCGCCGACCATGAGCAGCTGCTTGAACAGCTGCGGCGACTGCGGCAGGGCGTACCACGAGCCCGGCTGCAGGCGGGCCGGGACCAGGAAGTCGCGGGCGCCCTCGGGGGTGCTGCGGGTGAGCGTCGGGGTCTCGATCTCGACGAAGTCGTGGCCGGCGAGCACCTCGCGGGCGGCCTGGTTGGCCTTCGAGCGCAGCCGGATGGCGTTGCCGGGCGCGGTGCGGCGCAGGTCGAGGTAGCGGTGCTTGAAGCGTACGTCCTCGCCGACCTCGACGTGCTCGTCGATCGGGAACGGGAGGGCTGCCGACGCGGAGAGGACCTCGAGGTCCTTGGCGACGACCTCGATCTCGCCGGTGACGAGGTGGGGGTTGCGGTTCTCCTCGGTGCGGGCGACGACCTCGCCGGTGACCTTGATGCAGTATTCGTTGCGCAGGTGGTGGGCGATCTCCTCGTCGCGGACGACGACCTGGACCACGCCGCTGGCCTCACGCAGATCGAGGAACGCGACCCCGCCGTGATCGCGTCGGCGGCCTACCCAGCCGGCGAGGGTCACGGTCTGGCCGACGTGCTCGGCACGCAGGGTGCCGGCGTCGTGGGTGCGGATCACTTCTTCTCCTCGTTGTTCGCGACGACCTGGGGCTTCAGGTCGCTCTCGTTCTGGGGCGTCCAGGTGGCCGGGTCGGCCGGGACCTGGTCACCGGTGCGGATGTCCTTGATCTCGTAGCCGACTCCACCGTCTTCCCGGGGAGTGGCGAAGAGGACGTACGGGATGCCGCGGCGCTCCGCGAAGCGGATCTGCTTGCCGAACTTGGCGGCGTTCGGCGAGACCTCGCAGGCAACATTGTGAGCGCGCAGTGCCTGGGCCGCCTCATCGGCGCTCGCGCGGCTCTCCTCGTCGGCGACCGCGACCAGCACGGTGCTCGGCACCTTGCGGTCCCCGTCGAGCACGCCCTTCTGCACGAGCGGCACCAGGACGCGGCTGACGCCGAGCGAGATCCCGACACCCGGGTAGGTCGTCCTGCCGTCGCTGGCGAGCGCGTCGTAACGGCCACCCGAGCAGATGCTGCCCAAGGACTCGTAGCCATCGAGGCGGGTCTCGAAGACGGTGCCGGTGTAGTAGTCGAGGCCCCGGGCAATGGAGAGATCGGCCACGACGCGTACGGACTCGGTGTTGAGCGGCGCGGTGGCGTTGATCAGCGTGGCCAGCTCGGCCAGGCCCTCGTCGAGCAGCTCGCTCTCGACGCCGAGGCCACGGACCTTCTCCACGAAGGAGTCGTCGGTGGCGGTGATCGTGGCGAGCTCGAGGCACTTGGCGGCCTGCTCGTCGCTCAGCCCGGCCTCGGAGACCAGCAGCTTGCCGACCTCCTCAGCCGGCATCTTGTCGAGCTTGTCGATGAGCCGCATGGTCTCCTCGACGTCGGGGGCGCCGAGACCGGCGTAGAAGCCCTGGATCAGCTTGCGGTTGTTGACCTGGAGCGTGAACCCGGGCAGGAACGTCAGCTTGCCGAGCGCCTCGAGCATGACCCGGGCGACCTCGACGTCGTGGTGGAACGGCAGCGTGTCGCGACCGACGATGTCGATGTCGGCCTGCGCGAACTCCCGGAACCGGCCCTCCTGCGGGCGCTCACCGCGCCAGACCTTCTGGATCTGGTAGCGGCGGAAGGGGAACTCCAGCTTGCCGGCGTTCTCGAGCACGTAGCGGGCGAACGGGACGGTCAGGTCGAAGTGGAGCCCCATGCCTTTGTCACGGCTGCTGTCGTCCTCCTGCAGCCGACGCAGGACGTAGACCTCCTTGGAGGTGTCGCCCTTGCGCAGCAGCTGGTCCATCGGCTCGACGGCGCGGGTCTCGATGTTGCCGAAGCCGTGCAGCTCGAAGGTGCGGCTCAGGGTCTCGATGACCTCGCGCTCGACGACGCGCTGGCTGGGGAGGAACTCCGGGAATCCGGAGAGGGGTGTTGGCTTGCTCATGCGGTGATCAGGTCCTGAAGAAACGGGTTGGTGGCGCGCTCGCGCCCGATGGAGGTCTGTTCGCCATGGCCGGGGAGCACCACGATGTCGTCGGCGAGGGGCAGCACCTTGGTGGTCAGGGACTGCAGCATCGTGGCGTGGTCACCGCCGGGGAGGTCCGTACGCCCGATGCTGCCCGCGAAGAGCAGGTCGCCGGAGAACATCACGTCACTGACCTCGGCGTGGTCGGGGTAGGGAGTCCGGAAGGTGATCGACCCCTCGGTATGCCCGGGCGTATGGTCGATCAGGAAGCGCATCCCGGCCAGGTCGATGGCCTGCCCGTCGCTCAGCTCGCGGACGTCGTCCGGCTCCACGAAGTCATAGGTCCCCTCCGGCATGCCGAGCAGCATCCGCGCCGACTCCGGCGAGATGCCCTGGAGCGGGTCGGCCAGGAGGTGACGGTCGTTGGGGTGGATCCAGGCGGTGGCGTCGTACGTCTTGGAAACCGGGGTCACGGACCACATGTGGTCGACGTGGCCGTGGGTGAGGAGCACGGCGACCGGCTTGAGGCGCTGCTCGCGAACGATCTCCTCGATCCCCTTCGCGGCGTCCTTCCCGGGGTCGATCACGACACACTCGGTGCCAGGACCGGTGGCGGCGACATAGCAGTTGGTGCCCCACGGACCGGCGGGAAAGCCTGCGATCAACACGAGAAACACCCTATCCAGCGGTACAGTGCAGCGCCGCATCGTGGCGTCTGACTACGATGGGCATCCCGAGGTGTGTCGGGACACCACGGGGACCTGCAAGTTGAGCCGACCGGGACTGTGACGAGCACGGTGTCCGGCGGGGGAGATTTCATAAGAGGTTAGCGCCTCATGCGAAGAGTAGGGACATTGTGACCAGCGAGCAGTGGGGTCGGGTCGAGGAAGACGGAACGGTCTACGTGAAGACCGCAGATGGCGAGCGTTCCGTGGGGCAATACCCGGAAGGCACGCCGGAGGAGGCTCTCGCCTTCTTCACCAACCGGTTCGACCAGCTCGCCTTCGAGGTCGAGCAGCTCGAGCGGCGCGTGCATGCGGGCAAGACGTCGCCCGACGAGGCGACCGGGGCGGTGAAGACCGTCGTCGAGAAGGTGACCGACGCCAACGCGGTCGGCGACCTGGCCTCGCTGGTGGCACGGCTGGAGGCGCTGGGCCCGGTCATCGCCACCCAGCGCGAGGCCCGCAAGGCGGAGCGGGCCGCGAAGGCGGCCGAGGCGAAGGTCGCCAAGGAGGCCCTCGTCGCCGAGGCCGAGAAGCTGGCCCAGAGCAACGACTGGCGCAACGGCGCCAACCGGCTGCGCGAGCTCCTCGACCAGTGGAAGGCGCTGCCCCGCATCGACCGCGGCTCCGACGACGCGCTGTGGCGACGCTTCTCGACGGCCCGCACCGCCTACACGCGGCGACGCAAGGCGCACTTCGCCGAGCTCAACGCCCGGCGCGAGGACGCCAAGTTGATCAAGGAGCGGATCATCGCCGAGGCCGAGCAGCTCTCCGCCTCGACCGACTGGGGTCCCACCGCCGGGCGCTACCGCGACCTGATGCGCGACTGGAAGGCCGCCGGCCCGGCCCCCAAGGACGTCGACGACAAGCTCTGGAAGCAGTTCCGGGCCGCCCAGGACGTCTTCTTCGGTGCCCGTGACGCCGCCAACGCGGCGCTCGACGCCGAGTTCGCCCAGAACGCCGTGGTCAAGGAGGGGCTGCTCGCCGAGGCGCAGGAGCTGCTCCCGCTGCTGGAGAAGGGCGACGACCTCGACGCCGTCAAGCGCTCCTTCCGCGACATCGCCGACCGCTGGGACGAGGCCGGCAAGGTCCCCCGCGACCGGATCAAGGAGCTCGAGGGCGCGATGCGCAAGGTCGAGCAGGCCATCAAGTCCGCCGAGGACGACCAGTGGCGCAAGTCCGACCCGGAGAAGTCCGCGCGAGCCGACGACATGATCGCCAAGCTCGAGGAGGCCATCGCCCAGGTCGAGAGCGACCTCGCCAAGGCCCAGGCCTCGGGCGACGCCCGGAAGATCAAGAGCCTCGAGGAGAACCTCGAGTCGCGTCGTCAGTTCCTGGAGATGGCCAAGCGCGCCAGCGCCGACTTCTCCTGACCCTCAAGCCGAGTCGGCGCAACTGCTCCAGAAAATCACGCCGAGTCGGCGCATCTGTCCCAGAGGTTTGGGACAGATGCGCCGACTCGGCGTCTTTATGCGGGGCAGACGCGCCGAGTCGGCTTCTGAATCTGGGGCAGACGCGCCGAGTCGGCGGTCACAGGCCTCCGAAGTAGTCGCCCTTGGCGACGTTGCCCTTCTGGGTCTGGCGCACGTCTTCGTGGTCGATGGGCTTCCCGCCCTTGCCCAGCGCGGTCCAGACGATGCCCGCGAGGAGGAGTACGCCTCCGATGATGAGGATCCAGGTGAACATGCCGAGCTCCTTCGCTGGGGATCACAGGACGATCACTGGGTGACGCGGTAGGCGTCGAACACACCGGGGACGGTGCGTACCTGCTTCAAGACGGTGTCAAGATGCTTGGAGTCGGCCATCTCGAAGGAGAACCGGGACTTCGCGACGCGGTCGCGGGTCGTGGTGAGCTGGGCGCTGAGGATGTTCACGTGGGCATCCGAGAGCGCCATGGTGATGTCGGAGAGGAGCCGGGCCCGGTCGAGGGCCTCGACCTGGATGTTGACCAGGAAGACCGAGTTGGAGGTGGAGCCCCACTCGACCTCGAGCAGACGCTCGGGGTGGGAACGGAGCTCGGCGGCGTTGGTGCAGTCGGTGCGGTGGACGGAGACACCCCCGCCCTTGGTCACGAAGCCGAGGATGTCGTCGCCGGGGACCGGGGTGCAGCACTTGGCGAGCTTGACCCAGACGTCCGGGGAGCCCTTGACGATCACCCCGGCGTCGGAGTTGGCGGTGGAGACCTTGCCGTGGCGCCTACGGCCGACGTTGATGGCTTCGGCGAGGTCCTCGGCGGCACCGTCGTCGCCACCGTGGTCCTCGATGACGCGGCGTACCACTGCCTGGGCGGAGAGGTGGCTCTCGCCGACCGCGGCGTAGAGCGCGTCGACGTCGGCGAGGTCGAAGTGGTCGGCCGCGAGCATCAGCGACTCGCGCGACATCAGCCGCTTGAGGGGCAGGCCCTCCTTGCGCATGAGCCGCGCGATCGCGTCCTGGCCCTTCTCGATCGCCTCGTCGCGGCGCTCACGGGTGTGCCACTGCCGGATCTTCGCCTTGGCCCGGTTGGACTTGACGAAGGAGGCCCAGTCCTTCGACGGGCCGGCGTTGGGCGACTTGGAGGTGAAGACCTCGACGACGTCGCCGCTCTCCAGCGTCGACTCCAGCGGCACCAGACGCCCGTTGACCCGGGCGCCGATGGTCTTGTTGCCGACCTCGGTGTGGACGGCGTACGCGAAGTCGACCGGGGTCGCGTCGGCGGGCAGCGCGATCACGTCGCCCTTGGGCGTGAAGACGTAGACCTCGGTGCGTTTCATCTCGAAGCGCAGCGACTCCAGGAACTCGCCCGGGTCGTTGACCTCCGACTGCCAGTCCATGAGCTGCTTGACCCAGCTCATGTCGTTGTCCATCGGCCGGTCGGTGTCGACACCGTTGCGGCCGTCCTCCTTGTATTTCCAGTGCGCAGCCACACCGAACTCGGCCCGGCGGTGCATCGCGAAGGTGCGGATCTGCAGCTCGACCGGCTTGCCCTGCGGGCCGATGACGGTGGTGTGCAGCGACTGGTACATGTTGAACTTCGGCATCGCGATGTAGTCCTTGAACCGCCCCAGGACGGGGTTCCATCGCGAGTGCAGGATGCCGAGGACGGAGTAGCAGTCGCGCTCGTCCTCGACCAGGATCCGGATGCCGACCAGGTCGTTGATGTCGGAGAAGTCCTTACCGCCGACGATCATCTTCTGGTAGATCGAGTAGTAGTGCTTCGGTCGGCCGGTGACGGTCGCCTTGATCCGGGCCTCGTGGAGGTCGCGCTCGACCTGGTCGATGACCTGGGCCAGGAACTTCTCCCGCGACGGGTTGCGGTCGGCGACGAGGCGGACGAGCTCGTCGTACATCTTCGGGTAGAGGGTCGCGAAGGCGAGGTCCTCGAGCTCGAACTTGATGGTGTTCATGCCGAGCCGGTGGGCCAGCGGCGCGTAGATGTCGAGCGTCTCGCGCGCGCTTCGCTCCTGGCTCTTCTGCGGGACGTAGCGCAGCGTACGCATGTTGTGCAGGCGGTCGGCCAGCTTGATCACCAGGACCCGGATGTCGCGCGACATCGCCACGACCATCTTGCGGATCGTCTCGGCCTGCGCCGAGTCGCCGTAGGTGACCTTGTCGAGCTTGGTGACGCCGTCGACGAGGTGGGCGACCTCCTCACCGAAGTCCCGGGTGAGCTCCTTGAGCGTGTAGGGCGTGTCCTCGACGGTGTCGTGCAGCAGCGCGGCCACCAGGGTCGGCTCGGTCATGCCGAGCTCGGCGAGGATCGTGGTCACCGCGAGGGGGTGCGTGATGTAGGGGTCGCCGCTCTTGCGCATCTGCGTGCCATGCAGACGCTCGGCGGTGACGTAGGCGCGCTCCAGCAGCGCCAGGTCGGCCTTCGGGTGGTTGGAGCGGACCGCCCTGAAGAGCGGCTCCAGCACAGGATTGCCCGGCGCACCCCGGCCGCCGATCCGGGCCAGACGCGCACGGACGCTGCGGCCCGACGGGGCCGGGCCACTGCTCTCCCGCGCCTCGATGTTGTGCGCACGAGGCTGCGCGACGATGCGATCCTCTGCCATAGCCAGAGTCTACCGGCCCGACCCGGAACGTTGGCTAGGTCGACACTTGCGGGTTGGACACGTGTGGACCGTCTGCTAGCTGGTGAGCAGGGCGTGGACCGGCGTGTTCGGCAGCTTGCTGCGCGGGTCGAGGAAGCCGAGCTCGAGCAGAACCGAGACGCCCGCGACGACGCCGCCGCAGCGCTCGACGAGCTCGATCGTGGCCGCCGCGGTGCCACCGGTCGCGAGGACGTCGTCGATGACCAGCACCCGCTCCCCCGGCGCGACCGCGTCGGTGTGGATCTCCAGGGTGGCCTCGCCGTATTCGAGCGAGTAGGAGACCGCGTGGGTCTCACGCGGCAGCTTGCCGGCCTTGCGTACGGGCACGAAGCCGACGCCGAGGTGCAGGGCCGCGGGGGCGCCGAGGATGAACCCGCGCGACTCCATGCCGAGCACCTTGGTGACGGTCACGGCACCGTCGGCGTCGCGCGCCGGAGCGGCGAGCGCCTCGACCACCTGGGCGAACCCGGCGTGGTCGGCCAGCAGCGGGGTGATGTCCTTGAACCCGACACCCGGCTCGGGGAAGTCGGGTACGTCGGCGACCAGCCGCTCGAGGGTCTCCTCAAGCGACCGGCCACCTGCGGCCGTCTCGGAGACCGTCACTTGCGCTTCGACCTCGACTCGCGCTTGGGCTGCGGGCGCCCGGCGGCGCCGCTGTCGGTGACCGCGCGGTGCTGGTCGGGTACGTTGCGGCCCCGGCCGGTCGCGGAGCTGTTGGGGCTGGTGCCCCGGCTCACGCCGGCCTCGTGGAGGTCTGCGGAGGACGACTCGCGCAGCTCGTCCGGCTCACCGTCGGGGACTGCCAAGCCCTCGTCGAAGACCGGCACCGCGGCGTACTTGTCGGCTTCCTTCATCCGCGCGGCAGCCCGCTTCTCGGCGTCGACGACGTCCTTCTCCTTCGACTTCAGGTGCACCAGCAGCGGGGTGGCGATGAAGATCGAGGAGTAGGTGCCGACGGCCATACCGATGAAGAGGACCAGCGAGATGTCCTTCAGCGAGGAGGTGCCGAGCTGGACGGTGCTGACGTAGAGGATCGCGACGACGGGCAGCAGACCGATGATCGAGGTGTTGATCGAGCGGACCAGGGTCTGGTTGATCGCCAGGTTGGCCGCGGCGGCATAGGTCTGCTTCTTCTGCGACAGGTTGCGGGTGTTCTCCTTCACCTTGTCGAAGACCACGACGGTGTCGTAGAGCGAGTAGCCGAGGATCGTCAGGAAGCCGGTGACCGTAGCCGGGGTCACCTCGAAGCCGACGATCGCGTAGACGCCGACCGTGATCACCACGTCATGGGCCAGGGCGACGACGGCCGCGACCGACATCTTCCATTCCCGGAAGTAGATCCAGATGAACAGGACCACGCCGACCAGGAAGATGCCGAGCGCGAGACCCGCCTTGGAGGCGACCCGCTGACCCCAGCTGGGGCCGATGCCGGTGCGGCTGACGTCGTCCCCGGCCACGTCGGCGGTCTTGGTGATCGCCTCCATGATCGAGTCGTCGGCCTCGGAGTTGTCGGCGATCGCCTTGGTCTCGATGACGATCGACTTGCTGCCGGAGGTGCGCACCGTGGCGCCGTCGGCGGCCTCGACCGCGGTGTCACCCACGGCCGCGCGCAGGTCGTCGGCGAGCTTCTGGTCGGCCTGCGCGACGGTGACCGTGTAGCGCGTGCCGCCGGTGAAGTCGATGCCGAGGTTGATGCCCTGGAGCCAGACCCCGAGGATCACGGCGACGAGCACGACCGCGGAGACCGCGTAGAAGAGCATCCGGCGACCGACGAAGTCGAAGGACTTCTCGCCGGTGTAGAGCTCCTTGCCGAGCCGGGAGAAGGAGAACTTGCTCATCAGGCCTTGCCTCCGACCAGAGTGGTGCCCTTGGGGGCGTCGACGGTGCCGATTGCGCGCTTGTCCATGCCGGAGAGCACGTGGCCCTTGTTGAAGAAGCCCCAGCCGGCCATCAGCTTGGTCATCGGGTGGGTGAACCAGAAGAACACCAGCACGTCGATGAGCGTGGTCAGGCCGAGCATGAACGCGAAGCCTTTGACCTCGTTGGTCGCGAAGACGTAGAGCACGAACGCGGCCAGGAACGAGACGCCGTCGGAGGCCAGGCAGGTGTTGCGGGCCCGGACCCAGGCGGTGTCGACGGCCACCCGCATCGAGCGGCCCTCACGCATGTCGTCACGCATCCTCTCGTAGAGGATGATGAAGGAGTCGGCGGTGATGCCGATACCGACGATCAGACCGGCCACGCCCGGCAGGTCCAGGGTGACGCCGGCGGTCTCGCTGAGCAGCAGGATCATCCCGTACGTCCCGGCACCCGCCACGAGCAGCGAGCCGATCACCACGATGCTCATCGCCCGGTAGTAGAGCACCGAGAAGAGCACCACGAGGATCATGCCGATCAGGCCGGCCCAGAGTCCGGCGCTGAGCTGGTTGCCGGCGAGGCTCGGACCGATGACCCGGGTCTGGATGCCGTCCTCGGGGAAGTCGAGCGGCAGCGAGCCGTACTTCAGGTTGTTGGCCAGCGCAGCGGCGGTCGCCTGGGTGAAGTCGCCGCTGATCTGGGCGCCGCCACTGATCCGCGAGTCGGCGGTCGGGGCGGAGATGACCTTGCCGTCCAGGACGATCGCGAACTGCTCGCCGCTGCCGGCGATCGCGCCGGTGGTGTCGGCGAAGGCCTTGTTGCCCTTCGACTTGAAGTCCAGGGTCACCACGTAGTTGGCCTGCTGCTGCGGGATGCCGTAGGCGGCCTCGTCGACCTCGGTGCCCTCGATGACCGCCGGGGTCAGCAGGTAGGGGACGCCGTCCTCGTCACAGGTCAGCAGCGGCTTGCCGGGGATGTCCTCGGCCGGCTCGGCACCCGGGGCGGGGCAGGTGAAGGCGCTGTAGGCGGTCGCCCACTCCTGCGGCACGTTGCGCATGAACTCGACCGCGTCATCGACCTTGACGACCGCGTTGTCGTTCTGCTTCGCGGGCTTGGCGCTCGCCGAGGGGCTCGCGCTCGGGTCGGCGCTCTCGGACGTCTTGTCCGAAGCGCTCGCCGTCTCCGACGGGCTGGCGGTCTCGCCACCGAACGCCGCGCGAGGCGAGGTGCCGGGGACGGCGCCGGTCGAGGGGTCCTGCACCATCGAGCCGGAGGCGTCGGCCGCGCCGCACTGCTTCTGCGGGCTGCAGGCGACCAGGCGGAAGCGGAGCTTCGCGGTCTGGCGGACGCGCTCGGCGGTCTCCTGCTGCACCTTGCCGGTGCCAGGGATGGAGACCTTGATGACGTCGTTGCCCTCGGTGGTCACCCGGCCGCCGGTGATGCCGGAGCCGTTGACGCGCTGGTCGATGATCGACTTGGCCTCGTCGAGGCTCTCCTTCGGGACCGAACCGCCCTCGGAGTTCTTGGCGGTCATCGAGATCTCGGTGCCGCCGCGCAGGTCGAGGCCCAGCTCGGGCTTCCAGGTGCCGGCGAACGCGATGCCGCCGAACATGATCGCGATCGCCAGGAAGAGCAGAGCGAGCGTACGCCCGGGGCGCGCGGTCTTGCGTGCCATGAGTTGGTCAGTCCTTCTTGTCGAGGTCCACGATGACGTTCTCGGCATCGGTAGAGGTCTCGTCGGCCGCGGCCTCGACCTCGGTCTCGCCGCCGGGCTCCTCGTCGGGCTCGTCCGCAGGCGCCTCGGTGACCTTCTGGGCCACCGCCTGGCGCACCACCTGGATGACGACGCCGTCGGCGATCTCGACCTTGATGTTCGTCGTGGTCTCCTCGACCTCGGTCACGGTGCCGAAGAGCCCTGCGGTCAGCATCACGCGGTCACCCGGCTGGAGGTTGAGCTGGAGCTCACGAGCCTGCTTCGCACGCTTCTGCTGCGGCCTGATCAACAGGAAGTAGAACAGGACGATGATGACGATAAAGGGAAGGAATTCCACGGGGGTTCGGCTCCGACAGTCTGAGTGGTCGCCGGCAGGCGCACGGCGACGTGCAAGTCTAACCAGGCACCTGGTTGGGACTGTGAATCAGGCCTCATCCCAGAGCGTGTCCCTCGACCAGGCAGCAGCCTCGGCGCTGGCCGGCACCGGCAGCCCCAGATGTTCCCATGCTGCCGGGGTCGCGACACGGCCCCGCGGCGTACGGGCCAGGAAGCCGGTGCGCACCAGGAACGGCTCGGCCACCTCCTCGACCGTCTCGCGCTCCTCCCCCACCGCCACGGCGAGGGTGGAGATGCCCACGGGACCGCCGCCGAAGCGGCGGCACAGGGCGTCGAGGACGGCCAGGTCGAGGCGGTCCAGGCCGAGCGGGTCGACCTCGTAGAGGTCCAGCGCCTTCTGGGCCACCTGCTGGGTGACCGTGCCGTCGGCCTTGACCTGGGCATAGTCGCGTACGCGGCGCAGCAGCCGGTTCGCGATCCGGGGGGTGCCGCGGGAACGGCCGGCGATCTCGGCGGCGCCGTCGTCCCTGAGGGTGACCTCGAGCAGCCCCGCGGAGCGGCGCACGATCAGCTCGAGGTCTTCTGGGTCGTAGAGCTCCAGATGGCCGGTGAAGCCGAACCTGTCCCTGAGCGGGCCGGGGAGGAGACCGGCGCGGGTGGTCGCGCCGACCAGGGTGAACGGCGGCAGGTCGATCGGGATCGCGGTCGCGCCGGGCCCCTTGCCGATGACGACGTCGACGCGGAAGTCCTCCATCGCGAGGTAGAGCATCTCCTCGGCCGGGCGGCTCATCCGGTGGATCTCGTCGACGAAGAGCACCTCGCCCTCGTTGAGGCCGCTCAGGATCGCGGCCAGGTCGCCGGCGTGGGTGATCGCGGGGCCGGACGTGATTCTCAGCGGCGCCGACATCTCGGCGGCGATGATCATCGCGAGGGTGGTCTTGCCGAGGCCCGGCGGCCCGGACAGGAGTACGTGGTCGGGGGCTCGCTCGCGTTGCCGCGCCGCCTCCAGGACGAGACTGAGCTGCTCGCGGACGCGCTGCTGGCCGATCAGCTCGTCGAGGCTCTTGGGGCGCAGCGCCGCCTCGACGGCCCGGTCGTCACCGTCCGCCTCGGCGATGGTGAGCGACGAGAAGTAGTCCTCCTCGGCTGCGGTCAGGTCGTCCTCGTGCATCGATCCTTATGCCTTCGAAAGAGTCCGCAGCGCTGCCCGGAGCAGCAGCGAGATGTTGGCCTGGTCGCCGGCCTCCGGCTCGATGGCGGTGACCGCCTTGTCGGCGTCGCGGGCGTTGTAGCCCAGGCCGATGAGAGCCTCGGTGACCTGGTCGCGCCACGGGGCGGCGCCCTGCTGCGCGGCTGCGGGCGCGGAGGCGGTGCCCGACGGCGTACCGATTCTGTCCTTGAGCTCCAGGATCACCCGCTGGGCGCCCTTCTGGCCGATGCCGGGGACCTTGGTGAGGGTCTTGGCGTCCTCGCCTGCGATCGCCAGGCGGATGCCGTCGGGCGAGAGGACCGCGAGCATCGCCTGGGCGAGCTTGGGGCCGACGCCGGAGGCGGTCTGGAGCAGCTCGAAGAGGGTGCGCTCGTCGGTGTCGGTGAAGCCGAAGAGGGTCAGCGAGTCCTCACGGACGACCAGGCTGGTCGGCAGGTGGGCCTCCTCGCCGGTGCGGAGCGTGGCCAGCGTGTTGGGGGTGCAGAGCAGCTCGATGCCGATGCCGCCGACCTCGACGACGGCGGTGGAGAGGCTGACGGCGGCGACCTTGCCGCGCACGGACGCGATCACTTCTTTGTCCTTCCGGCGGCGGCGAGCGCCGCCTCGATGCGGTTCTGGGCGCCTCCGCGCCACTGGTGGGTGATGGCCAGCGCCAGCGCGTCGGCGGCATCGGCGGGCTTCGGCGGGGTCGGGAGCCGCAGGATGCGGGTCACCATGGCAGTCACCTGAGCCTTGTCGGCCCGGCCGTTGCCGGAGACGGCGGCCTTGACCTCCGAGGGCGTGTGCAGCGCGACCGGGAGACCGCGCCGCGCGGCGCAGACCATCGCCAGACCGCTGGCCTGGGCCGTACCCATGATCGTGGAGACGTTCGAGCGCGCGAAGATCCGCTCGATCGCGACCGCGTCGGGCCGGTGCTCCTCGATCCAGGCATCGATCCCCTTCTCGATGGTCACCAGACGCTCCCAGACGGGAAGATCGGCGGACGTACGGATCACTCCGACGTCCACCATCGACAGCGGCCGGCCCAGCGAGCCGTCGACCACGCCCATCCCGCACCGGGTCAGGCCGGGGTCGATCCCAAGCACCCGCACGCCGTCACTCCCTCTGTCCTGATCGAACGCCTGTTCGTAGCGTACAGACTAGGGCTCGTCTCGCGTGCCCCTGACACGCCTCGACGTCAGGCGTCGACGGTCTCCATGACCTCGTCGGGGATGTCGGCGTTGGAGAAGACGTTCTGGACGTCGTCGAGGTCGTCGACGGCGTCGATGAGCTTGAAGACCTTCTCGGCGGACGAGGCGTCGGCGACCGGGATGTCCATGCTCGCGACGAACTGGACCTCGGCGGAGTCGTAGTCGATGCCGGCGTCCTGCAGGGCCGTGCGGACCGCGACCACGTCGGAGGGGTCGGAGACGATCTCGAAGGACTCACCGAGGTCGTTGACGTCCTCGGCGCCGGCGTCGAGGGTGGCCTCGAGGAGGTCGTCCTCGGAGACCTCCTTGCCCTCCTGCGCCTTGGCCACGACGACGACGCCCTTGCGGTCGAAGAGCCGGCTCACCGAGCCCGGGTCGGCCATGGTGCCGCCGTTACGGGTGACCGCGGTGCGGACCTCCATGGCCGCCCGGTTGCGGTTGTCGGTCAGACACTCGATGAGGAGCGCGACACCCTGGGGGCCGTAGACCTCGTACATGATCGTGTCGTAGCTGACCCCACCGCCGTCGAGCCCACCACCGCGCTTGACCGCGCGGTCGATGTTGTCGTTGGGAACCGACTGCTTCTTGGCCTTCTGGATGGCGTCGTAGAGGGTCGGGTTGCCGGCCGGATCAGGACCGCCGGTCTTGGCCGCGATCTCGATCGTCTTGATGAGCTTGGCGAAGAGCTTGCCGCGCTTGGCGTCGATCGCCGCCTTCTTGTGCTTGGTCGTTGCCCACTTTGAGTGGCCGCTCATCGTTGAACCGTCCTTTGCCCCACGTCGTCGTCTCTGCTTGTCGAGCCG
Organism: Nocardioides sp. NPDC051685; assembly: GCF_044453405.1. NCBI lineage: Bacteria > Bacillati > Actinomycetota > Actinomycetes > Propionibacteriales > Nocardioidaceae > Nocardioides > Nocardioides sp. NPDC051685. The sequence continues at coordinate 259,777 of NZ_JBITCR010000005.1, read as the reverse complement.
CCTCCGGAGTCGTCACAGGGCAGCAGGTGCCCATTGTAACTACGTGGCGTGCTGCACCGTCAGCAGCAGGTGTCCAGGAAGAGCCGGTGCAGCCGGTCGTCGGCGTTGACCTCGGGATGGAAGCTCGTGGCCATCAGCTGGTTCTGGCGTGCGGCGACGGGGTGACCCTCGACGCTCGCCAGCACCTCGACGCCGTCACCGATCTCCTCGACCCACGGCGCCCGGATGAAGACGCCGTGGACCGTTCCCTCGAGGCCGGTGACCTCGAGATCGGTCTCGAAGGACTCGGTCTGCCGCCCGAAGGCGTTGCGCCGGACCGTGATGTCCAGCCCGCCGATGGTCTCCTGGCCTTCCGCCCCGTCGAGGAGGCGGTCGGCCAGGAGCACCATGCCGGCGCAGGTGCCGAGCGCCGGCATCCCGGTGCGGACGCGGTCGCGGAGGGGGTCGAGCAGCTCGAACGTACGGGCCAGGCGCCACATCGCCGTCGACTCACCGCCGGGGAGGACGAGGGCGTCGCACGCGTCGAGCTCCTCCCGACGGCGTACGGACGTCCCTTTCACCCCCAGGCGGTCGAGGGCGGCGAGGTGCTCGCGGACGTCGCCCTGGAGGGCGAGTACGCCGACGGTGGTCACCAGCCGCGCTCCGCGAACTGGATCGACCGGGCCGGCTCGTCGACGTTGATGCCGACCATGGCCTCGCCGAGGCCGCGGGAGACCTTGGCGATCACGTCGGGGTCGTCGTGGAAGGTGGTCGCCTTGACGATCGCCTCGGCACGCTGGGCCGGGTTGCCGGACTTGAAGATGCCGGAGCCGACGAAGACGCCCTCGGCGCCGAGCTGCATCATCATCGCCGCGTCGGCCGGGGTGGCGATGCCACCGGCGGTGAAGAGAACGACCGGGAGCTTGCCCTCCTTGGCGACCTCCTTGACGAGCTCGTAGGGCGCCTGCAGCTCCTTGGCCGCGACGTAGAGCTCGTCGTCGGCGAGCGCGCCGAGGCGGCGGATCTCGCGACGGATCGTACGCATGTGGGTGACCGCGTTGGACACGTCACCGGTGCCGGCCTCGCCCTTGGAGCGGATCATCGCCGCACCCTCGGTGATGCGGCGCAGGGCCTCGCCGAGGTTGGTCGCGCCGCACACGAACGGCACCGTGTAGGCCCACTTGTCGATGTGGTTCTCGTAGTCGGCCGGGGTCAGCACCTCGGACTCGTCGATGTAGTCGACGCCCAGGGACTGCAGCACCTGCGCCTCGGCGAAGTGGCCGATGCGGGCCTTGGCCATGACCGGGATGGAGACGGCCTCGATGATGCCGTCGATCATGTCGGGGTCGGACATGCGGCTCACGCCACCCTGGGCGCGGATGTCCGCGGGGACGCGCTCGAGCGCCATCACCGCCACCGCGCCGGCGTCCTCGGCGATCTTCGCCTGCTCAGGGGTGACCACGTCCATGATCACGCCGCCCTTGAGCATCTCCGCCATTCCTCGCTTGACGCGCGAGGTTCCCGTCTCATTCGTGCTTGTTGCCATGAGGCGATCGTAGGTCGGGATCGGACGTACGCCACCCTCGGAAAGGCCTGCTCAGGCCACTGTTGCCAAAGTGGACTGCTAGGAGGCCAGTGCTTCCACGGCCTCGGCCACCGCGGCCGGCGCGCCCGCCAGGGACCAGAGGACCCCGCCGGCCTCGACCTGAGCGGTCGTGCCGCCGACGCCAAGGACGAGGGCTGCACCCGGGAGGCGGTCCCAGTCGGGGACGGAGTGCTGGCAGAAGAGGTGGAGCTTGCCCTGGGCGATCGCGGTGAGGTCCATCGAGCCGGAGCCGAGGATCCGGATGGAGGCGGCCTGGCTGGCGACGCGGACGTAGGCCTCACCCACCGGGTGCCTCAGCTGGGCGGGGTGGAGGTAGGTCGTCAGGCAGGCCAGGGCGAGCGGAGTGTCCAGCACCGGGTCGAGGCGGACGCCGTTGCGGGTGGTGGGCAGCTCGGGCCCGCCGACATAGACGGCGTCCTCGGCCGGCGAGTAGATCGCACCCAGGACGAGGTCGTCGCCGTCGGTCAGTGCCAGCGCCGAGCACCACCATTCGAGGCCGCGGACGAAGTTGTAGGTGCCGTCGACCGGGTCGATGGTCCATACCCGGCCGGTCGCCGACTCCCGGGTGGAGCCCTCCTCCCCGAGGATGCCGTCGCCGGGGTGCTCGGCGGCGAGGCGGTCGACGATCGCCTTCTCGGCGGCCTTGTCGGCGGCGGTCACCACGTCGGAGACCGAGGTCTTGGTCTCGATCGAGTCGCCGATGCCCGCGTGGCGCATCTTCGCGGCGAGCGAGCCGGCGCCGCGGACGAGCTCTGCGGCCAGACGTACGTCTGCCTCGGTCGGCCTGGTCACGACGCCGCCTCCTCAGCGAGGGCCTGGCGGCGGACGGTCCAGACGCGCTGTCCGACGGTGACGGTCGAGGCGACGGCCAGGATCCACAGTGCGATGTAGATGAGCAGGTCGAGGTCGAAGATGCCGGCGAAGCCGGTCATCACCAGGACCAGGACGAGACGGTCGGCGCGCTCGGCGATGCCGACGTTGGCGGTGAAGCCCAGCGACTCGGCGCGGGCGCGGGCGTAGGAGGTGACCGCGCCCATCACCACGCACCACAGGGTGAGCGCGAGGTAGAGGTCGGAGTCGCCCGGACCGGCGAAGTAGAGCGCCAGGCCACCGAAGACGGCGCCGTCGCCGATGCGGTCGAGGGTGGAGTCCCAGAAGGCGCCGAACTTGCTCGTGCGGCCGACGGCACGCGCCATCGCGCCGTCGATCAGGTCGCTGAAGACGAAGCAGGTGATGAAGATCGTGCCGGCCAGCAGTTCGCCGCGGGGGTAGAACGCCAGCGCCCCGACCGCTACTCCGATGGTGCCGACGAGCGTCACGGCGTCGGGGCTGATCTTCAGCGCCACGAACAGCCGGACGATGGGCGCGAGGACGACTCCCTGGACGAAGCCTTTGATGTGATCCAACATGGCGCGGCCACGCTATCGGAAACTGCCGAGGCGTCACTGGCGCGCGCCGAAACGTCACTCACAATCTGCCGAGGCGTCGCTCACGTCGGGCGCGTCGGGCGCGTCGGGCGAAGCGTCGGGCGCGTCGGGCGCGTCGGGCGAAGCGTCGGCCGCGTCGGGCGAAGCGTCGGCCGCGTCGGGCGAAGCGTCACTCCCGTCGGGCGAGAAGTCAGTGGGTGACGTCTCGGCCGACCGAAGTGACGTCTCGGCCGACGTACGTGACATCTCGACCGACCGAAGTGACGCCTCGGCCGACGTACATGACGCCTCGACCGACGTACGCGACCCCTCGATCGACCCAGCCGACGCCTCGGCCGACCCAGCCGACGCCTCGGCCGACCCAGCCGACGCCTCGGCCGACCCAGCCGACGGCTCGGCCGACCGGGGCGACGGCTCGGCTAGACGCCTTCGGTCAGATCGCGGACCTCGGCGTAGCGGGAGCGGACGGCGGGGTCGGGGTCGGCCTCGTACGTCTCGGTGCCGGCCAACTCCCAGGAAGGGGGCTCCTCGCCGCCGACGAGGGTCCAGGCGGCCTGGCGGGCGGCGCCGTCGGCGACGTACTCCCCCGGCTCGGGGACGAGGACGGGGTGGCCGAGGACGACGGGGGCGAGGCGGCGTACGGCCTCGGAGCGGGCACCGCCGCCGACGAGGAGTACGCGGTTGACCGCGACGCCCTGGGCCTTCAGGGCATCGATGCCGTCGGCGAGACCGCAGAGCAGTCCCTCGACGGCGGCGCGTGCCAGGTGGGCGGGCTCGGCGGTGGCGAGGGTCAGTCCGTGGATCACGCCGCGGGCCGACGGGCGGTCGGGGGTGCGCTCGCCCTCGAGGTAGGGCACCAGGACGAGGCCACCAGACCCCGAAGGAGCCGAGAGCGCCAGCCGGGAGAGCTCCTCGTGGCTCACCCGGAGCAGCCGGGTGGTGGCGTCGAGGACGCGCGCGGCGTTGAGGGTGGCGACCAGCGGCAGGTAGCGGCCGGTGGCGTCGGCGAAGCCGGCCACGGTCCCCGACGCGTCCGAGGTCGGTGTCTCCGAGACCGCGCAGGCGACGCCGGAGGTGCCGATGGACACGACCACGTCGCCGGGCCGGGCACCCACACCGAGAGCCGCGCCGGCGTTGTCGCCGCAGCCTGGGCCGAGCAGAGCCTCGGAGGACGTACGTCCCGCCGCCGCCGACGGCGCGAGGACCTCCGGCAGCACGACATCGTCGCGCCCGAGGGCGCGCTTGAGCAGGTCACGGCGGTATTCGCCGGTCACCGCGGAGTAGTAGCCGGTGCCACTGGCGTCACTCCGGTCCGTACGCAGCGCCGCCAGCCCCGGCGCGCCGGCGAGCTTCCAGGTCAGCCAGTCATGGGGCAGGCAGACCGCCGCGACCCGGGCGGCGGCGTCGGGCTCGTGCTCGGCCAGCCAGCGCAGCTTGGTGGCCGTGAAGCTGGCCACCTGCACCGAGCCGACCGCCTCGGCCCAGGCCGCAGCGCCGAGCTCGGAATTGAGCGCGGCGGCCGCGGCGGCCGAGCGGGTGTCGTTCCACAGCAGCGCGGGACGTACGACCTCTCCGGCCTCGTCCAGACACACCATCCCGTGCTGCTGCCCGCCGACGGAGACCGCGGCGACGTCGTCGAGCCCGCCGGCCGCCTCGGCGGCCGACTCGAGCGCGGTCCACCACGCCGCCGGGTCCACCTCCGTCCCCTCGGGGTGGGGCGCGGCACCGGAGCGCACCAGCGCCCCGGTCTCCGCATCACGGACGACGACCTTGCAGGACTGGGTCGAGGAGTCGACCCCGGCGACGAGCGACATGCGTGGCAACCTAACGAAGCCCGAGCAGGTGGTCCATGGCGAGCTGGTCGAGATGCTCGAAGCCGAACCCGTGCGTGGCCATCGCGTCGATGTCGTAGGTCTCCTCTCGAAGCGTCGCCAGCGACTCGCCCTCGGCCAGGGTCGGCGTGGCCAGCTCCGAGAGCCCCGACGCCTCGAGAGCCGAAGCGACCTCGGGGTCGGAGCGGAAGGCGGCCGACTTCGCCTTCAGCGCCAGGTAGTTGCGCATGCAGCCCGCGGCGGAGGCCCAGACACCGGCCTCGTCCTCGGTGCGCGGCGGCTTGAAGTCGAAGTGGCGCGGGCCCTCGTAACCGTGGGTCTCCAGCAGGTCCACGAGCGCGAAGGCACCGCGGAGGTTGCCGGCACCGAAGCGCAGGTCCTGGTCGAAGCGGGGCCCGTGCTGGCCGTTGAGGTCGATGTGGAAGAGCTTGCCCGCCCACAGCGCCTGCGCGACCCCCGCCGCCATCGACATGCCGGCCATCTCCTCGTGGCCGACCTCGGGGTTCACGCCGACCATCTCGGGGTGCTCGAGGGTCTCGATGAAGGCGAGCGCGTGGCCGATGGTCGGCAGCAGGATGTCGCCGCGCGGCTCGTTCGGCTTGGGCTCGATGGCGAAGCGCATCTCATAGCCCTGGGAGATGACGTAGTCGCAGAGCAGGTTCACGCCCTCCTGGTAGCGGTCCAAGGCGGAGCCGATGTCCTTGGCGAACGCCGACTCGGCGCCCTCGCGCCCGCCCCACATCACGAACGTCTCCGCGCCCAGCTCGGCGGCCAGGTCGATGTTGCGGGCGGCCTTGGCCAGGGCGAAGCGACGTACGGAGCGGTCGTTGGAGGTGAACGCACCGTCCTTGAAGACGGGGTGGCCGAACAGGTTGGTGGTCACCATCGGGGTGACCAGGCCGGTATCGGCCAGCGCCTTGCGGAAGCTGGTCAGCGCGGCGTCCCGCTCGGCGTCGGTGGCCTCGAAGGCGAAGACGTCGTTGTCGTGGAACGTCACGCCCCAGGCGCCGAGCTCGGCGAGCTTGTGGACGGCGTGGGCCGGGTCCATCGGCGGCCGCGTGCCGGGGCCGAACACGTCGACGCCCTGCCAGCCGACGGTCCACAGACCGAAGGTGAACTTGTCGTCCGGGGTGGGGGTGTACTCCGTCATAGCCTTGCTTCCTCACTTTAGTTCACGACTCGGACTATCTAATCCAGATCAAACGCGATGGACGTCACATTGTCAACCGCTCCCACGCCTGAAAGCCCGGTCGGTTGACCTCAAGTTCAGAACTTGGTCTAATCCCATCCATGACGGTCCGAACCGAGCCTTCCCAGCATGCCGGGATGCGGGCGAGCAACCTCGCGCTCGTGCTCGGCGAGGTCGCCCGCACCGGCCCGGTCTCCCGAGCCCGGGTCGCCGTGCACACCGGTCTGACGAAGTCGTCGGTGTCCGGGCTGGTGACGGATCTGATCTCCGCCGGCCTGATCGGGGAGAGCGGTCCGGCCTCGACCGAGCGTGGCCGGCCGGCCACGGCGCTCACCCTCGCCCCTGGAGGCGCCGCCGGCCTCGGCCTGGAGATCAACGTCGACTACCTGGCCGCCATGGTCACCGACCTGACCGGCGCGCCGCGCTACCACCAGGTCGTACGCCGCGACAACCGCGACCGCGAGGTCGGCGACGTGGTCGCCGACCTCATCGAGGTGGCCAACACGGCCGCCGGCAGCGCGGCCGCCCAGGGTCTCCCCCTGGCCGCGGCATGCGTGGCGGTGCCTGGGCTGACCGTCGACGGCACGGTCGTGCGTACGCCCAACCTGGGCTGGACCCAGGTCGATCTCGCCGCCGCGATCCAGGAGGGCACCGGGCTCGAGGTCGACCTGGAGAACGAGGCCAACCTCGCGGCCCTCGGTGAGATGTGGTTCGGCGGCCATGAGCACGAGGGCGCGCCGCTGCGCGACTTCGTGCACGTCTCCGGTGAGATCGGTATCGGCGGTGGCATCGTCGTCGGGGGCGAGGTCTTCCGTGGGGCCCACGCCGGTGCCGGCGAGCTCGGCCATGTCGTGGTCGCCCCCGGCGGCCCGCGGTGCGGCTGCGGCGGCCACGGCTGCCTGGAGCGGATGGCCGGCCAGCAGGAGATCCTCGCCCGAGCCCAGCAGGCGACGATGGCCGACCTCACCCAGGCCTGCGCGGCGGGCGACCAGGCCGCACTCGATGCCGTCGCCGACGCCGGCCGTCACCTCGGGGTCGCGCTCTCCTCGGTGCTCACCCTCCTCGACCCCGCCGCGATCGTCCTCGGTGGCGCCTTCGCGACCCTCGCGTCCTGGCTCACCACGGCGACCGCGGCCTCGATCAGCCACCACACCGGTGCCGCCGAGCAGCCCAGGCTGCTGGTCTCCGGCCTGGGCAGCGACGCTGCCGTGCGCGGGGCGGCCGGGACCGTCGTACGCCGCGTCATCGCCGATCCCGCCGCCCACCTCGCCCGGCGCCCCTAGGACGTGACCGTCGCCGTGGTGATCCGCCGGTCGGCGGGGCCGACACGGTGGACCTCGCCGGTGATGGTGACCAGCGCCTTGTCGCTGCCGGACCCACCGGCGGCCGAGGCGGCCTCGACGCCGGAGAGCTCGGCGATGCCCTCGGCGACCGCGGTGGCGACCTTCTCCCCGGCCGAGGCGGCCACCCACACCTCCACGTCGCCGGGCTCGACGACGCGGGTGAGGCTGCGGTCGGTGAAGGCCAGCCGGGTCGTGGGCACCTCGAAGCGCACCGTCGCCGACTCGCCGGGACCCAGCGCGACCCGCTGGTAGCCGAGCAGCTGGGTGACCGGTCGCACCACGGAGGCCAGCAGGTCGCGCCCGTAGAGCTGCACCACGTCCACGCCCGCGACCTCACCGAGGTTGGTGACGGTCACCTCGACAGCGAAGGTGCCACCGGCCACGACCGATCGGTCGGCGGAGAGCCCGCTGTAGCCGAAGGTGGTGTAGGAGAGCCCGAAGCCGAACGGGCGCGCCGGGGTCGGGTCGGTGCTGGTGACCTCGGAAGGACCGCCCAGCAGCGGCTGCAGGTAGCTGTAGGGCTGGGTGCCGGAGACCCGCGGCATCGAGACCGGCAGCCGCCCCGACGGGTTGACCGCACCGGAGATGACGCGCGCCAGCGCCGGTCCGCCCTCCTCGCCGGGGAAGAACGCCTGCAGCACCGCGGCCGGACGGGTCTCCTCGTCGAGCGCCCAGCCGATGGCGTACGGCCTGCCGGTGACGACCACGAGCACGACCGGTGTCCCCGTCGCGACGATCTCGGAGACCAGCTCGCGCTGGACACCGGGGAGCTCGAGCGACTCGGAGTCGTTGCCCTCCCCCACCGTGCCACGGCCGAAGAGCCCGGCCTGATCGCCCACGACGACGACCGCCACATCGGCCGCGGAGGCCGCCGCGACCGCGGCCGGGAAACCGGAGCGGTCCGAGCCCTCGACCTCACATCCCGCGACGACCTCGTAGGAGGATGCCCCGAGCTCGGCCCGAAGCGCCTCGGCGATCGTGGGCAGCTCGATGCCGAGCGGCTCGTCGGGATAGCTCGCCATCACGTGGTTGACGAAGGAGTAGCAGCCCATCAGCGCCTCGGACCGGTCGGCGTTGGGGCCGATGATCGCCACCTTGGCCGGCGTCTCCCGCAACGGCAGCAGACCGTCGTTGCTGAGCAGTACCACCGACTCCTCGGCCAGCCGGCGCGCCAGCGCTCGGTGGGCCAGGGAGTCCAGGTCGACCGATGCCGGCGGCCCGTCCGAGAGACCGGCGACGAAGGACTCGTCCAGCAACCCGAGCGACTCCTTCTGCGCGAGCGCGCGGAGCACGGCCCGGTCGACGAGCGACTCGGAGACCTCGCCGGAGCGGATCAGCGCGGTGAGCGGCTCGAGGTAGGCATCTCCCGACGGCAGCTCCACGTCGACACCGGCCTCCAGGGCCAGCGCCGCGGCCCGCCCGCGGTCGGCGGCGACGGCGTGCATCACCGCGAGGAACGCCACCCCGAAGTAGTCGGCGACCACGACCCCGTCGAAACCCCAGGTCTGGCGCAGCAGCGTGGTGAGATGTTCGACCGAGGAGTGCTGCGGCACCCCGTCGATGTCGTTGTAGGACGCCATCACCGACCTCGCGCCGCCGTCCAGCACCGCCATCTCGAAGGGCGGCAGATAGATGTCGGCGACCTCGCGGGGCCCCGCGGAGACGGGCGCGTGGTTGCGGCCGGCGCGCGAGCCCGAGTAGCCGACGAAGTGCTTCAGCGTGGCGTGCACGCCGGCGGACTGCAGCCCCCGGACGTACGCCGTCGCGACCGTCCCGACGAGATAGGGATCCTCGCCGATGGCCTCCTCGCAGCGGCCCCAGCGCGCGTCGCGGATCACGTCGAGCACCGGGGCGAGCCCCTGGTGCACGCCGAGGGCACGCATGTCGGCGCCGATCATCGTGGCCATCTCCTCGACGACCTCGGGATCGAAGCTGGCGCCCCAGGCCAGCGGCGTCGGGAAGGTCGCGGCCTGCCAGACCGCCAGCCCGGTGAGGCACTCCTCGTGGACCAGGGCCGGGATCCCCAGCCGGGTCTGCGAGACCAGGCGTCGCTGCTCGGTCCACAGCCACGCGGCGCGCTCGGCAGGGTCGACCGGCCGGGTGCCGTACACGCGGGTGTAGTGGCCCAGGCCGTGGGCGGTGAGCTCCGAGAGGCGGCGGTCCTCGCCGCCCTCGATGTCGCGAGTCATCTCGTTGGCCATCGGCGCGACCACGTCGCCGCCGCGGTCGAGCCAGTAGCCCACGATCTGGGCGAGCTTCTCCGCCAAGGTCATCCGCGCGTGCAGGTCGCGCACGCGCTCGGAGACCTGCGGCCAGGCAGGCAGCGGTGCGTCGGTCATCGGTTCAGTCACAGGGGGTGTCCGTTCTAGCCCTTGACCGCACCCTGCAGGCCGCTGACGAGGCGGCGCTGGAAGGCGAGGAAGAGCACCAGGGCGGGGATCATCGCGAGCGTGGTGAACGCGAGGACCCCGGCGGTGTCGGCGGAGTGCTCGGTGGAGAAGTCGGCGACGCCGAGCGGGAGCGTGCGCATCTGGTCCTGGAGCAGCAGGAGCGGAAGCAGGTAGGCGTTCCACGAGGTGACGAAGGCCAGCACCCCGACGGTGATCATCCCGGGTGCCGACAGCGGCATCAGGACCCGCCAGAAGATGCCGATCCGTCCGGCACCGTCGATCAGCGCCGCCTCCTCCAGCTCCTTGGGCAGCGCCATCAGGAACGGCCGGAGGATGACCACCGTCATCGGCAGCGCGAACGCCGCCTGCGGGAGGGCCACTCCCCACCAGGTGTTCGCCATGTGCAGGTTGCGGGTGATGATGATGAACAGCGGGATGATCGCCACGGCCGCCGGGAAGAGCAGGCCGAGCACGAAGACCATGAACAGCGCCTCGCGCCCCCGGAACTGGTAGCGAGCCAAGGGGTACGCCGCCATCAGCCCGAACACGACGGTCACCGCCGTGGTGATGATCGCGATCATCGTCGAGTTGAGTGCGTACTGCCAGAACGAGGGGTTCGACAGCACGCCGGCGTAGTTGCTCCACACCCACGGGTCGGGCAGCCCGGCCGGCTTGTCGGCGAGCTGGGCGTTGGTGCGGAAGCCGCCCATCGCCCCGTAGAGGACCGGGCCGAGGGTGATCGCGACCACGATCAGCGCGATCAGGTAGACCCACAGGTTGCCGCGGATGGCTCGGGACATCACGCCACCGCCTTTCGCTTCGTACGAGGGGCGTCGTCGGAGACGTCACGACGCAGGATGAGGACCTGGTAGGCGAGAGCCATCGCGAACGCGATGACGAACAGGATCACCGAGGCCGCACCCGCGATGCCGTAGTTGTGCCGCTTGGTGCCCTCGTCGATGAGGTACGTCGCCATGGTGGCGGTCGCGTCCGCGGGACCGCCCTGGGTGAGCACCCAGATCATGTCGAAGCACTGGATGGAGCCGATCATGGACAGGAAGGCCCAGGTACGCATGGTGGGGCCGAGCAGCGGGATCGTGATCTGCCGCTGGGTCTGCCACCAGGACGCACCGTCGAGCTGGGCGGCCTCGTAGAGCTCCTCGGCGATGCCCTGCATCCCCGCCAGGAAGAGCAGCACGGCCAGGCCGAGATACTTCCAGGTCAGCACCAGGAGCACGATCCACAGGGCGTACTCCGGGGTCCCGAGCCAGCCCTGCTCGGGTGGGGTGAGCCCGATCTGCGCGGTGAACGCGTCGATGAAGCCGTACTGCGGCTGCAGCAGCTGCAGCCAGACCACCGCGGCGATGACCTCGGCGAGGACGTACGGCACGAAGATGACGGTCCGGAGCAGGCCCTGGCCGGCCATCCTGCGGTTGAGCAGCAGCGCGATCGCCACCCCCAGCGGGAGCTGGAGCAGGATCGAGCCCACCACGATGACCAGGTTGTGGCCGACCGCGCTGCGGAAGACCTCGTCGCCGAGGACCTCGGCGTAGTTCTCGAGACCGACGAAGTCGGTCAGGTCGCCGAAGCCCTTCCAGTCGTAGACCGAGAAGCGCACCGCGGTGACGATCGGCCAGGCTACGAAGAGGGCGATGAGGGCGAGCGCTGGGGTGACGAAGACAAGGATCTCCAGGCGTTTGCGCCAGGCGTCACCACGCCAGGTCGGATCGGCAGAGCCGGTCCCCCCGGGACCGCCGGGCGCCCGGCGTACAGCTCCTGTACGCCGGGCGTCCGATGTGGCGTGCCCTGGCGCCGCCGTCGCGGGTTCGGTCACGTCGGATGTCACAGGGTCAGCTCACTTTTCCTTGTCGGCGGCGGCCTGGGTGGCCTTGACGATGTCGGCGGCCGAGCCCTTTCCGGCGAACACGTTGACGATGGCGTCGTTCATCGCGCCACCGACGGACTGCCCGAAGGCGGTGTCGAAGTAGAGCTGGACGTACGGAGCGCTGTCTCGCACCTTGATCAGGTCGGCCAGCGCCGGGTCGGTCAGCGCGCCGGTCGCGTCGGGGTTGGTCGGCAGGCCCATCCCGTTCTTCGCGAAGCCCGTCTGGACCTCGGTGGAGAGGAGGTACTTCACGAAGTCGACCGAGGCGTCGGGGGCACCCTCGGAGACCGCCCAGGCGTCACCGCCACCCATCTGCGCGGCCGGGTCACCCTGGCCGCTCTCGATCTGCGGGAACGCGAACCAGCCGGTCTTGTCCCCCAACCCCTTCTTGTCCTCCGTGATCCCCTGCATCACTCCGGGCTCCCAGTGGCCGGCGAGCTCCATGGCGACCTTGCCGGTCGCGAGAAGGCCGGAGGCCGAGGTCGGGCCCTCCTGGGCACCGGTGGAGAGGAAGCCGTTGTTGAACGGCTTGTGGGCCACGATGTCGGCGAGGTCGTCGCCGGCCTTCTCGAAGCAGGCGTCGGCGAAGTCGAGGCTCTTGACCGCCGAGGTGAGGATGTCCTCAGAGCACTCCCGGACCGCGGTCCAGTAGTAGTAGTGCGCGGCCGGCCAGGCGTCCTTGGCGCCGACCGAGACCGGCTGGATCCCCGCCGCCTCGAGCTTGTCGACGGCGGCGTAGAAGTCCGCCATCGTCGTCGGCGCGGCGGTGATGCCGGCCTTGGCGAAGAGGTCCTTGTTGTACCAGAACCCGACGACGCCGATGGAGAACGGCAGCGCGTACGTCTTGTCGTCGACCTGCCAGCCGGCGACGGAGCCGCCGATCATGTCGATCTCGTCGCTCGCGTCCTCGGACAGGTCCTTGGTCAGGCCCGCCTCGACGTGGTCGGCGAGCTCGCCACCGCCACGCTCCATGTAGACGTCCGGGATCTGCTCGGGGTCACCGCTCTGGAAGGCGGCGTCGAGCTTGGTGAGCATGTCCTCGTGGGCGAAGGCCTGCACCTTGACGTCGACGCCGGGGTTGGCCAACTCGTAGTCCTTGGCGACCTGCTCGTAGTAGCCCTTACCGGGATCGTTGTTGGAGTTGTGCCACCAGATGATGGTGTTGTCGTCGCCACCGGAGTCGCCCGAGCCGCCACAACCGGTGGCGGCAATCATCAATCCGGCGCACAGCGCGGCGAGCGCTTGTGTCTTCCTCGACATCTTGGGACCTCTTCGTCACAGCTCTGGATGTATGGGTGATGTGACTGCCGCCACATTGTCGGGGTCGAGCATGGCGGGTCGAGGACGGTGGTGTCAATCGTTGTCGATAACGTTTTCGTAGATGGTTATCAACATGCCCCAAGTGGGCTACTGTCAGGGGCATGAGCACGCTCGACCAGCCCCGCCCCCGCCGGGTGACGATCACCGACGTCGCCCGCGAAGCAGGGGTCTCGGTGGCCACCGTCTCGAAGGTGATCAACGAGCGCTACGGAGTCAGCGAGGCGACGAGCGAGAAGGTCCTCGCGGTGATCGACCAGCTGGGCTACCAGTCCTCGCTGATCGCCTCGAGCCTGCGCCGCAAGTCCACCGGCGTCATCGGCGTGCTCGTCGCCGAGTTCGAGCCCTACTCGGCCGAGCTCCTCAAGGGCATCTCGGCGGCCCTGGACGGCACCGGCTACGAGCTCCTGGCACACGCCGGCCGCACCGGCGCCCACAACCACACCGGTTGGGAGCGCCGGTCACTATCCCGCCTGGGCCACACCCTGATCGACGGCGCGATCGTGGTCACGCCGTCGATGATCATCACCGACGAGACCACCATCCCGGTCGTCGCGATCGACCCTCACACCGGACCCGACGGCCCGATGACCGTCGACGCCGACAACATCACCGGTGCCCGGCTCGCCGTCGACCATCTGATCGGGCTCGGTCACCGGCGCATCGGGTTCCTCGGCGGCCGTCCCGATCTCCGCTCGGCGGCCCTGCGCGAGCAGGGTTACCGCGAGGCCCTCTACGACGCCGGCCTGAGCGTCTCCCCCGACCTGATCCGGGTGGGCGGCTACCACCCCGAGGTCGCCGAGGCACCGGCCCGCGAGCTGCTCTCGCTCCCGGCCGGCGAGCGACCCACCGCCATCTTCGCCGCCAACGACATCTCCGCGATCAAGGTCATCGAGGTCGCCGGCTCGCTCGGCCTGCGCGTGCCCGAGGACCTCTCGGTGATCGGCTTCGACAACGTACCCGAGGCCCGCGACGCCACTCCGCCGCTCACCACCGTCGCCCAGCCGCTCCACGAGATGGGCCGGGCCGCCCTCGGGCTCCTGCTCGAGCTGCTCGAGGGCAAGCAGACCGAGCGTCATCTGCGGCTGCCCGCCGAGCTGGTCGTGCGCAGCAGCACCGCGCCGCCGGCCTGAGCCTTCGTCAAGGCGGTGTCCTGAGCCTGTCGAAGGGTATGCAGCGAAAGGCGCACATCCCGCGCGGAACTCCGCTGGGGATGTGCGCCTTCGCCTGCATACCTTGACGAAGGAACGCGGGCCGCTACACGTGCCCCGTAGCCGACGCCCGCCTCCGGGAGAGCGCGTCGACACTGGCCGCGACCAGGAGCACCACGCCGGTGACCATCCAGACGGTGCCCTGCGGCTGGTCGAGCAGGCCCATGCCGTTGTCGATGACGGCCACCACGGTGCCACCGATGACGGCGTCGACGACGCGACCCTTGCCGCCGAAGAGCGAGGTGCCGCCGATGACGGCGGCGCCCACGGCGTAGAGCAGGGTGGTCTCGCCACCGGTGTTGGGGTTCACCGAGTTGGTCCGGCTGGCGATCATGATGCCGGCCATCGCCGCCATGGTGGAGCAGAGGACGAAGCACGACAGCCGCACCCGGAACACGTTGATCCCGGCCCTACGCGCCGCCTCGGCGTTGCCGCCGACCGCGTAGACGTGCCGGCCCCAGGCGGTGCGGGTCAGCATGAAGGTGAGCACGATCAGCAGGCCGACGATCACCAGCAGCGAGACGGGCACCCCCTTGAGCGAGGTCAGCGCCGGGTTGCGGCTGCGCTCGCCGGAGAGATAGCCGACCACCGCGAGCACGACGACCGTCAGCAGCGCGGTCTTCAGGGCCCACTGCAGGATAGGCTGCACGGTGAGGTTCTTGGCCCGGCGACGCGCATCGGCGACGTACGTCGTGGCCGCATAGCCCACGATGCAGGCGATGCCGAGCGCCCAGCCGAGCCAGACCGGCAGGTTGGAGTTGTTGAGGCCGTTGATGAAGTCGTTGCGGTAGGGAATCGTCCCGCCCTCACCGATCATCGTCAGCAGCACGCCCTGCAGGCCGAGGAACGCGGCCAGGGTGACCACGAACGACGGGATCCCGAGCCTGGCCACCAGCAGCCCGATGAGCAGGCCGATCACCGATCCGGCGATCAGCGCCGCCAGCAGCGCCAGGATCAGCGGCCACTCCTGCCGGGTCAGGAACACCCCGAGCACCCCGGCACAGGTGCCGCCCGCGAACCCCGCCGACAGGTCGATCTCGCCCAGCAGCAGCACGAAGACCAGGCCCATCGCGAGCACGGTGACGCCCGCCGACTGGCCGATCAGGTTGGCGAAGTTGAACGAGTTGGTGAACTGCTCAGGACGCAGCACGGAGAAGACCACGACCAGCGCGACCAGACCCAGCACGGCCGGCAGCGAGCCGACCTCACCACCTCTGAGCTTGGCCAGGTAGGCCCGGACGATCCCACCCAGCGAGTTGTCGGGCTCCGGATCCGGTGCCGCAGCGAGCGTCGGGTCATCGGTTTCGATACTCATGCCGCGCCTCCTTCGGGAACGACGCCGGTGGTGATCGCCTCCACGACCCGTCCGCGGGTCGTGGAGGTGGCCTCGATCTGGCCGACCATGCGACCCAGATAGAGGATGGCGATGTCGTCGGCGACCTCGAAGACGTCGTTGAGGTTGTGGCTGATCAGCAGGACGCCGAGGCCCCGGTCGGCCAGGCGACGCACCAGCCGGAGCACCTGCTCTGTCTGCGCCACCCCGAGAGCCGCGGTCGGCTCGTCGAGGATGACCATCTTCGAGTTCCACAGCACGGCCCGGGCGATCGCCACGGTCTGGCGCTGGCCGCCGGAGAGGGACGCGACCGGCGTACGCACCGACTTCAGCGTACGCACCGAGAGACCGTCGAGCGTCTCGCGAGCGCGCTGCTCCATGTTGTCCTCGTCGACCAGCCGCAGCCGTCTCATCTCCCGGCCGAGGAACATGTTGTGGACGACGTCGAGGTTGTCGCACAGCGCGAGGTCCTGGTAGACGACCTCGATCCCGAGCGCGGCGGCGTCCTTCGGGCTGGTCACCTTCACCGGCTCACCCTCGAAGAGGTAGTCACCGGCGTCGAAGAGGTGGATGCCGGCCACCCCCTTGACCAGGGTGCTCTTGCCGGCGCCGTTGTCGCCGACGAGCGCGGTGACCCGGCCGGCCTGCACCGTGAGGTCCACTCCGCGCAGGACCTGCACGGCGCCGAAGGACTTCTCGACGCCGCGCAGCTCCAGCAGCGGACTCACTGAGGCACGCCGTTCTCGGTGCACAGGTCCGCGATCGCGCCGGCGCACACCTCGGCGGAATCGGCCTGACCGTCCTTGATCACGGTCCCGACCGACTCCTTGGTGACCCAGACGGGCTCGGCGAGCACCGAGGGCACGTCCTTGCCGGCCTCGGTGTCCTTCACGGACCCGGTGGCCAGCGCCGAGGCGGCGTCCTTGTCGCCGCTGATCAGCGCGATCGCCAGGTCGGCGGCGGCCTTGGCCTCGAGCGCGGTGTTCTTGTAGACGGTGCCGCACTGGAAGCCCTGCAGGATGTTCTGCAGGCCCTCGACCGAGGCGTCCTGGCCGGTCACCGGGATCTTGCCCTGCACCTTGTTGGCCTTGAGCCGGGCGATGATGCCCCCGGCCATGGTGTCGTTGGCGGAGATCACGCCGTCGATCTTCCCGCCGTTGGAGGTGTACATCTGGTCGAAGACCTGCCCGGCCTTGGTCGCGTCCCACTCCCCCGACTGGTCGCCGACCAGCTTGTAGGTGCCGTCGTCGATCTTCGGCTTGAGCGCCTTCTCGTAGCCCGACTTGAACAGCGCCGCGTTGTTGTCGGTGGCCGCGCCGTTGACGTAGACGATGTTGCCGCCGGACTTGCCCGCGGCGGTGATGCACTCGTCCAGGCCCGCGCCCATCAGCTCGCCGACCTTCACGTTGTCGAAGGAGACGTAGTAGGAGGCACCACCGTTGAGCGTCAGCCGGTCGTAGTCGATGCTCGTCACGCCCGCGTCGGCGGCCTTCTTCAGACAGGCGGTGCCGGACTCGGAGTCGAGGTTGGTGATGATGATGACCTTGACGCCCTCGTTGATCATGCTGTCGCAGAGCTGGCCGAACTTGGCCGTGTTGCCCTGGGCGTTCTGGATCGTGGCCTTGAGGTCGGCGTCCTTGAACGCCTTCTCGAGGTTGGGCCGGTCCTGGGACTCCCATCGGGGAGACGTGGTCGCGTCGGGCAGGATCACCCCGACGTCGGTGCCGCCCGAGCCGCCCGAGCCGCCGTCACCTTCATCCGAGCCTCCGCCACATGCCACGAGCGATGCGGTCGACAGGGTCGCGACCGCGGCGACCGCGAAAAAGCGGCCGATCTTGTGCGTGTTCATCGTCGAACTCCTCAGTCCTGGGTGTGATCTAAGTCACGTCGGGTGCAACCTATCTCCTTCAGTGGTGATGTGAAGCGGTTCTGAGGAGATCTCGACGGCGGATTGATAACGGCCGTATGCCTTCACGTCACCACTGCTCGTTACGGTGCGACGGCCACCACCCCACCGACTCCACCAGAACAGCGATCACGTGACCGTCATCTCGGATTTCCGCACTCCCCCGACCACCCGAGCCGACAGCGAACCCAAGAGCCCCAAATCTGGGCAGACCTCGGGACACATCAGCGAGATCCACGGCCTGCGCGGCATCGCCCTGGCGCTGGTGGTCGCCTTCCATCTCTTCGGCAACGGCCGGGTCTCGGGCGGCATCGACGTCTTCCTGGTGATCTCCGGGTTCCTCGCCACCCGGTCGCTGGTGGGCAAGGCCGAGCGCGGCCAGGTGAAGCTGGGCGAGCACTACGGACGTACGTTCGCCCGGCTCGCCGCACCGGCCCTGATCGTGCTGGCCGCCACGGCCGTGCTGATGGTGGTCTTCATCCCGCAGACGCTGTGGACCCAGACCACCCGCGAGATCATCGCGTCCGCGACCTACCTGCTCAACTGGGAGCTCATCTCCAGCCAGCTCTCCTACGGCGCGGCGGGGCCGTCCTCCACCCCGGTGCAGCACTTCTGGTCGCTCGCGGTGCAGGGACAGTTCTTCCTGGTGTGGCCGCTGGTGGTCGTCGGCCTCGCCTTCGTGCTCCGTGTGGCCCGCGGACGGCTCGGCCTCGCCCGGGTGCTGTTCGTGCTGACCGCGGCCGCGTTCGCGGTCTCCTTCTTCTACGCGATCAAGGTCTCCGGGTCCGACCAGGCCGCTGCGTACTTCAACTCATTCACCCGCTTCTGGGAGATCGGCGCCGCCGCCCTGACCGCGCTCGCACTGCGCCGCGTGAGCCTGCCCGAGAGGATCAAGCCGTACGCCGCATGGACCGGTCTCGCCCTGGTCGGGAGCTGCGGATTCGTGATGGACGGCGCCGACCACTTCCCGGGGCCGCTGGCCCTGTGGCCGGTCACCGGAGCACTGCTGGTGATGGCCGGCTCGACCCCGTCGACACGAGGGCCCCGGCGCCTGCTGGAGGCCCGGCCGCTACGGTTCGTCGCCGACATCTCCTACGAGCTCTACCTGTGGCACTGGCCGCTGCTCATCGCCTGGCTCTACTACGCCGGCGACGAGCGGCTCACCCTCGCCTCCGCCGCGGGCGTGCTGGTCGTCTCGACCCTGCTCGCCTGGGCGACCAACCGGCTGGTGACCCGGCAGGTCCAGACGTACGTCATCAGGCCCGGCGGTCCACGGGCCCTGGTCGCCACCCTGGCTGCTCTCGTGGTCGCGGTCGGGGCCGGCTGGGGCGGCCTGGTCGCGATCGACCGCTCCGAGGACCGGGCGATCGCGGCGGCGGCCAGGCTCGCCACCGCCGACCCCTACACGACCGAGTGCCTCGGCGCGGCGTCGCTGGCGGCGAGCTCCGCAGGAGACGTCTGCCGCAACCCCGAGCTGCGTGGCGAGCTGATCCCGGCGGTGGCCGTGATCGGCGAGGACGATGACAACCGCAGCCAGTGCTGGTCCTTCGAGGAGCGGCCGGTGAGGTTCAGCGCCTGCCCGAACGGTGCCGTCGAGGGCTACGAGAAGCGCCTGCTGATGATCGGCGACTCCCACGCCGTCGCCCCGGTCGGCGCGCTCGACCTGATCGGCAAGCAGCGCAACTGGCGCATCGACGTCGCCGCCCGCGCCGCCTGCCACTGGAACGCCCGGCCGCTCGGCCGCAACGTCGCCGACAACCGCCCCGCCTGTGCGGAGTGGAACCGGCAGCTCGAGGCCTACCTGCGGGCACCTGAGCAGCAGGACCTCGACGCGATCATCGTCACCCACTCGGCCCGCAAGACGACCCAGCCGCTGGGCGGGGAGACGCCCTACGAGTCCACCGTCAACGGCCTGGTCGAGGCCTGGAGCCACCGTCCCTCGACCGACGTCCCGGTGATCGCGCTGGTCGACAACCCGATGTTCGAGCCCGACAACGCCGCCTATCTCCGCACCACGCTGGGCTGCATCCAGCGGCACTCCCCCGAGACCGCCGGCGAGGCGTGCGGGCGGCCGCGCGCGGACGTACTCGTCAAGGATCCGCATCGCGACGCCGTCGCCCGCGACCCCAACGCTCATCTGGTCGACATGACCGACCTCTTCTGCGAGGACAGGGTCTGCCCGGCGGTGATCGGCAACGTGATCGTCTACCGCGACGGCAACCACATCACCTCGCGCTACGCCCGCACGCTGGCGCCCTATCTCGGCCAGGAGCTGGCCGAGATCATCGGCTAGGGCCGATGGTCAGGAGCTCATCCAGGATGGCGATGTCGGTGGCACCGATGCCGGCGGTGCGCCACTCGATCTGCTCGCCCTCGGCGTCGACCTCATAGGAGAGGAACGGGCAGCAGGCCGCTTCGCGGCGAACCAGGTCGAGCACCCAGGCGCGTACGTCGGTTCGGTCGGCGAACCGGAAGGTCGTGGAGGTCTCGTCGGACTCGCGGGCCAGCAGTGCCTGGTCGAAGAGGCGGCGGTACTCGGCGAGACGCTCCGCGAGCGAGTCTTCGGCCGCGGTCATGTCGCAGGCCACAGGGGCGTTCGGGGTGGCTGAGATCGAGAGCAACGTGGTCATGCCCGTGACCGTAAACTCTGGACCATGGTCCAGAGTCAACCCTCGACGGAGAGTGGTGTGCGATGAGCGAGTCGCGGATGCGCATCGGGGAGTTCTCCCAGCGGGCGGGAGTCTCTGTCGACGCGGTGCGGTTCTACGAACGCCGCGGGGTGCTGCCTCCTGCGCCGCGGACCGATGGCGGCTATCGGACGTTCGACGACCACGACCTGGAGCGGGTGCGGCTGACCAAGCAGCTCCAGCAGCTCGGCCTGACCGTGGGTGAGGTCGTCGATGCCCTCACCTTCCACGGCGCCGAGGGCGAGGCGTGCGCAACGGAGCGCTGGCGCCTCGAGCAGGTCGAGGTCCGGATCGCGGCGCAGCTGGCCGAGCTCCGTCGCACCCGCCGCCTCATCCGGGAGACACTCGCGGCCTGCGAGGCCGGGCACTGCCTCCTCGCCGGCGGGGAGGGCACCGAGGGGTAGCGAGCGCAGCCGGCTACGCCCACGCCTGCGCGAGCAGCTCGCGGGTGTCGGTGAGCAGCTGCGGCAGGGTCTTGGTGCGGCCGATGATCGGCATGAAGTTCTGGTCGCCGATCCAGCGGGGCACGATGTGCTGGTGCAAGTGGGCGGCGATGCCGGCACCGCCGGCGGTGCCCTGGTTCATGCCGATGTTGAACCCCTCGGCCCGCGAGACGCCGGCGAGGGTGCGTACGGCCTGCTTGGTCAGCACCGCCATCTCGGCGGCCTCCTCGTCGGTGGTCTCGACGTAGCCGGCGATGTGACGGTAGGGGCAGACCATCATGTGGCCCGGGGCGTACGGGTAGAGGTTGAGCACCACGAAGCAGGTCTCGCCGCGGTGGACGACCAGGCCCTCGGCGTCATCGAGGGTCGGCACGCGGCAGAACGGGCACTTCGTCTCCGACGGGTCGCTGGGCTTGTTCTCCCCGCGGATGTAGGCCATCCGGTAGGGCGTCCACAATCGCTCCAGCCCGTCGCCCTCGCCGATGCCGTCCTGGGTGAGCACCCCGTCCATCTCCGTCACGCGGCACAGACTACTTAACCCCCTCACAGGGTCATGCGGGTGCTTCCCCGCCCCGCACCGCGCCCCGACGACGGGTGACGTGGAGGAGCAGCGCGAAGGCGGCGACCTGCAGCCCACCGATCACCCCGGCCAGGACCGGGACGTGACCGGTGACCAGCGCACCTGCCAGCCCGCCGCCGGCGAGCGCGCCGAGACCCTGGACTGCGGCGAAGACACCGTAGGCGGTGGCTCGCCGAGAGGCGGGGACGAGATCGGCGACATACGCCTTGACCGTCGAGTCCTGGATGCCGTAGGCCACGCCCCACACCACGACGCCGGCCAGCACCAGCCAGAGCTGGGAGGCGAAGACACACATCGGCACCAGCGCGACGAGGACGGGGACGACCAGGAGCACCCGGCTGCCCCGGCGGTCGAAGAGGTGGCCGGTGCCGAGCGCCGCGACGGCCTCGACCGCCATCGCGAGCGCATAGACGAGGGGGACGGCGGCCGCGAGGAGGAGACCGTCGTCGACCATCCGGAAGGAGATGACGCCGAACGTCATCAGACCGGCGGTCATCAGCGCGGCGGCCAGCGAGAAGAGGTGGAACGTACGCGGCAGGTCGCTGCCCGTCACGGCTCTGCCGAGCGCCGCGAGCGCGCTCGACGCCGGGGCGGCCGCGCCGAGGCCGTCGGCCGGGTCGGCCTCCGGCTCGGTCACGATCGGCGCCCGGCGGCGCAGCTGGGCCAGCAGAACGAGCGAGAGCGCACCGGGGACGGCGAGGAGGGCGAAGCCCGGCCAGATCAGCCCGGTCGCGGCGGCGACGCCGGCGAGCAGGAGCGGCCCGGAGAAGGCCCCGACCTGGTCCATCGCCTTGTGGACGGCGAACCCCTTGCCGCGGCCGGTGGAGGTGGCCATCCGAGCCAGCAGGGCCGACTTCGCCGGGCTCCGGACGGCCTTCCCGGTGCGCTCGAGCAGGATCAGGGTCGCGGCGACCGCGAGCCCGGCACCGCCGAGGAACGGCGCGACCGCGAGCAGCGGGACACAGACTGCGGTCATGGCGTAGCCGAGCACGGTCAGCCGCCAGTGGTTGTGACTGCGGTCGGCCCACACGCCGGTGGCCAGCCGCAGCACGAGCGCGATCCCCTCACCTGCGCCGGTGATCAGGCCGACGGTCAGAGCGGAGGCGCCGAGACTGCCCAGAAAGGGACCCGCCATCGCCCGCATGCCCTCGTAGACCATGTCGGCGCAGAGGCTGACGAGACCGAACGCGAAGACCGCGCGCCACGGCGTCCAGATCCGGGGCCCGCGCGTGGATGTCTCGTCGGAGGGCGATGTCTGCTTCACATGGACCTGTTCTCGCTGGGGACGTCACGCCAGTGGTCACCGAGAGGGCCGATGCTCGCCGAGGCCAGCGGGCCGGCCAGGAGCTGCTCGGTCGCGTCCAGCGTACGCCGCCAGTCTCCGTGCGGCGCACGCCGATCGGTGTCGTGGAGCAGGATCGTCCCACCGGGTCGCAGCGTGCGCAACACGGTGGCGACGACCGTCGCCGCGGTGGCCCCACGCTCCCACTCCCGGCCCCAGGTCGTCCACAGCACGGGTCTCAGGTCGAGGGCACGGCACGCGAGAACGGCCTCCCCGCTGAGCACCCCGTACGGCGGCCGGAACCAGGTGAGCACGGTTCCGCCGATGTCCTCGAGAGCGTCGCGCGCATCGCGGAGGTCGCGGACGAGCCGGGTGGGTGGCGCTGCCAGGGTGCAGCGGTGGGTCCAGCCGTGGATGGCCAGCTCGTGTCCTTCCTGCCGGATCCGCCGGATCAGGTCAGGGTGGGCGACCGCCTGCTCGCCGAGCACGAAGAAGGTCGCGTGCCGCTCGTGCGCGGCGAGGAGGTCGAGGAAGGCCGGTGTGCTGGCCGGGTCGGGACCGTCGTCGAAGGTGAGCGCGATGTGCTCTCGGCTGCTGACTCCCGACAGCCTCGGGTTCCACCGGCGGCGCAGCGGGCCGACCGCGGTGAGCGCGGGCCCGGCCGTGGCAATGGCGGCCCCCACACCGACCGCGGTGAGGGGGTTCATGCCGCCACGCTCGCGGGTACCCGCCCCAGCAGCAGGTCGACGACCTCCGGGGCGTCCTGCGGAAGGCGGTTGTGGCGGTCGGCCGGGCTGGCGCCCGCCAGCAGCCTCGACAGCTCCTGCGGCGTACGTGCCCAGGGGATCAGCCCCGCCGCCTCGAGGTTGACCGAGTTGGCGACGCCGTGGCCGGGCAGCGGCCGGTAGGTCACCACGGGCGCGCCGGAGGCCAGCGCCTCCAACGAGGTGAACCCGCCGGCGTTCTGCACGACGTGGTCGCAGGCGCGCATCAGGTCCGGGATGTCGTCACGCCAACCCAGCGCGACCACGCCCGGGATCCGGCCCAGGCGTCGTCGCAGCCGGGCGTCGGTGCCGCACAGGACCACCGGCGTCATCGGGCTGTGGGCGAGCAGGTCACGGGCAGTGGCCTCCAGCTGACCCATGCCCAGGGAACCGCCGGTCACCAGGGCCCAGGGGCCCTCGATGTCGCCGGGGAACGGTTCGCAACGGAGCGTCACCGATGACGGCTGACGCTCCGGGATGAGCGGCCGCACCACCTCCGTACGCCCGCCCCATGCGCGCGCCTCGGCCGCGGCGATCTCGTGGATGGCGAGGTTGAGGTCGACCCCTGGATGGATCCACAGCGCGTGCACGGAAGTGTCGGTGAGGTAGGTGGCCACCGGCACGTCCAGCGCGCCGCTCAGGCGGGCGTGTCCGAGCGCCTGCGCTCCGAAGGGATGGGTGGTGACCACGAGGTCGCACCCTCGCGTCGTCTCGATGACGCGGGTGGCCAGACACCCGAGCAGCCAGGTCACCAGCCGGTGGGCCGGTCGGCCCGGTTCGAGCAGGCGCAGGGTGCTGCCCCAGGAGCGTGGGCTGCAGCGCAGCTGCGCGTAGTAGACGGCGCGCAGGATCGGTCCGAGCCGCCACGGCAGCAGGGTCACGATGTCGTGGGTCTCGACCTCGCAGCCGGCGGCCGTCAGGACACGAGCGATCTCCCGGGCCGCGGCGTCGTGGCCGGCGCCGTAGCTGCCGGTGATCACCGCGACCCGGGGCGCCGCCGTGCCCGAGCTGAGAGCGAGCAGCGGGGCGGCGGGGAGGGGAATGGTCTGGGTCATGCCCGGAGGATGACTCCCGCCGGATGAAGGCCGGATGAAGACCGGAGCGTGGTACGACTTGTGCGTGTTCCATCCCACGGACCGCCTCGGTCGCCTCTTCGAGGTGACCATCATCGCCAAGGGCCTCACCGGCGTCGTCGAGCTGATCGGCGGCGTCCTGCTGCTCCTGGTCTCGCCGTCGATGATCGACCACTGGGTGGTCGCCCTGACCCGTGCCGAGCTGTCCGAGGACCCGAGCGACTTCGTCGCCAGATACCTGCTCCGGACCGCCGACGGCCTGACCGGCCATGCCGTCCTCTTCGGCGCTGCGTACCTGCTGGCACACGGAGCGGTGAAGGTCGTGCTGATCGTCGCGATCCTGCTCAACAAGCAGTGGGCCTACCCATGGATGCTCGTCGTGCTGGTCGTCTTCGTGGTCTACCAGCTCTACCGGATCATGCTGAGCCCGAGCGCCGGGATGATCGCTCTGACCGCCTTCGACCTCCTGATCATCGCGCTGACCTGGCGCGAGTGGCGTCACCGGCGAAGACAGGCTGCACAGCCCTAGCCCGTCTTAACGCTCTCTTCATGCACGTCTTCCTAGCGTGCTGGCATGACCACAGCTGTCGGCGATCCGGCCACCGCCCCGGCGACTGCCGCCCCAGCGAGGGTCCGGCGTCCGGAGATCGTCGTGGTCGTGCTGCTGGCTGTGGTGGCGATGGCTGCGTGGCTGCCGTTCCTGCACCGGCCGCTGACCGCGGACGAGAGCGGGTTCCTGCTGATCGCGCGACAGTGGCGAGGAGGCCACTCGCTCTATGGCGACCTCTGGGTCGACCGGCCGCCGCTGCTGATCTGGCTGTTCGCCGTGGCAGCACACCTCGGGCCGAGCGGTGCGACCACGGCCGGTTTCGTGGCACCCGGTGTCAGGATCCTCGGCGCGGTCGCCGCCGGGGTGTCGGTGGGACTGGCCGGCGTCCTGTCCGGCCTGATCGCACCTGCGGGCCGGGGCCGGCGTACGAGTGTCGTGCTGGCTGCCGCGTTGCTGTCCAGCCCGCTGCTCGCGATGCCGGAGGTCGACGGCGAGCTGCTCGCCGTGCCGTTCGTCCTGCTCGGTCTGGTGTGCGTGGTCGCCGCGCTGCGCGGGCCGTGGGGGTGGCGTACCGCTGCGCTCGCCGTCACGGCCGGCGCCGCCGGGACGGCCGCGGCCTTGGTGAAGCAGAACGTCATCGACGTCTTCGTGTTCGCGGCGGTCCTCGCCGTGGTCTCGCACGGGCGGGCGGACCGGCTCGGCCGCCGCGCAGCCGTCTTCATGGGCGGTGCTGCCGCCGTCCTCGGCGCGGCGCTCGCCGGAGCCTGGGCCCTGGGCACCTCGGCGAGCGGGCTGTGGGAAGCGGTCGTGGTCTTCCGAGGTCAGGCCGCCGAGGTGATCGACTCCTCGGCCTCCTCCGCCAACCTCGTACGCGGTGCCCAGATCGGCGCCGCGGCGCTGGGCAGCGGCATCGTGCTCGTGCTCGTCGTCGCGGTGGTGGCGGCGCTCAGGCGCCGGACGGCTCTGGTCTGGCCAGCGCTCGCCATGACCGCCTGGGAGACCTTCGCGATCGCAGCCGGCGGCAGCTACTGGCTGCACTACCTGACCGGGATCGTTCCTGGGCTCGTCCTGCTGGTGGCCATGGTTCGGCCGGGTCCACGCGCCAGCCGCATGCTGAGGCATGCGGTGGTCTATGCCGTCGCGGCGACCCTGACGGTGTGGACCTACCAGCTGATCGCCCCGGAGCCGGTGTCCCCGGAGGCGCGGGTGTCGACCTACCTGCGCGAGCACGCACACCGTGCTGACGGAGTCGTCGTCGGGTTCGGGCACGCCGAGATCGTCGCCGCCAGTGGCCTGAGCAGCCCATACGAGTACCTGTGGAGCCTGCCGGTGCGGGTCCGCGACCCACACCTCACCCGGTTGCGCGGCGTGCTGGCCGGACCGACGGCTCCGCGGTGGGTCGTCGTCGACGGAGAGAGCCTCGACACCTGGGGCCTGGAGGTCGACAACGCGCAGCAGTACCTGGTTCGGCACTACGTTGAACGGGTGACCTACGACAACTGGCACGTCTGGCAGCGCCGGAGTGCCGAGGGAACGAGCACGGAGGCGAGGCGATGAGGATCCTGGTCGCCGAGGACGACGTACGCCTGGCCGGCCTGCTCGAGGAGTCGCTGGTCGAGGCCGGCTGGGCGGTCGATGTCACCCACAACGGCCGGGATGCCTACGACCTCCTGCTCAGGGACGCCGGCATCGACGTGGCCCTCCTGGACTGGATGCTGCCGGGTCTCGACGGCGTCACCGTCGCCCGGCGGCTGCGCGACCTCGGGCTGGCGACGCCGATCCTGATGCTCACCGCCCGCGGCGACGTACGCGACCGGATCAACGGGCTCGACGCCGGAGCCGACGACTACCTGCCCAAGCCGTTCGACCTCGACGAGCTGCTGGCCCGCCTGCGCGCTCTCTACCGTCGTGGTGGCTTCAGCGGCGAGGCGCCCGCCCAGATCGGCGACCTGGTGGTGGATCCCGGGTCACGCCGGGTCACCCGTGGCGGGGTCGAGATCACCCTGTCCACCCGCGAGTTCGACATCCTCTATCTGCTGGCCTCGCACGCCGGACAGGTGGTCACCCGGCTGCGGATCCTCGACGAGGTCTGGGACGGCGAGACCGACCTGCGCAGCAACGTCATCGACGTCCACGTCGCGGCCATCCGCGGCAAGATCGACAAGCCGTTCGGAACCGACACGATCACCACCCTGCGGGGAGCGGGCTACCGGCTCGAGACCACGCCGGCGACACGATGAGCGCGCTGAGGGCACGTGTCTCCCGGCTGCCGCTGCGGGTTCGTCTCGTCGCTGGCTTCTCCCTCGCGAGCCTGGTCGTCCTCGTCGCGGCGGGGATCTTCGTCTACTGGCGCGTCGACTACGCCTTGGACCGCGGGCTCGACACCGAGCTCACCCAGGCCCGCCGTGCACTGGTGCCCCTGGTCGGACCCGACGGCCTGATCGGCAGCCGGTCCACGGCCGACGCCACCGGCGTCCCCTGGCAGGTCCTGAACGAGGACGGCACCGTCATCGACCGCGGCGGACCCGCCGGAACCACTCCTCTGATCAAGGAGCGGCAGCTGGACCGGGTGACCACGACACCGCGCACCTTCAACGTGGGTGACTTCCTGCCGGTCTCCGCGAAGCCCTACCGGCTGCAGGTGGTCCGGCTCGCGGGATCGCCGACGCACCACCTCCTGGTCGGGGTACGCCGCGACCACCGCGACGAGGCGCTGCGTGAGCTTCTCCTCCAGCTCAGCCTGGCCGGGATCGGCGCCCTGTGCGTCACCGCCCTGGTCGGCGACCGGCTGGCCCGCGCCGCCCTGCGCCCGGTCGAGCGCTATCGGCGCCAGGCCGCCGCGATCACCGCCGGCAACACCAGCCTCCGGCTCGAGGTTCCGCCCCAGCGCGACGACGAGATCACCCGCCTCGGCGAAACCTTCAACGACATGCTCACCAGCCTCGAGGCCGCGCTCGACCGCGAGCGCCAGTTCGTCACCGAGGCCAGTCACGAGCTGCGTACGCCGATCACGCTGCTGACCAGCCGGATCCAGCTCGCCCTGCGGCGACCACGAACCGCGGCCGAGCACGAGCGCATCCTCGCCGAGCTCACCGTCGACCTGGACCGGCTCGCCACGCTCTCGGAGCAGCTGCTGCAGCTCGGCCGCGCCGAGGGCAGCCACCCGGCCGGGCACGGCGACCTGGTGACCGTCACGACGCGTACGGTCAACCAGCGGCGTCTCGCCGATCCCGACCATGCCACCGCTCTCACCGTCGCGGTCCCCGAAGGGCCCGTGCCCGTACCGATGGCCGACTTCGAGCTCGAGCGGGTGGTCACCAACCTCCTCGACAACGCGGTCGTCCACGGTGCCCCGCCCGTCCAGGTGAGCGTCGACGAACCCGTCACCGGATGGGCTCGCCTGCTGGTCGCCGACGCCGGCCCCGGGATGCCCTCCGGGCTGCTGACCACGGCGACCCAGCGCTTCGCCCGCGCCGAGGAGGCGCGCTCGCGTCCCGGGTCGGGCCTGGGGCTGTCTCTGGTCAGCACCCTGGTCACCCGGGCCGGCGGCGAGCTGAGGCTGTGCCACGACGGCCGGCACACCACGCACGGCTCGCCCACGCCGGTCGCGTGTGCTCACGGGCCGGGGATGACGGTCACCGTGCTGCTGCCCACGGCCCCGATCCAACCTGACGGGCCCGCTTAATCCTGCCTTCATCCGTCCCCGCCTACGGTGCGGACCATGCGCTGCCTGATCCTGATCCCGACCTACAACGAGGCCGCCACGCTCCCGGCCCTGCTCTCGACGCTCTCCGGTCTCCGGCCGCTGGTCGAGAGCTCGGCCCTCGACGTCCTGATCGTCGACGACAACAGCCCCGACGGCACCGCGGACCTGGTACGTGCCCACGACGGATTCGGGGACTGGCTCTCCGTGCTCGTCCGCACGGCGAAGGACGGACTCGGGTCGGCGTACCGGGCCGGCTTCTCGGCCGCCCTCGCCCAGGGCTACGACGCGGTCGTGCAACTGGACGCGGACGGTTCCCATCCCGCCGCCGAGATCCCGGCCATGCTGGCGCTACTACGCACCCACGACGTCGTGATCGGGTCCAGGTACGTCCGCGGAGGCGCAACCGTGAACTGGCCCCTGCGCCGGCGCGTCCTGTCCTGGTGCGCCAACGCCTACGCGCGTCGCCTGCTCGGACTGTCCACGCGTGACACCACGGCGGGCTTCCGGGCCTGGCGCGCCCAGGCGCTCATCGACGCCGGAGTCGTCCGTACGACCTCCAACGGCTACGCCTTCCAGGTCGAGAACACCTGGCGCTGCGAACGACTCGGCCTGCGTGTTGCCGAGCATCCGATCACGTTCACCGAGCGCACCGCCGGCGTGTCCAAGATGAGCCCCGCGGTCGCTGCCGAGGCCGCAGCACTCGTGCTGCGGTGGCGCGTCAGCGAGCGCACGATGCCCAGACCGGCCCGATCCAAGGCGCTGCTTGGACAGCGGTCATAGTGTGGCTGTAACCCCACAACACTGGCGCGCACGCGGCTCCGCCGCGCCTTCGTCCAGACTTTCCCAGCGTGCCCTTGTGACCACTTCCGTCAATGACCGAACCTCTGCGTCGGCTCCCATGAGGGCCGGCGGCACCGGCGCACTCGACTCCGGCGGAGGCTGGGCGAACATCGCCGTCGTCCTCGCCGCCCTGATGGCGATGGCTGCGTGGCTGCCCTTCCTCCACCGACCGCTCACCCCGGACGAGAGCGGGTTCCTGCTGATCGCTCAGCAGTGGAGACCCGGCCACTCGTTGTACGGCGACTACTGGGTCGATCGGCCACCGCTGCTGATCTGGCTGTTCACCCTCGCTGACCACCTCGGGGCTGTCCACCTCACGGCTGCCGGAGCCGCCACGGCTCCCGTTCTCAAGCTGATCGGCGCCGTGGCCAGTGGGACGTCGGTGGCGCTGTCCGGTGTCCTGGCGGGCCTGGTGTCTCCGAGCCACCGTTCGGTGAGGATCATGACCGTCCTGGTGGCGGCGGCGTTGCTGTCGAGCCCGCTCCTCGGGATGCCCGGGGTCAACGGTGAGCTGCTCGCGCTGCCCTTCGTCCTCCTCGGCCTGGTGTGCGCGGTCGCGGCGATGCGCGGATCATGGGGGTGGCGTACGGCCGCGCTCGCTGCCGGCGTGGGGGCCTGCGGCATGGCTGCTGCGCTGATGAAGCAGAACGTCATCGACGTCTTCGTGTTCACGCTCGTCCTGCTCGCGGTCTCCCATCGTCAGGTACCCCGATGGCGGGGACGGGCCGCCGCGGTCGTGGTGGGCGCCGCGCTGCCGCTCAGCACGGTCATCCTCACCGCCTGGGCGCAAGGCACCTCGGCGCCGGGACTGTGGGACGCGGTCGTGGTCTTCCGGACCCACGCCTCGGAGATGATCGACGCCTCCGCCTCCTCCGCGACAGCCGTACGGGGCGCCCTGCTCGTCGCGGCGTTCTTGGGCAGCGGCGCGGCCGTCATGCTCGTGACGGCAGTTGCCGCGATCCTCGCCCGCAGGACGCCCCTGGCCTGGCCCGCACTCGCCATGACCGGCTGGGAGGTGTTCGCGATCGCCATGGGTGGCAGCTACTGGCTGCACTACCTGACCGGCATCGTCCCCGGCCTGGTGCTGTTGGTGGCCATCGTCCGACCCGGTCACGGGTCCAGGTTGGCGCTGAGGTGGGCCGTGGCCTACACGGTCGCAGCCGCCCTCGCAGTCTGGACGTTCCATGTTGTCATCCCTCCCCAGGTCACCCCGGAGGACCAGGTCTCGTCCTACCTGCGTGAGCACGCCGGCCCGGCCGACGGCGTCGTCGTCGGTTTCGGGCACCCCGAGATCGTCGCCGCCAGCGGTCTGCACAGTCCGTACGAGCACCTGTGGAGCCTTCCGGTGCGGGTCCGCGACCCGCATCTGGCCGGCTTGCGCGATGTGCTGGCCGGAGCCTCGGCACCGCGATGGATCGTCGTCGACGGCGACAGTCTCGACACCTGGGGGCTCGACGCCGGCAACGTGGAGCAGTATCTCCTCCGCCACTACGAGGAACGCGTCAGCTTCGACAGCTGGCACATCTGGCAGCGCCGAGGCCTCGAGGGGACGCGGCGCTGAGGGTCAGAAGGTGATCCCCCGCGCGGCGAACCGGTCGCGAACCAGGTCGGCGGCCGCCTGACCGTCGCGAGCGGCCGCAGCAGCGTACGTCTCTGCCGCGGCGGCCTGGAAGCTGGTGTCCGGCGCGTAGGAGAACTGCGAGTAGATCAGGGTGGTGTCCCAGGCGCGGGTGGAGAGGCCGAGGGCCTGGTAGCCCTCGCGGATCTCCCACAGCGCCTGGCTCCAGATCTGGCCGTCGTAGTGGACCTGGTTGCGGCGGTCCTCGAGGGTCAGGCCGGTGTGGAAGCTGCGGATGCAGTGCGGGGCGTCGGTGTAGGAGGTCGAGTCCCAGTCCATCGGGCACGACGGGTCGGCGGCGACCGGCCAGCCGAACTCCCCGGCGGCGTCGAGGCCGACCGTCACAGCGAGGTAGTCGCCGAACGACTCCCCGATCGAGCCCGCGTCGAGGCTGCTGCCGTAGCCGGGCACCTGGCTGGCGTGGACGGCGTGGCCGTACTCGTGGACGATCACCTCGGCGTCCTCGGCGTCGTCGACACCGCCCTTGCCCAGCCGGATCCGGAAGGGCTTGTCGGTCTGGTAGGAGTTGTCGCCGCCGTACTGGTTGATCTTGACCGAGAACGGCTCGTTCAGGACGCTCGGGAGCGTCTCGCCGAAGCCGAGGGTGTGCAGGTAGGTCTGCGCGCGGGTCACCCAGAAGTAGCCCATGACCTGCTCGAACTGGTCCTGGTGACGGTCGTAGGAGTAGCTGTTGGTGGTGGAGTACGCCGGTGTGCCGGTGCTCGACTCGACGACCGCGTAGTCACCGCGGAGGTAGCCCGAGCCGTCCAGGTGGGTGAGGGGCACCTCGGCGTAGGCGCTGTCCGGCACGGCGCTCGCGGCGTCCTTCTGGTCGGTCAGGTCCTGGTTGCCGCTGGACTGGACCGGGTTGACCATGAAGACGCGGGCGGTGCCCTCGGAGGAGCCGCTGCCCGGGGCCGCGGTGGCCTGGCCGAGCGGGACGGCGAGCCCGGCGGTGGCCGCCAGGCCCGCGGTGACGGCGATCGAGAGTCTGCGCATGTGGGGCATGGTCTTCTCCTGGAATGAACGGCCGCATGGCCGGGTGATACCGGGAGGTTATACCGCGAGGATGTCTTTGGACAGGAGTTCTTCCAGAGGAAGATCGGGGTCGAGCTCGATCCCGAAGCCGCGCGCGTGACCGTCGATGACGAACCAGATGGACTGGGCGGTGAGCCGCTCCAGCGTCTCGGCGGGCAGGCGTTCCCCGGTGCGGGTCAGCCAGCGGCGTACGGCACCGAAGACCGCGCCGACGAGACCGTAGATCAGCGGGTCGAGGGCCTCGGCCTCCTCCTCGGTGGGGTTGCCGCCGAGAGCGAGGACGGCGGTGCCGACGATGGTCGAGATCCGGCCGGCGAGCTGCTCCATCCCCTGCTGGAGGGGGCCGTCGTCGCCGCCTTCGATGTCGTGGTCGGCGGCGAGGTGGAGCGCGGGATGCGCCCGGGCCCAGTGGATGTAGGTGCCGATGATCCGCTCGATGATCTGCGGCACCGTGCCGTCGAGGGTGATCCCGGGCATCAGGTCGGACCAGAGCCCGTCGAGGATCGCCTGCTGCACGGCCCGGTCGAGGTCGGCGCGGTCCTCGAAGTGACGGTAGATGACCGTGCGGGACAGCCCGGCGCGCACCGCGATCTGCTGCACCTGGACGTCCGCACCCGGCTCACCGGCCTCGATCACCGCGATGGCGGCATCGATGATCTGCTGGCGGCGCTGCTCGTTGTGCTTGCTCCACCGTTCCTGCCGACCATCGCGCTTCTCACCGGCCACCCGCGTCTCCCCCTGCTCTCGTGCTCGTGTCGAGAGCGTCTCAGCGCTGCCTTCGACGTCCCAGAGCGTATCGGGGTTTCCGCTCCTTCGCGGCGATGCCCCTCATCTCCTCGACATCGGTGATCTTCACCCGTGGACGGCCGGACTCGGCGCCGCGCCGCTTCTCCTCACGGTCGATCGCCTGCCATCCGGCCAGGTCGACCATCCCGGGCTGGCGACTGCGTACGACCGCGGTGATCTCCCGGGTGTCCCCGACCGGAGCCGGGATCCGGTCCGCGTCGAGGTCGTCGAGCAGCTGCTCGACCGTCTCCTCGGCATCGGACTTGTTGGTGCCGATGAAGCCGTTCGGGCCGCGCTTGACCCAGCCCGCCACGTAGACGCCGGGGAGCACCCGGCCGCGCTCGTTGGGGACGGTGCCGGTCGCGGCGTCGTAGGGAAGATCGGCCACGGGCAGGCCCTTGTAGCCGACCGCGCGCAGCAGCATCCCCGTCTCCAGGACCTCGGTCTCGCCGGTCGGGACCGCCCGGACCACGCCGTTCTCGTCGCGCCGGAGTCGGTTGCGACCCACCTCGACCCCGGTGACCCGGTCCTCGCCCAGCACGCGCACCGGCGAGCTGAGGAAGCGGAGCACGATCGTACGCAGCTCCGGACGCACCTCGCGGCCGGCGATCTCCCTCAGCAGCCGGGCGGTGGTCTCCGCGCTTCGCGCGGTTACTCCCTCGCTCGGCACGAACGGACGAGCAAGCTCGCCGCTCGACCTCGCTCCGGTCGTCTCGCCGCCGGCCAGCGCCTCCTCGATCGGAAGGTCACCAGTGTCCACGACGACGTTGACGCCGGTGTGACCCATCAACCCGACCAGCTCCGGCACGGTGAACGCCGCCTCCCCGGGCCCCCTGCGCCCGAGGACGACGACCTCCCGCACCGCGCTGTCGCGCAGCACCGCCAGCGGCCCCGCGGCGATGTCGGTGCCCGCCAGCCGCTCGGGATCCTCGGCGAGGATCCGGGCGCAGTCGAGCGCCACGTTGCCGTTGCCGACGAGGACGACCCGCTCCGAGGGAATGGAACCGGCGTCGAGGTGGACGGGCAGGTCCTGCTTGTCCGGGTGACCGTTGTACCACCCGACGAAGTCCGTCGCGCTGAGTGAGCCGGGCAGGTCGTCACCGTCGATCCCGAGGGACCGGTCGCTCGCCGCGCCGACGGTGTAGACGACGGCGTGGTAGCGGGCGGTCAGCTCGGCGTGGGAGACGTCCTTGCCGACCTCGACACCCAGGAAGTAGCGGAACCCGGGCTGCGACTCGATCTGCGCGAAGAGCTTCTCGACCTGCTTGGTGCTCTGGTGGTCGGGCGCGACACCGGCCCGGACCAGGCCGTACGGCGTCGGCAGCCGGTCGAAGACGTCGACGGTGATCTCGGGGTGCTTGAGCAGCTCGTCGGCGGCGTACATCCCTGCCGGGCCGGCGCCGACCACCGCGACCCGGAACGGTCCGGTGCGGGTCAGCCGGCGCTGGGGGTGGACCAGGGCGAGCGGGGTGCGGTCCTTGTGCGGGAAGACCTCGAAGTACTCCGCGTTGATCGCCAGGAACGGCTGCTGCGCGGCCGTCAGGGTCGTGTGCGGCACGATCGCGTCGGCCGGGCAGGCCGTGACGCAGGCTCCGCAGTCGACGCAGCTCTTGGCGTCGACGTAGAGCATCTCGGCCTCGCCGAAGCCGGGCTCGCCGGGGGCCGGGTGGATGCAGTTGACCGGGCAGGCGACGACGCACGAGGCGTCCGCACAGCACGACTGGGTGACGACGTGAGGCACTGGTGACTACCGTTCTGGGACCACGGGCTCAGGGGATCAGTAGGACGCCGCGCGCGGCTCGGCACGGAAGCGCGAGGCGCGTCCGTCGATACCGGTCAGCTTCCACAGCAGCTTGGCGGGACCCTTGCGGATGCCCAGGTTGTCGGCCAGGAGGCGTACGTCACCGAAGAGGTCACGCAGCAGCTTCTCGGACTCCTCCGACTTCCACCAGATCTCGCGGGCGACCTCGTCCGGGATGCCCATGTCGTAGCGGGCCTGCTTGCTCGGGACCATGATCACGTCGCAGAGCAGGCGCATGATGATCGGGAAGACGTAGGCCAGCAGGGTCTTCTTCACCCGGCCGAGCTCGGGCACGTGCTGCTCGAGGTACTGGTGGGCGAAGCCGATGTGGCGAGCCTCCTCGGCGATGTGGATCTGCATGATCCGGTTGGCCGCGGGGTGGCTGCCGCCGGAGCGCATGGCGCCCTTCTGCAGGTGGTCGATCGGCTCCTCGCCGGCGAGGATGCCGGTGAAGAACGCCTCCGGGAACCAGGCGCCCGCCGAGGCCATGAGCGGCACGAGGACCTTGAAGTAGGTCGGCGCGCCCGCCACGTCGGGGTTCACCCGGTTGACGAACTCCTGGAACATCTGGGTGTGGTGGGTCTCCTCGGTCACCTCGTGAGTCGCGTAGCGGAACTCCGGGTTGTTGTTCTCCGACCAGACCAGGTGGTTCATGACGCCGCCGATGAGCAGCTGCTCGAACTGCAGGCCGACCTTCGCGACCTGGGCCCAGCGGTACATCCCGATCTCGATCTGGCGCTGCTTGGGCAGCGCCTTGTACCACGGGTGGGCGCCGATCTCGTCGGCGTCGTTGAGGATCCAGCGCTCGTCGTCGGGCAGCACCGCGAGCTCGTCGGAGTCCCAGTCGATGTCCTTGAACGGGTCGAAGTGCACCTCCACCGAGGCCTCGGACAGCGTACGAAGCGTGTCGAGGTAGGCCTGCTTGCCCTGGCGGACGTATCCGGTGGACTTCTCATCCTGAACGGCGGTCATGACGATCGCTCCTTCACCGTTGAGTTCTACGTTGAGCTGCTAACGACGTGACCCACGTTACCCGGACACGTGTCCCGATAACAAGAGTACGCGCGACATTGCGTCACAATTAGTTTAGGAACGCGCGGAGACGAGCGCGCTGCGGTGGCGCGAGGAGCCGCCGTCGATGCCCATCAGCCGCCACACCAGCCGCGCAGGCCCCTTCCGGATGCCCATGTTGTCAGCGAGCATGCGTACGTCACCGAACATGTCGCGCCGGGTCTTCGCGGACTCCTCCGAGCCCCACCAGATCTCCTTGGCGACCTCCTCGGGGATGCCCATGTCGGCCTGCGCCTGCTTGCTCGGGACCATGATGATGTCGCAGAGCGCGCGCATGATGACCGGGAACAGCGCCGCGAGGACCTGGCGCTTCGCGAAGCCCAGCTGCGGCCAGTGGTGCTCGAGGTACTGGTGGGCGAAGCCGATGTGGCGCGCCTCCTCGGCGATGTGGATCTGCATGATCCGGTCGATCAGCGGGTGGCTGCCACCCGAGCGCATGATGCTCTTCTGCAGATGGTCGATCGGCTCCTCACCAGCGAGGATGCCCACGAAGAAGAGCTCGGGGAAGTAGGACCCGACCATCGTGAAGACGGGGGCGAAGTTCTTCCAGAACCTCGACATCCCCGAGATCTCGTCGATGCCCGCCCAGGCCGTGTAGCAGTTGACCGCCTCCTGGAACATCTGGATGTGATGGGTCTCCTCGGTCACCTCGTGCATGGCGTAGCGGAACTCGGGGTTCCGGTCCTCCATCTTGATGAGGTGGTGGGCGACGCCGGCAATCAGGATCTGCTCGAACTGCCGCCCGACCTTCGAGATCTGCGCGTAGCGGTAGGCGCCGACCTGGATCTGGCGTTCCCGCGGCAGCGACTTGTACCACGCGTGCGCGCCGATCTCGTCGGCCTCGGTGAGGATGAGGCGGTCATCGTCCTCGACCCACCCGTTGGCCGGGTCGTCCCAGTCGATGTCGACGAACGCCTCGAAATGCTGGTCGAGAGAGGCCTGCGACAGCGTACGGAGCGTGTCGTAGTAGGCCTGGTCGCCCTGGCGCCGGTATCCAGCGGACTGCTCTTCCTTGGCTACGGTCATGGCGAGAGGTTAATAGGACATGAGTCCCAGATACAAGAGTACGCGCGACACCGTGTCGCGATGTTCTGCGCAGGCTGATCTCGACGCCCGACGGACCCTCCGCAGATGCCGTGAGGGCGGTGCGTGACACGTCACGCACCGCCCTCGCGGATCTGTCAGGTCAGACCTGCTCGTGGGACTCCACGGCATCGACGATCCGCTCGATCGCCTCGTCGACCGGGATGCCGTTCTCCTGGCGGCCGTCGCGGTAGCGGAAGCTGACCGCGCCCTTCTCGACGTCCTCGCCACCGGCGATCAGCATGAACGGGATCTTCTGGAGCTGGGCGTTGCGGATCTTCTTCTGGAACCGGTCGTCGGACTCGTCGACCTCGACCCGGATGCCCTTGGCCTTCAGCTTGCCGGCGACCTCGTAGAGGTAGTCGGCGAAGGCGTCAGCGACGGGAATACCGACGACCTGGACCGGCGCGAGCCACGGCGGCATCGCCCCGGCGTAGTGCTCGACGAGCACACCGAGGAACCGCTCGATGGAGCCGAACTTGGCCGAGTGGATCATCACCGGCTCCTGCCGGGTGCCGTCGGCTGCCTGGTACTCCAGCCCGAAGCGGGAGGGCTGGTTGAAGTCGTACTGGATCGTCGACATCTGCCAGGTGCGGCCGATCGCGTCGCGGGCCTGGACGGAGATCTTCGGGCCGTAGAAGGCAGCGCCGCCCGGGTCGGCGACCAGCTCGAGACCGGACGCGGTGGCGACGTCCTCGAGGATCTTGGTCGCGGTCTCCCACTGCTCGTCGGAGCCGATGAACTTGGCGTTGTCCGCGTCGCGGGTCGACAGCTCGAGGTAGAAGTCGTCGAGGCCGAAGTCCTTCAGGACGCCGAGCACGAAGTCGAGCAGGTGCTTGATCTCAGCGGGCGCCTGCTCCTTGGTGACGTAGGAGTGGGAGTCGTCCTGGGTCAGGCCGCGCACGCGGGTCAGGCCGTGGACCACGCCGGACTTCTCGTAGCGGTAGACCGTGCCGAACTCGAACAGGCGCAGCGGCAGCTCACGGTAGGAGCGGCCCTTGGCCTTGTAGATCAGGTTGTGCATCGGGCACGACATGGCCTTCAGCTGGTATTTCGCGCCCTCGAGCTCCATCGGCGGGAACATCGTGTCGGCGTAGTAGGGCAGGTGGCCGGAGGTGTGGAACAGGCCGTCCTTGGAGATGTGCGGGGTGCCGACGTAGGAGAAGCCCTCCTCGATGTGCCGGCGGCGGACGTAGTCCTCCATCTCCCGCTTGATCACCCCGCCCTTGGGGTGGAAGACCGGCAGGCCGGAGCCGAGCTCGTCGGGGAAGGAGTAGAGGTCGAGCTCGCGGCCGAGCTTGCGGTGGTCGCGGCGCTCGGCCTCCTCGATCCGGGCCAGGTGGGCGTCGAGCGCCTCCTTGGACTCCCAGGCGGTGCCGTAGATGCGCTGGAGCTGCTTGTTCTTCTCGTCGCCGCGCCAGTACGCCGCCGCGCTGCGCATCAGCTTGAAGGCGGGGATCCGCTTGGTGGTCGGCAGGTGCGGGCCTCGGCAGAGGTCCTTCCAGGCGATCTCGCCGTTGCGATCGAGGTTGTCGTAGATGGTCAGCTCGCCGCCGCCGACCTCTGCGCTGGCGCCTTCGGCGGCGTCGGCCGCGGAGCCCTTGAGGCCGATCAGCTCGAGCTTGTAGGGCTCGTCGGCCAGCTCGACGCGGGCGTCGTCGTCGGTGGTGACCCGGCGGGAGAACTTCTGGTTGGCCTTGATGATCTTCTTCATCCGGGACTCGATCTTGACGAGGTCATCCGGGTGGAACGGGGTCTCGACGTCGAAGTCGTAGTAGAACCCGTCGGTGATCGGCGGCCCGATGCCGAGCTTGGCCTCGGGGAAGATCTCCTGCACCGCCTGCGCCATCACGTGCGCGGTCGAGTGACGCAGGATGTCGTGGCCGTCCTTGGAGTCGATCAGGACGCCTTCGACGTCGTCGCCGTCGGCGAGCTCGTAGGAGAGGTCCTTGAGGCTGGGCTCGTCGGCGCCGGCGGCGACCCGCGCGGCGATCACGTCGGGATCGTCCGCGAAGAGCTCCCACGCCTTCGTGCCCGTAGTGACCGTCCGTTCCTCGCGCCCGTCGGGGGTGAGTACGGCGATCTTGATCTCGGACACGGATGCTCCTGTGGGTTCCAATGGCGTGTGGACCGCGACGCTCGCGCGGCGCTCCGATCGTATCCGTCGCCGGCGGCGTACTGCGAATGGGTGAACCCGTGTCAGATACGGTCGGAGAGCAGCTTCGGCTCCTCCCGCGGGAACCCGTGGGGGCATACGACTAGACTCTCCGACGCCTCAACCGGCGTCCCTCCCAGCCTCTGACGCGAAAGGCCACGTGCTTCCCACCACCGGCCCCAAGTCCCGTCTCGTCGACCCGTCCCGCCGGGTCCTCCGCCTCCAGCGACGTACGTCGATGGCGACCGTCCTGATCACCCTCGGCCTCGGCGCGCTGGCGATGCTGTTCCCGGCCACCGTCGTGGCGCAGCAGGCCGCCGACCGGTGGAGCAGCGGGCAGTGGGCGAAGGTGAGCGTGGTGGAGCGGTGCGAGTTCGACGGCGGCACCGGCGAGATCACCTCCTGCCGGGGCCGGTGGCGCGTCGACGGCGAGCAGGTCACCGGACGGATCCACGGCACCCTGCGCGACATCGGCCGCGACCCCGACCCCTCGAGTGCGACCTTCCGGATGTGGGTGGTCGGCACCGACGCCTACGGTGAGCATGCGATCAACCCCTGGCCGGCGCGCATCCTCGGGCTCGGTCGCGACCCGGTGCTCTGGGGCGGGATCGCGCTCACCCTGCTGGGACTGGTCGTGCTGCCGACGCGGCGGGCGTGGCTGCGTACGCCGGGCGAGGAGACGCTCACCGAGGACCTCGGCATCCGGCTGAGCACCCACCCGGCGCACGGGCGGGCGTGGCTGACGCCCGCCGGGCTGGTCCTCGGCCCGGCGATCATCGCGCTTGGCGCCTGGGTCGCCACGCGGCCCCATCTGCCGACGGTGCTCGTGCTGGCCGGGGGCCTGGTGGCGCTCACCGGGCTGATCCTCGGGCTCCGGCTGACCTGGCTCGGGCTGCAGCGCCCGGTGGCGGTGGACCTCGGGCTCTACGAGGGCGGCCTGGTCCTCGAGCATGCCCGGCACACCGACGTCATCCTCTGGGAGGACGTGACCTGGATCGACACCGGTGTTCTCGACGAGCGCCGGGCCAACCCGCGCATCGACATCACCCTGCACCTGGTCACCGGCGCCACGCTTCGGCTGCCGCGCGTCGACCACCAGCACTCGCTCACCGCTCACCTGCACCGGATCACCTCCGCCGGAACGCTGCCGACGGACTGAGTCGGAGTGAGGTAGCGTCGGCGCCGATGAACCAGATGCGCGCAACCGTGGTCCACAACGGCGAGCTCTCGGTGCGGTCGGTCCCGCGTCCCGAGCCCGGTCCGGGTCAGGTGCTGATCAAGGTGCTCCGCGCCGGGATCTGCGGCTCCGACCTGCACGTCCGGGAACACAGCGACGAGCTCAACAAGGTGGTCACCGAGATCGGCTACACCACCGCGATGACTCCTGAGCAGGAGATCGTCCTGGGGCACGAGATCCTCGGCGAGGTCGTCGCCTACGGCCCGGAGACGCGCGGTCGCTGGGAGGCGGGCACCGCGGTGGCGGCGCTGCCGGTGCTGCGTACGGACGGGGCGATCCACATGGTCGGCTTCGACATCGACTCCCCCGGCGGGTTCGCGGAGTACTGCGTCGTCCAGGAGGCGTTCACCTTCCCCGTCCCTGACGGCGTGGAACCGGACCGGGCCGTCTTCACCGAGCCCCTGGCCGTCGCCTTCCATGCCGTACGCCGCGGAGCGGTCTCCGCGCGACGCCCGGCCGTGGTCATCGGCTGCGGCCCGATCGGCCTGGCCGTCATCCTCATGCTCAAGGCGCAGGGGGTGAAGAAGGTGGTCGCCTCCGACCTCTCCCCCGCGCGTCGCGCGCTGGCGGTGGAGTGCGGGGCCGACGTGGTCGTCGACCCGCGCGAGTCCTCACCCTGGGACGCCTACAAGCAGCGTGGACCGGTGAACTCGCTGACCGACTACCTGGGCTTCGGGATCGACGCGATGCAGGTCGTCCGCCGCATCCCGCTGCTCCCCTGGGAGACCGTGCTGCTCAACGCCGACCGCCTCGGCCAGTCACCGACCGGCCCGGTGGTCTTCGAGTGTGTCGGCGTGCCCGGGATGCTGGAGCAGATCATGACCGCCGCGCCGCTGCACACCCGCGTCGTGGTGGTCGGGGTGTGCATGGAGCCGGACACGATCCGGCCGGCGATCGCGATCCACAAGGAGATCGACCTGCGGTTCGTCTTCGGCTACGACCCGGCGGAGTTCGCGCGCACGCTGGAGCTGATCGCCGGCGGCAAGGTGGACCCTTCGCCGCTGCACACCGGCACCGTCGGTCTGGACGGCGTCGCCCAGGCCTTCTCGGATCTCGCCGACCCGGAGACGCACGCGAAGATCCTCGTCGACCCGTGGGCGTGACCGTCCTGGTGAAGCCGAGTCGGCGCAACTGCATGCCTTGGAGCGAAGCGAAGCGAGCGAGGCGAGCGGTTGCGCCGACTCGGCGCGTGATCATCTAGACCCCGCGAGCGGACCGAGGATTCTGGTAGACGGGTCACCTACCAGTAGTATCTGATCCAACAGCGGCCCGTTCCGGTCTTGCCCCCGGCCGCTCTCGGTATCAACTCATTATGGCGAGACACCTCGCTTGAAAAGTTGACTCCTTGTCTCAGCAGAGCTTCAGCGCGCTCGGCGTGCCCGCAGACCTCACCGCCGTCCTCGATCACCA
The DNA here is from genome assembly GCF_044453405.1 of Nocardioides sp. NPDC051685. Classification (NCBI taxonomy): domain Bacteria; kingdom Bacillati; phylum Actinomycetota; class Actinomycetes; order Propionibacteriales; family Nocardioidaceae; genus Nocardioides; species Nocardioides sp. NPDC051685. The sequence goes on along the minus strand of NZ_JBITCR010000005.1, from coordinate 218,235 downwards.
CGGCATCACCTCCCCCACCCCGATCCAGGCCGCGACCCTGCCGGACTCCCTCGCCGGCCGCGACGTGCTCGGTCGCGGGCGGACCGGGTCGGGCAAGACGTACGCCTTCCTCCTTCCGCTCGTCGCCCGCCTCGCGGGTGGCCCGAAGGCGAAGGCGGGCAAGCCGCGGGCGCTGGTGCTCGCGCCGACCCGTGAGCTGGTCCGCCAGATCGAGGAGTCGCTGCGGCCGCTCGCCACGGAGGCCGGGCTGAGCGTGCAGACCGTCTTCGGTGGCGTCGGGCAGAACCCGCAGGTCATCGGCCTGCGCAAGGGCGCCGACGTCGTCCTGGCCTGCCCCGGCCGGCTCGAGGACCTGATCGCCCAGCGTCACGCCGACCTGTCCTCGATCGAGATCACCGTGCTCGACGAGGCCGACCACATGGCCGACCTCGGCTTCCTGCCCGCCGTGCGGCGCCTGCTCGCGATGACGCCGAAGGGCAGCCAGCGCCTCCTCTTCAGCGCCACGCTCGACAAGGGCGTCAACGTGCTGGTCAAGCAGTTCCTGCAGCAGCCGGTCGTCCACGAGGCCGACTCCGCGCAGTCCCCGGTCGCCGAGATGGAGCACCACGTCCTCCACCTCTCCGCCCGCGAGCACCGCATCCCTGTGCTCGCGGACCTGGCCGCCGCTCCGGGCCGCACGGTCGTCTTCACCCGCACCAAGCACGGCGCCAAGGGCGTCGCCCGCCAGCTCGGCCGCGCCGGCATCCCGGCCGTCGAGCTCCACGGCGACCTCTCCCAGAACGCCCGGGTGCGCAACCTGGAGGCCTTCCACTCCGGCCGGGCGACCACCCTGGTGGCCACCGACATCGCCGCCCGCGGCATCCACGTCGACGACGTCACCCTCGTCGTCCACGCCGACCCGCCCGCCGAGCACAAGGCCTACCTGCACCGCTCCGGTCGTACGGCCCGCGCCGGCGCCTCCGGCACCGTGGTCACGCTGATGCTGCCCGACCAGGTCAAGGACGTACGCACCCTGACGCGGGCCGCCGGGATCAAGCCGACGACCACGCGCATCGACGGTCCGAGCCACCCGATCCTCGTCGAGCTGGCTCCGGGCGAGCGCAGCCGCCCCGGCCCGTTCGTCCCGGTCGTGACCCAGCCCCCGCGCCGCCCGGCCGGCGAGGGCACCGGCAACCGGAAGAGCCGCCCCGGCTCGCGCGCCCGCAAGCGTCAGCGCGCCACCGGCTCCCGCTGATTCTCCCCCGCTGGTCGAGCCGTCCCCCACCGGCCGAGGCGTCAGCCCCGTCGGCCGAGACGTCGCGTACGTCGGCCGAGAGGTCACCTCGATGCCGTCTCGGCCGACGTAGGTGACTTCTCGGGCGACGGGGGTGACTTCTCGGGCGACGGGGGTGACTTCTCGGGCGACGGGGGTGACTTCTCGGCATGATGGGGTCAGTCGATCAGAGGAGATCTACCGTGGCCCGAGAGATCAGCACCGTTGTGGAGGACCTGCACTTCCTGGAGTGCCCACGATGGCACGAGGACCGGATCTGGTTCGTGGACTTCTACTCCTACAAGGTCTACTCGGCCCGGGAGGATGGGTCGGACCTGAAGGTCGAGGCGGAGGTGCCGGGGCAGCCGTCGGGGCTGGGCTGGCTCCCCGACGGCCACCTGCTGGTGGTGTCGATGAACGACCGCCGGATCCTGCGACGTGAGTCCGACGGCTCGCTGGTGACCCATGCCGACCTCAGCGGCCACGTCAGCCACCATCTCAACGACATGGTGGTGGACGAGCAGGGCCGGGCGTACGTCGGGAACTTCGGTTTCGACATCATGGCGGGCGCCGACGTGGCATCGACGGTGCTCCTGCGGGTCGACCCGGACGGGACGGTGACCGAGGTCGCCGACGACCTGTGGTTCCCCAACGGCAGCGTGATCACCGACGACGGCACGCTCATCGTCGACGAGACCTGTGGCAACCGGATCAGCGCCTTCGACATCGCCGAGGACGGGTCGCTGACCAACCGGCGTACGTGGGCGAAGTTCGGCGAGCTCACCACTCACACCGCGTTCGCGGACGCGATGGGCGACGCCGTCCTGGCGCCCGACGGCTGCTGCCTGGACGCCGAGGGCGCGGTGTGGACCGCCGACGCGGTCTTCGGCCGGCTGGTCAGGGTCGCCGAGGGCGGTGAGATCCTCGAGCAGATCGAGCCGGGCGGTGGCGTCTTCGCGTGCATGCTGGGCGGCAGCGACGGGAAGACGCTCTACGCCTGCGCCGCGCCCGACTTCTTCGAGGAGCCCCGCAAGGCCAACGCCGAGGCGCGGCTGCTGGCCATCCGGGTCGACGTGCCCCGGGCGGGACGCCCCTAGCCCCTGGCCCCTGGAGCCTCAGCTCTGGACGTCCGGCGGCGGCCCGTCGAGGCGGCCGGCGCGACTGCGGATCGGGACGGCCACGTGGAGCGCGTTGCTCTCGAGCGTGAAGTCTGTCGGCGTCTCGGTGACGATCTCGCCGTCGAGGTTGACCGGCATCGCCTCGTCGGTGGTGATCCGCACCGCGGTGGTGGTCACGTGGTGCACCTGCTCGTGCTCGATGAAGTGGCCGCTCTTGAGCAGCCGCGCGATCGAGACGTGGTCGCGCAGCCGCCCGCGGACGATCGCATAGACGTCGAGCAGGTCGTCGTCCACCGAGGCCGTGGGCGAGACGGTGTTGCCGCCGCCGTAGTGGCGACCGTTGCCGACCGCGACCTGGAGCAGGTCGTCGAGCTCCATCGTGTCGTGGTCGCCCTCGGGGAACTCCAGCCGCGCGGTGAACGGCTTGTGGTGGCGGTAGGCCCGCAGGGTCGCCACCGGGTAGGCCGCCGGCCCGATCAGCTTCTTCAGACGAGGATCCAGGGCCTCGGTCACCGCGACGGAGAGCCCGAAGGAGGCGACGTTGAGATAGGCGTGACCGTTGGCCCGGCCGATGTCGACGTTGATGATCTTCCCCTCGAGCATCTGCCGGACCGCGGTCTCCGGGTCCTGGTCGAGCTCGAGCGTGCGGGCGAAGTCGTTGGCCGTGCCGAGCGGCAGCACCGCGAGCACGACGTCGGTGCCGGCGATCCGGGCCGCCGCGGCGCCCACCGAGCCGTCGCCGCCGCCGATGACGAGCAGGTCGGGCTTCTCGGCGGCGACCTTGTCGAGCGTGGCCTCCAGCTCCTCCCCCGAGTGGACTGCGTAGGAGTGCACGTCCTCGATCCCCGCTGACCTGAGCATCTCCTCGGAGGACGCCAACGCGTCCTGTCCCCGGCGCGAGCCGGCGTTGACGACGAGGGCGACCCTCACGGAGTCGCGGGACAACAGCGATTGCATATCCACATCAGGAGCGTACGCAGCGCACCTGAGCCCGACCCGTCGCGTTCCTGTGCTGCGCCTGTGCACGTCGGTGAGCCCCTTAGGCCCGGCTCTGCCGCAGCAGCCACTCGGTGATTCCGGCAGCGAGCGCGGGCGGCTGGTCGAGGTGGACGAGGTGGCCGGCATCGGCGATGACCGTGAGCTCGGCACCGGGGATCATCTCGGCGAGTCGGTGCGCGCGGTCGACAGGGATCCAGGCGTCGTCGGCACCCCACACCACCAGAGTGGGAACCGCGATCCCCGGGTAGAGCGACTCGATCTCATCGGTGTAGCGCTCGTCGGCCTGGACGATCTGCCGGTAGAACGCCGCCTGGCCGACCTCGCCCAGCCAGGGCGTGATCAGGGCATCGAGCTGCCACGCGGCCAGCGGACGGTGGGCAGCGGTCTGGACGTACTCCGCCAACGCCCCACGGTGGATGTCGGCCGGCAGCCGGGTGAGGACGTCAGCACTCTCCTGCACCAGTCCGAAGAACGGTGACCCCCATGGCCTCAGCGCCACCACGTCGACCAGCGCCAGCGAGGAGGCCTCGAGACCGTGCAGCAGATGGGCACGCAGCGCCGTGGCGCCGCCGAAGTCGTGGGCGACCAGGTGTGGCCGGTCGAGCCGCCAGTGACGAACGAGCTCGGCGAGCACCTCGCCCTGAACCGCGAGCGAGACGTCGTGCTCGGCGTGCTTCGAGGAGGTTCCGTAGCCCGGCATGTCCCACAGGTAGACGGTGAACCAGCGCGCGAGCGCCTCGGCGAACGGCGCCCACAGCCACGACGACCAGGGGGTGCCATGGCAGAAGACCACTGCCGGGCCGGAGCCTGCGCTCCCCCACCGGACGTCTCGGCCCCGCCAGTTGAACGTCTCGGTCAGCTCCGTCGCGGTCACGACCTCGACGCTACCGCCACGCTACCGGGCGTCAACACCTCCGCGAAGACGCCGAACGCCGGCTCACCGGCCCGGTTGAGCGGGCGGTGCGCGGCAAGAGTCTTGAGAAGGCGTACGTCCTTCACCCCTGTCGCCGGATCGATGTCGATCACGGCGCAGCGCGGGATGGGGACCCCGATCCGCAGGGTCGCCTCCCCGACCCGGACCTCCCGGCCGACCCAGGCGTCCTCGGCGTAGGGCTCGTCGGTCTCGACCACCAGGGTCGCCCGGAACCGCGCCGCATCGACTGCCTCCTGGTCCACCTGCCGGGCGAGGTCGCGCAGCGACGCCGTGGTCACGACGGTGACCACGGCGGCGAAGACGACGTCGCCCCGGCGGGCACGGGCCAGCCGTACCGGCCGGCCGAGCCAGCTCGAGAAGAGCTCGGAGTGCGGGCCGCCGACCAGGTCCAGCTCGACCTCGCGGCCCCAGTAGTCGCAGGTGATGCGCTCCCCCGTCGCCTCCGGCTCGGCCGAGGCGGTCTCCCCGCCGGGCAGCTCGACGTCGAGCCGGTCGCCGACCAGCTCCGCGCGCACCGCGACCAGCGACGGGTTCTGGACGGTGCGCAGCACCCGGCCGCGAGCCGGATCCCCGGGATCGACCGAGATCAGGGCGAACCCACGGTCGCCCACCGGCCCCTGGGCGTCGAGCACCACCCGGTCGTGGGCCAGGTCCCTGGTCCCCTTGATCGGCGCGAACCCCGCGCGCACCACCCTCAGCTCATCGGTCACGGCCCCAGTCAACCAGCGTTGCGAAAAGCCTTCGCACCCTCGGACGCCAGCTCGGTGTAGCCGGTCGTGCCGGTGGCGAGCAGCTCCTCCGCGGCACGCTTGGCCGCACCGAGCGCGGCGAAGGCGAACGCGCCACCGACCGAAATCCGCGCCGCACCCGCCTCGGCCAGCTCCGGGACCGAGGGTCCTCCGCCCGGGAGCAGCAGCACGTTGACCGGGCGGTCGACCGCGTCGACCAGGCGGCGTACGTCCTCGACGGCGATGACGCCGGGCGCGAAGAGCACGTCGGCGCCGGCCTCCTGGTAGGCCTGGAGGCGAGCGATGGTGTCGTCGAGATCGTCGCGGCCGCGGATGTGGTTCTCGGCGCGGGCGGTGAGAACGAAATCGTCGCCGGCGGCCCCGGCCGCAGCGGCGACGCGCTCGGCGGCCTCCTCGACGGAGTAGATGGTGTCCTTCTCGACCCCGGTGTAGTCCTCGATCGACCCGCCCGCCAGCCCGGCGGCCGCGGCGAGCCGGAAGGTCTCCTCGACCTCGGCGGTGGTCGCCGCGAAGCCGGCCTCCAGGTCGGCCGAGACGGGCACCTCGACCGCCTCGACCAGCGCGGTCGCGTGGGCGATCACCTCGTCGCGGGTGACGTGGCCGTCGAGGCGGCCCAGGGTCGCGGCGTACCCGCTGCTGGTCGTGGCCAGCGCCGAGAAGCCCAGCGAGGCCAGGAGCTTCGCCGAGCCGGCGTCCCAGGCGTTGGGCATCAGCAGCGGGCGTCCGGGAAGGTGCAGCGACAGGAAATTCTCGGCGAGCGACATGCCGGCCACCCTGCCACGGGACGGTGCAACCGAGAACCGGATTTCCCGCCTAGGATCAATCGACATGGGCCACGATCACGACCACATCTCCCCCGCGGCGGACCGGCGCTACCTGATCGCCGCGATGGCGCTGCTGAGCGTGTTCCTGCTCGGCGAGGTGACGGTCGCGATCCTCGCCGACTCGCTCGCGCTGCTGGCCGACGCGGGTCACATGCTCACCGATGTCGGCGCGATCGCGGCGGCGCTGTGGGCGATGCGGCTGGCCGCGCGGCCGGCCCAGGGCCAGTGGACCTACGGCTGGAAGCGCGCCGAGATCCTCTCCGCCGCGCTCAACGGGATCACCCTGCTGGTCTTCGCCGCGGTCGTGGGCGTCGAGGCGATCCGGCGCCTGATCCACCCGCCCGACGCGGAGGGCTGGCCGATGTTCGTGGTCGCGCTCGTCGGCTGCGCGGTCAACATCCTCGCGGCCGCGCTGATGGCCCGCGCCAACCGCACCTCGCTCAACGTCGAGGGCGCCTACCAGCACGTCCTCTCCGACCTCTACGGCTTCATCGGCACCCTCGTCGCCGCCGTCGTCATCCTCCTGACCGGCTGGACCCGGGCCGACCCGGTGGCCTCGCTCGTGGTCGTCGCGCTGATGACGTACGCCGGTGTCCGTCTGCTCCGCGACAGCGGCCGGATCCTGCTCGAAGGTGCGCCGGCGGAGGTGGTCGTCGAGGACCTGCGCCAGCATCTGCTCGAGGTCGAGGATGTGGTCGAGGTGCACGACCTGCACGCCTGGACGGTCACGTCGGGTCTGCCGACGGTCTCGGCCCACCTGACCCTGCGTCCGGAGTGCTTCGTCAACGGCAGTGCGCCGAAGGTCCTCGACCGGGTCCAGGCCTGCCTGGCCGGTCACTTCGACGTCGAGCACTCCACCTTCCAGCTCGAGCCCGAGACCCACCTGGCCCACGAGCCAGGGATGCACTGAGCGGTGCCTCAGGGACGGGTCAGCACTGCCCGCAACCGGTCGACGTCCTCGCGAACCAGCGTGTACAGTCCGGCGGCGTCCTCGAGGCGAGGCGCCGGGACCGCGAGCGCGACACCGGCGACGAGCACGCCGGCGTCGTCCCGGACCGCGGCCGCCAGGGAGCCGTAACCGAGCTGCCCGTCGCAGACGACGTACGCCTCGGAGATGTCCGCCGCCGGTAGCAGCCCGAGCGCCGCGGCGCCCGGCTCGGTGGCGATGCGCGACGGGTCCGCCAGCGAGGCGGGGGTCAGCGGGAAGTCAGGGTCGACGTCGACCAGCTGCATCCGGCCTTCGCGGAAGGACGCCAGGTGTACGCCTGCCCGGATCCGGGCCCGCATCCCCGCCAGGATCTCCCCGGTCTCACGTTCGCGGTTCGGCGCAGCGTTCGACGCGAGCATCGCCACCCGGTGGCCCAGCGCGAACCCGGACAGGTCGGGCAGCCGGACGAGGTACTCGTCCTGGACGAGGAGGTTGACGATCCGGTAGGTCGTCGCCCGCGGGATACCGAGCGCCGCAGAGATCTGCTGCGCGGTGACGCCCGGACCCGCCCGCGCGATCTCCTCGAGCACGGAGAGCGCGCTCCGTACGGCATGCGGCTGGCGCCCGCTCAGATCGGCACCTCCCGCGTTCACTGGCCACCCAGCAGGTCGTCGGTGGTCGGCTCGTCGAAGAGCCCCATCCGGGCAAACTCCTCTCGTCTACGCACCCGCACGTGCAGATAGCCCAGTGCACCGGCAACGACGACAACACCCAGCAGGGCGAGGGCCAGCGGCTCGGTGCCGGCGACGACCGCGACGTAGACCATCAGCACACCGGCCAGCGCCACCGCCACCACGCCACAGGCCCAGACCACCGAGCGGGTCAGCTCACCGATCCGGCGCAGGAAGACCGGCGCGGCGATCGTGACCAGGCCATAGGCGACGATGTAGCCGACCGCGGAGACCACGATCAGGACGCTCATCGCCCGCCACGGCGAGAACCCGACCGCGAGCAGCACCAGCGGCAGTGCCACCGTGGCGGGGACGACGACCGCGAGGGCACCCAGCGGCGTACTCCGCAGCGGGTCGGTCAACCCGACCGCCCGCGGCAGGACACCTTCGCGGCCGAGGCTGAAGACCACCCGCGCCAGCGCGGTCGACGAGGCGATGGCGCAGGCCAGGAACGAGGCGGCCAGCCCGAGGTCGAGCATCCGGCCGAGCAGTGGCACCCCTGCCCCGTCGGAGAGCACGTTGAGTGCGATGTCGTTGTCGGCCACATGCAGGCCGAAGGAGACGCCGGCCGCCTCCTGAGCATAGGCGGAGAGCAGGTAGGTCAGCCCCACCACGATCAGGGTCCAGCGCATCGTGCGAGGGACGGTGAGGAACGGGCGTGCCGCCTCGCACCCCAGGGACGCCGCCGTCTCGAACCCGACAAAGGCGGTGATCGCGACCGCGGTCCCGGCCACCAGTCCGCCCGGGCCGGGCAGCCCGGTGCGGAACGGCGCGGTCAGCGCATCGGCGCCGACCCGAGACAGGACGGTCACCAACAGCACCAGCAACGCCGCGACCGAGACGGTCTCGACGACCAGGGTGACCCGCACCGAGATCCGGATACCTCGGCGCAGCACCACGAAGCAGACGAGACCGAGGACAACCACGCCTACGGCGGTCACCATCGGCGAGGAGGCGGCGACGCCGGCCGAGCCGAGGAAGGTCTGCACCGACAGCGCAGCCCCGACCAGCCCGAACATGGCCACGAACGCGTACCCCACGACCTGCCCGAGCGCGGTCACGTACCCGGCGCTCGGCCCCAGCCCCTTGGTGACGAACGTGTAGAGCGACCCGGGTGCCGCCATCCGGCGAGTGAACTGACCGACAGCATGGCCCACGCCCGCCACCAGCGCCCAGGCCAGCACGACGCAGACCAGCAGCGAGTGTCCGGACCGAACCGCGATCAGAGCCGGCATCGTCGCGGCCGCGGCGACCGGAGCGGTGGCCCCGACCGACTGGGCGAACACGTCGACGAACCCGACCGTACGCCGCTCCAGGCCGGCCATCGGCGACCTCTCGCCCACCTCAGGGACCTGCGGTGGGTCGATGATCGCCCTGTCGAGTGCGTTCATCGCTGCCTGCTTTCCATGTGACCGAGGGTTCGGATCAGGCTAAGTGCCCGGCAGTTTCACCCTGGTTACGCAGACGTCACACCGGGCGGCATCCCGGATGAGACCAGGAATCCCGTTCAGGCGGACCAGAGTGTTTGCGTCGGCGTGATGGGGGCGAAAGACCGGTCGGTGACGGTTGAACCACCTGCCCCCGACCCAGGGAGATCCACATGTCCACCGCAGACCCCGCCACACTCCCGGCGGCCGCCCCACCAGCCACCAAGCGACTGTCCGGGCAGCTCGGTGCCGGCTCGATCGTCTTCATGGTCGTCGCCGCCGCCGCACCGCTGACCGTCATCGGCGGTGGATTCCCGATCGCTGCCCTGCTCGGCAACGGGGCCGGCGTTCCGGCCATGTTCGCCATCGGCGGAGTGATCCTGCTCCTCTTCGCCGTCGGGCTGTCCACGATGAGCAGGTACGTCAACCGGCCCGGAGCGTTCTTCACCTACGTCGGCTACGGCCTGGGCCGACCAGCCGGCCTCGCGGCGGCGTGGCTGGCGATGCTGACGTACACGACGATCCAGATCGCTGTCTACGGCTTCCTCGGGCTCACGCTGCGCGGTTGGGTCGAGCAACAGACCGGGTTGGCGCTGCCTTGGTGGGCCTGGGCCCTGGCTCTTGTCGCTGTCGTCGGCGTGCTCGGCTACCGTCACGTGGAGCTGTCCGCGAAGGTGCTCGGGGTGCTGCTGGTCGCCGAGGTCGGGATCGTCCTGGTGCTCTCCGCCGTGATCCTGGTCCAGGGTGGGGCAGACGGAATCAGTGGCTCCTCCTTCACTCCGTCGGTGATGATGTCCGGCACGCCGGCGCTGGCGCTGATGTTCTGCATGGCCGGGTTCATCGGGTTCGAGTCGACCGCGATCTTCCGCGACGAGGCGCGCGACCCGGAACGGACAATTCCGCTGGCGACGTACGCCGCGGTCGCGATCATCGCCGTCTTCTACACGTTCACGTCATGGGCGCTGGTGCAGGGCTGGGGCGATGGGTTCACCGAGGAGATCCAGACCGACTATGAGGGCTTCATCGGCACCACCGCCGCACGCTACCTCGGTGGCGCGGGCGCGGAGATCGTCACCGTTCTGCTGATGACCAGCCTGTTCGCGTGCGTGCTCTCCTTCCACAACGTCATCACCCGTTACCAGCACTCGATGGCGCACGCGTCGCTGATGCCGGGGGCGCTCGGGCGGGTGCATGCCAGCCACGAGTCGCCGCACACCTCCTCCCTCGTGCAGACGGGCACCGCCGGTCTCTTCATGGTCGCCTTCGCCGTGCTCGGTCTGGACCCCTACCTCGAGGTGTTCACCTGGTTCTCCGGGGTGGCCACGTTCGCGATCGTGATCCTGATGGCGCTGACCTGCCTCGCAGTGATCGTCTACCTGGTCCGCGGCAGGATCAGCGCCGGGATCTGGCGGACCTGGGTCGCACCTGGGCTCGGGCTTCTCGGCCTGGTCGCGATCACCGTGATCCTGTTCATCAACTTCCCGATGCTTCTGGGCGACGTCGACGCCGCGGGAGCCCCACGCTTCGGCGCCCTCACGATCGCCTTCCTGGTCGTGATCGCCGCCTTCCCTGTGCTCGGGCTCGTCCAGGCGTACGTCCTGCGGCGCAGGCGCCCCGAGGCGTACGCGAACGTCATCGACAACATCTCCGAATGAGGACCCCCATGACTCTGCAGATCTCACCCACGGTCACGACGAACCCGGTCTCCTCCCTGAACGCCGCCGAGATCACCGCGGCCAGCAAGCTGCTGCACGAGGCGGGGCACGTGAGCGAGAAGACCAGATTCGCCTACGTAGGACTCGACGAGCCCCCGAAGGCGGATGTGCTCGCGGCGCTCGCCGACACCGGGCCGGTCCCGCCCCGCTGCGTACGCGCGCTGCTCCTCGACACCGCGACCGGGGTCGGACTGGACACGCGCATCGACCTCACCACCGGGACGGTCACTGCGACCGAGGTGGACAACACCCGAGGTCAGCTGCCGATCCTCGTCGAGGAGTTCACGGCGATCGACGCGATCGTCCAGGCCTCCCCCGAGTGGGCCTCCGCACTCGAGAAGCGCGGCTACGCGGTCACCGACGTGGTCACGGCGCCGCTGTCGCCCGGCTACTACGAGAACCCCGGCGAGGAGGGAAAGCGGATCATCCGGGTCTTCCCGTTCGGCTTCGCCGATCCCACCGACCACCCCTGGGCGCACCCGATCGACGGCCTGTGCGCCTACGTCGACATCGTGGCGGGTGAGGTCATCGAGCTGATCGACAACGAGGTGCTCCCGGTGCCCGTCGAGCCTTCGCAGTTCCACCTGGAATCGGGTCGCCCAGCGCCTCTGGAGGGTCTCAAGCCGATCGAGATCACCCAGCCCGAAGGCCCGTCGTTCCAGGTGAGCGGCGATGCCGTGACCTGGGCCAACTGGAGCTTCACCCTCGGCTTCGACGCCCGCGAGGGCCTGGTGCTGCACAACCTCGCCTACGCGGACCCGGACAAGGGCGGCGAGATCCGTCCGGTGGTCTACCGAGCGTCGATCGCGGAGATGGTCGTGCCGTACGCCGACCCTTCGCCGACCCGGTTCTGGCAGAACTACTTCGACACCGGCGAGTACATCTTCGGCCGCTTCGCGAACTCGCTGAAGCTGGGCTGTGACTGCCTCGGCGAGATCCGCTACTTCGACGCGACGCTGGCCGACGAGTTCGGCAACCCTCAGACGATCGAGAACGCCATCTGCATGCACGAGGAGGACTTCGGCACGCTGTGGAAGCACACCGACCTCTTCGTCGAAGGCGTCTCCGAGGTGCGTCGCCAGCGCCGCCTGGTGATCTCGTTCTTCACCACCGTCGGCAACTACGACTACGGCTTCTACTGGTATCTCTACCTCGACGGGAAGATCGAGTGCGAGGCGAAGCTCACCGGCATCCTGTTCCCGTCCTCCTACAAGGGCATGGAGACGTGGCCGTACGCCACCGAGGTCGCCCCCGGGGTCGGCGCACCGTTCCACCAGCATCTGTTCAGCGCCCGCCTCGACATGATGGTCGACGGGGTCGCCAACGCCGTCGAGGAGGTGGAGGCGGTCCGGCTGCCCGTCTCCGAGACGAACCCGTACGGCAACGCGTTCACCTACTCCTCCACCCGGCTCGCCTCGGAGGCAGAAGGCGCGCGGTCGGCCGACTCTGCGGTGGGTCGCACCTGGCACGTGGTCTCCACCGATCGCAGGAACGCCTACGGCCGACCCACCGGTTACGCGCTGCACGCCGAGCAGAACCCGACCCTGCTGGCCGACCCGTCATCCTCGATCGCGGCAAGGGCGGCGTTCACCACCAAGGAGCTCTTCGTCACCGCGTATTCCCCGTCCGAGCGCTACCCGGCCGGCGACCTGGTCAACCAGAACCCGGGCGGTGACGGGCTCCCCGCCTACATGGCGGCCGACCGGCCACTGGACGGAGCCGACCTCGTGCTGTGGCACACCTTCGGGCTCACCCACTTCCCGCGGCCGGAGGACTGGCCGGTGATGCCGGTCGACTATGCGGGCTTCAAGCTGGTGCCGTACGGCTTCTTCGACCGCAACCCGACGCTCAACGTGCCGGCAAGCGACGCAGCGCACTGCGGGTCGTCCTGCGGATGTGACGGCCCGGGCGATCAGCACTGTCACGCCGGAGACTGACGTGACTGCCCTGGCGGTGCTGACCCTGGTGCCTGCCGTGGTCGGTGTCGGTTGCTGCGCAGCCGGCACCGACCGGGGCGCTCGCCCGGTCGACGTCAGCGCCCTGGGCGCGATGGTGCTGATGCTGGTCGCGATGACCGACACGATGCTGCTCGGGATGAGGTGGGGTGACCCGGTGCTCGCGCCCGTGTGCTGGGCGCTCGTGCTCGGTGTGCTGGGCGCCACTCTCGTCGGCACGCGCGCTGTCCACGCGGACCGCCTTTCCCGCGGCCTGCATCTGATCGCGATGGCCGCCCTCACCGCGACGATGGGGCCACCCGCCGGGACGCATCACCTGCACCACCAGGCCGCTGCCGTTCCCGGGCTCGTCGTGCAGGCTGTCGCGGTGAGTGTGGTCGCCGGCTTCGTCGCGTACGCAGTGATCGAGTGTCGCCGTGCCAGGACGCCGGCTCTCGGCCGCCTCGAGCTCGGCAGCTCAACGGTCTCTCTCGCCGCGATGGCCGCCATGACCCTGCTCTGAGCCTCGAGGCCGGCTCCTTCGAGGTCAGGGTCGGGCCAGCGCGGCGAGCGCCGCCTCGCGGGCCTGCTCGATCGTGTCCTCGGCGACCCCGCACAGCCGCAGGCAAGCCGCGGCGATCGTGGCGACGGTCGAGGTGCCGACCCGGTCGTCGCGACGCAGGCTGACCACGCTCTCGACCATCTGCACGAGCAGCTCGCCGAGCCCGGGCTCGCCGGTGCTCGCCGAGACCCGCTCTCCGGCGACACGCTGCGCGACCCGCCCGTAGCGGGCGACCAGATCACCACGGAGGTGGCCGTAGCGGTCGTAGACGGGTGAGGCGATGACGTCGGGGAGCCGGTAGAGCATGCCGATGTTGTAGGGCATCGCGACCAGGGCGCTCATGTCGCTGACGGCGAGGGCGTAGAGACCGACGTCGGGCGTGACCGACCCCATCCCGGCCTCGATCTTCCCGGCCTGCTCGACCCGGTCCTGGACCGAGCGCTCGAGCAGCACCGCGAGGATCTCCTCCTTGCTGCCGAAGTGGTAGTAGATGGAGGCCTGTCTCAGCCCGGCACCCTCCGCGATCTCGCGGGTGGTGGTGCCGGCATAGCCGCGGCTCACGAAGAGCTCTGCGGCGGCAGCGAGGATCTGATCTCGGGGGTTCGCCGCAATCTTGCCGGGGAGCAGCCGTGGACGGCCGCGACCCGGACGCGGCGAGATCTGTGACACCGTGGCATCGCCTTTTTCTGTCATACGATAGATAACCTGGGAGAGGGCAAGTTTCGCACTCATATCGAAAGAGTCAAGCGCCGAGCGACGTGTCCGACCGCAAACCTGTCAGTGCGTGAGCTTGAGGCCGACGACACAGCCCACGAGCGCGACGATCAGCACGACGCGTACGGGACTGATCGCCTCCTCCCCCGCCAGCATCGAGTAGCCGACGGTGAGCGCGGCACCGATGCCGACCCAGACCGCGTAGGCGGTGCCGATCGACAGCGTGCGCATGGCCACCGCGAGCCCCACCAGGCTGCCGATCAGGGCAACGCCGAAGACGATCGACGGGACCAGCCGCGAGAACCCCTCGGTCCGGCCCAGGGCGAGTGCCCAGACGGCCTCGAGAACGCCGGAACCAACAAGAAAAAGCCAGGACATGACCACTCCAGACGGCCGTCTTGTCGCGCCTCCGGGTACGGCTCCCTCGTCCGGCAGCCGGTCTCGGCTGACGTCGTCGACCTTAGCAAACCTGTCACTCGATAGAAACTTGGCGATGGTAACGAACGGCGCGTTCTTCATCACGGGATCGGGACCGGGTGATGAGAGGATGCGCTGGTGACCTTCACCGTCGGCTTCGTCACCGGAGCCACCCCCGACAAGTGGGCCCGGATCTGGCGTGATCGCAGCCGCGAGCGGCTCGAGCTGGTCCCGGTCACCGAGGAGGACCAGGAGCGGCTGCTGCGCGAGGGCGAGCTCGACATGTGTCTCGTCCGCCTCCCCGTGGACCGCGACGGCCTCCACTGCATCCCGCTCTATGAGGAGCAGCCGGTCGCGGTGATGGGCCACGAGCACCTGCTCTCCCTGCTGGAGGAGGTCACCCTCGACGACCTTGCCGAGGAGCAGCTGGTCATCCCCGAGCGCGGGGGCTGGACGCCGTCCGCGGAGCAGATGAAGTGGCCTGCGATGAGCGAGAAGGACGCCGTCGAGACGGTCGCCGCCGGCACCGGCGTCGCGATCGTGCCGATGTCGATCGCCCGGCTCTACCACCGCAAGGACGCCGTCTTCCGGCCCGTGGTCGGCCTCGAGCCCACCACCGTCGGCCTGGCCTGGCTGATCGACAACGACGACGAGCGGGTGCAGACCTTCATCGGCATCGTCCGCGGCCGCTCGCGGAACTCCTCACGGGGCTGAGGGAGCGAATGCCGGGTGAACGCCCGGCGACATCTGCCTCGCCCGGTCCGATTCCCCGGAGAGCGGTCCGTACTCGTCCCTAGACTCTGCCGGACACTGGCAGAAGGCAGGCTCTACAGGTGAACCGCACGGGGTGGACGACCGTCGTCGCAGGAAGTCTGGGGCTGGTCCTGCTCGCGTGGTTCGTGGTCGCGAACGTGCTCCCCCGCGGGACCGGCCCCGACAAGCTGCCCGACCCGGTGACCCTGAAGGTCGCCGCCGGCTCCGAGCTCGACGACGTCCTGTGCGCCGGCGGCACCAGCAAGGCCGAGGAGTCGACCGGCACCCCGGTACGCTGCCGGCCCAGCGATCTGGTGAAGCGGCTGAAGAAGGAGACGAACGTCGAGCTCCAGCCGGAGCTCATCGGCACCCTCGAGGCCGCCGACGCGATCGTCGCCGACCCGGACCGCTACGACGCCGCCTGGTTCGCCTCCGACGACTACCTGCGCCTGGCGCTGGCCGCCAAGGGCACCGACGACCTGACCTCCTCGGCCCCGATCATGCGCTCGCCGGTCGTGCTCGGGGTGCACCACGACGTCGCGACCCGGCTGGGCTGGACCGGTGACACCCCGGTCTCGTGGGAGGAGATCGCCCGCCGCGCCGCCGACGGCGAGCTCGGGTTCCTGATGACCAGCCCGGCCTCCTCCAACTCCGGCCTGTCCACGCTCGCCGGCGTGGCCACCGCCTTCGACGCCGAACCGCCGCTGCAGAGCGAGGACGTCGGCGTCGTCCAGCACGACGTACGCCAGCTCTTCAGCGGGCAGCTCGGCCGCGCGGCCAGCTCCGGGTGGCTCTCGGACATGTTCCGCGAGAACCCGTCCGCCTACGACGCGATCTTCAACTACGAGTCGGAGCTGCTGGCGCTCTCCGAGCAGGTCGACGATCTCGACATCGTCTACCCCAGCGACGGCACCACCGAGGCCACCTACCCGCTCACGCTCATCGACGACAAGAAGCAGAAGGCGTACGAGGCGGCGGTCGCGTGGCTGCGTACGGCCGAGGTCCAGGAGGTGCTGAGCGCGACCAGCGGGCGCCGCCCGGGTCGCACGAGCGTGGCGCCCTCCCCCGGCGTACCGGACAACGACGTCAAGACCCTCCCGCTGCCCGACGATCTCGGCACCATCGACGAGCTGATCTTCACCTACTTCGACGAGTTCGCGCCCAAGACGCGGACGACCTATCTGCTCGACACCTCCGCGTCGATGGACGAGATCAAGCTGAACCAGCTGCGGCGTGCCTTCGAGGGGCTGGCCGGCGACGACACCTCGATCAGCGGCCAGTTCAAGCGCTTCCGCAAGGGCGAGCGGCTCTCGGTCTTCACCTACGCCGACGAGGCGAGGCCGCTCGGCTCCGTCGTCGTCCGGGACCAGCCCTCGCGGGACGAGGCGCTCGACGACCTCATCGACCGCGTCGGCGAGCTGGCCGGCCACGGCGGCACCGCCTACTACGACGCGATCGATGCCGCCTACGCCGACATCAAGGCCTCGCCCGAGGAGGGCGCGACCACCTCGATCGTGCTGATGACCGACGGCGAGCAGAACGGCGGGCAGTCCTACGCCCAGCTCGTCAGGAAGTACGAGTCGGCCTACCGCGATCTCGGGGTGCCGCTCTACGTGGTGCTCGTCGGCGAGGCCGCCACCTCGGACGACGCCAGCATCGACCAGCTGGTCGGCCTCGCCGAGCACACCGGCGGCCGCGAGGTCGTCGCCGAGGACGCCGCCGACCTCCGCAAGATCTTCCAGGAGATCCGTGACTACCAGTAGGCCAGGATCGAGGCTCGCCACGATCATCAACTCCGGCTGGGCCACCGCCGGAGCGGTCCTCGCCGTGCCGCTGGCCGGCGCAGCCGTCGCGACGAGCGCCTGGGGCTGGGCCGTCGGCGCGGTCGGCGCGCTCGCGATCGGCGCCGGCACCGCTGCCGCCCGCGCCAACCGTCGCGAGCGGCCTGGGCACCGACCGCCGCCACCCCGTGGGATCGAGGGGCGACCGATCCACACCTACTACTTCCTCTCCGAGACCCGCATCGCGATGCTGCACGCCCAGCTCTTCCGCGGCGAGGTCGGAACCGTCCTCCGCGAGGTCGTGCGGAGCTCCTCCGGCAGCGCGGAGGCCGGGATCGACGTACCGCCGGTCAAAGCGGTGACCAAGTACGTCCGTGACGTCGCGAGGAAGTACGCCCAGGAGGCACGGCCCACCAGGGAAACCCTGGTCGGCGACGTGCTGGCCGAGCTGCAGCAGCGAGGGCTGCTGCACGAGCCCGACGGCGAGCTCGACCGGGTGGCCGGACTGGTCGCGCAGACCGCTTCCGACGATCAGTTCCTCCAGTTCACCGTCGCCGGGCCGGATGTGCGGCAGGCGATCCTCGCCGTCCCGACGCCTGCGACCGACGGACGTGACAACACCGGAACGCTGGAGCAGAAGAGCCACGGACTCACCATCACGATGCACGTCGGCAGCCGCGGGAAGCAGGAGGACTTCGACGAGCTGGAGCACCGCGACAACGTCGTCGTGGTCGGCGTGCTCCGCAACCTCAGCACCACCGCCCGGACCGCGACCGTCCGGGTGATCGCCGTCTACTGAGACCCGGCGCGAGGCGAGCCGTGCCCACCCGGCAGACTTGCCCCATGCTCGAACCGACCGACCTCACCAGGCACGCGACCGAGGCGCTGCGTACCAACTTCGGCACCGAGGCCACGGTGGTCGGGAAGGCGCCGGGACGGGTCAACCTGATCGGCGAGCACACCGACTACAACGCCGGGCTGGTGCTGCCGGTGGCGCTCCCCCACGCGACGTACGCCGCGGCCGCGCCGCGCACCGACGGCGTCATCCGGATCGCCACGGCCCACGACCCGGAGCCGTTCATCAGCCACATCGACCAGCTCGGACCGGAGATCGACGGCTGGGCCGCGTACGTCGCCGGGGTGCTGTGGACCCTGCGCGAGGCCGGCCTTGCGACCGGTGGCCTGGATCTTCGGCTGGAGTCCTCGGTGCCCTTCGGCGCCGGACTGTCGTCCTCGGCCTCGGTCGAGTGCGCCACCGCGGCCGCGGCTCTCGGCATCGCCGGCCGGGCGTTGGACGCGGATGTGCGGCGGGCAGTCGTCGCGGCCGGGATGCGGGCCGAGACCGAGGTCGCCAAGGCGCCGACCGGCGGCATGGACCAGTCGGTCGTCACATTTGCCGAAGAGGGCGGCGCGCTGCTGATCGACTTCGACTCGGGCGAGCACCGTAACGTCCCGCTGGCCCTGGGCGAGCGCACCATCCTGGTCACCGACACCCGGGTCGAGCACCAGCTGACCGACGGCGGCTACGCCTCCCGGCGCGCCCAGTGCGAGAAGGCCGCCGCCGACCTCGGCCTGCGCTCGCTGCGCGAGGCCACCCTGGATCAGGTCGAGACCCTCGGTGACGACGTCGTACGCCGCCGGGCCCGCCACATCGTCACCGAGATCGCCCGCGTCGAGCCGACGGTCGACGCCCTGGGTGGCGGCGACTGGGCAGCGATCGGCGAGCTCTTCGCCGCCTCGCACGCCTCGATGCGCGACGACTTCGAGATCTCGGTCCCCGAGCTCGACCTGGCCGTGGCGACCGCGGTCGGCGCCGGTGCCGACGGCGCTCGGATGACCGGCGGCGGCTTCGGCGGCTCGATCGTCTCGATCCTCCCCACCGCCGCCGTCGAGGCGGTCACCGCGGCGATCGACAAGGCCTTCGCCGAGGCCGGCCACGGTGCACCCGGCCACCTGATCGCCAGCCCGTCCGCAGGCGCGATGTTCACCGAGGCGATGTCCTGAGCTTGTCGAAGGGTAACTCGGTGAGCGCGCACTGACTTCGTGGAGTTCCACGAGGTCAGTGGCCGCTGACCGAGTTACCTCGGTCAGCATCCCGCCCCTCCCAGCGCCTCAGACCAGGCCCACCTCGGCGAGCATCCGGGTCGCGGTGGCGACCGCGGCCTCCCGTGCGGCCCGCAACAGGTCGACGTGGGTCTCGGTGCGACCCGGGATCGGGTCGTCCGCGCCGGGCGCGAACGTCAGCGTGTGCACGCCGGCATGGCTGCCGGCCCTCATCTCCGCGACCGTGCTGCGGTAGCGCTCCGGGCGGGTCCGGTAGAGCTCGCCGAGTTCCGTGTTCACCCGGCGCAGGTAGCGCTCGATGACCCGGTCGGCCGGACCGTAGCTGGGCGCCGTGCCGAGCGGGCGGGTCACCAGCACGATCGCGTGCGTCGCCCCGAGCGCCGCCGCCGAGGCGACCGGCACCGCTTCGATCAGCCCGCCGTCGAGCCAGCGGCGGCCGCGTACGGTCACCGGCAGGCCGCCGGCCAGCGGCAGCTGGCTGGAGGCGATCACCGAGTCGGCGAGGTCGGTGGGATCGGTGAAGTCCGTGAGCGGGACCGCCTTCGCGGTGACCACGTCGGTGGCGACCGCGGCCAGCCGCGGCGCGCCGTCCCGCAGCGCCAGCGACCACTCGAACAGCTCCGAGGACCGGGTGGTGATCCCCCGGGTGTCCACCATCGACTTGCGCCGCAGCATCCGGCCGGCACCGATGTATTCGGGCGAGGCGAACACCGAGGCGTACGACTCGCTGAAGGCACCGATCGTCCCGGCCGCCACCGCGGTCGCGTTGGCCGCGCCGGCGGAGGTGCCGACCACCAGGTCGACCGCATCCACGAGGCCGTGGTCGGCGAGCACGGAGGCCATCGTCGCCGACAGCATCCCGCGCATCCCGCCACCCTCGATCACGAGGGCCAGGGTCGCCCCGTCACCGTTGTTCCCACTGTTCCCGCCCAGGCGGGACCGCAGCAGCTCCACCACTCCCGATTGCAATGCGTCCACACCGGGATTGTGGTGCTACCGGTGAGTAGGTCCTGGCATCGGGTCGCTCCGACACGCCGGGACAGGGGCGCACGTCACACGTTCGCGGCGAGCCAGGCCCCGAGGTCGCGGGCCGAGCGGTCGACGACCTTGGCCCAGTCGAGGGCGGTCTCGTCGGCGTTGTCCGAGACGTGCTTGACGATGCGCGCCGGAACACCGGCCTCCCGGGAGGCCCAGGCGACGGCGAAGGCCTCCATGTCGACCAGGTGGGCCCGCCGGGCGAGCTCGGCGCGTACGACCGTGTCGGTGACGAAGAGGTCGCCGGTGGCGCAGACGATGTCCGACTCACCCACCTCCAGCTCGTCCTCGACCTGGTAACCCAGCGCCCGGATGGCGGCGGACGAGAAGTCGTGGTTGAGCACGGTCCCGACCTCGTAGATCCCGATGTGGCCGTCGCGCAGCGCACCGCAGGACCCGATGTTGACGACCTGCCGGATGGTCCTGTCGGCCGCCAGCACACGCGAGACGGCCGAGGCGGCCGCCACCTTCCCGATTCCGGTGATCACCACCTTGAGCCCGGAAGGGACATGGGCCGCCTCGGCCTTGGTCGCTGACACCACGAGAACACTCATGGCCGCAGACCTTAATGCGTCACTTGAGCTCCGCCGAAGAGAGCCCGAGGACTCGTCGCGCCACGATCAGCTGCTGGATCTGCTGGGTGCCCTCGAAGATGTCGAGGATCTTCGAGTCGCGGGCCCACTTCTCCAGCAGCTCACCCTCGGAGTAGCCGATGGTGCCGGCCAGCTCGACGCAGGACAGGGTCACGTCGGAGCCCATCCGGCCGGCCTTGGCCTTGGCCATCGAGGCCTCCTTGGAGTTCGGCTGGCGGTTGTCGGCCATCCAGGCGGCCTGGAGCATCAGCAGGTAGGCGCCCTCGTAGTCCGACTCCAGCTGGATGAACTTCGCCGCGGCCGCCGACTGCAGGTGAGCCGGACGGTCGTAGTCGATCTCGACGCCGGCCTTCTCGAGCAGGTCGCGGGTGTAGTCGAGCGCCGCGCGGGCGCAGCCGACCGCCATCGAGGCGACAAGAGGACGGGTGTTGTCGAAGGTGGCCATCGCGCCGGCGAAGCCCTCCTTGACGTTGATCTCAGGCGAGCCGAGAAGGTTCTCGGCAGGCACCCGGCAGTCGGTGAAGGTGATCGTGGCGGTGTCGGAGGCCTTGATCCCGAGCTTGTGCTCGAGACGCTCGACCTTCATCCCGGGCGTGCCCTTCTCGACCACGAACGACTTGATCGCCGCCTTGCCGAGCTCCTTGTCGAGCGTCGCCCACACCACGACCGCGTCGGAGCGGTCACCGGAGGTGACGAAGATCTTCTCGCCGTTGAGCACGTAGTGGTCGCCGTCGAGCGTCGCGGTGGTCTTGATGTTGGCCGAGTCGGAGCCGGTGCCGGGCTCGGTGATCGCCATCGACGCCCAGACGCCGTCGAAGCGCTCGTGCTGCTCGTCGTTGGCGACCGAGGCGATGGCCGAGTTGCCCAGGCCCTGGCGCGGCATCGCCAGCGTCAGCCCGACGTCGCCCCAGCACATCTCCGAGACGGAGAGGACCGAGGACATGTTGGCCCCGTTCTTGACCTTGCCGTCGTCGGGCTTGGAGTCCCGGCGTACGCCGGTGGCGCCGGCGCCCTCGCCCTGACCGGACTCCGAGAGACCGTCGGCCATGGCGGCGAGCATGTCGAGCTCGGTGGGGTATTCGTGCTCGGCCTTGTCGTACTTGCGCGAGATCGGTCGCAGCATGTTCATCGCGACCTGGTGGACCTGCTCGCGCAGCGGCTTGAGCTTCTTGGGGTCTTCCAGATTGATGGCCATCAGACCAGCACCGTGCCTTCCATGATCCCGATCGCACGCAGGTCGCGGTACCACCGCTCCACCGGGTGCTCCTTGACGAAGCCGTGGCCACCGAGCAGCTGGACGCCGTCGAGGCCGATCTGCATGCCCTTGTCGGCACACAGCTTGCGGGCGAGCGCGATCTCCCGGGACGCGTCGATGCCCTGCGCCACCCGGCTGGCAGCCTTGTAGGTCACCAGGCGCATCGCCTGCAGCTCGATCGCGATGTTGGCGACCATGAACGCCACCGACTGACGGTGGGCGATCGGCTCGCCGAAGGCCTCGCGCTCCTTGACGTAGGGCGTCACGTAGTCGAGGACGGCCTGGCCGACACCGATCGACAGCGCGCACCAGGCGAGCCGGGAGAGCCGCACAGCCTCGGTGTACGTCGAGCCGTCGGTCTCGCCCAGGACCGCGGTCGCCGGGACCTTGACGTCGGTCAGGGTGAGCTTGGTCAGGGAGGCGGCGCGGACACCCATCGCCGGCTCGGACTCGATGCTCAGCCCGTCGGTCGAGGACTCGATGAGGAACAGGACCGGCTTGCCCTCGAGAGCGGCACCGACCACGAAGAGCTCGGCCTCGGCGCCACGGGCCACCAGCGACTTGGCGCCGTTGATCGTGTAGCCGTCGGCGGTCCGGGTGGCGGTGGTGGCCGGGGACAGCACGTCGAAGAGGACCTTGTCCTCGTTGAGCGCGAACGCGGCGGCGGGCACCGATCCCTCGGTGAAGGCCGGCAGGTAGGTCTGCTGCTGCTCGTCGGTGCCCCACAGGCCCAGCGCGGTCGCGACCGAGCCGGGCGCGAGCGCGGCGACGGCCAGGCCGAGGTCACCCTTGGCGAGCGCCTCGGCGACCAGGGTGCCGGCGACCGCGGAGCGGGTCTCGGAGATGCCGCCGAGCTCCTCGGGGACGCCTAGGATCGGCAGCCCGATCTCCAGGCTCGACTTGAGCAGCTCGTCGGGCGCGGCGCAGGCCTCGTCGGCCTCGGCCGCGGCGGGACGTACGACCTCGGCGGCGAACTCGGTGACCACGTCGACGAGCATCTGCTCGTCCTCGGTCGGGGTCAGGTCGAAGACGCCGTGGGGGATGGCGTTGGGCACGCGCACGCCCGGCGCGCCCTGCTTGCCCTTCTTCTTGAACGCGCGGCTGGTCGCCGCCATCGTCTTGAACCCGCTGCGGGTCACCGTGAAGACGACCTGCTCGGTCTGCTTGCGGACGCCGAGCCGGTCGAGCGCAGGACTCTGCGAGAGCTTGCGCAGACCGGCCACGGCGAACCCGATCGGATCACGCGACTCGCCGGACGGGACGCCGTTCGCGTTCCCGCCACGTAGGCCTTGGAGGATACTCATGGGTAGAACTGTAACTGGGAGTTACAACGCGGTCTACACTTGCCGGTGGTGATGGCGGTAACAAAGGACGTACGTCTTGTTTATAGGCTTGGCACATGGCCGACTCCTCGCTCGAATCCGCTGCCCCGCTCGCGCCCCACGGCGCCCTGCCCGAGGGCGGGAAGGTGCGGCCGATGACGCGTTGGGGCACCCCGGTCATGCACCGGCCGAAGAAGCAGGTCGAGGTCTTCGACGCGGCGCTGGCCGAGCTGGCCGCCGACATGGTCGCGACCATGTACGCCGCCGAGGGCGTCGGGCTGGCGGCCGACCAGATCGGCGAGGACGTCGCCCTCTTCGTCTTCGACTGCCCCGACGCCACGGGGCAGCGCACCGTCGGCGTGGTCTGCAACCCCGTGCTGACCCTGCCCGAGGGCGACGACCGCCACCTCGACGTCGACCTGGAGGGCTGCCTCTCCTTCCCCGGCGCCTTCATCGACTGCGGCCGACCCGACTGGGCCGCCGTCGACGGCCTCGGCCTCGACGGCCGGCCGGTCCACTTCGAGGGCAACGGCCTGCTCGCCCGCTGCCTCCAGCACGAGACCGACCACACCAACGGCACCGTCTTCGGCGACCGCATCTCCGCCAAGGCCCGCAAGAAGCTCACCAAGGAGCACGACCGCGTCGCCAACGACTACCCCGCCGACTGGCCCGTCGGCGAGACCGTCGGCTAGGAGATCCGGTCCACGACGTACTCGGCGATCGCCAGGCTCGAGGTCGCCGCCGGACTCGGCGCGTTGCGCACCGAGGTGACGCCGTCGGCATGGTGGATGACGAAGTCGTCGACCAGCGAGCCGTCGCGCTCGACGGCCTGGGCCCGCAGCCCCAGGCCCGCCCGCTCGACGTCGGCGGCGCCGATCTCGGGCACGTAGCGCTGGGCCTCGCGCATGTAGGCCTGCTTGGACAGTACGCCGCGAAGCTCGGTGAACCCGGTGCGCCAATGCTCGGCGGCGAACCGCCAGAAACCCGGCCAGGCCAGCGTGTCGACGACGTCGCGCGGCGTCAGTGACGTCCGGCCGTAGCGCCGGCGGCTGAGGGCCAGGAAGGCGTTCGGCCCGACCTCGAGGCCACCGCTCACCCGGCGGGTGAAGTGCACGCCGAGGAACGGGTAGCGCGGGTCGGGAACCGGATAGACCATGCCCCGGACGAGATCCTGCTTCGCCTCGCTGACCTGCATGTACTCGCCCCGGAACGGGATGATCCGGGGCGCCTTCGGACCGCCGGTCAGCTCGCCGAGGCGGTCGGACTCCAGGCCACCGCAGACGACCAGCTGATCGACCCGCGTGCGGCCCGCGGGCGTCTCGACCTCAGTCCCGCCGGTGACGCGGTGGATGCCGGAGACCTCCTGGCCGAGGCGTACCTCTCCCCCGGCCTCGCGGATGCCCCGGCCCAGCGCCTCGGCCACGGCCACGTAGTCGATGATCGCGGTCCGCGGCGAGTGCAGCGCGGCCAGCCCGGCGGCGTACGGCTCGATCTCCTTGATCTCCTCGGGGCCGACACGCCTCAGGCCCGGCACGCCGTTCGCGGTGGCCGTCTTCTCCAGCGCGTCGAAACGGCCCAGCTCGGACTCCTCGACCGCGACGACGAGCTTGCCGCACTCCTCGAAGGGGATCCGGTGCTCGGTGGCGAACTCCTTGAGCAGATCGCGGCCGCGCGTGCAGAGCCGGGCCTTGAGGCTGCCGGGCCGGTAGTAGATCCCGGCGTGGACCACGCCGGAGTTGTGGCCGGTCTGGTGGGCGCCGAGCGTAGCCTCCTTCTCGAAGACGACCACCGTCTCGGCAGGTCGGCGGCGCAGGATCTCCCGCGCCACCGCCAGCCCGACGATCCCGCCGCCGACGACCCCGGTCGTGGTCAACGCGCCTCAGCCCCGGGGAGCAGCTCGCGGACCTCCATGGTGGCCCGGCAGGCCGAGGCGCACTTGCCCGCCCACATCAGCGCCTCCTCGAGGGTGTCGACGTCGACGACGACGAAGCCACCGAGATGCTCCTTGCTCTCCGGGTAGGGACCGTCGGTGACCACTCCGGACTCGTCGACCGTCCAGGCGTCGTCGTGACCACCCTTGATCCCGCCGCCGAAGACGAACGCGCCGGCCGCGATGGCCTCCCGGGTCATCTCGGAGGCCGCCGCGGCGATGTCGGCCACCTCCTCCTCGCGGTAGTCCATCGCCTCGTCGCGGAACGAGATCAGATACCTGCTCATCTGCACCCTCCTGCCTTCGGGCAGCGCTCGTCGCCACCCCTCACTCGCTCCACGAACGGGCCCGGCCGCTTTCGACAGGTCCTCGGGAAGAACGTACGCCGCGGCTGCCCTCATCGCCTCCAGAACTCGGCGATCTTCTCGGCAGCGCGAAGGCCCTGGCGATGACCCGCCCGAGCCGCGGGCGGTCGGGTCGCCGGGTTCATCATGTTGTCGCCGAATGCCTCTCGCGAGCCGGCGTCGGGGAGGATCACCTCCACCCTGCTGCCGCCCGCGCACAGCTCGTCGAGCTGTGCGGAGAGGTCGCTGTGCCATCCCTCCGGATGCCGGGTCCGGCCGCCCAGAGGCGAGAGCACGAGCACGCTCTCGTACCCCGCCGCCAGGTCGGCGTTCTCGCTCGAGCGCCGGTAGCCGCCGTCGATGTAGCGGCGTCCGCCGATCGCGTACGCCGGGCCGCCTGCGCAGCTGGCTGCCACGGCGTCGACCAGGTCGACGCCGCTGTCGCGGTCGAGCTCGACGGGCTCACCAGTGTCGGCGTCCACAACGGTGAGGAGGATGTTGCTCTCCGGCCAGTGCGGGCGCGGCAGCCGGGCCGCGACGGTCTCGCGCCAGCGCTCCCGCCCGGCCGCGCCCGCGGTCGCGGCGAGCTCGATCGCGTCCGCGCCGATCCGGCGCCGCATGTCGGGCAGGTCGGCCGATGCCGCGATGATGGCGTCGGTCCGCTCGAGGTGGGCCCAGGAGATGGGGCCGCGCGGTCCTGACGGGGCCTGGGGAATCGGTGTCGAGAGGACGGCGGCGAGCAGGTCGGCGGGGCTCGCGCCGCTGATCTGGGCCGCGGCCGTCGCGCCGGCGGAGGTGCCGATGACCAGATCTGCCTCGGTCACGTCCAGCCCGCCCTCGAGCAGGCCGGCGATGACGCCGATCAGCCAGGCGTTGCCCGCCGATCCGCCACCGCCGAGGACCAGTGCGCGTTCGCCGGTGGGCCGGGGGCGTGTTGTCGTGTTCGTCGTCGTGTTCATGGGAGTCGCCTTTCGGGAGTTCTTCAGGCGCTCCCGGCGACTCCGCCCGGAACTGGGCTCAGCCGCGCGATCGTGGACGGCGGGGAGCACCCGCGGTGGATGTTGCGTACACGGGACTCACCTCCTGCTGTCGGATCACGATCGCGACGACGCTAGCACGGGACACGACGCCGCTCATCGCGAATTAGCGCCGTGGTCGGGTGTCCGTGGCTTTACGGTGAGCGGGTGACGAAGACCTGGTCGATCCTGCGCCTGGCGATGGCGGCGCTCATCCTCGCGGCCGTGCTGGCCGAGTTCCGCAACGCAATCAGCACTGGTCCGGCGGAAGGCTCCAGCACCGCGACGATCCTGGTGAACTTCTTCAGCTACTTCACGATCGAGTCGAACCTCTTCGCGCTGGCTGCCCTGGTCGCCGGCGCAGTGTGGGCGCTGACCCGCAGGACCCGCGAGCCGGAGTGGATCGCGGTGCTCTTCGCAGCCGCCACGACGTTCATGGCCATCACCGGGATCGTCTACAACCTGCTACTGCGCGGGC
This sequence comes from Nocardioides sp. NPDC051685, assembly GCF_044453405.1. Classification (NCBI taxonomy): domain Bacteria; kingdom Bacillati; phylum Actinomycetota; class Actinomycetes; order Propionibacteriales; family Nocardioidaceae; genus Nocardioides; species Nocardioides sp. NPDC051685. The sequence goes on along the minus strand of NZ_JBITCR010000005.1, from coordinate 191,360 downwards.
TCGCGCTCGCCACGACGCCGTGGGCCAACGAGGTGCTGCATCTGATCGGCCCGTTGTTCATCGTCGTCGACCTGTTCTTCGCTCCCCCGCACCGCCGGCTGCCCTGGCGTGCCGTGGCGGCCGTCATCGCGTTCCCGATCGTGTGGGTGATCTACACCCTGATCCGCGGCGAGTACGTCGTCTCCCCGCTCACCGGAGACGGCTGGTGGTATCCGTACCCATTCCTCAACCCGCACCTGCAGGACGGCTACCTGGTGGTCTCCTTCTACGTCGCCGGCATCGCGGCGACGTTCACCCTCGTCGCCTGGGGCGTCGTCTCCATCGGGCGACGGCGCGACACGACGCCGGCCGACCAGCCCATCGTGGACGCCGTGTCCTGAGCCCGGCGGGGCCCAGCCCTCCCGGATCATCCAGCGCTCGGGCGCGGGTGCCCCGAATAGGGGATTCAAATCACCGCTCGCGGGGCGCATCGTGAAGACGAGGTCTTCCTGCGATCGGAGCTCAACCATGCGTCTCCTCAACCCACTGCTGTCAGTAGCAGTCGTCCCGCTTCTCGTCGCGCTTCTCATCGCGCCCGCCGTGGCAGTGCCGCGACCGTCCTCGATCCCGCTTCCCGACGACTTCCAGCCCGAGGGCATCGCGATCGGCGAGGGCAACACCTTCTACGTCGGCTCGCTGCGGGACGGCGACATCTACCGCGGCGACCTCCGCAGCGGTGAGGGCTCGACCTTCATCGACCTCGAACCCGAGGACGGCCGGGTGGCGGTCGGCATGCGGGTCGACAAGGCACGCCACTGGCTCGTCGTGGCCGGCGGTCCGACCGGCCGTGCATGGGTCTACGACACCCGGGACGGGTCGACCGTCGACGAGCTCGAGCTCGGCCCGGCCGCGACCACCTTCAGCAACGACGTCGCGATCACCAGGGACGCGCTGTACTTCACCGACACGTTCGCGGCCCTGATCTACCGGGTCCCGATCCTTCCGGACGGATCGTTCGGCGCGACGGAACCGATCGAGGTGACCGGCGATGCCGCTCAGACCGGCGGGTTCGGGCTCAACGGCATCGACTCGACCCACCGAGGGTGGTTGATCGTCAACCACACCGCGCTCGGCATCCTCGCGCTGGTCGACCCGGAGACCGGCGTGAGCCAGGAGATCCCGCTGTCCGGCCCCCCTCTGGTTCCGGGCACCCTCGACGGGCTGCAGCTCGAGGGCCGCACCGCCTGGGTGGTGCAGAACTTCGCCAACTCCGTGGCCCGCGTGCAGCTCTCGCCGGACCTCACCAGCGGCGAGGTCGTCGAGGTGATCGAGTCCGACCTGTTCCGGGTGCCGACCACGGTCGACGTCCACGGCAGCACGCTCGCCCTGGTCAACGGCCGGTTCGACCTCGGCTTCCCGCCGCCGTTCGGTCCTGGAGCACCTCCCGGCACCGAGTTCGACGTGGTGCAGATCCGCCCGTGACATCCGTGGCCTCGACCGTCGCCGTGGCCAGTCGCAGGGGGCTCAGCCCTCCCGGATCATCCAGCGCTCGGGCGCGGGCAGCGGCTCCCAGCCGTACTTCGCGTAGAGCTCGTGGGCGTCCTCGGTGGCCAGCAGGGTCCGCCGGATCCGGTAGGGCTCGAGGTCGGCGACGACGCCCTCGATCAGCAGCTTGCCGACCCCCTGGCCGCGTACGCCCGGGTCGACGATCACGTCGCACAGCCAGGCGAAGGCGGCGAAGTCGCTGACCACCCGGGCGAAGGCGATCTGGTTGCCCGCCGCGTCGTAGACGCCGTAGCAGCGCGACCCCTTGTTGGCCGCGTCCTGCACCTCTCGCGTGCGGTCGCTCGCCCAGTAGGACTGCGCGATCATCCGGTGCACCCAGTCGGGGTCGATCCGGCTCTGGTCGGCGGAGAAGGAGTACGCCGCGGGCTTCTCGCTCGTCGCCGGCTCCGCGCTCAGCAGGCCGAGCAGGTCGTCCGGCTCGGGCTCGGGTCGCACGACCTGGGGCGCGACCGCGGGCGCCTCGACGGCCCCCGCGAAACCGGGACCGGGGTCCGGCGTACGACCCTCCTGGTAGGCCAGGGCGGCGCCGTTCGCGAGCTTGTCGGCAGCCTCGTTGAGCGGGTGCCCGGAGTGGCCCTTGATCCACTCGAACCGGACGTTGCGGCCCTGCATCGCCGCGTCGAGCTCCTTCATGATCTCGACGTTGAGGACGGGCTTGCCGTCGGCCTTCTTCCAGCCCTTGCGCTTCCAGCCGGCCATCCACTTGGTGACCGAGTTGATGACGTACTTGGAGTCGCAGTAGACGAGCAGCGGCTCGCCGGTGTGTGCCGTCTGCTTCAGCAGGTCGAGGACTGCGGTCAGCTCGCCCTGGTTGTTGGTCCCGTGCGGCCAGCCGCCGCAGGCCCAGGTGGACTCGTCCACATACCAACCCCACCCCGCGGGCCCCGGGTTCCCGAGCGCCGACCCATCAGCAGCAGCCACAATCGTCACGCGCCCATCCTGCCAGCCGCCCGCCGCCCCTCCCCGACCGGTCACTTCCTGACCGCGAAAAGTCAGAATCTGGCGCCGAAGAGTCAGTCTTTGACCGCGACAGGTCGATTCTTGGTGTCGAGCGGCTCCGGAGCATTCCGGGCCGGTTGCCGTCCACAGGTAGTGCTCGGGAGGCGGTTGTCCCCAGGCCCCGGCGACGGGCTCAGGACTGTCGGCAGCCACGTTGAGGCTGGCCTCATGACCACTATCACCGTGCCCGACAGCCCATTCAGCCTTGCCGACGCCGCCGAGATCGGCCTCAGCGCAGACGACGTCTACCGCATGATCGACGACGGCGTCGTTCGCCGCGTGGTGCAGGGCGCGTTCGTCCCAGCGAGCACACCTGACACGCCGCGGACACGCGCTGCGGCAGTCGCTCGGGTCGTGGCGCCCCATCATGTGGTGATCGACCGCACTGCGGCGCTCATCCACGGAGTCAACGTCCTCACCTACGCGGAGCTCGACCTCGACGTGGATCTCGAGACCTGTGCCCTGCGCGGGCACACCCGGTCTCGGCGTGCGGGAATCGACGGCCACATCCGGGACCTGTCACCAGCCGACATCATGACGATCGGCGGCGTCACCGTCACCGTCCCGATCCGCACGGGCTGTGACCTCGGATGCAACCTCCATCGCCGAGAGGCGTTCGCCGCGATGTGTGCACTCGCCCGGGAGCACGGACTGGTGGCAGCCGACTTCCTGCGCATGCTGCCGCGCTACCGCGGTCGCCGAGGCGTACGACAGCTGAAGGAGCTCGCGCCGTTGGTCGAGCCGAGGGTCGAGTCGGCGCGGGAGGCTTGGACTTTCCTCGCCATCCATGATGCGGGGCTGCCATCACCGCGGCCCCAGTTCTGGATCGAGATCGACGAGGTGCCGACATACCGGCTCGACTTCGCCTACGAACACGCCCGCGTGTGCGTCGAGTATGACGGCATCGACGCGCATGACCTGACGGCAGACCAGCGCAGGTACGACGCGGAACGGCGCCGATGGTTGCTGGACCACGGCTGGACCGTGATCGTCGTACGTCGCGGCGACTTCACGGGCGACAACCTCGATCGTTGGCTACGCGAGCTGCGCGCTGCTCTCGGGCCAGCGATGACGAACCGTCGCTGGTGACCCACCGATAGTCGAAGGCCCGCATGCCCCGACCTCAAGAATCGACTCTTCGCTGTCAAGAATCGACCTCTCGGCGTCAGATTCTGACGTCTCGGCGGAGGGTCAGGGGTTGACTCGGGGGCCGGAAGCCGTTGAGCCCCTCACTACCAGCTCGGGGTGGAAGACGAACTCCGAGTGAGGGGTGCCGGTGCCGGCGATCTCGTCGAGGATGGCGCGGACGGCGGCCTGGCCCATCGCGTGGACGGGCTTGCGGACCGTGGTCAGCGGCGGGTCGGTGAACGCGATGAGCTGGGAGTCGTCGTAGCCGACCACGGAGACGTCCTCGGGGACCCGCAGACCGCGCGAGCGGGCCGCACGGATGGCGCCCAGCGCCATCATGTCGCTGGCGCAGACGATCGCGGTGAAGCCCTCGTCCAGGAGCGCGGAGCCCGCGGCCTGGCCGCCCTCGAGGGTGAACAGCGAGTCGCGGATGTGGCCCTTCTCGACCTCCTCGGCGCTCAGGCCGAAGCGGTCGGACATGGTCGCCACGAAGCCCTCGATCTTGCGCTGGACCGGCACGAAGCGGCGGGGACCGACGACCAGGCCGATCTTGGTGTGGCCGAGCGTGGCGAGGTGGGTGACCGCCAGCTGCATCGCCTCGCGGTCGTCGGGCGAGATGAACGGCGCCTTGATGTCGGGGTTGAAACCGTCGAGGAGGACGTACGGAACGCCCTGGGCGCGCAGCTTCTCGTAGCGCGTCATGTCGGCGGTGGTGTCCGCGTGCAGACCGGAGACGAAGATGATCCCGGTGACGCCGCGGTCGACGAGCATCTCGGTGAGCTCGTCCTCGGTCGAGCCGCCGGGGGTCTGGGTCGCCAGCACCGGGGTGTAGCCCTGCCGGGTCAGCCCCTGCGCGATGACCTGCGCGAGCGCGGGGAAGATCGGGTTGTCGAGCTCGGGCATGATCAGCCCGACCAGGCCCTCGCTGCGCTGACGCAGCTTCACCGGGCGCTCGTAGCCATGGACGTCGATCGCCGCCAGCACCGCCTCCCGCGTCGCCGCGGCGACACCCGGTTTGCCGTTCAGGACGCGGCTGACCGTCGCCTCGCTGACGCCCGCATGGGCCGCGATGTCAGCAAGACGGGCGGAGGCTGGTGTTATGGGCACGGTCACATCATGCCCCCTCACCACACGGCCTGCAAGAACTTTCAGCAAGTTTGCAACTTTTGCTGAAAGCCTCTTACATTCTCCTCGACGCGGGGTTACCTTCGTCACACCACCGGGCGGATTCCTCGCCCGGCCCCATATCGAAGGAGAACTCATGCGACGTGGCATCGTGGCCACCGCAGTGGCGGCATCGCTCGCCCTCGCGGCAACGGCATGTGGCGGTAGCAGCGGCGACAGCAGCGACGGCCCGGTCACCATCACCTGGTGGGACACCTCGAACGCGACCAACGAGGCGCCGACGTACAAGGCCCTCGTCAAGGACTTCGAGAAGGCCAACCCGGACATCAAGGTCAAGTACGTCAACGTGCCCTTCGACCAGGCACAGAACAAGTTCGACACCGCGGCCGGCGCCAGCGGCGCCCCGGACGTGCTCCGCGCCGAGGTCGGCTGGACCCCCGCGTTCGCCCAGAAGGGCTACCTGGCTCCCCTCGACGACACCGAGGCGCTCGAGGAGAAGGACGCCTTCCAGCCCAACCTGATCAAGCAGGCCGAGTTCGACGGCAAGACCTACGGCGTCCCGTTCGTCACCGACACCCTCGCGCTGGTCTACAACAAGGCGCTCTTCGAGAAGGCCGGCATCACCGAGGCCCCCAAGACCTGGGACGACCTGAAGACCGACGCCGCGACCATCAAGGACAAGACCGGCGTCGACGGCTACTGGGGATCGACCTCGGGCTACTACGCCACCCCGTTCCTCTACGGCGAGGGCACCAACATGGTCGACGCCGAGGGCAAGAAGATCACCATCACCTCCCCGGAGGCCAAGAAGGGCCTGACCACCTGGCAGGGCCTCTTCGACGGCGCGGGCCTGCACAAGGCGGACACCACCGCCGACGCGTACGCCCACATCCAGGACGCCTTCGTCAACGGCAAGGTCGCCGCGATCATCCAGGGTCCCTGGGAGATCACGAACTTCTACAAGGGCTCCGCGTTCCAGGACAAGAACAACCTCGGCATCGCGACCGTCCCGGCCGGCTCGACCGGCGAGGCCGGCGCCCCGACCGGCGGTCACAACCTGTCGATCTACGCCGGCTCCGACGAGGCCCACCAGGAGGCCTCGGCGACGTTCGTGAAGTTCATGACCTCGGCGGAGACCCAGTCCCAGATCGCGCTGAAGAACTCCACGCTCCCGACCCGCGACGACGCCTACACCGACGAGGTCAAGGCCGACCCGGGCATCGCCGGCTTCCAGACCGTGCTCCCGGCCGCGCAGCCGCGACCCGAGCTGCCCGAGTACTCCTCGCTGTGGGGCCCGATGGACCAGGAGCTCCCGAAGATCGCGTCCGGCGCCGAGACTCTCGACAAGGGCCTGAGCACGCTGGAGACGGCCTTCGCCGACCTGCTGCCCGACTTCTCTAAGTGACCCAGTTCCAACTGAGCCAGGAAGACCAAGTCATCTCATGACTCTGACAGCACCAGCGCCCGCCGCCGAGACCCCGCGGTCTCGGCGGCGGGCGCCCCGCCCCGTCCAGCGCGTGCGAGACTCCTACCGCCGCTACTGGTACGCCTACGCGATGGTCGCGCCCGTCGTGATCGTCCTCGGCGTGCTGGTCGGCTACCCGCTCCTGCGCGGCTTCTACCTGACCCTGACCGACGCCAACAGCCTCAACTCGGCACGCACCATCGGCGTCAACACGATCGACGCGACGTACAAGTTCATCGGTCTGGACAACTACGCCGAGATCCTGTGGGGCCCGGCGGCCTACGACCGGTTCTGGTCCCACTTCGTGTGGACCATCGTCTGGACCGTCACCTGTGTCGTCCTGCACTACGCGATCGGCCTCGGGCTGGCGATGCTCCTCAACCAGCGGCTGCGCGGGCGCGTGGCGTACCGGCTGCTGCTGATCCTGCCCTGGGCGGTCCCGACCTTCGTCACCGTCTTCGCCTGGCGGATCATGCTGGCCGACGCCGGCGTCATCAACTCGATGATCAGCACGATCGGCCTCCCCGAGCCGAGCTGGCTCGAGGACCCGACGTGGCAGCGTACGGCCGCGATCATGGTCAACACCTGGTGCGGTGTCCCGTTCATGATGCTCTCCCTGCTCGGTGGCCTGCAGTCGATCGACGAGAACCTCTACGAGGCCGCCGAGATCGACGGCGCGAGCGCCTGGCAGCGGTTCCGGCACGTCACCCTGCCGGGGCTGTCCTCGGTGAGCTCGACCGTCGTCCTGCTCGGCGTGATCTGGACCTTCAACCAGTTCGCGATCATCTTCCTGCTCTTCGGCAACACCGCGCCGGACGCGCAGATCCTGGTCACCTGGGCCTACCGGCTCGGCTTCGGGCAGCAGCCTCGCGACTTCGCCATGTCCGCGGCGTACGGCGTCCTGCTGCTCGCGATCCTGATCGTCTTCACGTCCTTCTACTACCGGTGGTTGAAACGCAATGACCAGCTCGCCTAGCACCCACGCGCCCCGCAAGCAGCGCCGACGCGGCGACCTCGGCCCGGTCGGACAGGCCGGTACGCACGTGACGCTCGCGGTGGCATCGCTGATCGCGCTGTTCCCGATCGTCTGGCTCGTCTACCTGTCCCTGGGACCGGACAAGGACGACTACCTCCACCCCGGCGGGATCTTGGCGAAGGCGACGCTGGAGAACTACTCGTTCGTGCTGACCAACACCGAGTTCTTCAACTGGCTGTGGTCGACGCTCGTGGTCGCCGGTGGCACAACCCTGTTCGGCGTGATGTCGGCGGCGACGACCGGCTACGCGGTCTCCCGGATGCGGTTCCCGGGCCACCGGCCGTTGATGTGGGTCCTGCTGCTGACGCAGGCGTTCCCGATCGCGGTGCTGATCGTGCCGATGTACGAGATCTTCTCCCGGCTGCACCTGGTCGACTCGCACCTCGGCCTGATCCTGGTCAACTGCACCACGATCGTCCCCTACTGCTCGTGGCTGCTGAAGGGCTACTTCGACACCATCCCGGTCGAGCTCGACGAGGCCGGCATGATCGACGGACTCACCCCGTTCGGTACGTTCTGGCGGCTCATCCTGCCGCTGGCTCGCCCGGGCCTGGCGGTGGCCGCGTTCTACGCCTTCATCACCGCCTTCGCGGAGGTCGCGTTCGCCTCGACGTTCCTGCTCGACGACTCGAAGTACACCTTCGCGGTCGGGCTGCAGAGCTTCGTCAGCGAGCACGACGCGCAGTGGAACCTGATGGCCGCCACCGCCGTCCTCATCGCCATCCCCGTGACCATCTTCTTCTACCTCGTCCAACGACACGTCGTCACCGGTCTGACCGCCGGCGGCGTCAAGGGCTGAAAGGTTTCTACTCCCATGAGCACCGAATGGTGGCGCGACGCCGTCATCTACCAGGTCTACCCGCGCAGCTTCGCCGACAGCGACGGCGACGGCACCGGTGACCTTCCCGGGATTCGGTCCCGCCTCCCCTACCTGCGCTCGCTGGGCGTGGATGCGGTCTGGTTGAGCCCGTTCTACGCCTCGCCGCAGGCCGACGGAGGCTATGACGTCTCCGACTACCGTGCGGTCGACCCACGCTACGGCACGCTCGACGACGCTCGCGCGCTGATCTCTGCTGCCCATGAGCTGGGGCTGAAGATCATCGCCGACATCGTCCCCAACCACTCCTCCGACCAGCACGAGTGGTTCCAGCAGGCGCTGGCGGAGGGGCCGGGCTCACCGATGCGCTCGCGCTACCACTTCCTGCCCGGACGCGGGCCGGACGGCTCGGAGCCGCCGAACGACTGGGACTCGATCTTCGGCGGTCCCGCGTGGACCCGGGTGCCCGACGGTGAGTGGTATCTCCACCTCTTCGCCCCCGAGCAGCCCGACTTCAACTGGAACTCCCCCGAGGTGCACGCGGAGTTCCTGGACATCCTGCGGTTCTGGCTCGACCTCGGCATCGACGGCTTCCGCATCGACGTCGCGCACGGTCTGGTCAAGGCCGAGGGCCTGCCGTCCATCGGCCACGCGGAGCAGCTCCACCTGCTCGGCAACGACGAGATGCCGTTCTTCGACCAGGACGGCGTCCACGAGATCTACCGTTCGTGGCGCCGGGTCCTGGCCGACTATCCCGACCGGATCTTCGTCGCCGAGGCGTGGACTCCGACGGTGGCGCGGTCGGCCAACTACGTACGCCCCGACGAGCTGCACCAGGCCTTCAACTTCGAGTACCTCGACACCGCCTGGGACGCCGCCGCGCTGCGCAAGGTCATCGACAGCTCCCTGGACGCCATGCGCCCGGTCGGCGCTCCGGCGACCTGGGTGCTGTCCAACCATGACGTCACCCGGCACGCCACCCGGTTCGCCAACCCTCCGGGGTCGGGGACCCAGATCCGGACGCCTGGTGATCGTGTGCTCGGGCTCCGGCGAGCTCGCGCGGCGACGCTGCTCATGCTCGCGCTTCCGGGATCGGCGTACGTCTACCAGGGCGAGGAGCTCGGCCTCCCCGACGTCACCGACCTGCCCGACGAGGTCCGCCAGGACCCGTCCTTCCACCGCGCCAACGGCCAGGACGGCTTCCGCGACGGCTGCCGCGTGCCGCTCCCCTGGACCCGGACGGGTTCGTCCTACGGCTTCGGTGACGGCGGCTCCTGGCTGCCCCAGCCGGAGTCGTGGGCCGAGCTGAGCGTCGAGGCCCAGACGGGCGTTGATGGTTCCACCCTCGAGCTCTACCGCTCGGCCCTGAAGATCCGTCGCGAGGTCTCCGGCCTCGGCGCCGGCGACGCGGTCGCCTGGCACGACGAAGCCCCCGCCGGGGTCCTCTGGTTCGAGCGCTCTGGTTTCGCGTGCACCGTCAACACCACCAAGGACCCCGTACGCATCGCAGCACCCGGCGACGTACTCCTCTCCTCCTCGGGCCCGGTCACCGTCACCGACGGCGCCGCCGATCTCCCCGGCGACACGACCGTGTGGTGGCAGCTCTAGCCGAGACCCCCGCCGAGGCGTCACTCCCGTCGGCCGAAACGTCAGTAATGCCGATCGAGTGGTCACTTCAGTGACCACTCGATCGGCATTCGCGCGCCTCGGCTGGCTAGGCTCGAGCGTGACGCTCGATCCACCCCTTCCCGTCGGCACCGATCCCCTCGAGCATGCGCAGAGCATGGGCGAACCCGGTGGCGTCGAGGTTGAGTTCCACGCGTTCCAGCACGGCGGGGTCAGGGTCCCTCAAAGCACTCATCTCGCCTTCCGTGAGGAGATCGTCGGACGCCTCCATGCCAACTGATGCTGATCCGAAGACGCTCTCGGTGACCCGGATCTCTCTGGGGTCTCCGTTGTTCAGCATCACAGTCAGCACTCGGCCGCCACCCACCTCTTCGGTGACCTTGACCGACGTGATGTTGTCGAGTTGAAAGTTCTCGCGCGACTCCTCCCCGAAGACCCCGTTCTTGAAGTCAAGATCAGCAGTCACTTCGCGGACGCCATCGACCGTGACCAGGTAGACCCGAAGCTGATATTTCGAATAGCGCCACGGACCGCCGTGCACGCACTGAGCGATCCCTCCCCGTGCAGGCTGGCGAATCACCGCGTGCGAGATGACGTCGGACCAATCCCACTTACCCTCGCGCAGCACCTTGTCGATCAGCACGGTGATGTCGCTGACCAACCAGGTCTCCATCTCGTGCTCGCTCGGGCGAAGATTGTCGAGTTTCTGCTTCCATCGCACAAACTCTTGTTGGCGCCGGGTCCGGAGTTGCTGCGCCTCCGTCTTGTCGTCGCGGACGCCACGAAGGACCGTGTATCCCCGGTAGCAGATCGCCGTGGCAAGAACTCCACTCAGCGCGGCACCCACCATCGCGACCTGGGCACCGAGGTCGATGAGTCGGAACAACTGCACCGCCGCGACCAACGCCACGATCGCAAGCCCAACGCACCGTGCCATCTGGAGAGGACTGACGCGGTCGCTGTCAGCGAAGTCGAAGAGCGTGCCCGCGAGATATCGCTTCCTGATGTCAATCGCGTGAAAGCGGATCAGCCATCTGATCTCGTCCACCGACGTACGCTGCTCCCGATAGGTCTCGGCGAGTTCGGCACTGAGACGTGCGCGCACCCCGGCGGTTTCCCTCAGCCATTCATTGGCGTCCATGTCCGGCGGCCGATACTTCGAGAAGTAGCGTCGGACCGTACGCCGCACCTGCGGCGCGAACTCATCGCCCTCCATCGGCGCGTCAGGGAGCCCGTCGCCGAAGTGGCGTCTGGCGAGGAGCGCGATCCGATCGGACCGATAGCGCCAGACGTACGCATCGCGCACCGCAACGGCACCAGCGGCAACCAGCACCAGGAAAGCGAAGATGGCCCCCAGATTCCCACTCACCATCGACCGCCATCCGAGCAGGGCGCTGGAGAGAATGAAGGCACCTACGCCGGCAAGTTCGGCGGGATGAACCTCCGGGCCAGAGATGTCCTCGCGCGGAGACGGCAAGCGAGGCTCTTTCGGATCGACCTCGAAGTATGTCCACGCGCGCTTGGCGCGATCATTTCCGAAGCGCTCCTCCTCGGCTCGCGCACAGGTCTTTCGCCACAGCCTGGTCTTGGTGGCTCCTGAGAGGAGCAGGTCGAGGTGCTGATTGACCTTGTCGGCCAGGTCCAGAGGCAGGTTGACGATCTCTTCCTCGACCGCTTCGACGTCACGCGCCGTAATTTCGTCGGTGTGGTCGTCGCGCCCTAGGAGCCTGATCAAGGATCCAATCGCCTGAAGGGCGCCCGTAAAGCGGTTGTCCGGGGGATAGAAGTCGAACTTCTCGACCGCTGTGTAGAGCCTGCCCCGCTCACTGTCGGTGAGGTCTCGGAACGAGCGCTTGCTGAACATCGCCAAGACCCAGTGGAATCGCACTTCAGCATTGTCGAAGTCGTGGCTCATCGCTTGGCTGATGAGGTCCTCTGCCTTGCGAGGCGCGCCGTCTTCCAGATAGCGGACGCCGACCTCATATCGCCGTTGCGGCGACGATTCCTGGGTGACGAGATAGATGGTCGAGTTGCGCACCTCGTTGGCTTGGATCCCGATGTTCGAGCCGGCGGCGGCGTAGTTGTTCGTCGACCCACTCGGGTTGGGCCAGTCCCCGTTCACAACATCCCCTGAACGTGGCTGGCCGCCGCGGCAGCCTTGGCCGCGATGTCGGTGACGTCCGACATGACACCGCCGAACTTCTTGAGTGCGCGGGCCGACTTGCGGCGCTTGCCGGGGTCCGGATCATTCGCGAGCTTCTCGGCTACGTCGAGCTCGTCGAGGGCATCCTCCATGGTGTCCGCATCAACCTGCCCAGCCACGTGTCGCTCCTGAAGCAGCATGCGCAGCTCGGCGATGATCGCACCGATGTCCTGGGTGGAACCGGAGACATTCGACCCAGTCATGTTCACGGTGCCGCCGGTGACGGTGTTGGCCTGCACCCCGACGGTGCCCGAGCTGAAGTTGAAGACCATGGCGCCGTTCCGTACGGAGCCGTTCTGGGCTGCCCTATCCGTGCCCTCGTCAACTCGAGGTGAGCTCTTCGCTGCGATCGGGCCACTCTCCAGCATCTGGACCGCGAGCTCAACAGCGAAGGCCGCCGCATGGGCCGCGGCACGCGGCTGCCAGTGCTCGTCGTTGGCCACCGTCTTGCCACCGTCCGCACGGTCGCTGATCCCGCGGACCACGCCGATCGGGACACTGTTGAGACGCCCCGCCTCAGCGATTCCGGCTCCTTCCATCTCGATGGCAGCCGTGTCGTTGTAGTGCTGACGAATCCACGCCGCCTCGCGCGATATCCGCGACTTCTGCACCACGTCTCCGGCCGCGATGGGCGCCCGCGTGACCCGCGGCGCATCACCTCCCGTCAGCATCCGCTTGGCCCAGGATTCGCTGCTGGCGACGATACGAGCGGTCTCGCTGACAGCGTGATTCAGCGGCCACACCTGCGGTCGCGCTTTGAGCCCGTCGTCCTCGCCTGCGGCGCTCTGGTAGGCATAGATCTTTGACCCGACCACAACATCACCCAGATTGACCGAGTCCTTCATCGCACCTGCGACGCCCGAGAAGAGGAGCGCCACCGGCGCATAGCGCTGAATGGCTCGCTCGGCGAGCACAGCCGCCGAACTGTTGCCGGCTTCCGTCACTCCGATCACGACTCGGCACGACGTGCCGCGTACGGTGCCGATCTCGTAGCGTGTTCCGGACTCAAGGCGCTCCGGCTCGAGGTCGGTGAGGTGCGCACGTACGGCGTTGTATTCGATATCCAGGGCGGTCAGCACGACGGCTACCCGTGGCTCAGTCATGGTGTCTCCTTGGTGTGTTTCGATCTGGTGTTGCCCGGTCTGGTGTCACTCGTTGGTTTCAGGGCGCGTGATCGGCGGATGCAGCACAGTGGCTCGGCCGGCGTGGAACAGGCGTGCAGGTCGGCCTTTGGTCGCCCGGCGCTCGGCCCCTGCAGGCTCGATGAAGCCCGACACTCCTTGGACCTTGCGATAGAAGTTGCGCGGATCGAGCTCGACTCCCCATACCGCCTCATAGACGCGCTGAAGATCAGCGATCGTGAAAGTCGGCGCGCAGAACGCCGTGGCCAGTGCGGTGTGCTCGAGCTTCGTTCGCGCCCTTTCGATGGCATCGTCGAAGATCTGCCGATGATCGAAGGCGAGCGGCACTTGGCCGGAAATGACCTCTTCGACCGACGTCCACGCGGCGCCTGCTGCGTCGGTCCCCGCAACGGGCTCGGGCAGTCCAGGCGCGATGGCCAGGTAGACCACCGACACCACGCGTCCCCTCGGGTCGCGATCCGGCTTGCCGTAGAAGCCAAGCTGCTCGATGTGCAGCCCAGTGCCATCTAGGTCGGTTTCTTCTCGCAGCTCACGCAGAGCCGCGTCATAAACGTCCTCATCAACGCGCTTGAGAAACCCTCCCGGTAGCGCTCGGGATCCTTTGAACGGCTCGTTCCCGCGCTCGATCAAGAGCACCTGGAAACGCGATCCGCGCAACGTGAGGATCACCAAGTCAACCGCCACCAGGACAGGCGGCCGCGGCCGAGACTCTTTCTCCAGCACCAAGCATCACCCACTTTTTGTCGATATGACAAAAAGAAGGCTAGTTCAAATTTGCGGCGTTCGCCCCACTTCTCCAGATCCGTGCCGGAGACCGGCACCGCGGAACCGCCCTTGGCAGCAGTGACAAGGGCATCAGCAGAACCAGTACGGTCCGGTCGCCCGCTCAGGCATGATGATCGTCGAGTTCCGGCGCGTCGGACCTGGCCGAGAGGTCATTCCCACCGGCCGAGCCGGCACCACGATGACGTCTCGGCCGACGTATGTGACGTCTCGGCCGACGCGGCTGACGTCTCGGCCGGCTAGCGGCGGGCGGTGACGTAGCAGGCGACGGCGGTGGCGGCGGCTACGTTGAGGGAGTCGATGCCGGCGGACATCGGGATGATGGCGCGGCGGTCGGCGGCCTGCTGCCAGCGCGGGGAGAGGCCGTGTCCCTCGGAGCCGAGGACGAGGGCGACCTTGTCGACACCCTCGACGGCCTTCTCGATGTCGACGGCGTCGTCGGCCAGGGTCAGGGCGACGGTGGTGAAGCCGGCGGCGGCGAGGGACGGGAGCGCTTCGTACCAGTCGGGCAGGCGGGTCCACGGCAGCGCGAAGACCGCACCCATCGCGACCTTGATGGAGCGCCGGTAGAGCGGGTCCGCGCAGCGGGGCGCCAGCAGGACGGCGTCGAACCCGAGCGCCGCGCCCGACCGGAAGATCGCGCCGACGTTGGTGTGGTCGACGATGTCTTCGAGCACCAGCACCGAACGAGCGCCGGCCAAGACCGAGTCCACCGACGGCAGCGGCCGCCGCTTCAGGGACGCCAGTGCACCACGGTGCACGTGGAACCCGGTCACCTCCTCGGCGGCCCTCTCGCTCATCACGTAGCAGGGCGCATCGGTCGTGGCGAGTACGTCGGCGAGCCCGTCGAGCCACTTCGGCGCCATCAGGAACGAGCGCGGCTCGAAGCCGCCGGTCACGGCGCGGCGTACGACCTTCTCGCCTTCCGCCAGGAAGAGTCCCTCGGACGACTCGAGGGACTTGCGCAGCTCGACATCGCGCAGATCGCGGTAGTCGGCGAGCCGGGGGTCGGCGGGGTCGGAGATCTCAATGAGTTCAGCCACGTCAGGCGACCTGCACCGAGTCCTTCATGTCTCCCGACACTTCTTCGGGGAAGGAGAGGACCAGGTGCCGGCCAAGAGCAGTCGCGACGCGTGCCAGAGTGTCGATCCGGTTGCGTGCTCCTCCGCCTTCCTCAAGCCGGGAAATGACTGACTGAGTCGTGCCCATCCGAGTGGCCAGCTCACGCTGGCTCAGTCCAGCCTCCGTACGCAGGTCGTAGATCAGCTGCCCGAGTGCAAGATCCTGCTCGACGCTCGCTCTGGCCTCGTCGGACGGGGCAGGACGCTCGGCCCGGACATCGGACCAGCGGGAGTAGTTCGCCATGGTTGCCCTCCTAGGGATAGCGCCGGGCGCATTCAGCAGCCGCCTTGCGGGCCCTGGCCACCTCACCGCGCTCATTGTCTCGTTGCTTGTGAAAGGTCGTCAGCAAGATGATCCGAGCATCGCTCGTGAATCTGTAGGTGATCCTCCGGGCGGTCGACCCGAGAGTGAAACGAAGCTCGAACAGGCCCTCTCCCAAACCCCGCGAGAGCGGCATTCGTGCGCGTGGCCCCAGATCGGCCAGCCGATCCACGATCACCATGACCCGAACCCAATCCGCGTCATTCAGAGCATCCAGCCACTTCACGACCTCATCATGAAGCTCGACCTCCATGCTCATGATCGCACCCACACGATCATCGCACAAGTGCGATGATCACACGACAGCCCACCGCCCGAACAAGGCACCAACTCCATGAGGTGACCATACGAGCCTACTCATGGCAACGAGTCGACGCCGCGCCGACCAGAGGTCTAGAACGAGTCGGGGTGGGCGACGCGGACGACCTCGCCGATGACGATGATCGCCGGAGGCTGGACGTTCTCGTCGGCCAAGGTCTTCTCGAGGGTCTCGAGGGTCGCCAGGACCGTACGCTCCGTGGGCATCGTGCCGTCGCAGATGACCGCGACGGGGGTGTCCCCGGCCCGACCACCGTCGATCAACGCCGTCGCGATCGCGGGGGCGTTCTGGACGGCCATGAGGAGCACGAGGGTGCCTGCGAGCTGAGCGACGGCGGGCCAGTTGGTCAGCGAGGTCGGGTCGCTCGGCGGGACGTGGCCGGAGATGACGGTGAACTCGTGCGCGACGCCGCGGTGGGTCACGGGGATCCCGGCGACGCCGGGCACGGTCACCGGCGAGGTCAGGCCGGGGATGACGTGGACCGGCACGCCGGCCTCGCGGCAGGCGAGCACCTCCTCGAAGCCGCGGCCGAAGATGAAGTTGTCGCCGCCCTTGAAGCGCGCGACGGCCTTCCCCTCCTTGGCCGCCTCGACGATGATCCGGTTGATCTCCTCCTGCTGGGCCGAACGACCGCGGGGAAGCTTGGCGACGTCGACCAGCTCGACGTCGGCCGGCAGCTCGGAGAGCAGCTCGCGCGGCGCCAGCCGGTCGGCGACGACGATGTCGGCCTCCATCAGGGCCTTGCGGCCGGCGACCGAGATCAGCCCCGGGTCGCCCGGACCGCCACCGACGAGGGTGACCCCGCCGACCCGCTCGCGCTCGTGCGGCGCGGCCAGCTCACCCGAGCGCAACCCGTCGAGGATCCGGTCGCGTACGCCCGCGGAGCGGCGCGGGTCGCGGTTGGCCAGCACGGCGATCGTCAGGTCGCCGTCACGCCCGGAGGCCGGGGTCCAGGCGGTGGCCTGCGTGCCGTCGTCGGAGCGTACGCAGAAGATCCGTCGCTCCTCGGCAGCGACCGAGACCTCTTCGTTGACGTCGGCGTTCTGGGTCGCAGCGATGACGTACCAGGCCTCGTCGAGCACGTCGGCCGAGAAGCGCGCCTGGTGCCAGGTGATCTCGCCCGAGCCGAGCAGCCCCTCCAGGGCCGGGGTCAGCGACGGCGAGACGACCTCGACCCGCGCCCCGGCGGCGATCAGCGCCGGCACGCGCCGCTGCGCAACCCGGCCGCCACCCACGACGACCACCCTCCGCCCCTCCAGGATGAGACCGGCGGGATAGGGAACGGCATGCTCAGAACTCATGGGTACATCCTCGCCCAACACCGCACCCAGTCCTGACAACGGGTCGATTCGCGGACTACGTTGGTGGCCATGGCACTCGATCGTCCGGTGAAGCCGGATCCCTACTCGCTCATGCCCGCCCTCCCCTCCTTCACGCTGACCAGCGAGGACGTGACCGACGGCCAGCCGTTGAAGCAGGACCAGGTCTACGACGGTGGCAACACCTCCCCGCAGCTCAGCTGGAGCGGCGCACCGGAGGGCACGAAGTCGTACGTCATCACCTGCTTCGACCCCGACGCGCCGACCCCCAGTGGCTTCTGGCACTGGGCCCTGGTCGACGTGCCCGCCGACGTGACCGAGCTCCCGGCCGGCGCCGGCGCCGGGGACGCCGAGCTCCCGGGCAAGGCGTTCCATGTCGCGACCGACTACGGCACCAAGGAGTTCGGCGGCGCCGCTCCCCCGGCCGGTGACCAGGTCCACCGCTACTACTTCGTGGTCCACGCCGTCGGCGAGGAGACGCTGGGCGTCGACGACGGGGTCACCCCGGCGGTCGTCTCCTTCAACCTGGCCTTCAAGGCCCTGGCCCGCGCCGTCCTGGTCGGCACCTACCAGCACTGAGACGTGGGAGTTCTGGGGTCACCCGGGGTGACCTCAGGACTCCCAGGTCAGCCCGAGCCCAGGTGGCTCAGCAGGGTCGGGGTTCGGCGGTGTTCGACGTCGGCCGGCAGGCCGAACGCGAGGAACATCTCGCTCAGGCACCGCTCGAACTGCCGTCTGCCGCTGAAGAGCCGGCTGATGATCGCGCGCTCGGGGAACCCCGCCTGGATCAGCCCCAGGACCTCGCTCTGCCGCATCGACAGCCGCGCCATCGCATCGGGGTCGGCGTCGGGAGACTCCGCGACCATCCGGGTGATGACCTCGGGGTCGACGACGACCTCACCCGACGCCACCCGGCCGACGACGTCGAGGAAGTGCGGGACGGTGCGTACGCGCGACTTGCGCAGGTAGCCGAGACCGCCGGTGCCGGTGCTGGTGAAGACCGAGGCGGCGTACGCCGTGTCGACCGAGTCCCCGAGGACGACGATGCCCATCTCGGGCACCTTCTCGTGCAGCCGGAGCGCCGCTCTGACGCCCTCGCCGGCGGGGCCCAGCCGGGCATCGGTGACGGCCAGCGTGGGCAGCGTGTCGGTCGTGGCCTGGACGAGCGTCTCGGCATCGCCGGCGTCGGCGACGACCTGATAGCCCCCACGCGCGAGCAGGGCCGTGAGTCCAGCACGAAGGAGAGGCGACTCGTCGGCAACGACGACGCTCGGCTCATAGCTGGGCACAACGGCTCCGCTCGGTGTTGGGGCAGCGGTCGGGACGCATTCTGTCGCAGAACCCCGCAAACCCCGTGATCCCGCGCCGAATCAGAACTCCGGCGGCCCCTCGGAGGCCCGCTTGAGCAGGGTCTCGAAGGACGTCGGGTTGGCGAACTCGTCCTCCACCGGCGTCCGGTGCGGCGCCGGGGAAGGCGCGCCACCACCCACCGCCAGCAGAGCGGCCAGCTCCGTGGCGGCACGGTCGACCCGCTTGGGGAGCTCCGGGCCACCGGCGAAGTCGTCGGTGGCGGCGAAGACCCCGGTCGGGACGACCACGGCGTGCAGGTAGGCGAAGAGCGGGCGCAGCGCGTGCTCGAGCACCAGCGAGTGCCGGGCGGTGCCGGCCGTGGCCGCGATGAGCACCGGCTTGGCGTCGAGGACGCCCTGCTCGAGCACGTCGAAGAACGTCTTGAACAGACCGGAGTAGGACGCGGAGAAGACCGGCGTCACCGCGATCACGGCATCGGCGCGCCGCACCTGGTCGATGGCCGCCTGCAGCGCCGGCTTGGCGAACCCGGTGAGCAGGTTGTCGGTCAGCTCGTGCGCCAGGCCGCGCAGCTCGATGTGCTCGACCTCCGCCTCGGCGCCCCGGGCCTGCACGGCCCGGGTCGTCGCCTCGCCGAGCATGTCGGCGAGCAGCTTGGTCGAGGACGGGACCGAGAGTCCCGCGGAGACCACCACGATCCGGGTCACAGCTCCCCCTCGAGCACCTTGGCGACCTCCGGGTCGTGGAGGTCGCGGTCGGACGAGCCGGTGGCGGAGTCGCCCTCGGCGTAGACGGTCGAGTCCTTCGCGCCGCCGGCCTTCTCCACCAGGGAGGCGTGGGTCGGGGCGTCCGGGACGCCGGGCTTGCGCAGCTTCGCGAACTCCGCGCGCAGGGTCGGCAGGATCTCGCCGTAGAGGTCGAGCTGCTCCAGCACCGTCTTCAGCGGCAGCCCGGCGTGGTCGAGCAAGAAGAGCTGGCGCTGGTAGTCACCGACGTACTCACGGAACGAGAGGGTCCGCTCGATGACCTGCTGCGGCGAGCCGACGGTCAGCGGGGTGGCCTCGCTGAAGTCCTCCAGCGAGGGGCCGTGGCCATAGACCGGGGCGTTGTCGAAGTAGGGCCGGAACTCGTTGATCGCGTCCTGGGAGTTGGGCCGCATGAAGAACTGCCCACCCAGCCCGACGATCGCCTGGTCGGCGGTGCCGTGGCCGTAGTGCTCGAAGCGCTGCCGGTAGAGCTGCACCATCTGCTTGGTGTGCGAGGCCGGCCAGAAGATGTGGTTGTGGAAGAAGCCGTCGCCATAATACGCAGCCTGTTCGGCGATCTCCGGCGAGCGGATCGAGCCGTGCCAGACGAACGGCGCGACCCCGTCCAGCGGCCGCGGCGTCGAGGTGTAGCCCTGCAGCGGCGTACGGAACCTTCCCGACCAGTCCACCACGTCCTCCGACCACAGCCGGCGCAGGAGGGCGTAGTTCTCGATCGCCAGGTTGATGCCCTGGCGGATGTCCTTGCCGAACCAGGGGTAGACCGGGCCGGTGTTGCCGCGGCCCATCATCAGGTCGACGCGACCGTCGGTGAGGTGCTGGATCTTGGCGTAGTCCTCCGCGATCAGCACCGGGTCGGTGGTGGTGATCAGCGTGGTCGCGGTGCTCAGGATGATGTTCTCGGTCTGGGCACCGATGTAGGCCAGCGTCGCGGTCGGGTTGGAGGCGATGAACGGCGGGTTGTGGTGCTCACCCGTCGCGAAGACGTCCAGGCCCACCTCCTCGGCGTGCTTGGCGATCTCGACTGTGGCCTTGATCCGCTCGTGCTCCGTCGGGGTCCTGCCCGTCGTCGGGTCCATCGTCACATCGCCGACGGTGAAGATGCCGAACTGCATACCCATGGTTCCTTGCCCCTTTCGTGGACTCTTCCACGATAGTTGAAATTCGAACTACTCGGCAAACAGTTGCTGCATCAACGTTATTCCAGGAAACCCCTTGGCGTACGCAGGCCCTCCTGTGCCAACGTACGTCAGGTGTCCGGGGCGCTGCATGCACAGCTGAGTCTGTATGCCGCGATCGCGACCAGGTCCTTCCGTCGCTACTCCACCTACACCGCGGCGACGCTCGCCGGGATCTTCACCAACTCGGTCTTCGGGATCATCCTCAGCTTCGCCTATCTGGCGCTGTGGGAGCAGAACCCGTCGGCCGGCGGTTACGGGGCCGAGCAAGCGGTCACCTTCGTCTGGATCGGGCAGGCACTGTTGATGACGATCGCGCTGTGGAACGGCGGCTCGACCGACGACCTCGCCGAGCGGATCCGCAACGGCGACATCGCCGTCGACCTCTACCGTCCGGTCAGCGTCCTCGGCTGGTATCTCGCCGCCGACCTCGGCCGAGGGCTCTACCACTTCGCCACCCGGGGCGTCGCGCCGACGATCGTCGGCGCGCTGCTGTTCGGGCTGGTCATGCCCTCCGTCGCCGGCGCGGCCGGGTTCCTGGTCAGCGTCGTCCTCGCGGTGGTGGTCAGCTTCGCCGTCCGGTTCCTCTTCGCCGCCAGCGCGTTCTGGCTCCTGGACGCGACCGGCCCGCGAGTGCTGCTGAGCGTGCTGGCCACCTTCTTCAGCGGGTTGACCCTGCCGCTCAACCTCTTCCCCGACGGCCTGCGCCAGGTCGCGCTGGCGCTGCCGTTCGCCTCCTACATCCAGACCCCGGCCGACATCTGGCTGGGCCGCCACACCGGGCTCGACATGCTCGCCGCGATCGGGCTGCAGGTCGTGTGGGCGGTCGTGCTGCTGGGGACGTGCGCGCTCGTGCTGCGCGCCGCGACCCGGAAGGTGGTGGTCCAGGGTGGTTGAGGTCGCGCATGCGGTGCGCTCCTACTGGCTCATCGCGCTGCTCTGGATCCGGGCGGCGATGGCCTATCCGGTCTCGTTCTGGACGATGACGGTCGGTGGCGTGCTGATCACGTTCCTCGACTTCGTCGCGATCTGGCTGATGTTCAGCCACCTCGACACCTACGGCGGCTTCACGCTGCGCGAGGTCGCCCTGTTCTACGGGGTCACCTCGATCGCGTTCCGGGTCGCCGACATGCTGGTCGGGAGCGTGGAGAAGATCGGCCGATACGTACGCAGCGGGGACCTGGACGCGATGATGACCAAACCCGTCCCGGTGCTGGTGCAGCTGTGCGCCGACCGGTTCGAGCTGCGCCGGCTCGGCCAGATCGCGCAGAGCGTCGCGGTGTTCGCGTGGGCGGCGCCGATCGTGGACTGGTCACCGCAGCGTCTGGCCGTGCTCGCGATGGCGCTCCTCTCGGGCGTGGTCATCTACTTCTGCATGTTCGTGGCCTTCTCGACGATCCAGTTCTGGACCACCGACGCCTCGGAGTTCGCCAACGCCTTCACCTACGGCGGCAACACGATCATGCAGTACCCGATGACGATCTTCCCGCGCGAGGTCGTCCGCTCGCTCACCTACCTGCTGCCGCTGGCGTTCGTGAACTGGTATCCGTGCCTGTTCCTGCTCGGCCTCCACGACCCGTTCGGCGCACCGGGCTGGTTCCGCTTCGCCTCGCCCCTGGCCGCCCTGGTGCTGGTCGGCGTCACCACGCTGGTGTGGCGTCAGGGGCTCCGTCGCTACCGATCCACAGGGAGCTGATCTCGTTGTCGTTGATCGAGGTGCGGGACCTGTCCCGCGAGTTCACGATCCGCAAGCGTGCGGGTGTGTTGAGACGTACGTCGGTGGTGAAGCACGCCGTGCACGACCTCTCCTTCGAGATCGACGCCGGCGAGATGGTCGGCTACATCGGCCCCAACGGCGCCGGGAAGTCGACGACCATCAAGATGCTCACCGGCATCCTGGTGCCCTCCGGCGGGTCGGCACGGGTGGCCGGACTGGAGCCCGCACGCCAGCGCCGGGAGCTGGCCCGGCGGATCGGGGTGGTCTTCGGGCAGCGTACGTCGCTGTGGTGGGACCTCCCGCTGCGCGACTCCTTCGAGCTGCTGCGCCGGATCTACCGGATCCCCGACGAGACCTTCCGCCGCAACCTCGACGACCACGTCGCGCTCCTCGACCTCGGCGACCTGATGGACACCCCCGTGCGACAGCTGAGCCTGGGACAGCGGATGCGCGGCGACATCGCCGCCGCCCTGCTCCACGACCCCGAGATCCTCTACCTCGACGAGCCCACGATCGGTCTCGACGTGATCTCCAAGGGACGGCTGCGGGAGTTCCTGCGCGCCCTCAACCACGAGCGCGGCACGACCCTGATGTTGACCACCCACGACCTGCAGGACATCGAGGCGCTGTGCGACCGGGTCATCGTGATCGACCACGGCACCGCCGTCTTCGACGGCCCGCTGTCCTCGCTGCGCCTGAACGGCGACGCCTCCCGCACGCTCGTCGTCGACCTCGTCGACGAGGCGCCGGCGATCGCCGTCGAGGGTGCTCAGGTGGTGAAGGTCGAGGGTCCGCGCCAGTGGCTCTCGTTCCCGGCCGGCGCCTCCGCCGCTCCCCTGGTGGCGCAGGTCGCGGCCGCGTACGACGTCGCCGATCTGTCCATCCACGAGCCCGCGATCGAGGACGTCATCCGACAGCTCTACTCGCGCTGACTGACCCCCGGCGGGACTCAGGGCTCGGCGCGCAGGACCGCGAGCTCGTCGGGCTGACGGGAGAGCTCGGTCAAAGTGTGGCGGAGCCTGCCGAGGAGGGCATCGACGGACGCTGATGCCACCGTCGTGTCGGGGTGGCGGACGCGGACGGCGAGGCCGGTATGGGTGCGGGAGAACCAGATCTGGACGTCGTCGGCCTGGGTGGCGGCCGAGATGTGCTGGGCGTCGCGGTTCACGTGCGCAGAGCCGCCGGGGAGGTGGCGGTAGTCGACCCAGGAGACGACGAAGACGTCGCTGCGGGTCTGCACCAGCGGCTCGGTGAGCGAGCCGAGGACCTGGTCGAGGGGCACCGAGCCGAGGCGTACGCCCTGACGGACGGCGTCGCCGGCCTCGGCCAGACCCACGTCGGTGAGCGAGGCGGGGACCGTGAGCGGAACGGTGGTGGTGTACCAGCCGATCGAGCGCCTCAACCGTTCGACGGAGCGGGTGGAGACCGGCGCCATCGTCTCTAGACGATCACCGCCGCCGAGGTCGGCGAGGGCGGTGGCGAGGGCGGCCAGGACGGCGGCGTACGTCGAGGCGCCGCTGTTGCGGGCACGCGCGCCGATGCGATCCATCAGGTCGGCACCGGCCAGCGGAACGACGGCGGTGGCCTGAGCGGCCCGCTCCCCCGGCTCGAGGCCGAGCGGCAGCGGGAAGGTCGGCAGCTGGTGTCCCCGGCCGCCGAGGAACTCGCCCCAGCCGCGGAGCAGCGGGTCGTCATGAGCGACTCGGGCGGGACCGTCGGAGCCCTGCGAGACGGCCTCGAGGAACGAGGTCACCGGCGGCAGCGAGGGCTCATCACCACCCTCGGTGAAGGCGGTGTAGAGGGCCGCGAGCTCCTCGACCGCGACGGCGACGGAGTGGGCGTCGCAGTGGAGGTGGTCCATGCCGAGGACGATCGTGGAGCGGTCGGGACGGGAGATCGCGGCAGGCAGGAAGGCGGGATAGCCGAACGGTCCACACCTCTCGTCGAGGGCGGCGTGCAGCACGGCGCGGGTCTCCTCGACCGTCCTGGTGTGACCGACGGTGGTGACCGACCAGGTCAGGGTTCCGGGGTGGTGGCGACGCGCCCGCGGCCCGTCGGACCCGGCGACGACCTCGAGCTGCAGGCTGCCGTGGCGGGCGAGGAAGGCGCGCCAGGTGCGCGAGAGCGCGACCGGCTCGATCGGGCCGTCGACCTCGAAGGCGGCCGCGAGCCAGACGGTCGGTGCCCCGGCCATCGCGCCGGCGAGGTGGTTGCGCTGGTTGAGCGAGAGCTCGGCGGGCGCGCCGTGCGGCGGGGCGGAGAGGTCCCAGCGCAGCAGCGTGCCCGGCCGGGGCTCCCACAGGTCAGCGGTCGTGACCAGCATGTCCGGTCCCGATGATCTGGTCGGCATCGACAGGACGCACCGGCAGGCCGAGGTCGGCGAGCACGTCGTGGAGCGCCTCTGCGTAGGTCACCACAGCCCGCCCACCCGTCTCGGTGTCGGGACTCTGGGTGGCCAGCTCGAAGCGGTCGGCGAAGCGGTTGACCCACAGGCTCGCGTTGGCGGTACGTCCCTCACCGGTGAAGTGCAGCCCGGTGTCGAACGGGGTGGTGCCGGCGCCGGGGAACTTGCGTACGTCGAGATAGGAGACCATCTGCGGGCTCGCCAGCTCGGTCGGCGCGAGCACCCCGCCGGCGACCATGGCGCCCAGCGGGACGTGGACCGGGGTGCGGGCCAGCTCGCGGGCGGTCCCGAAGGCCTTCTCCGCGGCGAGCACCGTCTCCGCGAAGGTCTCCCCCAGCGGCATCGAGACGGGTGCGAAGTTGCAGAACCAGCCGTGGGACATCGCGGTCTGCTGCGTCCGGGTGCCCAGCACGGTGATCCCCAGATAGTCCGCGCTGCCGGTCAGGCGCTGCTCGGTGTGGGCCAGGAGCGCGAAGACGCCGCTGGTGAACCGGCCACCGGCCGCACGGCACAACGTCTCGAGCGCGTCCACCGCCTCACCCTCGAGGGCGGTCCATCGCCGGACCCGGACCGGCGCGGTCTCGCCCGCGTCCAGCCCCAGGGAGACCGGGAAGCGCGGCAGCCGCCCACCGTGACGCGAGACGATGTCGATCCACTCGCGCACCGCCGGTGTCTCCGCGTCGCACTCGGCGGCGAGCTGCCCCTCGGCCGCGGCGTACGTCACGAAGCTGCCGGCCTCGGGCAGCGGCTCGACCTCGGCGCCGAGCGCGGCGGCGTAGGCGGCGCCGAGCTCGGCCGGGACCATCAGCTGCGAGGCGCCGTCGGTGAAGGCGTGGTCGCAGCCCCAGAAGTAGGTGAAGCCGTCCTCATGCACGATCGCGCCGAGGAGGAACGGCGCCCAGGAGTCGGGGCGGCACTGCTCGTCCCACAGGCCGACCAGGAGGTCCTCCCAGCCACCGGGCCAGTCGGCCGGCGCCTCGACCTCGACGGCCTCGAAGGCGATCGCCTCGGCCGGGACCAGATGCCGCACCGGCACGGATCCCGACAGGTCGAACCAGGTCCGCAGGCCCTCGTGGCGGCCCACGAACGAGCCAAGCGCCTCCGCATAGGCGACAGCCGAGAAGGCGCCGGAGAACTCACCGGCCGTGCCGGTCCAGGCGCGGTGCACCCCGCCGGCGGCGACCTTGGCGCGATAGGCGTCGAGATGGTCGGCCTGCAGGAACGAGGGCGCACCCGGCGAGACCGGCGCGGCATCGGCCGCCGCCCGACACTCGGCAGTCGGCCGCAGCACGAACACCCGGCCCGGGGCCGGCGCCAGCTCCGCGAGCGCCGCGATCCTCATGCCGCCGCCTCCGTCGAGGAGAGCAGAGAATACGGAAGCGGCGCCATGAGCCCGATTGTCGTTCGCTGTCGCTCACTCATGCGGTGCCCTCGAGCGAGGCGGCCTCGGGCCGTGCGATCTCCTCGAAGAGGTCGCTCATCCCGCCGATCAGGTCGCGCACGACCCGCTCGGCGGCGACGGTCTCCGGGTAGCGCGTGGAGACGTTGAGACCGTCCCGGTCACGCACGAGCCAGAGGTAGACCTCGTCGTCGGCGCGGACGGGGGCCCGCAGCGTACGGGCGTTCCAGCCGTTCCAGCGCTCGGCGCCAGGGATGAAGCGGGTGTCCACGAAGGTGACCACGAAGTGGGGCGCGTCCGAGACACCGAGCAGGTCGGCGACCCGCGCGAACGGCTGCGGGACCAGGGGCTTCGTCTCGGCGAGCGCCGCCTGGACGCGGGCGACGACCTCGGGCAGCGTCGTCGCGCCGGTGATGTCGAGGGTGACCGGGACGAGGCCGACGTACCAGCCGACGGCGGCGGCGTGCTCGGCGGTGTAGCGGGTGTGCATGGGGGCCACGAAGCGCATCCGCTCCACGCCGTGCTGGGCACGCAGGACGTACGCCATCGCGCCCATCATCCCGGCCTGGAAGGAGACGCCCGCGCTCTTGCACAGCTCGCCCAGCGCTCGGGCCTGGCGGGGGTCGCCGAGCCACTGCGACAGGCTCGCCTGCGGCAGCGGCGACGCCGAGGCGGGTACGTCGGTGATGCCCGCGACCGGGAAGTCGGCGAACCGGAGCCGCCCGTCGGGACCGGTCAGCCAGTCGCGCCAGATTCGCACCGACTCGCTCTCCAGCGACATCGCATCGCCGGTGACCCGCTCCTCGGCGGCGTGGTCGATGTGGCTGCCGGTGGTGGCCACGGCCAGGTCCGCGAACGGCTCACCGGCCAGCGCCCGCTCGTAGAGCGTGGCGATCTCCTCGAACCAGAGCAGCTGGGAGTAGGCGTCCATGACGCCGTGGTCGGCGCCGAAGACGAGGGTGAAGCCGTCGGCGTCGGCCACCGTCGCGAAGACGACGTAGGGCCAGGCCGAGGGGTCGATGTGGTCGGCGAGGAAGTCCGAGAGGCAGCCCCGGGCGTCGTCGCCGTCGAAACGGCCGAGCGCGGTGGTGGTCACCGACACATCCTCGGGGGCGACCGTGCGTCGCCGTCGGCCGGCGGGGGTCCCCTCGACGGTCCCGCGCAGCGCCTCGTGGCGCCCGATCCAGGCCCGGAGCGCAAGGCCGAGCGCCGTGACGTCGAGCTGCCCGGGCAACCGCATGATCGAGCCGATCCAGGATCCTGCCTCGGCGGTGTCGAGGTGCAGCTCGTGGTTGTGGGACAGTCGGCGGTCGTCGTCGACCCAGGCACGCGGCTCCGCGGTGGGGATCCACGCGGTCACCTCGCCCGGGGGGACGTCGTACGCGGACAGCTCGGTGTACTCCATCGGAGGTGGAGTTCCTCTCTGAGGTGGGGGGCTCATTGCGGCAAACGCCCGTCTCCGGGGACCCGAACGAACCTCAAGAACGCCGTAGCCCGAGATGGCGACCCGCCTGCGACGACAGCGATGTCGTCACATGTCGCGGCCTATTGTGCACACAGGTGCGGACCTGAATTCGACTGCCCCCGGACGTGGGAATCGCCACACATCTTTAAAGCCCTGGGGGGTTTACATGACGTATCAAGTCCGATTGACTCCTCCCCCTGCGCGCGCTCCCGCCCCGCCCTGCCCGGCTGCCCGCTCTATCTCGAGGACTCCCCCATGCCAGCTGCCACCCGTGCACCGATCGACAACTCCGGCCGCCTGCAGTTCGCCGACGATCTCTTCGCCCGGCGTCATCGCGGTCTCGGGAGCCCGATCGCCAACCAGTGGATCTGGCGGCTCAACAGTCCCTATGACGCCGACCGGCTGCGCTACATCGCGGCCGGCCTGGCCGAGGGCGGGCTGTCGCGGAGGCTGCACCGGGCGAAGTTCCCCGGGGCCCGCGACCTGTGGACCAACGCCGATCGCGAGCCGTCGATCGAGCTCTACGAGGAGCTCCTCCCGGTCGCCCAGATCACCGACTGGCTCCAGGAGCGCCACAGCGACCACCTCGACCCGCACGAGGGCCTGACCTACCGGCTCGCCGCGATCAACCTCGACGACGGCACCTCGGTCGTCTCGATGCTGCTGGCCCACGCCGTCGGCGACGGCGGCTCGGTGCTCGACGCCGTGTGCCGGGCCTCCCGCGGCGAGCCGCTGCGGCTGCCGCCCGCCCCCGCCGACGGCTGGCACCGGCTCCGCGCCGAGGCGGCCGACAGCCTCGCCCAGTGGCGTGCGGTCCGTGACTGGACCAAGGCCCGCCGGCAGGCGAAGAAGGACGGCACCGCCGCACTGGCCACCAAGGCGCCCCGCGTCTACCCGGAGACGACGCCGAACCCGGCGCCGGAGACCTGGCGGATGCCGCGGATGATCACCGAGTTCGACACCGAGACGATGACGAAGATCGCCGCCGAGCACGGCGGCTCGACCAACGCCTGGTTCATCAACGTGGTCGCCGACCTGCTCGTCCGCATCGACCACGTCCCGGTCGACCGGGGCGACGTCCCGGTGTCTCTGCCGATGAGCGACTTCCAGCCCGGGGACGTACGCTCGAACTCGACGCGCGTGGCCATGGTCGAGGTGCCCCGCGACGTGCTCGAGCGGCGCGATCTCGCCGAGATCAAGAAGCTCTCCAAGGCGGCCTACATCCGCCTCGGGCAGGCCGGTCCGGGGCTGGTCCCGGTGCCGCTGGCGATGATGCAGATGCTGCCCGACGCGGTGCTCGACAAGCTCCCGCAGCCGCCGGCCGCGGCCTGCATGGCCTCCAACCTGCCCCAGCTCCCCGACGACTACCGCTACGCGATGGGCGAGGACGTACGTCTCGTGGCCGGCCTCGCCGGCTACCAGAACGCGACCGCCCAGGACGCCTACGACGTCGGCGGCGGGATCATCGCCTGGCTGATCCAGTCGGGGCCGCGTACGACGCTCAACCTGGTCGCCGCCGAGCCCGACCGTGTGCCCGACCTGGACTTCCTGAAGAAGCTCGTCGTCGAGGAGCTCGGCTCGTGGGGTCTGACCGTCGAGGTGTGGTGACGCTAGCGGGCTCGCCCGAGCGCGTCAGCGGCCCTGGCCACCGCGACCTCGGGCGTGATCAGCAACTTCGCGACCTCGGCAGCCCGCTCGCGCACGCCCGGCATCAGCACCTCACCGAGCGCGGCCCGGAGCCGGTCGCGGTCCAGGCGGGCGGCCCGGAACGAGGTGCCGACGCCCAGATCACCGAGCAGGCGGCCCCAGACGGGCTGGTCGGCGGAGTACCACCCGACCACGCTCGGGATCCCCGCACGCAGCACCGCTGCCGTGGTGCCCGCGCCGCCGTGGTGGACGGCGGCGACGCACCGCGGCAGCACTGCGGCGTGGTCGACGGCACCCACGAGACGTACGTGTTCGGGGACGTCGACCTCGAAGGAGTTCCAGCCGCTGCTGACGAGCGCGCGCAGGCCGAGCTCCTCGGTCGCGGCCGCGACATCGGCCACCAGCCGGGCAGGATCGGCCACCGGCATCGACCCGAAGCCCACATAGACCGGCGGATAGCCCGCCGCGAGCCAGTCGCCGAGGTCGTCGGCACTGGACCCGTTCGCGGCGGTCTCCCCCAGCCGGAGCCGGTCGGCCTCGCTCAGCGCCAGGAAACCGGCGAACGGACTCTGGATGCCCCACTCCTGCCTCAGCCCGGGGACGAGCAGCGGGTCGTAGGCCTGCACCTCGACCGCGCCGCGGTCGCGGAGCCGGGTCTGCAGCCCGGTGCGGGCGGGCGGCAGGCCGAGCGCGACACGCTGCGCGTTCTCGGCCTCGCGGGTGAGCTCCCAGCGCATCCGCATACCGAGGTCCCACGCCTTCTGCTGGACCGCCTCGGGTCCGGGCACGACCTTGACCGACCGGTTGGAGCGGACCGGGAAGTAGTGCAGCGCCGCGAACCCGGCGCCCACCCGCTCCGCGAGCGCCGAGCCGACCTCCTGCCCGAGGAGACCGGCGACGACCACGTCCGCGCTGCCACGCTCCCCCGCCAGCGAGACCAGGTCGCGGCGGAAGTCGTCCCAGCCGTGGGCGGAGACCTCTCGCACCGCCCTGACCCGGGTGCGAGGATCGACCGAGCGCATCTCCTCGCGCACCAGGCTCGAGGCGAGCAGCGCACCGCTGTCAGGGCCGACAGCATGCGGGGTCAGCCCCAGCCGTGCGGCCAGCGGCACCAGGTTGGGCGCGACCCCGACGGTGACCTCGTGGCCGCGACGGCGCAGCTCGAGGGCCACGGCGAGCGCCGGCTGCACGTCGCCGCGGCTGCCCATCAACCCGAAGACGAACCGCATCGCGTCCCAGAATCCCCCAACGACAGGACCCAGACCACATGCCCGAGCCTGTGATGCTGCCCTCACTCCCGCCCGCCGGCCCCGGGGCCCGCCCGGCGCCGTTCGCTCCCGAGCGGACCAACCGGCTGACGTACGACGACGAGGTCTTCCTCCGCTCCGCGACCGTGATCGGGGTCCCCGTCGTGGGTCAGACGGCGTGGCGCTTCCCGGCCGAGATCCCGGTGAAGGCGGTCCAGCAGGTCGTCGACGAGCTGGCCAAGGGCCCGCTCAACCGCCTCGTCGTACGCCCGAAGGTGATCGGTGCGCGGTCCCGCTGGGTGCCCGCGACGACGGCCGAGCCCGTCCGCCTGCACCCCGACCCGCTCAAGCCCGACCAGGTCATGGCCTGGCTCGACACCACCACCGACGAGGTGCCCTTCGACCCGGTCAAGGGACCGCTGTGGGCGTTCTTCATGGCCTACACCACCGATGGCGGCACGGTGGTGACCTACAACGCCTCGCACATCGTCTGCGACGGCGGGATGAAGCTCGGCGCCCTGATCGCGGCCGTACGCCGCCAGCCCCTGCCCCGGCTCCCCTTCGACGATCCCGCAGCGGCCGAGGTCACCCGCAAGGACGACCGGCGCGACGCCCGGACGATGGCGAGCGCCGCGGCCCGCGGCCTCCGGGCGGCCCGGAAGGCCGGGAAGGTTCCGGCGCTCGAGGCCCAGTCCTCCGAGAAGCGGCCGGTGCCCGCTCCTCAGCCCGACGACGACGTCGTCCACGAGGTCGCCTTCGCCGGCGCCGACTGCCCAGTCGCGGAGTGGAACGCGGCGGTCGAGCGCGCCGGCGGCACGTCCAACACCCTGCAGATCGCGATCTCGGTCGAGGTGCTCCTCGCGGCCGGGATCGTACGCCCCGGCGAGCCGGTCAAGATGTCGCTGCCCGTCTCGATGCGCGGCGAGGGCGACCTGCGCTCGAACGCCACCTCGGGGGTCTCGATCGCCGTCGAGACCGAGCTGCGCGACGGCGTCGGCCGGGTCACCGACCTCGCCCACATCCGGGAGCGGTCGAAGAAGGAGTTCTCCGCGCTGTTCAAGGGCACCCGTCCCGACCCGATCGCCCACATCGCGCCGCTGGCGCAGATGATCCCGGATCGCGTCGCGAAGCCGCTGCTCAAGAATGTCGTCACACCGCTCGGCCTGGCCTCCAACCTGGGCCGTCCCGACCCCGACTTCATCGCGCCGTTCGGCGTGGCCGCCGACTCGATCGTCTTCCGCGGCCTCGCGCTCGGCGCGACCCGCGGCGAGCTGCGCCGGATGCGGGGCGGGGTCACCTCCTGGTGGTGCGAGGTCGGCGAGACCTGCACCTTCGGCATCCGTGCGCTCGACCCCGACGCGGTCCCCGACTCCGAGCGGCTGAAGGAGATCGTGACCGACGTCTACGGACGTTGGGGCCTGGTTCCTTCCTTCTGGTGAGAGGATGCCGTCATGACGATCGACGTACTCGGTGAGCCCTACACCGTCGAGACCATCGAGCTGGCCGAAGACTTCGAGGGCCAGGTCGTGGCCACGCTGGTCAAGCGGCCCGCCGACGGCGACGCGAAGGCCGCCGTCCTCTATGTGCACGGCTTCTCCGACTACTTCTTCCAGAAGGAGTACGCCGAGTGGTGGACCGCACGCGGCTACGACTTCTATGCGCTCGACCTGCGCAAGTACGGTCGCTCGCTGCGCGAGCACCAGTCGGGGACGTACGTCGGTGATCTGGGCGAGTACTTCGACGAGATCGACGCCGCCTGGGAGCGGATCACCGAGCGCGACGGCCACGCCAAGGTCATGCTCAGTGCCCACTCCACCGGCGGTCTGACCACCTCGCTGTGGGCCGACGACCGCCAGCCCGACGAGCTGGCCGGGATGGTCCTCAACTCGCCGTGGCTCGACCTGCAGGGCTCCTTCCTGCTGCGCGAGGTCGCCACCCCGGTGGTCCGCCGGATCGGCCACCGGGCGCCGATGCGTGAGCTCGGCCGCGACGTCAGCGGCTTCTACACCATGTCGCTCCACGTCGAGCACGACGGCGAGTGGGAGTTCGACCTCGGCCTCAAGCCGGTCGGCTCCTACCCGATCCGGCTCGGCTGGCTCAAGGCGATCCGTGACGGCCACTCCCGGCTCCACCGGGGCCTGAAGGTGAAGGCCCCGGTGCTGGTGCTCTCCTCGGACCGCTCCAGCAAGCCCAAGGAGATGGGCGAGCTCGTCCACTCGACCGACATCGTGCTCGACGTGCGCCAGATCCGCCGTTGGGCGACCGCGATCGGCAGCCACGTCACCTACGTCGCCGTCCCCGGTGCGAAGCACGACGTGATCCTGTCGCGCCCCGAGGTCCGCAAGCAGGCCTACGCCGAGATCGAGCGCTGGCTGGCCGCGTACGGCGTCTGAGCCCCGGCGTCAGTCGAGGGTGGTCTTCGGCCCCTTGAACCAGGTCCGGGCCGAGACCGCCCACCAGATCGCGAGGACGACCAGCGAGCCGACGGTGAGGATCGGGGCGTAGTTGACCGACTCCCACGAGAAGTCGTCGCTGGTGATCCAGCCCGACGGCACGAACGGCAGGATGAAGTAGACCGAGATGATCGCGATCTCGGCGACGGCGACCAGGTTGAGCCACTTGTAGTGCCGGCCGAGGGTCCACTGCCCGGTCTCGAAGGAGTCGCCGGCCTTCCAGCGCAGGAAGATCGGGATCGCGAAGGCGAGGTAGAGGCCGATCACCGCGACCGAGGTGATCGCGTAGAAGGCCAGCGGGATGCCACCGACGCCCCAGAGCGCGGGGAGCGTGATGACCGCGCCGACGACCGCGACCAGCAGCACCGCGTTGACCGGGACCTTCCGGGACTCGTTGACCTTCGCCCACAGCGAGGAGCCGGGCACCGCGCCGTCGCGAGAGAAGGCGTACGTCATCCGGGAGGCGCTGGTCAGGCAGGCGGTGGTGCAGAAGAGCTGCCCGGCGGTCGAGATCAGCAGCACCACGAAGTGCCAGGAAGTGGGCAGCGCCTGACCGAAGATCACATCGACCGCGCCACCGCCCTCGCTCACGCCCTCGGGGTCCTGCACGGCGAAGAGGAACGCCAGCAGCAGGACGTACCCGCCGACGGCGGAGTAGAAGATCGAGCGCCAGATGCCCTTGGCCGCGCCGTCGGCGGCGCCCTGGGTCTCCTCCGAGAGATGTGCGGAGGCGTCGAAGCCGGTGATCGTGTACTGCGTCAGCAGGAACCCGAGCGGGAGCACCAGGAACCAATACTTCGCGTCGGCGTAGCCGGAGTTGTTGATCCGCTCGGTGAAGACGTAGCTGAAGCTCTGGTGGTGGTCCGGGACGATGACCAGCACCAGGACCACGACAGCGGCGCCGGCGACGTGCCACCACACCGAGATGTTGTTGATGACGGCCAGCAGGTGACTGGAGAAGATGTTGGCGAGCGCGGCCAGCACCAGGATGACCAGGAAGATCAGGTAGACGCGGCCAAGCGAGTAGCCCTCCGCCCAGCCCTCGCTCAGGGTCGAGAGCGTCAGGTCGAGGAAGGTCGCGGCCCCGTACGCCACGCTGGCGGTCACCGCGAGCAGCCCGATCAGGTTCAGCCACCCGGTGAAGAAGCCCGCCGCCGGTCCGCCGAGCTTGGCCGCCCACCAGTAGATGCCGCCCGAGGTCGGGTACGCCGAGACCAGCTCGGACATCGTGAAGCCGATGATCAGGATGAGGCCGGCGATGATCGGCCAGCCCCAGGAGATGGCCACCGGTCCGCCGTTGTTCCATGCCTGGCCGAACGTGGTGAAGCAGCCGGCGAGGATCGAGATGATCGAGAACGAGATGGCGAAGTTCGAGAACCCCGACCAGGTGCGGGCCAGCTCCTGCTTGTAGCCGAGCCTGGCCAGATGTGCTTCGTCGTCTAGCTGGACCAGCTCGACGGTTTCGTGTGCCTCGGGCATGGCACGCCTCCGGATCTCGTGGGGGTGGATGAGCCTGAGGTTAGGAATCGTGCGTGGCGGCGGTCGTCGCGCCAGGTAACAGCCCTGTGAAAGATCCGTCCTTGAGTGCCACGCCGGTCGCGCCGAGCGCCCTGGCCCCGGCGACCAGGCTCGCGATGGTGCGTGCGGCGGTCGCATGGTCCAGACCGTGGGGCGGGCGGATGTTGGAGACGCAGTTGCGGGCCGAGTCGAGGATGCCGGGCTGCGGGTCCCAGGTGAGGTAGGCGCCCAGCGAGTCGCTCGAGGAGAGCCCGGGCCGCTCCCCGATCAGCACCAGGACCAGTCGCGCGCCCAGGGCCCGGCCGATGTGGTCGCCCAGCGCCACCCGGGCCTGGGTGGCGACCACCGGCGCGGCGACGGTCATGGTCCCGTCGAGCAGCGGGATCAGGTGCTCCAGGAGCGGCACCGCGTGCTTGGCCACCGCCTCGGCGGAGAGCCCGTCGGCGACGACGACCGCGATCTCGGCCCCGCCCGGCGCGAGGTCGAGGTCGGCACCGGGAACCCGACCGAGGTCCGGCCGGGTCAGGTAGGTGGCCCGGTCGGGTGCCGCGGAGGCAACCGCCAACGGCGTACCCAGTCCCAGGCCGTCGAGCGCCTCGACGAGGGCGGCGACGTCGAGCGGAAGGTGGACCGCGTCGCGGGCCGCGGCGTGCGCGGCGCCGAAGGCGAGGAACTCGGCGGTCGGGACCGCGTTGCCGGCCCTTCCCAAGCCGATCCGGGCAGGGGTGGCTCGGCGCAGCGGCTCCCAGAACTCACTCATCGCGCGCTCACCGGGCCAGCTCCTTCAGCACCGTGGTGGCCGGGTCGATGTCGCGTACGGAACCGTCCGGATCGAGCAGGCCGACGGCGCTCAGCCACTCCTCGAACTCCGGCGCCGGGCGTTTGCCGAGGACCTGGCGGGCGTAGAGGGCGTCGTGGAAGGAGGTCGACTGGTAGCCGAGCATCACGTCGTCGGCGCCCGGGATGGCCATCACGTACGTGCAACCGGCGACGCCGAGGAGGGTGAGCAGGTTGTCCATGTCGTCGGAGTCGGCCTCGGCGTGGTTGGTGTAGCAGACGTCGACGCCCATCGGCACGCCCAGCAGCTTGCCGCAGAAGTGGTCCTCGAGCCCGGCGCGGATGATCTGCTTGCCGTCGAAGAGGTACTCGGGACCGATGAAGCCGACCACCGTGTTGACCAGGAACGGCCGGAAGGCCCGGGCCACGCCGTACGCCCGCGCCTCCAGGGTCTGCTGGTCGACCGGCCGCCCGCCGGCGCCGAGGTGGGCGTCGGCGGAGAGGGCCGACCCCTGGCCGGTCTCGAAGTACATCACCTCGTCGCCGACCGTGCCGCGCCCCAGCGACCGGGCCGCCTCGTCGGCCTCCGCCAGCATCGCCAACGTCACCCCGAACCCCTCGTTGGCGCCCTGGGTGCCGCCGATCGACTGGAACGGCAGGTCGACCGGCAGCCCCGCCTCGATCAGGTCGATCGTCGTGGTCACGTGCGTCAGGACGCAGCTCTGCGTGGGGATCTCGTAGCGGAGACGTACGTCATCGAGCAGACGCAGCAGGTCGGCGACCGTGCGTGGGTTGTCGGAGGCCGGGTTGATGCCGATCAGCGCATCGCCGGAGCCGAGGAGCAGTCCGTCCAGCACCGAGGCCGCGACGGCGGCCGGGTCGTCGGTCGGATGGTTGGGCTGCAGCCTGGTCGCCAGCCGTCCCCGCAGGCCCATCGTCGTGCGGAAGCCGGTCACCACCTCGGTGGCCGCGGCCACCGCGATCAGGTCCTGGTTGCGCATGATCTTGGAGACGGCCGCAGCCATCTCAGGAGTCACTCCCGGCGCGACCGCGCTCAACGCTGCGGTGTCGCGGCGCGCGGCGGCGTCGAGCAGCCACTCCCGGAAGGCCCCCACGGTCAGGCCGCTGACCCGGGCGAACGCGTCCTCGTCATGGGTCTCCAGGATCAGCCGGGTGACGTCGTCGGACTCGGCCGGAACCACCTGCTCCTCGAGGAAGGCGCTCAGCGGCAGGTCGGCCAGCACCATCCGAGCCGCGAACCGCTCGGTGTCGGACCGTGCGGCGCACCCGGCGAGGACGTCGCCGGAGCGCAGCGGCGTCGCCCGCGCCAGCACCTCCACCAGACCGTCGAACTCGAAGCCGTGCCCGTGGAGACTCTGCCGGTAGCGCATGGGATCAACGGTAGGGCCGCAATATTTCCACCGTGTGAGGCTCAGACGTCGCAGGCCATGGCGGACCCCGGTGAACAGAAGGCAAATACGGTGCGCGTTAGGGTGCTGTGGTCCCGAAACCAACCGGAAGGACAACAGTGTGACTTCTGAGAAGAAGACAGACAGTCCGACAAATTCCGACCATCACAACTCCGCGGCCCTCATCAGATCGCCCACGGGCGAGGTTGTTCCCCACCCCGCGCTGGACCTGCCGATCTCGAGCGAACAGGACCAACGCAAGGGAATCGACTGGGTCGTCTTCGGCATCGCGGCGGCCATCGCCATCGCGTTCATGGCGTGGGGATTCATCAACACCGACGGCATGGGGAAGGTCGCCGGTGACGCCCTCGCCTGGGTGCTGGACAAGGCCGGCTGGTTCTTCGTCCTCACCGCCAGCGGCTTTGTCATCTACATCATCTGGCTGGCCGTCAGCAAGTACGGCAACATCCCCTTGGGTCGTGACGACGAGAAGCCGGAGTTCAACACGGCCTCCTGGATCGCGATGATGTTCAGCGCCGGTATGGGCATCGGCCTGATGTTCTACGGCGTCAGCGAGCCCATCTCGCACTTCGTCACCCCGCCACCGGGCACCGGCGAGGCCGGCAACCCGGAGGCCATCCAGCACGCGATGGCGACCACGATGTTCCACTGGACACTGCACCCGTGGGCCATCTACGCGGTCGTGGGCCTGGCGATCGGTTACGGCGCCTACCGCAAGGGCCGCGTCAGCCTGATCTCCTCGGCGTTCACCCCGCTGCTCGGCAAGAGGACCGTCGAAGGTCCCGCGGGCAAGGCGATCGACATCTTCGCGATCTTCGCGACGCTGTTCGGTTCGGCGACCTCGCTGGGCACCGGTGCTCTCCAGATCAAGAGCGGCCTGGAGATCTTCCCCGGAATCGGCAACATCGGCAACGGTCTGATCATCGGGATCATCTCCGTCCTGACGGCCTGCTTCGTGATCTCCGCCGTCTCCGGTGTCGCCAAGGGCATCCAGTGGCTCTCCAACATCAACATGGTGCTGGCCTTCCTGCTGGCGATCTTCCTGTTCGTGGTCGGACCGACGGTCTTCATCCTCGACCTGATCCCGACCTCGCTCGGCACCTACATCGGCGACCTCGCCCAGATGTCGGCCCGCACCGGCGTCGGCGGCGAGGAGACCTCGGCGTGGCTCGGTTCCTGGACCGTCTTCTACTGGGCCTGGTGGATCTCCTGGACGCCGTTCGTCGGCATGTTCATCGCGCGGATCTCGCGCGGGCGCACCATCCGGCAGTTCGTCGCCGGCGTGCTCCTGGTCCCGAGCGCCGTCAGCGTGATCTGGTTCTGCATCATGGGCGGCACCGCCATCGATCTGCAGCGCGACGGCACCGTCGACATCGCCGGTCTCGGTGGCGCCGAGTCGCAGCTGTTCACCACGCTCGACCAGTTCCCGCTGGCAACGGTCATGAGCGTCTTGGTGATGGCCCTGGTGGCGATCTTCTTCGTCTCCGGAGCCGACGCTGCCTCGATCGTGATGGGCACCCTCTCCGAGCGAGGTTCCGAGGAGCCGACCCGTCCCACGGTCATCTTCTGGGGTATCGCGACCGGTGTCGTGGCCATCCTCGGTCTGGTCGCCGCCGGCGGTGGCGACGGCGCACTCACCGGTCTGCAGAACATCACCATCGTCGCGGCGCTACCGTTCACGGTGATCATGGTCGGTCTGGTGGTCTCGCTGCAGAAGGACCTGCAGAGCGACCCGCTGATCGTGCGTGGCCAGTACGCCGCGGAGGCGGTCGAGCAGGCCGTCATCACCGGCGTCACCGAGCACGGTGACGACTTCGCCATCGCGGTCGTCGAGGACGGCCACAGCAACGGCACCGGGCCGGTCTCCGTCCCGGCCTCGGCGGAGAAGGCCGAGTAGAACGAGTAGAAACACTCTGACGCCGATGGCGGGGTCCTCCGGGACCCCGCCATCAGTCATGCCAGGGGCGTCCCGGCGTACGTCTCCAGGGTGACGAACTCCTCGACCGGCTGCCTGCGCAGCTTGGTGAGCTGCTTGACGGGCCTGCCCAAGGGCACGACGGCGGCGACCGCGTGGCCCTCGGGGGCGCCGAGCAGCTCGAGGAGCGCCGGCTCCTCGGCGACCGCCATCGTGGTGATCACGCCACCGAACCCCTCGTTGCGCGCGGCCAGGAGCGTGTTCCACACCAGCGGATAGACCGAGGCGCCGGAGACGACACCGACCCGGTCCAGCTCGGAGTCGATCGAGGCGACGACGCCGAGGTCGACGAGGAAGACGAGCACCACCGCAGCGGTACGCAGCGGCTCGGTCATCCCACGCGGCACCCGAGTCTCGGCGATCTGCTCCTCGGTCACCGCCGTCGGATGCACGGTGTTCCAGGGCATCTCCCCCGCCCGCTGCTGCGCGATGTACCTACGGGCACCCGTCGCGGTCAGCTCGGCCATCCGCTCGCGGGTCTCCTGGCTGCGTACGACCACGACGTGGGTGCCCTGCCGGTTGCCGCCGGAGGGCGCGAACCGGGCGTTGTCGAGGATCCTGGCGAGGACCTCGTCGGGCAGCGGGTCGTCGGTGAAGTCGCGTACGGCGTGGGTGGTCCGCATCGCCTCGTAGAGCTCCATGGCTCCATCCCAGCAGACTCAGCCCAGCAGGAAGGCGACCAGTGCCGTGATGCCGACCACGACGATCACACCGCGGAGCACGTTGGGCGGCAGCCGGCGGCCGATCCTGGCACCCAGGAGACCACCGAGCGCCGCGCCGACGGCGATCAGCGCGGCGATCTGCCAGTCGACGTCGGCCACCACGGCGAAGATGAGCCCGGAGATGCCGTTGGTGATGGCGACCAGGATGTTCTTGAGCCCGTTGAGACGCTGCAGCGACTCGGCGACCCCGATGCCGATGATCGCGATCATCAGCACGCCCTGGGCGGCACCGAAGTAGCCGCCGTAGACGCCGAGCATCGCGACCGCGGGCCAGACCCACCAGCGCTCGCTGCCGTCGTCAGGCAGGTCGCCGTGCCGTCTGGCGACCCACCGGGAGATGCGCGGGCCGGTGATCACCAGGACCACCCCGAGCCCGATCAGCACCGGGACGATCGCCTCGAACGCGCCCGGCGGGAGCACCAGCAGCAGGATCCCGCCGACGGCGCCACCGATCAGCGCCGCGACCCCGAGCCGCAGGATCCGCCCGCGCTGCCCGGCGAGCTCGCGACGGTAGCCCCAGGCGCCGGCGAGCGAGCCCGGGACCAGGCCGATCGTGTTGGACACGTTGGCGACGACCGGAGGTACGCCGAAGGCCAGCAGCGTCGGGAACGTGATCAACGTCCCGGACCCGACGGCTGCGTTGATGGTGCCCGCCCCCACCCCGGCGATCAGGATGAGGACGGACTGGAGAGGATCCATCTACGCCGTAGGCTCTGCCGGCGGCTGGGGCCGGTTGGGGGCCTCTGCCTGCTTGGCCTCGGCGAGCGCCTCCTCGACGGCCGCGGCCGCGGAGGACTGCTCGAGGTCGAGGGTCGGCTCGGCCGATCCCATGTCGACGCGCTTGACCGGGCCCTCGACGTCGTCCGGGATGCCCTTGAGGCTGTTCATCGTCGAGCCGAGGCCCTCGAGGGCCTTGCCGATCTCGCTCGGCACGATCCAGACCTTGTTGGCGTCGCCCTCGGCGATCTTCGGCATCATCTGGAGGTACTGGTAGGCCAGCAGCGACTGGTCCGGGCGGCCGTCGTGGATCGCCTGGAAGACGGTCTGGATGGCCTGGCCCTCACCCTGGGCACGCAGGATCGCGGCCTCCCGGTCGGCCTGCGCCGCGAGGATCTGCGACTCGCGCTGACCCTCGGCGTTGAGTATGGCGGACTGCTTGTTTCCCTCCGCGGAGAGGATCGCGGACTGACGCTGACCCTCCGCGGTGAGGATCGCGGCGCGCTTGTCGCGGTCGGCGCGCATCTGCTTCTCCATCGCGTCCTTGATGGACATGGGCGGGTCGATCGACTTGATCTCGACGCGCTTGACCTTGATCCCCCAGCGGCCGGTGGCCTCGTCGAGGACGATCGAGAGGCCGGAGTTGATCTGCTCGCGGCTGGTCAGCGTCTCCTCGAGGGTCATGCCACCGACGATGTTGCGCAGGGTGGTCATGGTGAGCTGCTCGACGGCCTGGATGTAGTTGGCGATCTCGTAGGTCGCCGCCACCGGGTCGTTGACCTGGAAGTAGATGACCGTGTCGATCGAGACGGTCAGGTTGTCCTCGGTGATCACCGGCTGCGGCGCGAACGCGACGACCTGCTCACGCATGTCGATCATGTAGCGCACCTTGTCGACGAACGGGATCACCGCGTTCAGGCCGGGGTCACGCTTCGACTGGAACTTGCCGAAGCGCTCCACGATGCCGACCCGCGCCTGCGGGATGATCTTGATCGTCTTGGCCAGCGTGGTGATCACCAGCACCGCCAAGATGACCAGAAGGGCCAGGATGATGCCACCCATTGCCAATCAGTCCTTGTCTAGGTTTAGTTGCGTCAGGTTGCCCGGAAACTACGGAGTCCCGAGCTCCGGAAGAGGATGGACGTACGCCGTCGCTCCTCTGATCTCGAGCACCTCGACCGGCGTGCCGGCCGCGATCACGAGCGTCTCGTCGTAGGGCTGAGCGGTCCAGAGCTCGCCCTCGAGCTTGAGCTGCCCAGGCTTGTGGGCGCTGATCTCCACGGGGAGGACGGCCTGGACGCCGATCAGCTTCTGCGCGCCGATCTGGATCTCCGGGCCGTTGTGGAGCCGCCTGGCCAGGCCCGGACGTACGACCGCGAGCATGGAGACCGAGACCACCAGCGCGACGATCGCCTGGATCGCAAAGCTGTCGGTGAACGCGCCGGTCACCGCGCCCGCGAAGGCACCGGTGGCGAGCATCAGCAGGATCAGGTCGAGGCTGAAGAGCTCTCCGACGACGAGCAGCGCTCCCAGTGCCGTCCAGATCGCCCAGTCCCACTCCTGCCAGTCCATGGCGATCACCCTAGCGGGACGACGCACGTCGCGCGGGGATCTTTTCGCACCGGCGTGCGTACCGAAATTCAGTCGCAACCTCGGGCCGACTCCCGGTAGCGTTCCACATCCCCCAGGAACCCTGCTCCTGGGCTTCGATCCGGGCGAATCTTCGGGAGGGTGACACGCATGGGGATGACGATCCCGGCGGAGCTGGACTATGTCCTCGATCTGCTCGGATACGAGTGGCCGAACGTCGACGAGGATGCGGTCCGCGACGCGGCGCAGCTCGTTCGGGACCTCGAGTCCGACGTACGGGACACGCTGGACCGGCTGGAGAGCCGGATGCTCGAGCTCCAGGAGGGAACCAAGTCGAAGTCCGTCAGCGCCCTGATCCAGGCGTACGCGGACAACCGCACCTCCAACCTGGACCAGCTGCTCGACGCGCTGCCCGCGGTCGCGACCGGCATCGACATCCTGGCCGACGCCGTGGTGGCCCTGAAGGTGAAGGTCATCGCCGAGCTGAC
This sequence comes from Nocardioides sp. NPDC051685, assembly GCF_044453405.1. Classification (NCBI taxonomy): domain Bacteria; kingdom Bacillati; phylum Actinomycetota; class Actinomycetes; order Propionibacteriales; family Nocardioidaceae; genus Nocardioides; species Nocardioides sp. NPDC051685. The sequence continues at coordinate 149,611 of NZ_JBITCR010000005.1, read as the reverse complement.
CATCACGGCCGCGCAGATCGCCGCGGCCGCGGCGACCGCGGTGGTGACCGCAGGCGCCAGCCTCGCCGCCAACGCGGCCATCATCGCCGCACGGAAGAAGGCGCTCGACATCGCCACCGACATCGCCATGGACGAGCTGATCGGGCAGGTCGCGTCGATGGTGATCGAACCTCTCAGCGGCACGATCACCGACCTCGCGACCAGCGCACTGGAGGCGCCGTTGGTGACCAGCGGCGACGACGTCGCCGGGATCGACCTGAGCTTCGACCTGATGGACCAGATCGCGGAGGCCATCGACGACTGCGGCCTGGACCAGCTGGAGATCGGTCACACCTTCGCCGCCCGGCTCTCAGCGCTTCCGCTGTTCTCTTCCTGAGGAGCTCAGACATGAACAACAGACTCAACGACGCCGTCGAAGATGTCCGTGAGACGGCGGTGGACCGGCTGCGCGACGCCCTGGTGCGGCTGGCCGAGCGCAAGCGCAAGGAGGCCGACACCCTCCGCCAGGACGCGAACCAGCGCCGTGACCAGGACACCGACCTGGCCAACAACGTCCCCCAACGCAACGTGGACTCGCGCGGGCGGGTGATCCCCGAAGGCGTCCAGCGCCTGCCCAGCGGCAAGCTGCCCTCGAACTGGCACTACGCCGGCAAGGTCTACGACGGCGACCGCTGGACCGACGACCTGAAGCGGAAGTATCCCAACGGCGTCCGGTTCACCGACGACGGCTATCCCGACTTCTCGCCCTATGCCGAGAAGACCACGACGATCACGCCGCACTTCGACGGAAACCACACGACCGACTTCTCCGCGGCCGACCGGGCCACCGGCACCACGGCCCGCTACCGACGCGAGAACGAGCTCACCTGGCACCATCACCAGGACGGCACTACGTTGCTGCTCGTACCCAGAGAGATCCATGACGCCGTACGCCACGCCGGCGGCGTCGCCATCGCGAAAGGACGCTCCTAGTGACGTCACTGACCTATGAGGAAACCTTCCCCGCCGCCCCGGCGAGCAAGCTGCAGGAGCTCGAGGAGCGGCTGGGTGCCCGGCTTCCCCAGCCGTATCGCGACTATCTGGCCACGCAGGACGGCGGCGCGCTCGAGGGGTACAACAACCACGGCATCGAGATCATCTGCGGCGTCGGGGACGTCCCGAAGTGGTCGAGCCTGTGGCACCTTCTCAACACGCAGAGCGACGTCATCCCCGACGGGTTCATCCCGGTCGGCAGCGACGCCGGCGGCGGTCTGTTCCTGCTGGCCGTCGCGGGTGCCGACCACGGCTCGGTCTGGCACCAGAGCAGCGAGACCGAGGTGGACGCCGCGGGCAACGTCACTCCCGTGTCACGGGAGCGCCTGGCCGACTCCTGGGACGAGTTCCTGTCCTCGATCGAGCCGCTCGACTGAGTCGGCGTCAGCGGGTGTGGCGGGCGCGGCGCTTGGCCCAGTAGCGGCCGTCGCTCGCCTCCAGCTCGAGCGGCATGCCGAAGGTCTTGGAGAGGTTGGCCGCGGTCAGGGTGTCCTCGATGAGCCCCTGGGCGGTGATCCGGCCCGAGCGCATCATCAGGACGTGGCTGAAGCCCGGGGGGATCTCCTCGACGTGGTGGGAGACGAGCACCGTGGCCGGACTGTCGGGGTCGTAGGCGAGCGTCGACAGCGTCGAGACGAGGTCCTCACGACCACCCAGGTCGAGACCGGCGGCCGGCTCGTCGAGGAGCAGCATCTCGGGGTCGACCATCAGCGCCCGGGCGAGCTGGACCCGCTTGCGCTCGCCCTCGGACAGGGTGCCGAACCTCCGCTCGCCGAGGTGCTTGATGCCGACCTCGATCAACAGCTCCTGGGCGCGGTCGTGGTCGAGGTCGTCGTAGTGCTCGCGCCAGCGGCCGACGACGCCGTAGGACGCGCTCACCACGACGTCGCGGACGAGCTCGTGGCGCGGGATCCGGTCGGCGAGCGCGGCGGAGGTGAGGCCGATGCGCGGGCGCAGCTCGAAGACGTCGATGCGGCCGATCTGCTCGCCGAGGATCTTCACGACACCGGAGGTCGGGTGGAGCTGGGCCGCGGCGGTCTGGAGCAGCGTGGTCTTGCCGGCGCCGTTGTGGCCGAGGATGACCCAGCGTTCATCCTCCTCGACCACCCAGCTCACAGAGTCGAGAAGGGCGTTGCCCCCGCGGCGTACGGTGACGTCGGTGAACTCCAGCACGGCTGCCATGGCGGCAAATCTATCGGCAGGGGTCGGTGGGCTCGGGGATAGGGTGGGCGGCCGTGAGCGCTAGCGAACAACCGGCGGGATCCAACACGCCGCCGCCCCCGTACGATCGCGCCTGCGCAACGGGGGTGGCGGCGTGAGTGTCGAGGATTCGGAGCTGGACGCGGGGTGGGACGAGGCCACCCCTGAAGCGTTGCGAATGGCGTGGTGGGTGACGGCATGGCTGCGCGGTGAGGCGGTCACCGACCTGGTGCTCGACGCGGTGATCGGGCCCGACGCGACCCACACCGTCAGCGGGCTGGCCGCGCTCGGCCTCGGTGGCACCGAGGGTGTGGCGGACACCCTGGTGAGCGGGCTGGGGCGGCTGCGTACGGAGGGGGCGACCGCCGTCGGCGTGGCCTTCCCGGCCGAGGGCGACCCGGTCGGGCTGGGCGGGCCGCGGGCGTTCAACGACGCCGCCCTGGAGGCCGGCGAGGCGGTGGTGTGCGACGCCGGGATCGGGCTCGTACCGGTCCGGGTCGGGGCGGTGCTCGAGTGGCAGGCGTACGCCGCTTCTCGGCGTCAGCTGCCCGACGTCGGCGAGGCCGACCGGGCCCTCCGGCTCGCACTGAGCGAGTCCGCGACGGCTCTCGCCGAGCTCGACGTCGCCCGGTGGCGGCCCGAGGTCGCCGACCGGCTGATGAACCTGCGCCACCGGCCGTCGCTGGCGGGAGCACCCGGGGTTCCGGCGCGGTGCGTGGAGCTCGCCTCCCGTGGCGTACAGGCTCGGGAGATCGTCGCGGTGGCGCTGGAGGACGAGGGCGGTTCCGTGTCCGCCTCGGAGATGTCGCTGCGGCGGGAGGCGCTCGTCGGGCTCGACCGCGCGGCGCGGCGAGCGCTGACCGCCGCAGGATCGCCCGAGGTGTGGCCTCCGGACTGAGACGTGGGCGCATGCTCCACTATCCTTTGCAGCGATGACCGAGGAATTCGACGCGCTCGAGCGCCGTCCCGACACCCTGCTGATCACCCTCGCCGGAAACGACCGACCCGGGCTGACCTCGGCCACCCTGGCAACCCTCGCGCTCGCGGGGGTCGACGTGGTCGACCTGGAGCAGATCGTGCTGCGGGCCCGGCTCGTGCTCGGGCTCCTGGTGACCGCGCCGGCCGACGCCGCCAGCACCGACGCGCTCAAGCACGCGATCGAGGAGACCGCCCACGCCCTCGACATGACCGTCGAGATCGAGGAAGGTGTCGGCGACACCCCGCGCGAGCCTGCCGACCGTGCCCGGGTGACGGTGCTCGGGCTGCCGCTGAAGGCGGCCGCGCTCGCCTCCGTGACGCGTACGATCGCCTCGGCCGGCGGCAACATCGACCGGATCATCCGGCTGGCCCGCTACCCGGTCACCGCCTTCGACCTGCACGTATCCGGCGCCTCCCCCGACGAGCTGCGGGTCACGCTCGCGGCCGAGGCCGCCGCCCAGGGCGTCGACATCGCCGTGCAGCCCGCCAACCTCGTCCGCCGCGGCATGCGCCTGATCGTCATGGACGTCGACTCGACGCTGATCGACGGCGAGGTGATCGAGATGATCGCCGCCCACGCGGGCTACGAGAAGGAGGTCGCCTCGGTCACGGAGGCAGCGATGCGCGGCGAGCTCGACTTCGAGGAGTCGCTGCGCGCCCGGGTGAAGTATCTGAAGGGTGTCCCCGCGACCGCTTTGGACGAGGTCTACGCCGGGCTCGTGCTCAATCCGGGCGCTCGGACGATGGTCCGCACCCTGCGTCGTCTCGGCTACCGCTTCGCCATCGTCTCCGGCGGGTTCTCGCAGATCACCGACCGGTTGGCGGCCGACCTCGGCATCCACTACGCCCGCGCCAACGAGCTCGAGATCGTCGACGGGGTGCTGACCGGTGAAGTGGTCGGGGAGGTCGTCGACCGCGCCGGCAAGGCCCGCGCGCTGCGCGAGTTCGCCGCCGAGATCGGCATCCCCGAGGCCGCCACCGTCGCCATCGGCGACGGCGCCAACGACCTCGACATGCTCGCCGCCGCCGGCCTCGGGATCGCCTACAACGCCAAGCCCGCCGTCCGCTCCGCCGCCGGGACCGCCATCAACGTCCCCTACCTCGACACCATCATGTATCTCCTCGGGATCTCCCGCGAGGAGATCGAGGCCGCCGACGCCGAAGCCGGCATCGTCACCCCAGCCCCGCCGCTCCTCTGAGCCCCTGCCGAGGCGTCAGGTACGTCGGGCGAAGCGTCACGCGCGTCGGGCGAGACGTCAGGTACGTCGGGCGAGTTGGCAGCGGTGTGACGCCTCGGCCGACCTGCCTGACGCCTCGACCGTCGCGAGTGACCTCTCGCCAATGACCAGTCTCGAGGTCGGTCTCGGTATCCGCCTAGTCGATCTGCCGAGACGTCACCCGCGTCGGGCGAGTTGGCAGCGGTGTGACGTCTCGAGCAACGCACGTGACGTCTCGGCCGACGCCGCTGACGCCTCGGCCGACGCGGCCGACCTCTCGGCGGGTCAGGCTCGACCGACGTGGAAGGCGGTGACGGAGGCCTCGGCCTCGTCGAGCTCGGACCAGTCGCCGTCGTAGGTGAGTACGGCGACGGCGGCGGTGGGGAAGCCGAGGGCGAGCTCGTTGCCGGCCTCGTCGTCACCCTCGCCGTCGTCGAGGAGCTGCACCAGCGAGAACATGGTGGGGTTGTGGCCGATCACGACGACCGTCGAGAGGCCGTCATCGATGTCGCGGATGAGGTCGAGGGCGGTGGAGGTGCCGGCGGCGTACAGACCTTGGTCGTACTCCGCCAGCGTCAGGTCCCACGACGCCCCGACGGCGACGTCCTCCCAGGTCTGGGTGGTGCGGTCGGCCGCCGAGACCAGCACGTAGTCCGGGACCACGCCCTGCTCGGCCAACCACTCCCCCGCTGCGACCGCGTCGGCGTGGCCGCGCTCGGTCAGCTGGCGCTCGTAGTCGGTGGGTGCCGACGACTCCGCCTTGGCGTGCCGCATGATGACGAGGGTCCGCATGCGGCAACCCTATGGCCTCACGCTCCCAGCGAGTGATAGCCCCCGTCGACATGGATGATCTCGCCGGTGGTCGCCGGGAAGAAGTCCGAGATCAGCGCGCAGACGGCCTTCGCGGTCGGGCCCTGGTCGGTGTTGTCCCAGCCCAGCGGCGCCCGCGTGCCCCAGCCCTCGTCGAGCTCCTCGAAGCCCGGGATCGCCTTGGCGGCGAGGGTCTTGAGTGGCCCCGCGGAGATGAGGTTGCAGCGGATCCCGTCGGGACCGAGGTCGCGGGCGAGGTAGCGCGAGGTCGACTCGAGGGCGGCCTTGGCGACACCCATCCAGTCGTACGCCGGCCAGGCGATCGTCGCGTCGAAGGTCAGCCCCACGATCGACGATCCCTCACCCAGGAGGGGGCGGGTCGCCATCGCGAGCGACTTCAGCGAGTAGGCGCTGACCTGGACCGCCTGGGAGACGTCGTCCCAGGGGCCGTCGAGGAACTTGCCGCCGAGGAGCGTCTCGGGGTTGCCGTACGCGATCGAGTGCACGACCCCGTCGAGCCGCTCGACACCCTCGGCACGGAGCGCGTCGGCGAGCCCGTCGAGGTGCTCCTGGTTGGTGACATCGAGGTCGAGGACCGGCGGCTCCTCGGGGAGCCGCTTCGCGATCCGCTTGGTGATCGACAGTGCGCGCCCGAAGTTGGAGATCAGGACGCGGGCGCCCTGCTCCTGGGCCACCTTGGCCACCGCGAAGCCGATCGAGGAGTCCATCGTGACCCCCGCGACGAGAACAGTCTTGCCGTCCAACAAACCCATGATCAGTGCCCCATTCCAAGTCCGCCGTCGACCGGGATGACGGCCCCGGTCACATAACCCGCATCAGCCAACCACGTCACGGCCGAGGCCACCTCGTCCGGCGTCGCGTAGCGCGCCAGCGGGACCCGGTCCGTGATCGCCTTCTGCTGCTCATCGGTGAGGACCGCGGTCATCTCGGTCTCCACGAACCCCGGCGCGACCACGTTCGCGGTGATCCCCCGAGAGCCGAGCTCGCGGGCGAGCGAACGCGCCATCCCGACCAGCCCGGCCTTCGAGGCCGCGTAGTTGACCTGGCCCGGGTTGCCCATCAGCCCGACGACCGAGGATATGAAGATGATCCGCCCGCGGCGCAGCCGCAGCATCCCCTTCGAGGCACGCTTGGCGAGCCGGAAGGACGCGGTCAGGTTGGTGTCGATCACCGAGGTGAAGTCCTCCTCCGACATCCGGAGCACGAGGGTGTCCTTCGTGATCCCGGCATTGGCGACGAGGACCTCGACGGGTCCGTGGGCGGCCTCGGCGGCGGCGTACGCCTCTTCGACGGCGGCGGGATCGGTGATGTCGCACACCAGATCCAGAGCGCCCTCCGGAGCCCCGCCCTTGCGGGAGGTCACGGCCACCTTGTCACCGTTGGCCACGAAGGCCTCCGCGATCGCCCGGCCGATGCCACGGCTGCCGCCGGTCACGAGCACCGAGCGGGGCGCCCGCGCTGGACTCTGCGTTGTGGGGTTTTCACTGTCAGTCACAGGCGCGACGGTAGCGATTACTTCGGCGTACGGCCAATGCCTTGGATTTGCTTGTAAGAACCATCCAACGTCGCCCGGAGCGCCCCTGTTGGGACCACACCATTGACCGATGCTCATCGCCCACGACCTAGACTTGCGGTATGTCCAAGGCGCAACCGATCAGGATCACGACGGCCGGGCGCAGCCGCGCCGAGGACATCGCGATCCGTCAGAAGCGCTACGCCATCTCGATGTCGATCCGCACGCTCTGCTTCGTCGGTGCCGTGATCGCCGGTCTGGCCGGGATCGGCTGGCTGTGGCCGATCCTGATCGTGGCGGCCCTGATCCTGCCCTACATCGCGGTCGTCATGGCCAACGCCACCAACACCAAGAGCGACGAGATGAACCTGATGGACTCGCCCTACGGGCCGCGCCAGCTCACCAGCGGACGCGAGCAGCAGCTCGGCGAGAAGGGCGAGGAGGACTGATGGGCGCGCTCGACTCCGACCTGTGCTCGGCGAAGGGCTGCCAGGACCCCGGATCGTGGGAGCTGCAGTGGAACAATCCCAAGATCCACACGCCCGACAGGCGTAAGATCTGGCTCGCGTGCGAAGCGCACAAGCAGTCGCTGAGCGACTTCCTGGGCGCACGCGGGTTCCTCAAGGACGTCGTCGCTCATCAGCTGTCCTGACAGAGAGGTCGTGCGATGAACCCGATCCCTGTGCTCCTCGACTGCGACCCCGGCCACGACGACGCCATCGCGATCCTGCTGGCCCTTGGCAGCCCTGCCGTCGACCTGCTCGGGATCACCACCACGTTCGGCAACTGCCGGGTGGAGAAGGCGACCTACAACGCCCAGCGGATCCTGGCCCTGGCGCAACGTCCCGACGTGCCGGTCGCCTCCGGCGCCGCCGCCCCGCTGGCCGGCGAGGCCCACATCGGCGACTTCATCCACGGCGCGACCGGGATCGACGGCCCCGACCTCCCCGAGCCGCTCGCTCCCCCGGTCGAGCTCGGCGCCGTCGAGTTCCTGCGTACGTCGCTCCTGGCCGCCCCCACGCCCGTCACCGTCGTCGCCACCGGGCCGATCACCAACGTCGCGCTGCTGCTGCGCGACCATCCCGAGGTCGGTGAGCGGATCGCCGAGATCGTGTTCATGGGCGGCTCGACCGAGCGCGGCAACACCACCCCCGCGGCCGAGTTCAACGCCTACGCCGACCCCGAGGCCCTCGACGTCGTCCTCACCAGCGGCCTCCCGATCCGGATGGTCGGGCTCAACCTGTCCCACCAGGCGCTGGCCACCCCGGAGGTCGTCGCGCGGATGCGGGCCATGGACCACCCGGTCGGCCGGGCCTGTGCCGACCTGATGGGCTTCTTCGGCGGCACCTACTCCGACGTGTTCGACTTCGCCGCTCCCCCGGTCCACGACCCCTGCACCATCGCCGCCCTCATCGACCCCGCCCTGATCACCTGGCACAAGTCGTTCGTGGCCGTCGAGACCGAGGGCCGCTGGACCCGCGGCGCCACCGTCGTCGACCTCCACGGTCGGCTCGATGAGCCGCCCAACGTCCAGGTCGGGATCACGCTCGACGTCGACGGGTACTGGGAGCTCGTCCTGGACGCGTTGGAGCGAGTCGGGTCCTGACCGGTCGAGACGGCCGAGACGTCAGGTACGTCGCCCGAGAGGGCATCGCGATGACGCCTCGGCCGACGGGAGTGACGTCTCGGCGGGAGGGGGTCAGCCGCCGATGGCGGACATCGGACGGTCGGGCTGGAGGAAGCCGAGATCGTCGATGCCGTGACCGGCGCGCTTGCCGGCCATCGCGGTGACCCACCTCGCGGCGAGATCGGCGTCGGAGGCACCAGCACGAAGTGGCGTACGCAGGTCCGACTCGGAGCGCGCGAACAGGCAGTCGCGCACCTGCCCGTCGGCGGTGAGGCGCACCCGGTCGCAGTCTCCGCAGAACGGGCGGGTGACGGAGGCGATGATGCCGACCTTGGCGGGGCCGCCGTCGACGTGGAAGAGCTCGGCAGGAGCGCTGCCGCGAGGCTCCTCTGCGGGGGTCAGCTCGAAGGCCGAGGAGAGCGCCGCGAGGGTCTCGTCGGCGGTCACCATGGTGTCGCGCGACCAGCCGTGCTGGGCGTCGAGGGGCATCTGCTCGATGAACCGCAGCTCGTAACCACGCTCGAGCGACCAGCCGAGCAGCTCGGCGGCCTGGTCGTCATTGACTCCGCGCAGCAGGACGGCGTTGATCTTGATCGGCCCCAGACCGGCGTCGGCCGCCGCCTCCAGGCCGGCGACCACGTCGGTGAGCCGGTCGCGCCGGGTGATCTCCGCGAAGGTGTCGGGCCGGATCGAGTCGAGCGAGACATTGACCCGGTCGAGCCCGGCCTCCGCGAGCGACCCGGCCATCCGGGCCAGTCCGAGCGCGTTCGTCGTGATCGACAGCTCCGCGTCGGGGGCGACCTCGCGGGTGCGGGCGACGATCGAGACCAGCCCACGCCGCACCAGCGGCTCGCCACCGGTGAACCGCACCTCCTGGACCCCGAGCCGGCCGGTGGCGACGCCGATCAGCCGCACCACCTCGTCATCGGTGAGAACCTCGTCACCCGGCATCCAGTCGAGCCCCTCGGGCGGCATGCAGTAGGTGCACCGCAGGTTGCAGCGGTCGGTCAGAGAGACCCGCAGATCGGTCGCGACCCGGCCGAACCGGTCGACGAGCCTCTGCTGGGTCTGGGCCTGATCTGTGGAAGAGGTCCTCATCACACCAGTCTAGGCAGCCGCGCCCCGGAACGTGAGCAGTGACCGCATGCCAGTTAGTCTCATACGGTGAGTTCGTTCCGTTTCCTGCTCAGCCGTCGCTGGGCCGGTTTCACGGTGTTCGTGCTGATCCTGGCCTACGGCACCTGGTGGCTCGGCGAGTGGCAGTTCGACCGTCTCGCGGACCGGAAGGCCAGCAACCAGATCGTCCGGACCAACGAGCACGCCGACCCCGTACCCGTCCAGGACGTCCTGGCCACCGGCGACAAGGTGGCCGAGAAGGACGAGTGGCGGCGGGTGACCGCGACCGGGACGTACGCGGTCGACGACACGATCATCTGGCGCTACCGGACCCCCGACGAGGAGAAGGGCGTCGACATCGTCGTCCCGCTGGTGCTCGACGACGGCACCGCGGTGCTGGTCGACCGTGGCTGGGTGCAGACCGAGTCGCAGGAGAAGTTCGACGACGTCCCCGCGCCGCCGGCAGGCGAGGTCACGATCAGCGGCTGGGTGCGTGCCGACGGCACCGGCGACTCCACCGACGTCGCCCAGGTCGACGGCTACCACGCCACCCGCGCGCTCTCCTCGGCCCAGGTCGCGAAGGTGGTCGACGAGCCGCTGCTGACCGGCTGGCTCCACCTCGACACCGAGTCCCCCGAGCCGGCCACCCAGCTGCGCAAGGCCGATCTCCCCGAGCTCGACAACGGCCCCCACTTCTTCTACGGGCTGCAGTGGTGGTTCTTCGGCATCCTCGCGATCGCCGGGTTCTTCTACCTGATGTACGACGAGCGGCGTACGCAGCGTCAGGACGAGCCGGCACCGGACGAGGACACCCCGGCCGGTGACGAGAAGACCGACGAGCGTGCCCGCAAGAAGGCCGCGAAGCTGGCCCAGAAGCAGGCCGTGAAGGCGGCCTACCAGGCTGCCTACGAGAAGGAGCGCAGCGGGAAGGGCTGAGCGTCTAACGCCGGAACTGCGTCTCGTAGAGCTCCGCGTAGAGGCCACCGTCGGCGAGCAGCGACTCGTGGGTGCCGGACTCGACGACCCGTCCGGCCTCGATGACGAGGATGCGGTCGGCGGCTCGGATGGTGGAGAGTCGGTGGGCGATGACGATGGACGTACGTCCCGCCAGCGCGGCGTCCAGGGCGGTCTGCACCGCGGCCTCCGACTCGGAGTCGAGGTGGGCGGTGGCCTCGTCGAGCACCACGATGCGGGGTGCCTTCAGCAGCAGCCGGGCGATCGCGAGCCGTTGGCGCTCGCCGCCGGAGAGACGGTAGCCGCGGTCACCGACGACGGTGTCGAGGCCGTCAGGAAGTCCCTTGATGACCGCGGCGACCTGGGCCGCCTCCAGCGCCGCCCAGATCTCGTCGTCGGAGGCGCCGGGGCGGGCGTAGAGCAGGTTGCCGCGCACCGTGTCGTGGAACATGTGGGCGTCCTGGGTCACGTAGCCGACCGCGGCCTCGAGCGACTCCAGGGTCACGTCGCGCACGTCGAGACCGCCGACCTCGACCGACCCGGAGCGTACGTCGTAGAGCCGTGCGATCAGGTGGGTGATCGTCGACTTCCCGGCGCCGGAGGGGCCGACCAGCGCGACCATCTCACCCGGTTCGGCCACGAAGTCGATGTCGGAGAGCACCTCACGCACCTCCCGGCTCTCCGGGCGCGCGATCGCCTCCAGGGACGCCAGCGAGACCTCGTCGGCGCGCGGGTAGGTGAATGCGACATGGCGGAACCGCACCGACGCCGCGTCCGCCGGCACCTCGGCCGCGTCCGGCTTCTCCTTGATCAGCGAAGGCAGGTCGAGGACCTCGAAGACGCGGTCGAAGCTGACCAGCGCGGTCATCACGTCGATGCGTACGTTGGAGAGCGCCTGCAGCGGCCCCAGCAGCCTCACCAGCAACAGGCCGAGCGCGGTCAGGGTGCCGAGCGTGACGTCCCCACGGATCACCATCCAGCCGCCGAAGCCGTAGACCAGGGCGGTCGCCAGCGCCGGAACCATCTGCATCGTCGCCCCGAACAGGCGGGTCAGCAGCGCGATCCGGATCCCCAGGCGGCGTACGACATCGGCACGCCGCGCGAACGCGGCGTCCTCCTCCTCGCGACGGCCGAAGAGCTTGAGCAGCAGGGCGCCGCCGACGTTGAACCGTTCGGTCATCGTGGTGGCCAGCGCCGCGTTGCCGTCCATCTGCTCGCGGGTCAGGCCGGCCAGTCGGCGCCCGACCCAGCGCGAGGTCAGGAACAGGATCGGGAACAGCGCGACGCACATCAGCGTCACCTGCCACGACAGCACGAGCATGGCCGCGCCGACCACGACGAGGGAGATCATGTTGGAGACGCTGTTGGACAGCGTCGAGGTGAAGGCCCGTTGCGCGCCGAGCACGTCGGTGTTGAGCCGGCTCACCAGGGCGCCCGTCTGTGCCCGGGTGAAGAACGCCAGCGACTGTCGCTGGACGTGCCCGAAGACCTGGGTGCGGAGGTCGAAGATGAGACCCTCGCCGATCCGTGTGGAGAGCCATCCGGAGACGATCCCGAAACCCATGTCGATCACCGCCACCAGGGCCATGGCTGCGGCTACCCAGACGACCACCGAGATGTCCTTCTGCAGCACGCCGTCGTCGATGAGCCGCTGGGTCAGCAGCGGGGTCACCACCACGATCGCCGCGTCGAAGACGGTGAACACCAAGAAGGCGCTGATCAGCGCACGGTGCGGCCCCGCATAGGAGACGACGCGTTTCAGGGTGCCCTTCGGCAACCCGCGTTCGAGAACCGTACGGTCGGCGCGGAGGTTGCGCATGATCCCGCCGCCGCCCATCGCCCCGCCGGACGCACCGAAGCCTGGACCCATTTGTGACACCCCGTCACCTTAGTCGCCCGCTCACATTCGGCCGCGTCGAGGATGCACCGTAGAAATATGGTCAAAATCACCCGGAGTTGGTGACCAAGCGCTCTGTTGGTGGTATGAAGTGGAGCGCGTGTGTGCGCCGGTCTCCGGGGGCTGGATCAGGTTTCGTCCAGACTGCCCGGAACCCGCGGGTCCATGCCCTGACTGCTCTCCCCCACACCAGGTGCCCCACATGACCCGACCACTCCTGGTCCGACTCCACCGAGCCGGTCCATGGTTCTGCAGTATCGCGATCCTCCTCTTCGTCGCCCTCTCCCCCGTCATCTTCGTCACCGCCTCCGGTGACCAGTGGCTCTGGCGCTGGCTCCTCGCCGGCGTACCCGTCGTCGCTCTCACTCTCTGGCTCACTGCGATGGCCTACGACCGCACCCCTGCCGAGGCGTCAGGTACGTCGGCCGAAGCGTCACCCCCGTCGGCCGAGGCGTCGGCCGCGCAGGCCGAGGCGTCGCTGACGTCGGCCGAGTTGGCACCGACTGACACCTCGACCGACGCGAGTGACGTCTCGGCCGACGTAGGCGACATCTCGGCGGGGGCGGGTGGGCGGCGTGGGGAGGCCGGGATGCGGGTGGCGGTGCTGTCGCTGTCGCGCAAGGTGCAGGCGTCGGCGCACCGGATCCAGGAGGAGTCGACGCGGATGGTGGCCAGGTTCCCGGCCGAGCCGGACGTGCTCGAGGCGGGGATGCGGGTCGACCACGCGGCGGCGCAGCAGGCTCGGCTGGCCCAGAGCATCGCCACGCTGTGCGGGGAGCAGCCCGGGCAGCACTGGCGTGACCCGCTCGCGATCGCGGACGTCGTGCGCGGTGCTGCGGGAAGGATCACCGCCTACCGCCGGGTCCGGGTGGAGGGCGATCCGCCGGTCGCGGTCCAGGGCGCCTACGTCGAACCCCTGATCCACCTCGTCGCCGAGCTCCTCGCCAACGCGACCCAGTCCTCGCCGCCGGCGACGGAGGTGCTGGTCACGATCCGTTCCGTACGCCGCGGCGCGGCCCTCGAGATCGACGACGCGGGCGTCGGCATGGACGAGACCAACCTGGCCTGGATGCGGGAGATCGCCTCCGGCACCCGGCAGGTGCGCCTGCAGGATCTCGGCGAGATCCCGCAGACCGGCCTCGCGGTGGTCGGCACCTACGTACGCCGCCACGGGTTCCGCGTCGACCTGACCGAGTCGGTCCACGGAGGCCTGCGGGTCGCCGTCCTCGTCCCCGAGGCGATGACGACCCCGCTGACCCCCGCCGTGCCCGCGCCGGCCGGGCCGCGTACGCCGCCCTCGACCCCGGTCCCCGACCCGACCCCGGTCCCCGCCTCGCTCCTGGCCAAGGCGCCGAAGGCACCACCCGCCTCGACGACGCCGGCCTGGCCCGTCCACAACGCCGCGAAGGCGCCCGACCCCGCCCCCGGCCGGCACGAGCCCTCGCTGTTCACCTCCGACGGCCTGCCGCAGCGCCGCTCGAAGCGCGGCCAGCGCTTCGCGACCGGTCCCCAGCAGGCGACGAACCGGACCATCCCAGCCAGCCCGGAGCCGACCGCCGAACAGGCCGGTGCCTGGATGAGCAGCTTCCTCAGCACCCCGGCCACCCCCGCGACCGGCACCACCATCCCACCCCTGAACGACCGCCTGAACGACCGCCAGAACGACCGCACCACCGCGGAGACCGATTCCGCACCCGAGAACCACTGGAGGAACCATGACCGATGAGAACAGCTGGATGCTGGAGCTGGTCGCGGGAGTACGCGGCGTACGTCATGTCGTGGTCCTCTCCGCCGACGGACTCGTCCGGGTCCGCACGAGCCACACCCCGCGCGAGGAGGCCGACAAGCTCGCCGCGGCGTGCGCCGGCCTGACCTCGCTCGGCCACGGGATCAGCCGCCAGTTCGGTGCCGACGCCCATCCACGTCAGGTGATGGTCGAGTTCAACGGCGGCTTCCTGTTCATCCGTGGCGCCGGCGACGGCTCCCGCCTCGCGGTGGTCACCGAGATGAGCATCGACCCGGCGCTGGTCGCCCAGCAGATGCAGGCGACCGTCCTGATGATCGGGGAGCGCGCGATGAGCACCCCGAGACGCTCGATCTGAGCCGATGCCCGGCGCCCCCGAAGACGACTACGTCGACCACCCCATCCGGTTCTACGTCCGGACGGGCGGCCGTGCCCGGCCGACCCACCGGCTGACGCCGGCGACGCTGCTGATCGGCCACACCGACCCGGCTTCCACGTCGGTGGGCCGGCAGGAGCGCGAGGTCCTCTCCCAGTGCCTCGGCGTGATCTCGATGGCCGAGATCGCTGTCCATCTCGGCCAGCCGGTGAGCGTCCTCGCGGTGATCGCCTCGGACATGATCGACGCCGGCCTGATCGGCGTACGTCCCGACAGCGACACCGCCGCCGGCCCCTCCCGCGAAACCCTCCAGAAGGTCCTGCATGCTCTCAACCACCTCTGACGACAACCACTACCTGGCCCCCACCGTCGTCGAGTCGGTCAAGATCCTGGTGGTCGGCTCCTTCGGGGTCGGCAAGACCACGCTGATCGGCTCGGTCAGCGAGATCGACCCGCTGCGCACCGAGGAGACGATCACCGAGGCCAGCGAGGGGATCGACGCGGTCGATGCCACCCCGGAGAAGACGACGACCACGGTCGCGATGGACTTCGGCCGGATCACCCTGACCGACGAGATCGCGCTCTACCTGTTCGGCACGCCCGGGCAGCGCCGCTTCTGGGACCTGTGGTCCGGCCTCGCCGAGGGGGCCGCCGGCGCCCTGGTCCTGGTCGACACCCGGCGTCTCGAGGACTCCTTCGAGGTGCTGGACCAGCTCGAGACGCGTACGTCCCTGCCGTTCGTGGTCGCGATCAACCAGTTCCCCGGCGCACCGAACTACGAGCCCGACCAGATCCGCACGGCGCTCGACCTCGATGACGAGACCCCGATCGTGGTGTGCAACGCCAAGAACCGCAACGCCTGCGTCCGCGCGCTCGCCGCTCTCGTTCGCCACGCCCTGAAGACGCACTGACCCCGCCACCGACCAACGGAACAGGCCCACCCCGATGACCCCGTCGACCCCCACCCGCACCGTACGTCTCGCCGACCTCACCGACCTCGTCCACGCGCCCGACACCGTCGGCCCGCGGGCGCGGGAGGTGCACGCACGGCTCCGGGCGGAGTGGGGTCCGGTGGCCCCGGGCGAGCTCTCCCCCGGCGTACGCCTCTGGTTCGCGATGGGCTATGCCGAGTTCAGCGAGGTGATCCGCAACGAGGAGGTCTTCTCCCGCAACGGCGACAACTGGAGCGCGGTGCAGGAGGGCAGGATCCTGCCGGACATGCCGATCTACCCGTTCGTGACCACGCGGCAGAACTCCTTCCACAACGACGGCGAGCTCCGCCGGCGGCTGCGCTCGCCGGTCGACCGGGCCCTCTCCCGGGTCGATGAGCACGGCTACGCCGCGCAGGTACGCGGCATCTGCAACGACCTGGTCGACGACATGCTCGAGCGCGGCGAGGCCGACCTGGTCCAGGACTACGCCGTGCTGATCCCGCTGCTCTCGGTCGCGGCGATGTTCGGCATGGGCCACGAGGTCGGCGACTCCATGCGCAAGGCGGCCCACAAGGTCCTGGGCGGTGGCCAGCTCGCCCAGGAGGGGGTCATCGAGCTGGCCGTGGAGATCGTCGACCACATCGCCAAGCGCCGCAGGGAGCCCCAGGACGACCTCACCTCGCACCTGATCGACGACCCCGGGCTGTGGGACGACAACGAGGTGATGGAGGCGATGATCGTGATGATCATCGCCGGCAACGAGCTGACCATCGCGACCATCACCCAGACGCTGCTGCTGATGCTCTCCGACGAGCGTTTCGCGGGCCGGCTGCGCGGCGGCCGCCTCGACGTGGACCAGGCGATCGAGGAGGTCATGTGGCGCGACCCGCCCTGCTACAACATCACCCCGCGCTTCGCGCTGCGCGACGTCGAGCTCGGCGGTCAGCTGATCCGCAAGGGTGACGCCGTGGTGCCGTGCATCGCGGCCGCCAACCTCGACCCGCTGATGACCGGCGACGACCCATGGCTCGAGATCGGCAACCGCGCCCACATGTCGTGGAGCGCCGGGCCGCACTCCTGCCCCGCGCAGCGGCCGGCCACGATCATCGTCCAGGCAGCCGTACGCACCGTCCTGGAGCGCCTCCCCGAGGTCACCCTCGCGGTGCCGGCCGACCGGGTCGAGCGCAACACCGACTCGCTCTCCTACCGCTACCCGACCTCGATGCCGGTCAGGTTCGTCCGCACCCTGACCTGAGACTCAGGCGAGCGAGACCAGGTCGGCGTACTCCTCGTTCCACAGGTCCTCGACGCCGTCGGGGAGGATGAGCACCTTGTCGGGCTCCAGCGCGTGCACGGCGCCCTCGTCGTGGGTGACCAGCACGATCGCGCCCTCGTAGCGGCGGATCGCGTTGAGCACCTCCTCGCGGGAGGCCGGGTCGAGGTTGTTGGTCGGCTCGTCGAGCAGCAGCACGTTGGCCGCCGAGACGACCAGGGAGGCCAGCGCCAGCCGGGTCTTCTCGCCACCGGAGAGCACCCCGGCGGGCTTGTGCACGTCGTCGCCGGTGAAGAGGAACGCACCCAGCACGGTGCGCGCCTCGGTGTCGGTGAGCTGCGGCGCCGCGGACTGCATGTTCTCCAGCACCGACCGCTTGGTGTCGAGGGTCTCGTGCTCCTGGGCGTAGTAGCCGACCTTCAGCCCGTGGCCCGGCACGACCTCACCGGTGTCGGGCTGGTCGACGCCGGCCAGGATGCGCAGCATCGTGGTCTTGCCGGCACCGTTGAGCCCCAGGATGACCACGCGGGTGCCACGGTCGATGGCCAGGTCGACGGCGGTGAAGACCTCCAGGGCGCCGTAGGACTTCGACAGGTCGTTCGCGGTGAGCGGGGTCTTGCCCGAGGGCGCGGGCGAGGGGAACTTGATCGCGGCGACCTTCTCCTGCTTCCGCTCCCCCTCGACACCCGCCATGATCTTCTCGGCGCGCTTGAGCATGCTCTGCGCAGCGGTCGCCTTGGTGGCCTTGGCGCGCATCTTGTTGGCCTGGTCGGTGAGCGTCTTGGCCTTGTTCTGCGCGTTCATCAGCTCGCGCTTGCGCCGGGCCTCGTCGGTCTCCCGCTGGGTCAGGTACTGCTTCCACGGCATGTTGTAGATGTCGATCACCTCGCGGTTGGCGTCGAGGTGGAAGACCTTGTTGACCGTCTGGGCGAGCAGGTCGTTGTCGTGGGAGATCACGATGAAGCCGCCCTTGTAGGACTTCATCCAGTCTCGCAGCCAGATGATCGAGTCGGCGTCGAGGTGGTTGGTCGGCTCGTCGAGGATCAGCACCTCGGCGCTCGAGAACAGGATGCGTGCCAGCTCGACACGCCGCCGCTGGCCACCCGAGAGCGTCTTGAGCGGCTGGGACATGATCCGGTCGGGGATGCCGAGCGACTGGGCGATCTGCAGCGCCTCGGTCTCGGCCGCGTAGCCGCCGCCGGCGTCGAGCTCGTCGTGGGCGCGCTGGTAGCGCTTCATCGCCTTCTCGCGCACGTTCGGGTCCTCCGACCCCATCTCCTCCTCGGCGATCCGCATGCGGCGTACGGCATCGTCGAGCCCGCGCGCGGACAGGATGCGGTCCTTGGCGATCACCTCGGGGTCACCGACCCGCGGGTCCTGGGGCAGATAGCCGATCTCACCGGTGTTGGACACCGTTCCGGAGGCAGGCAGATGGTCGCCGGCGAGCACCTTCGTCAGGGTCGTCTTCCCAGCGCCGTTACGGCCTACGAGCCCGACCTTGTCGCCGGGTCCGACTCGGAAAGTGACGTTCTCCATCAAAAGTCTGGCGCCGACGCGGACTTCTAGGTCATGGGCAGTGATCATCTCCGTCACTAGTGTATGGGCGGGGCACTCGGCTCCACACATCACCACCTCCAGGGGGACAAGATGCGGTTCAACCCGAAGGCCAGACTCGACACCAGCCGGACGTCCGGCGGAGGTGGCGGTGGCGGGTTCGGCGGCGGTGGTGCCCGGATCCCGATCCCCGGCGGCAAGGCGAGCGGCGGCATCGGCACCGTCATCGTGCTGCTGGTCTTCTTCCTCATCACCCAGTGCACCGGCGTCGGTCCCCAGGTCCTCGGCGACAGCGGGGGCTCCACCTCGGTCGGCACCGGCACCTTCGGTGGCCTCCAGGCGGGCGATGGCGGCGACACCGGTGACTTCAGCTCGTGCCAGACCGGCGAGGATGCCAACAACGACGAGAACTGCGCCTTCGTCGCCCTGGAGAACTCGATGACCGGCTACTGGGACTCCCAGCCCGATCTCGCCGGCCGGTTCCAGCCCGAGCAGTCGGTGGTGATCTTCGCCGACCAGGTCCAGACCGGCGGCTGCGGCTCCGCGTCGAGCTCCGTCGGGCCGTTCTACTGCCCCTCCGACCAGACCATCTACCTCGACCCGACCTTCTTCGACTCCATCTTCGAGCAGCTCGGCGGGAAGGACACCACCTTCGTACGCGCCTACGTGCTCGCCCACGAGTACGGCCACCACATCCAGAACCTGCTCGGCACCATGGGCCAGGTCCGCACCCAGCAGGGCCCCGACTCCGACGCCGTCCGCTTGGAACTGCAGGCCGACTGCTACGCCGGCATGTGGACCGCCGCCGCCGAGGGCGACGAGTTCATCGTCGACATCACCGACCAGGACATCTCCGAGGGCATCTCGGCCGCCAAGACCGTCGGCGACGACCACATCCAGTCCAAGACCACCGGACGCGTGGACACCTCGCAGTACACCCACGGCTCCTCCGAGCAGCGGATCGCGTGGTTCCAGAAGGGCATGACCACCCCCGACTCGATCGCGGGCTGCGACACGTTCAAGGCGCGGGATCTCGACAACCCGTAGCCGCCCTGGTGGGGGCGCGGCTCACATCTCGAGCAGCGCCTCCACCAGCGGAGCCTGCTTCTGCAGGGTCCGCAGATGGGGCGCGACCGCGGGGTGGCGGAACTTCGCGAGCAGGGGGCCCTCCCCCGGAGTGACCCGGCTCAGCGCCCACTCGGCGCGGCTCAGCGCGGTGTAGACCGCACTGATCTGGGCACCGAGGGTCACCTCCTCGCGGGTCGCGATGCCGGGCGGCAACCCCAGGACGTACGCCTCCAGCAGGGGGTCGAACGACTCCCGGGCGTGCAGCAGGTAGAGCCCCAGATCCCCGCCGACGGGGCCGCGGCCCAGGCTCGACCAGTCGATCGCGACCAGTCGCTCGCCGTCGTCGGTGCGGCCGAGGAGGTTCTGGGGCGCGGGATCGCCGTGCTGGGCGACCTGGGGAAGCTCGTCGAGGAGGTCGGTGAAGCGGCCGCGGCGCTCCCACAGGGTGTGGGCGATGTCCGCGGCGGTCGTACGCATCATGGTCGGCCAGCCGCCGTTGTACTCCACCCGCGCCATCCGGTCGCGGAACTGGTCGCGCGCCAGCCAGCGCGCCTCGCCGAGGTCCGCGCCGGCGAAGCGACCCATCGAGAGAGCCGCGAAGAGTCCCGAGTTGGCGGCGTCCTCGACCCAGTCGGTGGTCAGCGTGATCCCCTCGTCGTCCTCGGCGACGCTCGTGCGCGGGCCGATCATGCCCGGGGTGTCGTCGACCAGGCCCGAGGTGGCGACGTCGGCCGCCCGCCGCCAGTAGGCGAAGTGTCGCCGGCGGTTCAGCTCGGCCGGTTCGTACGTCCCGGGCTCACCGAGCCGCTTGACCACGACCGGCTCCTCGCCCACGGCGGTGCGCCAGACCCCCAGCGTGGAGGGTCCGGTGCCTCCGGGAAGGACGAGCCACCCGGGGTCGGGCTGCCACATGCTTGTCAAAGTAGCGCATCCCGTATCGTTGAGCCGATGTCCGAGACTGACTACTGCGAGCTGTGTGACCTGCCGATGTCACAGTGCATCCATGGGCGGCCCCCGGCCCCGCCGGCTCCGGCTCCGGTGAAGAGGCCGACCACCCGGGTGCGCAAGACCACGACGAGCGCGGCGGCCTCTGCCCCGAAGGTCGTCACCAAGTCCGCTCCCCGCAAGTGGACCCCGCCCGCCGCCTTCGCCCCGCTCATCCTCGAGATCCTGGAGGCCGCGGGTGGCTCGATGTCCGCCGACGCGGTCCTCGACGAGCTCGAGACCCAGCTGTCCGACCAGCTTCTCGCCGGCGACTTCGAGACCACCCCGGAGGGCGAGCTCCGCTGGCGCTACGCGGCGCGGCGCGCTCGCCAGAAGCTCCTCACCGAGGGTCTGATGACCAAGGGCGCGCCAGGGGTCTGGCAGCTCCCCTGACCTCGGGCGTCAGCCGTCGGCGTTGAGGACCTCGATGCGCACCTTCTGGGCGTCCTCGATCGCCTGGTCGAGCACCGCGCGGTTGGGGTCCTGGACGGGGAGCCACGGCCCGGTGACGGTGAGCGCCCGCAGACGCCGGTCCTCGAGCACGTCGTCGACGCCGCCGTGGTCACCGCCCGTGACGAGCGGCCCAGTGACTCCCTCGAGGATCCTGGCCGCGTGCTCAGCGGCCGCCTCGTAGGCAGCACTGGCCTGGTTGGCCCGGCGCCGGGCGAAGCGCTGCTGGCTCCAGCCGCCCGCCTTGGTCTTTCCCTGGACGTGCCGCCGCCCGATCTTGTGGTCGGTGATCTCGCCGCCGCTCATCCGGGCGATCGCGAAGCCGCCCTTGCGCACCAGCAGGATGCCCCACGCCTGCGGGGCGGCCGAGGCGGCGATGAAGGCCTCGACCTCGGCCGGTCCGGCGTACGTCTTCTCGAACGGCAGCGCCGCGATGAACGAGGAGCCGTCGGCGGCGACGCCGGTCAGGGCGCCGGAGTCGACCGCGAGCCGGGTCTCGCCGTGGCGTGCGGCGAAGTTGTCGACCCAGCGCTGGATCCGAGCGACCGGGACGGCAACGTTGGGCATGGCCGTACGTTACCGGCCCCGGTCGCGGGGATCAGTCGGTCGAGATCAATTGGTGATGGCGAACTCGACTCGTCGGTTGCGCGGGTCCGGCGTGTCGGCGACGAGCGGACGCGTCTCGCCGTAGCCGACCGCGGAGAGCCGGTCGGCCACGATGCCCAGCTTCACCAGCGTGTCCAGCACCCGCTTGGCCCGGCGATCGCTCAGGTCCTGCGTATGCGCGAGGTCGCCGGTGATGTCGGCATGTCCTTCGATCCGGACGGTCACCTCCGGGTGCTCCGTCAGGGACGCGGCGACAGCGTCGACGAGCTTCAGCCCGTCGGGGGTCAGTACGTCGCTGTTGTGCTCGAAGCCGATCGACCGCAGCTCGTCCAGCTCGGCCTGTGCCTCTTCACGCTCCTCCGCGCTCGGCGCGGACGACTCCTCAGCAGCCGCCGATTCCGACGGCTCGGGCTCCGCGGTCGCCTCGGCGTCGGCCTCCTCCGAGTCCGACTCGCTCGTGGCTCCACCCGTGACCTCACCGTCCGGACCGAAGGCCTGCACGACGCGTACGCCGCTCACGTCCTCGACGAGAGCGCCGGCCTCGACCGCGGCTGCCTCGGTCTTCGCGGTGACCTCGCCGTCGCGCCCGGTGAAGGCGACCTCCACGTCGTCGAGCCCGGCCTCCGACAGCGCGGCGGCCGCGGTGTCGGTCAGCTTGTTCTCGATCCGGTCGCGGAAGACCGTGTCCTGGACCGCCGTGAGCCCGCCCAGCAGGACGACGCCGACGATCACGGGCAGGACGATCCGGCGCAGCCTCATGCCTTTGCCCCGGAGGCGTCGTCCGCAGCGGCTTCGACAGCGGCGACCTCGGCCGCGTCCTCGGCGAGCGCCTCGGCCTTGTCCTCGGCGTCGGTGATCTCGTCGACGTCGGAGTAGTCGACCTCGTCATGGAACTTGACGCCACGGTCCTGGCCGCCGACCAGATAGTCCTGGAACTCCTTCAGACCGTCCTCGTCGCCGTCGGCGAGGAACTGCGCCTGGCGGGCCCACGAGCTCGCCGACGGAGCGAACCGCACACCCTCCGCCTTGATCGCCGCACGGAGCTCGTCCTCCGTGGCCGCGGCGACACTGGCGTACGTCGCATAGCCCTGCGCCTTCAGGGCTGCGTCGATCTTCGGGCCGATGCCCTCGATCCGCTTGAGGTCCTGCGGCTCCGGCTCCTGCTCAGCCGCCTCGCGCGCGACGGACTCGGCCTCGGCGACGACCGCGGCCTCGGCCGCCGGTTCGTGCTCGGGCTCGGGCTCGGGCTCGGGCTCGGAAGCGGCCGTGTCCTCCGACGCGGCTCGAGGAACGGGGACCGCTGCAGCCTCGACGTCGGTGTCGACCGCGGGCTCCGGGGTGGTGTCGGCCTTCGGCGCCGTCGCGTTCGCCGACTCCTCGACGATTGTGGTGCTCTTGTCACGGCGGCCCCAGATCAGCCAGCCGACGAGCAGTCCGATCGCGAATGCGACCAGGATGAATACCAAGCTCTGGGCAATGAACCAGCCCATGAGGAACCTCCAGATGACGTGCGGTGTGTGAGGGATGAGCGGCCTCTGGCGCCGAACAACGGACGCACTGGAACGGACCACCGCAAGTCGCCCCGCAGACCGCCGAACTCGGCCGAACTCGCGGACGCTCCCACATACCTACGCGGCATGGAAAGCCCCGCCACGCGGTGGCTACCGATCCGTTGCCGAACTGTCGGTCAGGGCAGCACGAACAGCCCGGAGTTCGGCCTCACAGCTGGCGTGACAGGCGTCCCGGCGCGATGTGCCGGTAGGCGTCCTCACAGATCTCGGCGACCTCGTCCCAGTCGACGTCGCCGTCGAGCCGCATGCCGATCCAGCCCCGCCCGCCGACGTAGGGCGGCACGAAGAAGCGCCCGGGGTCGTCGCCGACGACCTCGTCCTGCACCCCGGCGGCAGCGGCCGCCCACAGATGCGGCTCGTCGCGCCCGTGATGCCCCTGCGGCCACAGCATCACGAACTGTTTCTTCACGAAGAACCCCGGCGCACCATGGGTGAGCCGTTCGGCGCTCTCCGGGAACCCGAGGCAGATGTCCCGGACCCGTTCGGTCAGCTGCTGCGGTGTCACTCGGGCTTGGGCCAGACGAGCTCGAAGCGCTCGAGGACGACCGGCATGTCCTGGGCGAAACCGTGGTCGTGGCCGGCCTCTTCGGTGAAGAACCGCTCGTGGACCTCGCGCCAGTGGTCGAGGGAGCCGTCGCCCTCGCCCTCCGCCCGGGCGTGCTCGGCGGAGACCTCGTCGAAGGGCACCACCTCGACCGCGGTCGTCACGACGAGAGCCCGCGGGTGCCCGTCGCCGTCGAGCACGATCCCGAGGGTGCCGATGGTCGGGATCGGCTCCTCGGCGGCCTCGTAGTCCCACAGGGCCGAGGCGGTCGCCGTCTTCACGCCCTCGAGGACGAGCTCGAGGAGCTCGTTGGACTGCTCCGGCGTACCTCCGAAGGCCCAGGCCGGCGGCTGCAGCGCCTCCAGCGGGGACGCGCCGAAGTAGCCCGGCGCGGCGCTGAGGTGGGCGTGGTGTTTCACGTCCTCCCAGAACGCGGCGACATCAGCCTCCTGCTGCGAGTCGGAGACAGGGGCTTCAGGCGCAGGGGTCGCGGCGTCGTCGCTCATAGGCGACACTCAACCACAATTGGCGCTAGCCGTGCCGAGACTCCACGGAGGTAGGCGGCGCGGCTGATCGCGCCGTCACCAGGCGGGCCTCGACTCGCCAGCCGAGGCCGGCGTAGAGCGGCTCGCCCATCTCGCTGGCGACCAGCAGGCCGTGGACGGCGCCCGCCTCACGGGCGGCCGAGACGAGCAGGCTCATCACCGCGCCGCCGAGGCCCCGGCGGCGGTGGTCGGGGTCGGTCTGGATGCGGTCGGCGACGGCGTCGGCGCCGATGACCGCGATCGTTCCACCCGCCGCGGCGGCCTCACCCGCGCGGACGGCCACCGTGATGACGCCGCCGTCGCGCGCCACCTCGGCACGGTAGCCCTCCGGAAGGTCCCGTGCCGCGTGCTCGGCGAGGTCGATCGACATCATCGCCTCCTCGGCCTCGTTGGGCGTCAGGCCGCCCTCGATGAACCACGGACGTACGCCGGCGGGCCACTCGGTCACCACCGACAACCACGCCTCGGGCGTGGCCCGCGCGGTGTCGACGAGTCCGGCGAGCGTGCCCGCCTCATCGGTCGCCACCCACTCGACCCGGCGTCCCGGCTCCCCCACCTCGAGGCGTACGCCTCCGGGGACCGCAGCGGGACGCGGGAAGCCGCGCGCGTAGGCCCAGCCGCGGGCCCACCGTGCGACCAGATCGGGGCGATCCGCTTCCTGTCCGGAGGAGGTGGCGACCTGGCGGCCGCGATACCACTCGCCCAGCACTGTGACGCCCAGCATGACACCGGCCAACATGATGGCGCGAAGGTCCAAAGAGAGGAGTCCTACCAGAACCAGTGCGAGCGCGGCGATGTACCCGAACCAGATCCGACCAGGAGCCTCCACGTCCGGGGAGCCTACCCGGGCCGGCCGACCCGCTCCCGCAACGTCGCGACCCCCGGCCCGTCCAGGTCCGCCACTGCGACCGCACGGCCGGCGAGCGCCATCGCCAGCGCCTCGCTGGGGCCCGACACCTCCGCACCCTCAGCCTCACCCCACGCCCAGTCCTGGTCGCTCGCGCGCAGCGCGAGCCCGTCGAGCCGGCCGGCCGGAACCACCCCGAGCGAGGCCTGCTTCGTCGGCAGCCAGTCGAGCACAGCCCGCCAGTCCTCCAGCGCGACGTCGGTGTCGAGACCGAGCGGCCGGGCACAGTCGCGTAGATGGATGCAGTGGTCGGTGAACTGCCCCATCGGACCGACCCCGGGCGCCGGCACCCGCTTCCCGGCGTACGTCCTCAGCAGCCCGGTCAGCTCGGTGACCGGCCGCCGCGCCTGCTCCTCGGCGATCGCCACGGAGGCGCGGTCGATGGAGCCGCCGGCCAGCAAAGTACGCCACAGCAGCCGCCCGATCCCGACCGTGAACGGCATCGCGCTGTGCCCCAGCACCTCCCTCACGGTCCAGGCCGAGCAGAGGCTCTGGGTCTCCAGTTGTGCCTCGCCGAGGCCCTCGAAGAAGTCGGCGAGCAGGCGGCGGTTGGCTGCGGTGCGGGCGGCTACGTCCATGCCGTCATCGTGTCAGGCCGCGGCCTCCTCCTCGGAGACCGCCTCGACCGCAGGCTTGGTCCCCGCGTAGACGTCCCGGTCGATCTCACCGGCACCGTGCGCGACGAGCAGGGCGACCATGGTGTCGCCGTTGACGTTGAGGAACGTACGCAGGATCCCGGTGAACCAGTCCACGGCGATGAGCAGCCCGGCCGCCTCGATGGGCAGGTCCAGCGAGGTGGCCAGGAAGATCGCGACGACCGGGAACCCGCCCGGCACCGTGATCGTGCCGATGTTGAGCAGCACCGCCAGCGCCATCCCGAGGGCGATGTCCCCGGGCGAGAGCGAGACCCCGGAGGCCTGGGCGATGAAGAGCACCACGATCGTGTAGTTGAGCACCGCACCGCACGAGCCCATCGTCATCCCCAGGCAGAGGGTGAAGTCGGCGACCCGCTTCGAGATCCCGAACTTCTCGACCGCGTTCTTCAGCACCGTCGGGAAGGTCACCGCCGACGAGGTCGTGGTGATGGCCACGACGCTCTGCTCGGCCAGCTTGGCGGGCATGAGCAGCGGGTTCAGCCGGGTGACGGCGACGACCACGACGACGTAGAGCGCGGAGATGATCACCACTCCGGCGAGGGTCGCGCCGAGGTAGGCGAGAGCTGTGGTGACCACGGCGAAGCCGACGCGGCCGGCGAGATCCGCGAGGAGGCAGAAGACGCCGATCGGGGCCAGGAGCATGACGTACCTGATCATCAGCAGGACGATTGCCTGGATCTGCTCGAAGAACGTGAGCACGACGGTGGGGCCGTTCACGGCGGTGTAGCGGTTGAGCGCGAGGCCGAAGATCAGGGCGAAGACGATGATCGGCACCATCGCGCCGGTGGCCATCGCCTCGACGACGTTGGTCGACACGAAGCCGGTGACCGTCTGCTGCCACCCGACCGCCGTCTCCGCCGCCGAGTCGGTCAGGGCCGGGTCGAGCGCGCCGTCATAGCGCATCCCCGTGCCCGGCTGGATCAGCTCCGCGAGCCCCCAGCCGACGAAGGCGGCGACCACGGCGAACCCCAGCATCCAGCCGAAGGTCGCACCCGCCATCCTGCCCGCACCCGCGCCGGTCATCGCGCCCGTGGCGACGATCACCGACGAGGCCACCAGCGGGACGATCGACATCTGGATCAGCCGGATGAAGATGTCGCCGACGAACTTGAGGTTCGCCGCCCACTCCCCCACCACCAGGCCGAAGACGATGCCGGCGATCGCGCCGATGAGGATCAGAACGGCTGGGGATCTCAGGACTTTCATCGGGTCTCCTCCGAGTCGGGACAACGGTCTCCCGGACGCTAACGAGGCCGCGTACGCCGCCGGTTAAGCCGTCGTCACCGGCACGTTTCCCGCGACAAACCAGTGGTCCCGGCTGGGGCGGGGTGAATACCATTGATGTCATGCGCGAGACCACGATCTGCAAGCACCTGGGCCGACCGGTCCAGGACGTGGAGTTTGCGCGCTCGGAGCCGCAACGAACGTAGGTGCTCACCGCACCCACCAGGGCCGCTCCGATCGAATCGGAGGCGGCCCTTTCTCATGCCCAGCAGCATCACCAGGAGGTGAACGAGATGGAGATCATCACACTTTTCGGAGAGGGCAACAGCTCCAAGACCTATGAGCTGACGCTGAAGCACCCGACTCCCCGGACCGACGAGTGGGCCTGCGTGGGCGAGGACCCGGAGCTCTTTCACCCCGACGACCTCGCCCAGCTCGCCGAGGCGCAGGAGGTCTGCGCCGACTGCCCGATGCGCCGGACCTGCCTCGACCTGGGCGTCGCCCGGCGCGAGTGGGGCGTGTGGGGTGGTGTCCTCCTGGAGAGCGGCAGACCCCGGGACACCCCCAGGGTCCCCGGGCGGAAGCCCTACAAGCGCAGTCAGGAGGCGATCGCCCGCGTCGGCCGCACGGGCCGCGTCGCCTGAGCTGACGTGGGAGACGCGGGGCCGGGCGGCTCAGGGAGCAGCAGGTCGCGTCAGCGTCCACATGCGCGATTCACCCTGGGTCGGCATGACCTGCTGAACCGGCTCGATCGCCCCGCCGAGCAGGCCGTCCGCGGAGGCGACCTCGATGACGGGCCCGTCGACGACCACACGCACCGATCCCCCGGTCCACGGCATCTGAGCGCTCTTCTGACCCAGACGATCGAGCCGGAGGATGCCGTCGCGGACCGACACGACGGCCCTCTCCGCGTCCTGGGCCCCGAGGACCAGCAGGTCGCCGTCGGGCGCGGGATCCCACATCACGTCGAAGGCGGTGCGGGTCGCCCCGTCCTGCCCGCGGTGAGCGTTCACGTCCGGATGGGGCTCCGCGACCAGCCGGTCCCCATCGACGGAGAGGACGTACGGGAGGCTCAGACAGCTGGCCCAGCCCTCGGCAGGATCACTGACCCCGCGCATCCAGAACATCAGGCAGGGGCGGCCATCTCGGTCACGGAAGAACGACGGTGCGTAGTAGCTGTCACCGAAGCTGAGCTGGCCCCACGAGTCCGCCTCGAAGCGCCCGTCGGCGAGCTGCCCGATCCCGTAGCCCGCGTGATGGAGGACGTCGTCGTCCCAGATCGAGCTCACCATGATCCAGCGGCCCTCGATCTCGAAGAACTGGGGGCACTCCCACAGTGCGCCCATCCAGACCGGGTCGGTCTCGACGGTCGACCGCGACACCGCCACCCCGTCGTAGCCCCAACGCTCGAGGTCGGCCGAGGTGTAGGTGAGTGCCATGGCCAGGCTGGCGCTGTCGGCCGCCCCCACGAACATCCGCCAACCGTCGCCGTCGCGCATCACGAACGGGTCCCGGTAGGCGATCAGGTCGAGATCGTCCGGAGCCTCGAGCAGTACGTCGCCCTTGACCCATGCCGTCCACGAACCGTCCTCGGGCGTGGCCACCCTGATCCGGCCGATGCCGATGCCGGGCTGGACCACCGACGTGTAGAGGATGCGCGTCGATCCGTCGTCGTCCCGGACGAGGCTTCCGGTCCAGATGCCGTCGTCGCCCTCGCCCGGTGCGATCGCGACCGGACGGCGCTCCCAGTCGACCAGGTCGCCACCGACGGCGTGCCCCCAGTGACAGTTCGGCGCCCAGACCATGCTGTCCGGGACGTACTGGTGGAAGAGGTGGTAGGCGCCGTCGTGGAACGTGATGCCGTGCGGATCGTTGATCCAGCCGGTTGTCGCGGTGAAGTGGAGGATCGGCCGCACGTCAGTTCCGCCCGTCGTACTCGCGCCGGATCTCACGGGCCTGATCGAGGTTTCCCTGCTCCCAGCGGTCGACCTCGATGCGGCGCTCCTCGCGGAGCGCGTCCCGCTTGGCGACGAACTCCGCCATCCTCGCGGCCGCGGCTTCGCGGGCCGCCTGCTGGTCAGCGCTCAGCGGAGGGATCGGAACCTCGATGACGCGATCGATCGGACGGAGAGGAAGCCGATCCTCGACCTCGGGCACCGTCAGGTCGGGCGAGGGACTGTCCAGTTAAACGTACAGACCCGGTGACCTCAGGACTCCCCCGTCGGGCGAACCCTCAGACGTTGAACCCGAGCGCGCGCAGCATCTCGCGGCCGTCAGGGGTGATGTTGTCCGGGCCCCACGGCGGCATCCAGACCCAGTTGATATGGGAGCTTTCGTAAAGAAGAACCCCACAACTCTAGGTCGAGATGGCATCAAGTTCGGTACCCCACCCGCTCAGCAACATCCGCCTGCCCGGCAACATTGTCTGATTTGCTCGGACGTGAGCATCATCTACTCCGCCACCAACAGAGGCCGTTGTCGATACCGGGACAGCGGTCATCGCGGCCGTGTGATTCAGGGGCGCAACTCCTGGACCTCGTTCGCGGGCGGTGCCTCGATCTCGACGTCCTCGCCCCACTGGTCCATCGTCATCACCATGGTCTGCCCGGCAATGGAGATCTCGACCTGGCGCATCAGATCGTCGCCATCGAGGAGTGTTGCGAACTCCATCGCCGGCAGATCCCCACCCGCGAGCGCACCCGGGTCCGCACCGAGTTCCGCGGCCTCCGCCCCGACCTGCTTCCGCACGTACTCCTCGTCGAGGGTGAGCCGGTAGGCGTGCAGCTCGACCCCTTTGATCTTCTCCTCGCCCTCGTAGTCGAGGGCAACCAGGCTCTCGGCGTAGTCCGTTGCCATGGTCTCCGGCGATACGTCCTCGAGCAGGGAGGTCATCATCGTGCTGAATCCGGCTGGCATCCGGTCCCATTTCGCTGCACTGCTCTCGCGTACGTAGAGGTCACCGTCGACCAGCAGCAACGCCGTGTCGCCCAGGTCGCCCTTCATCGCGGCATCCTTGCCGCCAATCTCCATCCAGAGGTCGAGGTCTGGGCCCCCCATGTCGCCGCTGACATGGACCGTCCCGTTCTCGGCCATCGCCTTACTGACGGCCGGCCCGAAGGTCTCCTTCGTCAGCGGCTCGTACGACGCGTGCTCGGTCTCGCTGGACTCATCGTCCCCAGAGCACGCGGCGAGAACGGCGAGTAGGGACACCGCGGCCGCAGCCACCCAGCGACGCCCGAGCGGACGGCAGCTCATCACATGTTCACCCGAGCCGTCTGGGGAGCGGCGCCCGGATGCCACGCCAGCGCCAGGATCGCCATGTCATCCAAGACGGAGAAGACCGCATCAACGTCGTACATCGAACCCTCTGCTCGTCTGGCTATATTTTCCATCCTTACAGTCTCATAATGTGATGACCGTCGCAACGGCGGTCGCCGTCCATCGAAGTGAGGCCCCGCCCATGTACGACCCGCAGACCATCCTCGACGGGATCGACGAGAACACGCTGCCCATCATGATCGGGTTCGGACTCGCCATGGTGCTGCAGAACATCGCCATGGTGACCGCGGTCGTGATGTCCCACCGCGAACACTGGATCTCGATCCCGCTCCCCTGCACCTTCCTCTGGGTCGCTCACGACCTCGGGGTCGTCGCGCGTTTCGATACCTGGTTCAACACCTACGACCACTGGTTCCTCAAGCTGTTCTGGGTCGGCCTCGTCTCCGCTTTCCTCCTGGAGCTGGTCTTCCTCGCACAAGCCGTCCGATACGGCCAGAAGGAGCTCCTGCCGCGCGGGACGCGCGCCCAATGGGCCACCCTCGTCCTCGCTGGCGCGGCACTCACCACGCTGTGCTGGGAATACCAGAAGACGATCTGGGACGACCCGCTCTACCAGGCACTCGCCTCGACCACGCTGTACGTCATCCCGCTCTTCGTGGTGCCGCTCGTCCTGCGGCGCGGCTCCGCCGTGGCACAGTCGCCCATCGTCTACGGCTGCTTCGCCGGGATGGTCATCCTGTGGTGGGCAGTCACCGCCGGGGCGTACGGCGACGCCTTCCGCACCTGGCAGTACCTCACCTCCGGCGTCGCTGCCTTCGTGACCCTGACGACGACCGCAGCATGGATCCACCGACTTCGCCGCGGAGAGATGCGTACGCCCGCCACGCTCGCAGGTCCCATCACATAGGAGTCGAACGTGGCGAGGCTCTGACCATGCCGGCCGCTCTCGCGCAGCGTCACCGTCGCGCGAGAGCGACCTGGGCGGCCATATAGACGGGCGGGTGTGCTCGGCGACGAAGTCAGGATCATCTCCTTCGACACGGGGCCCATGTTGAGCATGCGCACGATCGAGAAGTACGTCGCCAGTTGGTACTCGCGGGTGACGCCATTGCCACGATGGACGCCTATCGCCGCATCGAGCGCCCGCAGATCCGACTCCGCGCCGAGGCACCTCGCGAGGTTTGCGAGCTCACCCACCTCGTGCCCGGCGTCGTACAGGGCGCAGGCCTTCTCCGTTATCTCGATCGTCGCAGTCATGTGGATGTGCGCAGCAGGTTGGCGCCCAGCCGGGTCTGCCGCCCGGCTCCTGCGATCAAGACTGGCGTGAACGACCGCGTCACACAATTAATGAGGCGATACCACTCAGAAAGCACGAAGACCGGTGCCCAG
This sequence comes from Nocardioides sp. NPDC051685, assembly GCF_044453405.1. Taxonomy (NCBI): domain Bacteria; kingdom Bacillati; phylum Actinomycetota; class Actinomycetes; order Propionibacteriales; family Nocardioidaceae; genus Nocardioides; species Nocardioides sp. NPDC051685. The sequence continues at coordinate 118,144 of NZ_JBITCR010000005.1, read as the reverse complement.
ACTATTGACGCGAGGTTGACCGACATTGTTTTATAGACAATGCGTTTCAGAATTATCTGAGGAGTCCGGTTTCGGTTCGGGCGCATAGTCGGGAGCAGAGTCATGGGTGTCGAGATCAAGATCGAAGGGCTCACCAAGAGCTTCGGCAAGCAGCTCATCTGGAAGGACGTCACGCTGACGGTCCCCGCCGGGGAGATCTGCGTGATGCTCGGGCCGTCCGGGACGGGAAAGTCGGTCCTCCTCAAGACGCTGATCGGCCTTCTCAAGCCCGATCACGGTTCGGTGATCATCGAAGGAACCGACATCGCCCACTGCAGTGCTGCCGAGCGTTACGAGCTCCGGAAGCTCTTCGGCGTCCTCTTCCAGGACGGCGCGATGTTCGGCTCGATGAACCTCTACGACAACGTCGCCTTCCCGCTCCGCGAGCACACCCGCAAGTCGGAGTCCGACATCCGGAAGATCGTCATGGAGAAGATGGACCTCGTCGGCCTCAAGGGCGCCGAGTTCAAGCTCCCGGGCGAGATCTCCGGCGGCATGCGCAAGCGCGCTGGCCTGGCCCGCGCACTGGTGCTCGACCCCGAGATCCTGCTCATCGACGAGCCGGACTCCGGCCTCGACCCCGTGCGCACGTCGTTCATCAACCAGCTCTTCGTCGACCTCAACGCGCAGATCGAGGCGACCTTCCTCATCGTCACGCACGACATCAACACCGCCCGCACCCTGCCGGACAACATCGGGCTGCTCTACCACAAGCACCTGGCGATGTTCGGTCCGCGCGAAATGCTCCTCAGCTCGGAGGAGCCGGTCGTGCGCCAGTTCCTCAACGCCCAGACCGTCGGCCCTATCGGCATGTCCGAGGAGAAGGACGCCGACGAGCTCGCCGCAGAGGTGGGCATGGAGCTCCCGTCCCTGCCGCCCATTCCGCTCCAGCTCCAGACGTCCAACGGCATCCCGCGCAAGACGCAGCCGATCCCGGGCGAGTGGTGCCGCCTCAACGGCGTGACCCCGCCCCCAGGCTCCTTCACGGGTGCCGACATCGGCATGGCTCCCGGGATGACCGTGTGAGCATCTACAACCCCGAAGCCACGCTCGACGGTCGCGACGAGCTCTCCCCGGGGCAGTCGCAACGCGTGCACACGCTCCGCGTGCTCGGGGCCGTTGCCGCAGGAGTGATCAGTTGGGCCCTCCTCAAGTGCGCGCTCCACGACCCCCTCTTCCTGCTCAGTTTCATGGGCACCCTCCTGTGGGGGTTGCTGTCCGCCTCCGCCCTCCTGCTTCGACGTCGCTCGGCGGCTGGTCAGTCACTCCTGGAGTGGCAGGCGTTCGCCGTCATGACGTTCTGCTACAGCGCCGCATCGATCTTCTTCTTCGGCGGCGGTTTCTTCCACTCGTGGCAGTACGTCGGGATCTGTCTCGCTGCGTGCACCTGGAGCATCGTGGTGGTGCAGCGCCTCAAGGCCGTCGGAGCAGTGGCGAACTCTTGGTCTCGGGTGCCGACCACCACGCCACGCACGAACATCGCCCTCTGACCGCTGCGCACTTCGGGCCGGTTCAGCGTGACCGTGGCGATGCGGTCGGCGACCTCGAGCAGGACGGCGTCACTCATCGCGGAGCCATCGCGATCAACGGCACCGAGCAGACCTTCTCAACCGCCGCACCCGAAGACAGTCAAGCCATCCTCGACCAACTCAACGCCGTACGTCTCCTCTGTGGAGCTGACGACAGTCATGGCATTCCCCTTCGTTGGGGCGGATGGTGGTCAGATCGGGTCGATCGCGCTGATCAGCCAGTCACCATGGACCTCATCGAGCTCGACGTGGAGCCGGCTTCCCGTGACCTGGGGGTTCACGCCGTCGTCCTGCTGCACGACGACGTTGACGAACACGAGCAATTCGACGTGGCCCCGACCCGACGACTCGACGCCGCTGTCGACCGCGGTCGCCTCGGTAATGAGCTTTACCTTCTTCGCCTCGGGCCCGAACGTGTCGGAGATCAGTGGTGTGTAGGACTTCACGAAGTCGTCGGTCAGCCATTCGCGCTCGCCTGCGAACTCGCCCTCGATGTCGCGGTAGTCATAGCTAAGGAGTTCCTCGACATGCGCGATGCCGGTGGTGCGCGCCTCGTCGGCGGCATCGGCCAGACTGTCGTGGCGCTGATTCACGATGTACAGGGCGGCGGCCGGTACGACCAGCGCCACGACGGCGGCGAGGAGCCGCGAGCGGGACCGCGGCAGGCGCACGCGACCGGCAGTGTCATCGGGTCGGTTACCGGACGGGATGTCACTGATCCTGTCTTCTGTCTTCACGTTCACTGCACGAACTCCATTCCAGAGATCAGCCATGTGTCGCCGGAGCGCTCGAGCGCAACGCTGAAGCGCCAGCCGCGAGCCACCGTCTCCTGCCCGCCGCGACCGATGTCGGCAGCGCTGGCGATAAGCACCGTGGCGCTGTCACCGTCGTAGGCGGAGATCGCCGAGCCCTTGATCTCGCCCTCGGCGGTGATCTTGTCGTCGGTGACCGCTGTCGAGAAGCTGGACGAGAAGCCCTCGAACTGCCGCTTGAAGTCACCATCGAGGCGCGCAGTGAGCTTCTTCATCTTGGACCTGACCGTCGTCGGGTCCATCGTGGTCAGGTCCAGCACCTGCGCCTCGGCGGTCTCGACCGCGGCAGCCCGGCGATCGTCGTCACGCTGGGCGGTACGCCACACCGACGCCTGCCACACGAGGACGCCAAGCGCGAGCAGCGCCATGGCCACCAAGGCCGCCACCGGGACGGCCGGCATCGTGATCCGTCGCATCAGTTCATCAGTCCTTTCAGGAGATCAGTGAGGGTCGTGGCGCCCAACCCCGGCCCGCCGAGGAGGAAGGACCCGCTGTCCGTAGGCTGCCCGGCCGGCGAGTCGGGGGTCGGCGCATTGGCGGAGCCTTCCGGGCTTCCCGAGCGCTTCACCGCGCCCCGGTCGAAGACGAGACCACAGCCCTTGGCGGTCGCGGACCGCCCACCGTTCGGACAGGGGGCGTTGCGCGCACCGCGTGCGACCCGGTCGTCGTTCGACGCAACCTTGCACCAGTCGTGCTGGGACGGGTTCGGCATCGGCGTGATGATCGAGGGATCGCGCATCTTGTCGGCGTCCCGGAAGCCAGTCGTGCACGCTGGGGGGTCGAAACCGAGCTTGAACCAGAGGTTGGCGACGTTCCGCGTACCACGCTGGTTCACCGGAATCGCAGAGAGCACAGTGACGACGATCGCCGGCAGCACGATCAGGATGTGCTCGATGTGACGCACATACACATTAAGCACCTGGCCGAAGTTCGCGAGATCCGTCAGTGCAGCGGTCGCCTCTGGCGTCAGCTGGCTGGCGAAAGCACCGACCTCACGCATGAACGGCGCGCCTGCCACCAGAACACCGCGCAGCTGGGCATCCGCCCCCTCGACAGCACCCGCGAAGGACTTCAGGCTCTTGGCATAAGCACGGATCTCGGGGTCGAGCCCCACCTGGGTCTTCAGGATCGGCTCGGCGTCCTCGAGCAGCTTGATCGTCTCGGGGAGGTTCTTGCTGGCAACCTCCTGGAAGTCGTGGCTGTCCGAGATCAGCTGTCCGAGCTCGTCGCCGACCCCGCTGGTCGCGGTGCCAGCCTCGCCGACCGCGGTCCTGAGGTCGTCGAGCGGGATCGATGCCAGGAGGCCGTCCACCGAGGTGAGGAGCGCATCCGTCGTCGTGGGGATACGCGTGCGGCCAACTGGGACCACCGAACCCTCGCCGAGGAGATCCTCCGACGTCCTGTCCCCGCGCGGAACGAAGTTGACATATTGCTCGCCGATGACGGAGGCACTTCGGACCTCGGCGGTCGACTCGACGGGAATGCTCGTGCCCTCGTCGATCTCGAGGTGGGCCACGACCTCGCCGCCCTTCGCGAGCGACACATCCGTCACCTTGCCCACCTCGACGCCCCGGTAAGTGACGGTCGCCTGGGGGTAGAGGCCCCCCGCGGCCGCAAGCTCGACGTCGACGCCGTAGCGGCCGATGCCGACCTGCTCCGGCAGGCGGACGAAGTTCAACGCCATCACGACGAGCGTCACGACCGTGATCGCGACGAACACACCCAGCTTGACCTTGGTAATTCGGCTCAGCATGTCATGGTCCTTCCAACAGGTCGCCGCCGAGATCTTCGACCAGGCCCGAGGAACCGCTGTCATTGGTCGTTCCGCTGCCGCTGGTCGTTCCGCTGCCGTCGATCGTGGTTCCACTGCGCCCGAGCAGCCCCCCGGCATCGTCTCCGAGGAGCCCCCCGAGCGATCCGGTCTGGTCGTCCACGGTGCCGATCGGGGCGCCGAGCAGGCCGTTGAAGAGTCCGTCGAGCGGAGTCCCGCCCAGCCAGTCGCGAGCCAGGTGCTCGGCGCTGACCTCGATCTCTGCGACCAGGTTGAGGTAGTCGCCGTACAGGGCGCGGTTGCCGGACCGGACCAGGAACGGATAGCCCAGTACATCGGCGTTCCGGGCGATCAGATCGCCGTTCCTCGCCAGCTCGGCAGTCACCGGACGCAGGTTGTTGAGGTTGGTCTCGAGATCCGCCTTGTTGGCACCGATCACCCTGTCGGCGGTCTTGCCGAAGCCGTCGACCGCTTCGAGGGCGTTGACCAGCTCGGTGCGGTCACGCTCAAGCAACTCGACGCCCTCCGGGATCTCGTCGAGTGCCTTGTCGATCTTGTCCTCGTCGCGCACCACCGTGCGGGACAGCTTGTCGAGCTGGACCAGGGTGGTCGCGATGTTGTCGCGCTGGCCATTGAGCCGCTCGGTGAAGCGGCTGGAGGTGCGCATGAAGGACTTGATGTCGCCTTCGCGTCCGCTGAGGGCCGCGTTCAGCTCGTGGGCGGTATCGCGGATCTGCGGCAGACCACCACCGTTGAGGAGCATCGAGCCGGCGGCCAGCACTTCCTCGGTCTCCGGATAGCGGCCCGTCCGTTCGAGCCCGATCACATCACCGCTGGCGAGGTAGCCGCTCGACGCGGAATCGTCACCGGCCGGGTCGGCGAGGGCGAGATATTCGGCGCCGAGGAGGCTCTTCTGGGCGACCTTGGCCGTGACGTCATCGGGGATCCGGACATCGCCCTCGACGCCGACCGTCAGAGTCGCCGTCCAGTCCTTCAGCTCGATCTTGCGCACCGAGCCGATCGTCACCTCGTCGTACTTGACCTCGGAGTTCGCGACGAGGTTCGCGGCGTTGTCGAGCTGCACCGTGATCTCGTAGCTGTCATCCCCGCCACCCTTGGTGAAGGGCAGCGAGATCCCGTTCAGGCCGGACCAGGTGCAGCCCGACGCCGTCACCATCACGGCGGCCAGCGCCGCCACGGACCGAGCGAGTCGTGTGAGTGTCATCATCGCTGTCCTCCGAGGAGCTCGTTAACGAGGCCCGACTCGCGGTTGGACGAAGTGGACTGACGCGGCACGCCACCTGGCTCGATCGACCCCTGGGCACCGGTACTTCCCGACTCCGCACCGCCGGTGCCGACGGGCGGGGGGTTCAGTGCAAGGAACTGGACGAGCGGACCGAGCGCCTCCTGGCACGCGGCACGGTCGCCCCCCATGGCAAGTAGCGCACTGCAGATGATCTGGGCCGGAGCCTTGAGGTTGTTGACCGCCAGCGTGCCCGTGATCAGGGCGCCGTTGTCACCGCGCGTGTCGAGGATGTTGTAGAAGTTCGACGCCGTGGAAGGCGCGACCTGCAGAAGGTTGGCAACACTTTGCCGGTTCTCGGAGAGCAGCGACGTGATCGTGCGCACCTCCCGCACGGTCTTGACCGTGACGTCCCGGTTGTCGACAAGGAACGCGTCGATCTCCTTGAAGGCCCGGTCCAGTCCCTCGAGTGCCCCCACTAGAGCATCGCTGTCCTCGTCGAGGCTGGCCGACACAACGGCCAACCTCTCGTTGAAGAGGCGAACCTGGGTGTCGCTGCCCTTGATGGCCTCGACGAAGACTTGGAGGTTGCGGACGGTGGCAAACAGGTCGCCGCTGTTGTCCGACAATGTGCTCATCGCCTCCGACATGTCACGGATAGTCTGGTTGAGCGAGGCCCCATTGCCCTCAAGGAAGTCAGCGCTCGCGGTGATCAGGTCGCTGGTCGCACCATTGCGGTTGGCACCGGTCGGGCCCAGCGCCGAACTGAGCGCAACGAGCTGGTCCTTGATGTCGTCCCACTCGACGGGAATCGCCGTGCGCGAGATCGGGATCTCGTCACCGTCCTGCAGCGCAGCCCCTTTCCCCGTCACCGGACCGAGGGCGATTGAGCGAACAGCGACCAACGACTGGGCGATGACCGCGGCCTTCACGTCGGCCGGGATGTGGACGTCCGAGTCGATGTCGAAGGTGACCTTCACATGGTCCTTCTCCGGCTCGACCGACGTCACGCTCCCGACCGGAACCCCCCGCACGGTGACGTCGTCACCCTGGTAGATCCCCCTGAACTGGTCGAAGTACGCCGTCACCTCGATCGTGCCGCCGCTCCGGAACGCGAACGCACCGAGGACGGTAGCCATCAACGCGACAAGCACCACGCGCATGGTCAGCTTGGACACCATCACTTGCTCGCTTCCTGCTTGATGAGCCCGGTGAGTCCGCCCGTTACGAGGTCCTCGGGGGACTGTAGGTTGGCCAGATAGGCTTGGAAGAAGGGGCCGCTCGAGACACCCTCACCGAGAGAACGCGCATAGACGGCGACGTTCTTGATGACGTAGTCGAGGGTGTCGCGATACTCCCTGACGAGCTCGGCAGCCTTCTTGATCTCCATCAGCGCGGGCTTCAGGGTGTCCTTGTTCTCACGGACGAAGCCGACCATCTGCTGAGTGGCCGCCTCGATGTTGTGCAGCAGGCGCCCGATGACCTCGCGGCGTAGCTCGAGCTCGTGGAAGAGCGCGCTGCCGTCCGCGACGATCGAGGTGATCTCCTTGTTCCGCTCCGCGAGGAGTCCGGAGACGCTGCTCGCCCGCTCGAGGAGCGTGGCGAGCTCCTCGTCGCGCGAGCTGAGAGTCTGCGACAGCGCACTGACTCCCTCCAACGCGGCCTTGAACTCGTCCGGCGTCTGCGCCAGGACCGCGCTGATCGACTCGAAGGACTCCGCGAGCTTCGCCGTGTCGATCTCCCCCGTGTGCCGGGTGAGCTTTCCGAGCTCCTCGTTCACCGCGAAGCCCGCGTTGGTGCGGGCGCGCGGGATGTGCCGGACGTCGCCGTGCCCAGAAGGATCGATCTCAAGATACTTGGCGCCGAGGGCGTTGTCCGCCTTGACCAGCGCCCGGCTGGTGTCTCCCAGCTCGAGATCACCGAGGCCGAACGCAACCTCGACATGGTCTGCTGCAAGGTCGATCCTCTTGACCTCGCCCACGCTGATGCCCGCAACCCGGACATCGTCTCCGGAGCGGAGGCCACCGGCTTCAGTGAAGTCCGCGGTGTACGTCGCATGACCCACCAGGTCGGTGATCTTTCCGATGTTCAGCGCGGCGGCCATCACCAGGAAAGTCAACGTGAGCCCGACCACCCCGATCAGGCCGAGGTCCATCTCGCCGAAGGCCTTGCGGACCTTCTTGGGCTTCGTTCGCATACTCATCGCTGCTTTCCTCCGCACCGGCCCGTGTTGTCGACGACCCACGGCGTGTAGACGTCGAGGTCCTCTCCGGGAACGTCGATCTTCACCTTCACTCCGCAGAGATAGAAGTTGTAGAAGGCGCCGTAGGCGCCCAGACGGGCGAGCTCGCGGCCGAACTCCGGGTAGGTGTCGAGCACATCGCGGATGTCGTCGGCGTTCGCGTTGATGTCGCCGGCGAGCTTGCCGATCTGGTCGACGTTGGCCTTGACACCGGGGCGGGTCCGCCGGAGAAGGTCTTCGGTCTGCGCCGCCGCAGTGCTCACCGAGGCGAGCGAGGAACCGATCACGACGCGATCCTTCGCGAAGCCGTCCATGAGGCGGGCGAGGCCGACGAGGAGCTCGTCGAACTCCGCGCGGTGGCTGTCCATGACCGCAAGGGCCTTCGAGAGGTTCGTGATCGTGTCGCCGATGATCTCGTCTCGCTCTGCGAGACGGCCGGTGAAACTCGCGACGTCGCTCAGCATCGCCTCGACCGAGCCTGCCTGGCCCTGCGTGACAGCGATGATGTTCTCAGCGAGGTCGTTCATCTCCTGCGGGTCGAGGCCACGCATCAGCGGGTCGAACCCGGCGAAGAACTCGTCAAGGTCCAGCGCTGCCTGGGTCATTGTCAGCGGGATGGTCGCCCCCTCATCCAGCGGTGCGGCATTCTGCGACGTCCCCGGCTCGAGGTCGAGGTAGCGGTCACCGGTCAGGTTCGCGTAGCGGATGCGGGCCGTCGTGGCCTCGGTCAGGTCAACGCTGTCTTCAACGATGAACGTGACCAGGGCGGTGTGGCCCTTGCCGACCTCGACCTCCTTGACCGACCCGATCGCCACGCCGTTGCCGCGGACGTCGCTGCCGCCCCGGAGACCGGAGGCATTCTCGAAGATCGCCTTGAACTCGTTGCTCGCGCCGATCCGGACACGGCCGAAGACCACTCCCACCGCCGCGATCAGCAAGGACATCGTGCCGACGAACGCCAGCACCTTGATCAGTGGAACCGTGTTCAACCTCATTGCTCGACCCCCTCGAGGAATGCTTTCTTGCCGTCCTTACCAAGCCAGTCAGCAAGCAGGTCGCCATAGAGCTTCAGGGGCGTCTCCGAAAGGTGGACGGGCTTGCCGGACTGAGCGTCGGAGTAGACGCCCAGCGAACCGTCGTCGAACCGGACGCGCGGAGGCGTCGGGTTCGCCCGTGTCGGCTCGGGGTAACAGGCCGGGCCACCGCCGTTGATGATCTTCGGCGCGTACTTCCGCATCGTGTACTTCTCCTGAGCGGGCAGGAAGCCGGCCTTTGCGTAGAAGTAGTGCTCGTCCGGGTTCTCATGACCGAAGAAGCGGTTGAAGACCTGCCGGTGCTGGTCGAGCCCGTGGATCACACAGCCGTACTCAGGCACGTACTTCTTCGCCAGCGCAGTAACCGGGAGCCATTCACGGTTGAACGCCCGCAACGGCGCATCGACGGCGAGGAGGAACTTGCGGGCCGCGTCGGCCCCGTCCACCGCCCCCGCCAGCAGGCCGGTGAACTCATCGGCGTTCGCGACCAACGTCTGGCTTGCCGTACCCAGGCTGTCAGCGGCGTCGATCAGCGCCGGTGCGGCCGTGGCGTATGTGCCAAGGACGGCCGGGGAGGTCTCGAGGACGTACTCGAGAGCGTCGAGGTGCGGCTCGACACGCTCGAGGTAGGCGTTCCAGTCCGTGAAGAACTGGCCGAACTCGTCTCCACGTCCATGCAGTGCGGTCGAGACGGAGGTGAGGGTGCTGTTGAGCGCTGCCGGGTCGACCGCGCTGAGGACCTTCACACCGCGATCGAAGACATCGTTGACCTCGATGGTCACAGCGTCTGCGTTGATCGTGTCACCGGCCGCGATCGCCTGCGAGGCGGGGGCGTCGGGAATGTGGAGATCGATGAACTTGGACCCGAAGACCGTGGTGCCCTTGATGCTGGCCTGCACGTTCGCCGGCACCAGATCGACCTTGTCCCCGTCGATCGCGAGCTGGATCTCGACGCCCCCGTCATTCGCGAGCTGGGTGTCGCGGACCTCGCCGATCGCCACACCTGAGAGGCGGACGCGCGCACCCTTGTCGAGCAACAGGCCCGTGCGGTCGGACGCCACTGTCACAGGCACAGTGTCGGCAAACACCTTCAGGTAGGTCGCGACGAGGGTCCCGCAGATGGTCAGGATGGCGACGAGCCCGGCTAAGCCCATGAGCTGGGTCGCCGTGCGGTTCATCTCGAGTTCGTTGGTCACGTCAAATCACCCCGTGATGTTGAGCGAGTGCGACGTGCCGTAGAGCGCGAAGCTCAGCAGCATGTCTGCGAACAGGATCGAGATGAGCGAGAGTCGCACAGCACCGCCGACCGCCCGCCCGACTCCGGCGGGGCCGCCCTTGGCGTTGTAGCCGTAGTAGCAACAGATCGCCATGATCACCACTGCCATGCACATGACCTTCACGACAGACAGCACGATGTCGGAGGGGATGAGGAACGTGTTGAAGTAGTGCTGGTAGGCGCCGCTCGACTGGCCGAAGGCCAAGGTGACCACGAGGCGGGTTGCTGCGTAGGAGGCGAGGAGCGACACGGCGTACAGCGGAACGATCGATACCAGGCCCGCGACGATGCGGGTGCTCACCAGGAAGCGCACCGAGTGGATCGACATCACCTCGAGGGCGTCGATCTCCTCACTCACCCGCATGGCGCCGAGCTGAGCGGTGAAACCAGCACCGACAGTCGCGGTCAACGCGATGCCGGCCAGTGCAGGCGCCGCCAGGCGCGTGTTGATGTACGCCGAGACGAAGCCGCTGAGCGCCTCGACACCGATGTTGCTGAGCTGCGAGTATCCCTGCAGACCCAGCTCGATGCCGGCGAAGGCGGTCAGGAAGGAGACCACCACGACGGTGCCACCGACGAGCGCGAGCGCCCCGCTGCCGAACGCCACGGTCGAGATCAGCCGGAGCACCTCGCGGCGGTATGTCGTGACCGCGTGCGGGATGCCGGCGATGGCACCGACGTAGAATCGGACGTGCTCTCCACTGTCGAGGAGGATGCGCCCCGGGGCGGTCGTGACACGTTTCACCCAGGCCAGCTGATTCGCACGTATCTGCTTGCTGAGTTTGGTGCGCTCTTCGGACATCGAGAGGGTAGCCACTTCAGCCTCCCAACTGGAGATAGACGGTCGTCACGGTCGAATTGATGACGAGGAGGATCATGAGCGTGAAGACGACGGTCTGGTTGACCGCCTCTCCTACGCCCTTGGGGCCACCCTTGGCGTTCATCCCCAGGTAGCAGGCGACGAGAGCCGCAGCGACGCCGAACAGGGCGGTCTTGATCAGCGCGGTGATGAAGGATCCGAAGCCGGTAACCAGCGTCAGGTTCGACACGAAGAGTCCGGGGCTGGCTCCGCCGAGCGTGACCGCGAATACGTAGGTGCCCAGGAGACCGACGACGCAGACGACGCCGTAGAGGCAGAGCGACACGACGACGAACGCGAGGATACGCGGGGCGACGAGCCGCTGCATCGGATCGAGGCCGAGCACCTCCATGGCGTCGAGCTCCTCGCGGATCTTCCTGGCGCCGAGGTCGGCACAGACCGCGGTGGCTCCGGCGCCGGCGACGACGAGCACGCTGCAGAACGGTCCGAGCTCCTGGATGACGACCAGTCCAGCACCTGCGCCTGAGAGATCGGTCGCGCCGATCTCCATGAGCAGCTGGTTGATGAAGAACTGGACGACCACTGTGAACGGGATCGTGACGAAGATCGCCGGAAGGAACGAGACACTGGCGATGAACAGGGTCTGCTCCAGGAACTCACCAAGCGCGAACGGCCTGCGGAACATCGCACGGAGCGAGTCTCCAGCCATAGCGAAGAACCGTCCCAGCGGGGTCAGCTTCGCGCGAATCTGAGCGGCGGTCATGCGTCACCTCCTAGTCAGGAGTAGGTTTATGAGATGGCTCGGCTCACATTAAACGACCAAATGTGACGTTGGCTACGGTCGGCTTCCAAGAAATCCGGCTTTTTTTGAGATTCCGCGATCGCAAATTAACGAAGGCCCTCAGGACCGCGATGGACGGAGGGCGTAGGTGGCCGAGATGATGTCCGGCTGAATCTCGTTCGCGTCTGCGTAGATCGTCGCCGGGATGGCGAGCGGCAGATGACGCTCCATGTCGAAGAGGGTGTAGCCGTAACCACCCATGATCTGGATGCCCTCCATGGCAGCGCGCTTCGCAGGATCGATGTCGATCGCCAGGTCGGCGATCCGGTGCCGGAGCGCCTGGAAGGAACCGACCGGGGCGGGCGAGGCCGCAGGAGATCGCTCGCCGCACGCGGAGGTGGCGCCGTAACACGCGGCTACGAGGAGGCAAAGGACTGGCCGCGGCAGACCGAGCCGACTGGGCCTCGCCGGAGCCTTCGGGTCGAGGACCCGGCCGCGACCAACAAGTACACCACCACCCGTGAGGGCAGCAGCCGCATCCGCTGCTCCCGCCGCCGGGTCACATCGAGCACACATCATCGATCAGCTCGGGCGGTAACTGGGTGGTGAGTTCGCCCAGCCGCATCCGGCGCGAACGCTCCGGATGCGGCTGATATCGACCGACAGCGGGTGGCATCATTCGACACCGAAATCGCTGTCGCGGGGAAGGCAGCCTTGGCGGGCTACCCTCAACTAGGGGTTCGTCCGTTCACACCAGCCCTAAACCAGGCTCGCACGTGTGGCGAACCACGCTGCGGACCTCCTACCAAGGACAAGCCCCGGACACCGTGCTCAACTCCCAGTTCGGCCACTCCCAAGAGATCACCGACAAAGCACTACACCGACACCGCAAGGTCGATGACCTGGCCAACGCGGCCGGACTCGGAACGCCCCAACAGCCCCTGGCAACCGAGCCCTCGCTACACCCATAGGCACGGCCTAAGTCGTGCCTATGGGTCGCTCTTTGACTTGCTCTCTAGGTGGCCGATCGGCCCCTTCGCCCGAGGTCTGCCACCACACCCGACAGATGCCTCGAGCTTGGGGCCGCTGCCCCACGATGGCCTGTCCCGAAACGAGGCGCCGAGAAGACCTAGCCCAGACCAGCCATTCACCAGTGCACGCGTGATACCGACGAAGTATGAGATCAGACGTTGAATCCTAGAGCCCGCAGCATCTCGCGGCCGTCGGGGGTGATCTTGTCCGGGCCCCACGGCGGCATCCAGACCCAGTTGATGTGCACGTCGTTGACCATGCCCTCCAGCGCGGTGGCGGTCTGGTCCTGGATGACGTCGGTCAGCGGGCAGGCGGCCGAGGTCAGGGTCATGTCGATGACCACGTTGGAGTTGTCCTCGATGTGCAGGCCGTAGATCAGCCCCAGGTCGACGACGTTGATGCCGAGCTCGGGGTCGACGACGTCCTTCATCGCCTCCTCGACGTCCTCGATCTTCAGGCTCGCGCCCTCGACCGTGGACGTACGCATCCCCTGCCACTCCGGGGCCTCGTGACCGTGGCCATGGCCGTGACCGGAGTGGTCGTGACCGGAGTGGTCGTGACCGGAGTGGTCGTGACCCGTGTGGTCGTGTGTGCTGTGGTCGGTCTCAGTCATCAGTTCTCCTCAGCGAGAGTCTTCGCGGCGGCGTCTTTCCAGGCCATCCACGACAGCAGCGCGCACTTGATCCGGGCGGGGAACTTGGCGACGCCGGCGAAGGCGATGCCGTCCTCCAGAATGTCCTCGTCGGGCTCCACCTGGCCCTTGCCCTGCATCAGCCTCAGGAACTCCTGGTGGATGACCATCGCCTCGTCGACCGTCTTGCCGACGACCAGGTCGTTGAGCACGGAGGCCGAGGCCTGCGAGATGGAGCAGCCGAGGGCGTCGTAGGAGATGTCCTCGATCTTGCCGCCCTCGACGTGGAGCCGCAGGGTGATCTCGTCGCCACAGGTCGGGTTGACGTGGTGAACTTCCGCTTCGAAGGGGTCGCGGAGACCCTTTCCGTGCGGGTTCTTGTAGTGGTCCAGGATGATCTCCTGGTACATGCTCTCGAGGTTCGCGGCAGTCATCACTGGTCCAACTTGAAGAACGTACGTACGTATTCCAGCCCCTCGACCAGCGCGTCGATCTCGGCGGGCGTGGTGTAGAGGTAGGACGACATCCGGTTGGAGGCCTGTACGCCGAACCGCTGGTGAGCCGGCTTGGCGCAGTGGTGCCCTGCGCGGATGGCGACGCCCTTGGAGTCGAGGACCTGGGCCACGTCGTGCGGGTGCACCCCGTCGAGCTCGAAGGAGATCGCACCGCCACGCTTGGCCGCATCGGTCGGGCCGAGCACGGTCACGCCCGGGACGGTCGCGAGACGCTGCAGCGCGTAGGCCGTGATCGCCTGCTCATGGGCGTGGACGTTCTCCATGCCGACGTGCATGAGGTATTCCAGCGCCGCCCCGAGACCCACGGCCTCGGCGATCGGCGGGGTGCCGGCCTCGAACTTGTGCGGGATCGGCGCGTAGGTCGACTTCTCCATCGTCACCGTGGCGATCATCTCGCCGCCACCGAGGAACGGCGGCAGCGCCTCGAGCGCCGCGCGACGGCCCCACAGGACGCCGATGCCGGTCGGGCCGACGACCTTGTGGCCGGTGAAGGCGAGGAAGTCGGGACGCTCCTCCTCGGCCATCGAGGCCAGGTCGATCGGCAGCACCGGGGCGGCCTGGGCGGCGTCGACGACGACCAGCGCGCCGACCTCGTGCGCCTTCCGCGCGATCTCGGCGATCGGGTTGATCGTGCCGAGCATGTTGGAGACCCAGGTCAGCGCGACGATCTTGGTCGCCGGCGTGATCAGCTCGTCGATGTTGGAGAGGTCCAGCTCACCGGAGTCGGTGAGCCCGAACCACTTCAGCTCCGCACCCGAACGCTGCGTGGCGAGCTGCCACGGAACGATGTTGGAGTGGTGCTCCATCTCGGTGGTGACGACCACGTCGCCCGGGCCGAGCGGAACCGTGTTGGCGACCAGGTTGAGCCCCTCGGAGGCGTTCTTGGTGAAGATCACCTCGTCCCGATCCGGCGCCCCGAGGAAGCGCGCGACGATGTCGCGCGCCCCCTCGAACGCCTCGGTGGCCTCGGCACCCAGGTGGTGCATCGCCCGGGCGATGTTGGCGTTGTGCCGCTCCAGGTGGTCGACCATGGTGTCGATCACGATCTGCGGCTTCTGCGAGGTGTTGGCGCTGTCGAGGTAGACCAACGGGGTCTCGCCGCCATCGAAGGTGCGCTCCAGGATCGGGAAGTCCTTGCGGACCAGATCCAGGTCGGGCAGCAGACCCTTCATGTCAGACTCCTGCCGCGACGTACTTCTCGTAGCCGTTGGCCTCGAGCTCTTCGGCCAGGTCCGGGCCACCCGACTCCGCGATCCGGCCGGCCACGAACACGTGCACGTGGTCGGGCTTGATGTAGCGCAGGATGCGGGTGTAGTGGGTGATCAGCAGGACCGACTTGCCCTCGCGGGCGCGGAAGTCGTTGATGCCCTCGGAGACGACCTTGAGCGCGTCGATGTCGAGACCGGAGTCGATCTCGTCGAGCAGCGCGAAGGCCGGGTCGAGGATGTCGAGCTGGGCGATCTCGTGACGCTTCTTCTCACCACCGGAGAAGCCCTCGTTCACGCTCCGCTGCGAGAAGGACGGGTCGAGGTGCATCTTGTTCATCGCACCGTTGACGTCCTTGACCCAGGTACGCAGCTTGGGGGCCTCGCCGTCCAGCGCCGTCTTCGCGGTGCGCAAGAAGTTGGCGACGCTCACGCCGGGGACCTCGACCGGGTACTGCATCGCGAGGAAGAGACCGGCCTTGGCACGCTCGTCGACCGACATCTCCAGGACGTTGTCGCCGTCGAGGGTGACGGAGCCGCCGGTGATGGTGTACTTCGGGTGGCCGGCGATCGAGTAGGCAAGCGTCGACTTGCCCGAGCCGTTGGGGCCCATGATCGCGTGGGTCTCGCCGGAGTTGATGGTCAGCGTGACGCCCTTGAGGATCTCCTTGGGGCCGTCCTCGGTCTCGACCGAGACCGTGAGGTCCTTGATCTCAAGCGTGCTCATGCGGTTGCGTCCTTCTCGATAAGGGTGTTGCCAGTGAAATTCTGAATCGTCTTGGCGAGCTCGGCCTCGACGGTAGAGGTCAGCTTCTCCTCGAGCTCGGGGACGCCGATCTGGCGGATCAGGTCGTTGAAGAAGCCGTGCACGACCAGGCGCTTGGCCTCGGTCTCGGCGATGCCGCGGCTCTGCAGGTAGAAGAGCTGCTCGTCGTCGAACCGGCCGATCGCCGACGCGTGGCCCGCGCCCTCGATCTCGCCGGTCTCGATCTCCAGGTTGGGCACGGAGTCGGCCCAGGCACCGTCGGTGAGGATGAGGTTGCGGTTCTCCTCATACGTCTCGATGCCCTCGGCCTCCTTGCGGATCAGCACGTTGCCGATCCAGACCGCGTGGGCCTTCTCGCCCTGCAGCGCGCCCTTGTAGACCACGTGGGACTTGGTCTTCGGGGCGGTGTGGTCGACGAAGAGACGGTGCTCGATGTGCTGACCCGCGTCGGCGAAGTAGAGGCCGAGCGCCTCCACGGAGCCGCCGGGGCCGGCGTACTCGGCAGAGAAGTCGTGACGCACCACGTCGCCGCCGAAGCTCACCGAGACGTGCTTGAGGTTGGCGTCGCGGCCGACCTTGGCGTGCTGGGTGGAGAGGTGGACGGCGTCGTCGGCCCAGTCCTGGACCGAGACCACGGTGAGGTCGGCGCCGTCCTCGACGACGATCTCGATGTTGTCGGCGACGACGGCGGAGCCCTCGAAGACCAGCACGACGGTCGCCTTGGCGAACTTCTCCGCGACGATCACCGCGTGGCCGGCGCCGGCGGTCTCCGAGCCGGTGCCGTGGTGGCGGATCACGGTCGCGCCCTCGATCACGGTGTCGGTCGGGATCCGCACGACGGTCGCGCCGGTGCTGGCCGCCCAGGCCCGCGCCGAGACGCGGTCGGTCGGGACCAGACCCGAGGTGCCGCGTACGTCATCGTCGGCCGCCACGGTCTCGACGGTCACGCCCGCGGCCGCCTCGACCTCCACCTTGGTCGCACCGTCGGCGAAGGGCGCCGAGTCGTGGATGCCCTTGAGCCGCTTGAGCGGGGTGAACCGCCAGATCTCCTCGCGACCCTTCGGCACCTCGTGCGCCTCGACGTCGAAACTTCCCTCCGGGTGGAGGTGGCTCTCGACCTTGTTCATCTCGAGAGCGTCAGCTACTGCCGTCATCAGCCGACGGCTCCTTCCATCTGCAGTTCGATCAGGCGGTTGAGCTCGAGGGCGTACTCCATCGGGAGCTCCTTGGCGATCGGCTCCACGAAGCCGCGCACGATCATCGCCATCGCCTCGTCCTCGGCCATGCCGCGGGACATCAGGTAGAACAGCTGGTCGTCGGAGACCTTCGAGACCGAGGCCTCGTGACCCATGGAGACGTCGTCCTCGCGGATGTCGACGTAGGGGTAGGTGTCCGAGCGGGAGATCTGGTCGACCAGGAGGGCGTCGCAGAGCACGTTGGACTTGGAGCCGTGGGCGCCCTCGTTGATCTGGATCAGGCCGCGGTAGGACGTGCGGCCGCCACCGCGGGCCACCGACTTCGACAGGATCGAGCTGGAGGTGTTCGGGGCGGCGTGCACCATCTTGGCGCCCGCGTCCTGGTGCTGGCCCTCGCCGGCGAACGCGATCGAGAGCGTCTCGCCCTTGGCGTGCTCACCCATCAGGTAGACCGCCGGGTACTTCATGGTCACCTTGGAGCCGATGTTGCCGTCGACCCACTCCATGGTCGCGCCCTCCTCGCAGACGGCGCGCTTGGTGACCAGGTTGTAGACGTTGTTCGACCAGTTCTGGATGGTCGTGTAGCGAACCCGGGCGTTCTTCTTCACGATGATCTCGACGACCGCGGAGTGCAGCGAGTCGGACTGGTAGATCGGCGCGGTGCAGCCCTCGACGTAGTGAACGTAGGAGCCCTCGTCGGCGATGATCAGGGTGCGCTCGAACTGGCCCATGTTCTCGGTGTTGATCCGGAAGTAGGCCTGCAGCGGGATGTCGACGTGGACACCCTTGGGCACGTAGATGAAGGAGCCACCGGACCACACCGCGGTGTTCAGCGCGGCGAACTTGTTGTCGCCGACCGGGATCACCGTGCCGAAGTACTCCTGGAAGATCTCCGGGTGCTCCTTGAGCGCGGTGTCGGTGTCGAGGAAGAGCACGCCCTGCTGCTCCAGGTCCTCACGGATCTGGTGGTAGACGACCTCCGACTCGTACTGAGCGGCGACACCGGCGACCAGACGCTGCTTCTCCGCCTCCGGGATGCCGAGCCGGTCGTAGGTGTTCTTGATGTCCTCGGGCAGGTCCTCCCAGCTGGTGGCCTGCTTCTCCGTGGACCGGACGAAGTACTTGATGTTGTCGAAGTCGATGTCCGAGAGGTCCGAGCCCCACGTGGGCATCGGCTTGCGGCCGAAGAGCTTGAGGCCCTTCAGGCGCAGGTCGAGCATCCACTGCGGCTCCGACTTCTTGCCGGAGATGTCGCGCACGACGGCGTCGTTGAGACCGCGCTGCGCGGCGGCACCAGCGACGTCGGGATCGGCCCAGCCGAACTCGTACTTCCCGATGCCCTTCAGCTCGGGGTTGAGCTCCTCGATGGAGGTCATGTCGTGACCTGCTCCTTCTTCTTCGAAACTTCGCCGGACCCGGAGGACCCGGGAGGGATGTGCGTCGTGCAGACTCCGTCGCCGTGGGCGATGGTGGCCAAGCGTTGTACGTGGGTGCCGAGCAGCCTCGCGATCGCCTCTGTCTCCGCCTCGCAGAGCTCGGGGAACTCCTGGGCGACATGGGCGACCGGGCAGTGCTGCTGGCACAGCTGCTCACCCGCGTCATGACCGTTGATCAGCGGCAGCTCCCTGACGGAGGCTGCATAGCCGTTGGCCGTGAACACGTTCGCAAGCACCTGCGCGGGGCTGAGGTCCGTCTCGCCGGCTGCGATCCGGTCCAGTCCCTGCTTGATGAACGCCGCGCGGCGCTCGGCGAATTCCCGCACGGCCTCCTCGCCTGCCACCTCGGAGAGGAACCGGAGCGCCTCGACCGCCAGGTCGTCGTACTTCTTCTCGAAGCCGTCCCGACCCTGGTCGGTGAGCGCGAAGAGCTTGGCCGGACGGCCTCGCCCGCGCGTGGACGCGGTGCGCGGCTCACGCTGCTCCACCGCCTCCTCCTCAGCCAGGGCGTCCAGGTGGCGCCTGACCGCCGCCGGCGTGAGGTCGAGCCGCTTGGCCAGCGTCGCAGCCGTCTGCGGACCGTCGACGAGCAGCGAGCGAGCGACCCGCTGACGGGTGCTCTCCTCGCTGGTCTCTGCGGGCTGCAGAGTGGTCTCGTCGAATTTCACAACACCATTGTGACGTTATTCCCCAACGCGATTCAACGAAGGCAACCCTTACTTGCCCATCGGACGGTGGCGACGTGTCCTACGCCACACTCACGACTCTTGCGAGTCAGCCGTCGCTCCGGCCCGGCAACAGCGTTCGTACGTCGACGTCGACCGATCCGTGCTCACCGACGTTTATGGTGTCGGCCGGATGCTCGTGGTCGAGTACGGCCTGCGAGACCCAGCCGCCGTCGACCAGGTCGAAGACCTCCAGGCGTCGCTGCATCGGGTCGAGGATCCAGTAGTGCTCGACACCTGCGCCGGCGTATTCGTGGGCTTTGGTGACCAGGTCCTGCCCTTGCGTGCTCGGCGAGAGCACCTCGGCCACGAGCACAGGCGGATCGATGATCGTGTCGCCGTCTGGCTCATTCGCGACCAAGGCGACGTCGGGGAGCCTGATCCGGTTGCCGGGCATGCTTGTGAACGACTCGGTCGCGCCGGTCAGCCCTGGGAATGCGGTGGCGAGGAGCACCGACAGCTGGAACTGACCCTTGCCGTGGCCGAACGTCGGCGGGCTCACAGGCCACACCGCCCAGCCGTTGACCCACTCCGCGTGCAAGTCCTCCGGGAGGGCCCGCCACTCCTCGTGCGACATCCGCTTTCGGCGCATGCCCGCACTCGACAGCTCAACCTCAGCCGATGACATGGCACCTCCCTGCCTCGCGTGAACACGACCGACTCCACCCATGATGCCTTGATCACGAGGCCGAGGGAATGAGGGCACGACCAGCGCCTCCGGAGATCCTCACCACCCGCGCCCGATGCGCAAGTCGTCCGGCAGGTCCACCTTCGGCTGGTCGATGACCCATGCACGGAACTTGTCGATCTGCTCCTGATAGGCAAGCGGAGGGTAGGTGCTCCAGTCCTTCACGCCCGGCCACAGCATCTCCACATCCACCTCGTTGTCCTGGACTGTGATGGAGTAGAGCTCGCGATTGTCGCGACGCGATCCCACCACCATTCCGTTGAGGACGTGATCACACGTGAAAGCGTCGAACCCGGCTCGCCCCTGCGCCTGCGCGCCCGGCACCAGGAAGGTCGCCATGAGGAACTTCAACCACGGGATCATGTGGTTGGCCTTGTCCCCGCCGTCATAGCTGAGGCAGCAGCCGTTCGGGCAAGCCGTCCAGTTCGACCAGCCACGCGGCGCCTGGCTGCAGAGTGCCAGGCGAGCTGCTTCCTGATCGTCGACACCGCTCAGTCCGGTGCGCCCTCGATCGAGGTAGACCGAGCCCGAGATCCGGTTGACCAATGCGCGCTCCTCCCCATTGAGTTCCGGTAGCACCTGGAGGTATCCGATGAAGTCGGTTTGATATCCCATGAACGAAACCCTCGATGTCGATGCAGGCCCAGGCAATGCCGTTCTTCCGACCTGTGGATAACCCCGTCACGAGCGACGCCTGTGGACACGTGGTGGCCCGTGGCCGGGAAAGCGGGGTGTTCGCGCGCGAACTGATGGCCGGATGGTGGGCAGGCCTGAGGCGACACCTCCCGGCCGACTGACGCGATCAGCCTGTCGGCATCCCGTCGAGGGTCGGGGAGGCGAGGGCGGCGACGCCGACGTAGACGGTGTCGGGCGGCAGCCAGCGGGTGCCGCGGTCGGAGCGCAGGACCGCGCGACCACGTTCGAGGTCGAAGATGCCGACCCGGATGCGGCCGCCGGAGCGCACGACCGCCACCTCCCCGCGCCTGGGCCGGCGGGGGTTGATCACCAGGTCGGAGCCGGGCGGCAGGCCGCGGGAGGTGAGGTGGGCGCCGACCAGACGGTGGACCTGCGCTCCGCCCTCCGGCGTCGGCGCGGGTGATCGCTTCACGGACGCCGGCGCCACGTCGGGAGCGACGTCGAACGGCAGCGGTACGTCGCGCCGGGACGCGCCGCCAGTCGATCTCATGTTCGAAAGCGTACCGGTCGGCGACGCCACACGGAACCACTCGAGCGCCGGTCAGCGAGACTGTGACCCATGACCGTCAACGATCCCACCGACTGGGAGACCGCATACGTCCGTGGCACGACCGGCTGGGACCTCGGCGCTCCCCTGGCCTACATCGAAGAGGACACAGCACTGTTCGGCGAGCCCGGCACCGCCTTCGCGCCCGGCGCCGGTCGAGGCCACGATGCGGCGGGGCTGGCGGCTGCCGGGTGGCGTACGACGGTGGTCGACCTCTCGCCCACGGCGGCCGCCTTCGCGGCGGAGCACTACCCGGACCTCACCTACGTCGTCGGCGACGCCCTCGACATCGACATCGTCCTGGCCGCGACCGGCGGGCCGGTCGACCTGATGTGGGACCACACCTTCTTCTGCGCGCTGCCGCCCGCCTGGCGCGGCCGCGTCGGCGACCTCGCCCGGGCTGTCGTACGCCCTGGCGGGCGGGTCGCGTCGGGGATCTTCCCCGTCGACCGGCCGAGCGAGGAGGCGGGCCCGCCATGGACGTACGTCCCCGGGGACATGACGCGCGTCCTCGGCCCCGACTTCGATCTGGTCCACCTCTCCGAGCCGCGCCGGTTGAACCCGCGGCTGCCGTGGAGCCACCGCCTCGGGATCTGGCAGCGCCGCTGATCCGCTCGAGAGTTGTGAAGTTGAGAGTGGCCTATAGGTCACTCTCAACTTCACAACCTCAGCCCTTCACACAGAGCAGCGTACGCAGCCGGGTCTCGACGGAGACCAGATCGATCTGCGCCTCGATGACACTCTCCAACGACTTGTACGCTCCCGGGATCTCGTCGACGACCCCGGCGTCCTTGCGGCACTCGACGCCTTCGGTCTGCGCGGCCAGGTCGGCGATGGTGAAGGTCTTCTTCGCCTTGGTACGGGACATCTTCCGGCCCGCGCCGTGGGACGCGGAGCAGAAGGAGGCGTCGTTGCCGAGCCCGCGCACGACGTACGACCCGGTGCCCATCGATCCCGGGATCAGCCCGTACTCGTCGGACTTGGCCGAGATCGCGCCCTTGCGGGTGACCACCAGGTCGACCCC
This sequence comes from Nocardioides sp. NPDC051685, assembly GCF_044453405.1. Taxonomy (NCBI): domain Bacteria; kingdom Bacillati; phylum Actinomycetota; class Actinomycetes; order Propionibacteriales; family Nocardioidaceae; genus Nocardioides; species Nocardioides sp. NPDC051685. Next base: position 96,136 of record NZ_JBITCR010000005.1, on the reverse strand, counting down.
GTCGTAGGTCTCCCGGGCCACGTAGTTGTGGTGGGCGTTGACCTCGCGACCCCACACGACCGACGGGAAGAAGCGCGCGAAGACGCTCTTGACCGTGGCCATCATGATCCGCCGGTTCAGCTTGGCGTAGTCCTGGGCCCAGTAGAGGTCGTGCAGGTAGGCGTCCATCTCTGCGGTGCCGGCCAGGAAGACGGCGAGGTCGCGGTCGGGCAGGCCGAGGTTGTGCTCGAGCCCCTTGGCCGCGTAGATGTGCCGCTCCGCGATCTCCTTGCCGATATTGCGGGACCCGCTGTGCAGCATCAGCCAGATCGTGCCATCGTCGTCGGAGGTCACCTCGATGAAGTGGTTGCCGCCGCCGAGCGAGCCGCACTGCGCGACCGCCCGCTTGTGCCGGTCTCCGAGCTTGGGCGCCCGCAGCTCCTCGAAGCCGCCGAAGAGCTTGTCGAAGGCGACCTTCAGCTTCAGGTCCTTGCGGACGACGCCGGCCTGGCCGTCGTTGGCCTGGAAGCCGACGGGCACCGCCTCCTCGATCGCCGAACGCAGCGCACCGAGGTCGTCGGGCAGGTCGCTGGTCGTGACGGAGGTCTTGACCGCCATCATCCCGCAGCCGATGTCGACCCCGACCGCGCTCGGCGAGACGGCGTCCTTCATCGCGACCACGGAGCCGACCGTGGCGCCCTTGCCGAGGTGCACGTCGGGCATGACCCGTACGCCGTGCACCCAGGGCAGCTTGGAGATGTTGCGCAGCTGGTCCTGGGCTGCGTGCTCGATCTCGTGCGGGCGGGCCCACATCAGGGTCTCGGCCTTTGCGCCGGCCAGGGCGATCGGGAACTCGTTCGTCATCTTTCTCTCCTCGAGTCGTGCCGGGGCATGCGAAAGGGCCGCTCCGGCCGGGGTTCTGTTCGGCGGGAGCGGCCCTTCGATGGGATGCGCTGTGGCTCAGCGCGTCGGCGGCTCCTGGCCGATGCGGTCCGAGCGGAGGTCGGACGGCAGGCAGGCTTCGCTCGCCAGACCGGGGTTCCCGGCGGCGGAGCGGATCTCGACCGACCTGCGCATGCTCATCTCCTTGTGGTGTGTCTGTGTGCCGAAACGGTAGTCAGCGGCGTACGCCCGGCGCCACTGGTTTACGCGAGGCGGGCCGGGAAGCCGCCCGTGGCGACCGGGCCCCAGCGCCTCGGGGTGATCCGGAGGAGGGACTTGCCCTGGTCGACCATGGCCTGGCGGTACTCGTCCCAGTCGGAGTGCTCGCCGGAGATGTTGCGGAAGTAGGTGACGAAGGCGTCCAGGGCGTCCTCCCCCGCGGTCGCGTCGAGCACCTCCGCGTCGCCGTCGATCTGGACCCAGGGGCCGTTCCACTCCTCGGAGAGGACCATGACGCTGACCTGCGGACGTCTGCGGGCGTTGCGGGTCTTGGCCCGCTCGGGGTAGGTCGCGATCACGATCCGGCCGTCGTCGTCGACGCCGCCGGTGACCGGCGAGAGCTGCGGGGACCCGTCGGCTCGGCCGGTCACCAGGATCATCTGGTGGCGGGGACGTACGAACTCCAGGAGCCCCTCGAGATCAACGGTCGTGTTCGTCGCGATCGTGCGTGCCATGGTCCCCAGCCTGCCAGGTGAACCCGTCCGGGTCGGTGAAGGCCTCGCCGCCGCCACCCAGGACGATCCCGTACGCAGCGGCCGGGTCGAGCGCGACGCCGGTCTCCTTCTCCAGGGCGTGCCGGGGGTAGATCGCGAGCTGGACGGCGCCCGGAGCGGCCTCGAACTCGGCGTACTTGCCGCCGAAGCTGCGCTTCACGCCCAGCCCGCGCTCGGCGTAGAACCGCTTGCTGGCCTTGACGTCGGCGACGCCGAGGAGCAGCACGATGTCGTCGATCTCGCGGGTGGCCGGGCCGCGATCCAACTTCCGAGACGTCGCGACCTTCCAGACCGAACCGTCGGGGGCCTGGACGATGCCGCCGTAGCCCCAGAACGACTTCTCGACCGGCTTGAGCGAGGTGGCACCGGCGGCGAGCGCCGAGTCGACGAGGCTGTCGACCGTCGAGGGCTGGCCGACGACCAGCGAGATCGTGAACGGCCGGCCGGTGCCGGTGCCCGGGCCCTGGCGTACGGAGATCTGGTCGGTCAGCCCGAAGGCCTTCTCGTAGAACGCGCGGGCGTCCGTGGGGTCGGTTGCGTCGAGGGTGATGGTCTCAAGAGTGAACATGTCTCGACCCTAGAAATCTCAGGGCCCTCGGGGCTTCTCGATTCCTGACCGCCTTGGTTGTTGATCTCCTGAGCAGAAATTGTGTCTGTGACACCGCGTCATGGCCCCGGGGGCATCGCGTCTCATCCCCGCGTTGGCCGTCCTTCGGTGGGAGTTGGGCGGCCAACGTCCTGATAGACGGCTAAGAATCCCCGGCAGCGCACCCACGCGATTGGGTTGGTGGCGTACGCCTTCTTAGACTGCCGCCGTGGAATCTTCCGTCGCCAGGCCTGCTGTCGAGGTACGCGACCTGCGCATGACCTACGGCGACAAGACGGCCGTCGACGGACTCACGCTGAGCGTCGCCGAAGGCTCGATCACGGCCGTCCTCGGGCCCAACGGCGCCGGCAAGACGACCACCCTGGAGACCTGCGAGGGCTATCGCCGGCCCCAACACGGGACGGTGCGCGTGCTCGGGCTCGACCCGATCGCCGACCGCAAGCAGCTGCTCCCCCGGATCGGGGTGATGCTGCAGGGGCAGGGCGCCTGGAGCGGCGTACGCGCCATGGAGATGCTCAAGCACATCGCCCGGCTGCACGCCCATCCGCTCGACGTCGACTACCTGGCGGAGCGGCTCGGGCTGGGCGAGTGCGGTCGCACCCCTTACCGGCGACTCTCCGGCGGGCAGCAGCAGCGGCTCGGGCTGGCGATGGCGCTGGTCGGCCGCCCGGAGCTGGTCTTCGTTGACGAGCCGACGGCCGGGATGGACCCGCAGGGGCGGCGTACGACCTGGGAGCTGCTGCGCGAGCTGCGCGCCGACGGCGTCACCGTCGTGCTGACCACCCACTACCTGGAGGAGGCCGAGGAGCTGGCCGACCAGGTGCACATCATCGACCGCGGCCGGATGATCGCCTCGGGCACTCCGCTCGAGCTCACCAGGGGTGGCGCGACCGCCACCGTGCGACTGGTCGTGACCAAGCCGTTCCCTCCCGGCGCCCGCGAGTCGCTGCGCAAGGCGCTCGGCGAGGACACCGAGGTCACCCTGCTCGACGAGCGCTCGATGCGGGTCACCGGGAAGGCCGACCCGACCACGCTCGCCAAGGTGAGCCGCTGGTGCGAGGAGAACGACGTCCTCCCGGAGTCGCTGACCCTGGGCCGGCGCTCCCTGGAAGATGTCTTCCTCGACCTCACAGGCGGGCTCACGGAAGGGGTCGAGCATGTCTGAGGTCGCCACGGGGACCTTCACCCCGAAGCCCGGCGGCGCCCCGATCACCCGGCAGGTGGTCGCGCAGGCGCTGATGGAGGCCAAGCTGATGCTCCGTAACGGCGAGCAGCTCCTGCTGGCCGTGGTGATCCCGGTGATGGTGCTGATCGGCGGCGTCACCGCGGGCAACGCGATCGACCTCGACCTCGGCACCGACCGGCCTCTGGTCGACCTCCTCACCCCCGGCGTCCTCGCGCTGGCGATCATGTCGACCTCCTTCACGAGCCTCGCGATCGCGACCGGGTTCGAGCGGCGCTACGGCGTGATCAAGCGGCTCGGCGCCTCCCCGCTCCCCCGGACCGGCCTGCTCGCCGGCAAGGTGCTCGCGCTCGGCTGCGTCCAGCTCGTGCAGCTCTTCGTCATCGGTGGCGTCGGCCAGATCCTCGGCTGGACGCCGGCCGCGGGCTTCGGCACCGTGCTCGCCTTCTTCCTCGCCATCGCGATGGGCACACTGGCCTTCGCCTCGCTCGGGCTCTTCGTCGCCGGCGTACTCCGCGCTGAGGCCACCTTGGCCGCGGCCAACCTCATCTATCTGCTCCTCCTCGCCGGCGGCGCCGTGGTGCTGCCGCTGACGGCCTACGGCGCCTACGGCGAGGTCGCCCACTGGCTGCCGTCTGGCGCGCTGGGAGAGGCGGTACGCATCGCCTTCCTCGACGGCGTCCCCGCCTGGCGAGACCTCGGCGTGCTCCTGATCTGGGCCGTCCTCGGCTCCACCCTCACCGCTAGGACCTTCAAGTGGGAATGACGACCACCGAACCCTCCACCGACCCAGGCCCCTCGGCCCGGGACAAGGTCCTCGCCTGGCTCCGCGCCCATGCGTTCGGTCTGGCGATCGCCAACCTCGTCGCCAACATCGGGATCGTGGTGACCGGCGGCGTGGTCCGGCTGACCGGCTCCGGCCTCGGCTGCCCCACCTGGCCCAAGTGCACCGAGGAGTCCTACGTCGCCCACGAGGCGCTCGGGATCAACGGCGTCATCGAGTTCGGCAACCGGCTGCTGACCTACGTCCTGGCCGCCATCGCGATCGCGGTCGTCGTCGCCGTGTGGAACCGACGCGGTGTCATACGTCGCCTGGCGGTCGTGATCGCGCTCGGCATCCCGCTCCAGGGCGTGATCGGCGGAATCACGGTCCTGACCCAGCTCAACCCCTATGTCGTCGCGCTCCACCTGCTCGCCTCGATGGCGATGGTCGGCCTGTGCGTCTGGCTGCTCGACGAGCTCCGCTCCCCCGAGCGCTTCGCCGCTCCGGGCGCCGTCCGCGTCGCCGCGCTGGTCACCCTCGCCGTCGGCTGGCTCTCGCTCTGGCTCGGCACGGTCGTGACCGGCTCCGGTCCCCACTCCGGAGACCTCGACTCGCGGCGTACCGGCCTCGACCCGGCGCTGGTGTCCCACCTCCACGCCTACGCCGTCTACGCGCTCGTCGCCGCGACCCTGGTCACGCTGTGGCTCGGCCGCAAGCATGCGTACGTCCGGCGGGTCACGATCGTCCTGCTGGTCATCGAGCTGGGCCAGGGTCTGATCGGCTGGGTGCAGTACCTCACCGACCTCCCCGTCCTCCTGGTCGGCTTCCACATGCTCGGTGCCGCCCTCATCTCCGCCGGCCTCGCCCGCGTCGTCTGCTCGGTCCGCGCCCACGCCTAGCCCCGACGTGGTCGGCTCCCGTCAGAGCAGCGCCCCGTTGTGGATGTACGTCGTGGGCGGAGCCATCCCGCGAACCCCCAGGTAGCCGTCGGTTCCGAGGCTCAAGCGACAGGCGAGCCCGACGTCCGTCGCCCACTGGTTGGCGGCGGTGACATGGCCGACGACGGCCCGCTCGTCCGTGGTGCGCGCCAGGCACTCCCACAGCAGCCGGACCGCGGTCGCCTCGTCGAGGGCGGCGAGCAGTGCGGCCGCTGGTGCCGGCATAGGCATACCCACGACCCGCGGTGTCGACGACCAAGGTGCCCATCGACGCCAGTGTCTCGTGATCGGGACCGTGGCCCGCGCCGCGGGCCAGCCGGTCGATGCGGTCGAGGAGCCCGACGTCGTCGAGCGAACCCTGCCGCAGTCCGCCGACGGTGGGGAGGGCTGAACGGTCGACCTGGCCCGACAGGACCATCTGCGGGTGCAGGTCGAAGCCTGCCAACCGGTAGCGCCGAACCGCCTTCGGGTCATCGCTCGCGGACAGCATCCACCGCGGGCAGCCCGCACCGTGCTGGGCGGCGAGGGAGAGGATGCGCTTGCCGACTCCCTGCCCCTGCAGCCCGGGACGTACGGCAAAGGTCGCCAGCGCCCACACCGCATCGTCGCGGCGGATCGAGGTCGCGAAGCCGGCGAGTCCGTGCTCGTCGACCGCGACGACGCACCCCTCCGGGTCGGTGTCCAGGAACCGCTGCGTACGCCGGTTCCATTTCTCCGCCTGCTCGGCGGGCCGCTTCTCCGGCTCGGTCTCGTGCGGCCGCCGGATCCGTACGTCGAGCTCGTAGAACGCCTCCGCGCTCAGCCGCTCCGCCAGCGGGACGTCCTCGGGCTGCATCGACCGGATCTCCACGCCGGAACCCTATCGAGCCGCGCGACGCGTCGTTCAGCTCGGCGGGCGGAGGTCTCAGCGCAGGAGCGGGTCGACCGCGAGGGCGACGAAGAGCAGGCTCAGGTAGAGGTTGCTCGAGTGGAAGAGCTGCATCGGGCGGATCTTGGTGAGGTCCTCGGTGCCGCGAGCACGCGCGTGCAGCTGGTGGGCCTGGACGAGGAAGACGGCGCCGAGGCCGATGGCGGCGACCGGGTAGAGCCAGCCGGTGGGGGCGATGGGCCACATCAGGAGCGAGGTGGCGACCATGACCCAGGAGTACGCCACGATCTGGCCGCCGACGTGGCGGGCGGACTTGACCACCGGCAGCATCGGCACGTCGACCTGCGCATAGTCCTCGCGGTAGCGCAGCGCCAGGGCCCAGGTGTGCGGCGGGGTCCAGAAGAAGACGACCATGAACAGGATCAGCGGCTCCCAGCTCACCGAACCGGTGACCGCGGTCCAGCCGATCAGGGTCGGGAAGCAGCCCGCGATGCCGCCCCAGACGATGTTCTGGGTGGTGCGCCGCTTGAGCAGCATCGTGTAGACGAAGACGTAGAACGCGTTGGCGGCCAGCGACAGGCCGGCGGAGAGCCAGTTGACGAAGAGGCCGAGCACGACGACCGACAGGACCGCCAGTACCGACCCGAAGATCAGAGCGGCCCGCGGGGTGACCACGTGGCGCGGCAGGGCACGGCGTCGCGTACGCCTCATCTGCTCGTCGATGTCACGGTCGTAGACGCAGTTGAAGACCGAGGCAGAACCGGCCGAGAAGATCCCGCCGACGACGGTGGCCGCGACCAGACCGACGCCCGGGACGCCCTGGGCGGCGAAGAACATCACCGGAACGGTGGTCAGCAGCAGCAGCTCGATCACGCGGGGCTTCGTCAAGGAGACGTACGCCGAGACGACATCGCGCATTGACGCGCGGTCGCTACGCTGGTCGAGGTCGGGGACCGGCTGTTCGACGTGCGTCACTGAGAAGATCCTTCTCGATCGGGTTGAGGCGTCACATGCGGCTCATACGAGCAGTTCACAGCATGCGGCTCGCAGTCTAACCCGGGGCGTGAGTAGGCTCGGATTCGGCAGCCCCCACGGCCAGCCCAAGAACCTCCCATGTGGACTCCACCGATTTGAAAAGGCACCTCGTGAGCACCAAACCTGTACTCGAGTGGACCGATCTGGACAGCAAGGCCGTGGACACCGTCCGCGTTCTCGCCATGGACTCCGTGCAGAAGGTCGGCAACGGCCACCCTGGCACCGCGATGAGCCTGGCCCCGGCTGCCTACCTGCTCTTCCAGAAGGTGATGAAGCACAACCCGGCCGACACCGACTGGCTCGGTCGTGACCGGTTCGTGCTCTCCGTCGGCCACTCGAGCGTCACCCTCTACATCCAGCTCTACCTCGGCGGCTTCGGCCTCGAGCTCGGCGACCTGGAGAGCCTGCGCACCTGGGGCTCGCTGACCCCGGGCCACCCCGAGCGCGGCCACACCCGCGGCGTGGAGGTGACCACCGGCCCGCTGGGCCAGGGCGTCGCCAACGCCGTCGGCATCGCGATGGCCCAGCGCCGGCTGCGCGGCCTGCTCGACCCGGACACCCCGGTCGACCAGCCGAGCCCGTTCGACCACAAGACCTACGTCCTGGCCGGCGACGGCGACCTGCAGGAGGGCGTCAGCGGCGAGGCGAGCTCGATCGCCGGCACCCAGAAGCTCGGCAACCTCACGATGATCTACGACGCCAACCGGATCTCGATCGAGGGCGACACCAACGTCGCGTTCACCGAGGACGTAGCCGCCCGCTACCGCGCCTACGGCTGGCACGTCCAGGAGGTCGACTGGACCCACGACGGCACCGGCTACACCGAGGACGTGCCGGCGCTGTTCGACGCGATCAACGCCGCGGCCGAGGTCACCGACCAGCCGTCGCTGATCGTGCTGCGTACGATCATCGCCTGGCCCGCCCCCAACGCGCAGAACACCGAGGCCGCCCACGGTTCGGCGCTCGGTGCCGAGGAGGTCGCCGCGACGAAGGAGATCCTGGGCTTCGACCCGGCCAAGTCCTTCGACGTCGACCCCGAGGTGCTCGCCCACACCCGCAAGCTCATCGAGCGCGGCGAGAAGGCCGAGGAGGCCTGGCGCGCCGAGGAGGCCGCCTGGGCCGAGGCCAACCCGGAGGGTGCGAAGCTGCTCGAGCGGCTGCAGGCCGGGGAGCTCCCCGACGACATCGCCGACGCGCTGCCGTTCTTCGAGGCCGACGCCAAGGGCATCGCCACCCGCGCCGCCTCCGGCAAGGTGATCAACGCGCTCGCGCCGGTGCTGCCCGAGCTGTGGGGTGGCTCGGCCGACCTGGCCGGCTCCAACAACACCACCATCTCCGGCGCGCCCAGCTTCATCCCCGAGGACCGCTCCACCGACGAGTGGAAGGGCGACCCCTACGCCGGCCGCGTGCTCCACTTCGGCATCCGCGAGCACGCCATGGGCGCGATCCTCAACGGCATCGTGGCCCACTCGCCGACCAAGGCCTTCGGCGGCACGTTCTTCCAGTTCTCCGACTACATGCGAGGCGCCGTACGCGTCGGGGCGCTGTCCAAGCTGCCGGTGATCCACGTCTGGACCCACGACTCCGTCGGCCTGGGCGAGGACGGCCCCACCCACCAGCCGGTCGAGCACCTCGCCGCGGTCCGGGCCATCCCGGGCCTCGACGTGGTCCGTCCCGCCGACGCCAACGAGACCGCCGCCGCGTGGCTCGAGGTGCTCAAGCACCACGACCGCCCCTCGGCGCTCATCCTGACCCGTCAGGCGCTGCCGACCTTCCCGCGCGGGGTGGACGGCTACGCCACCACCGAGGGTGTGGCGAAGGGTGGCTACGTACTCCTCGACTCCCCCACCGGGACCGTCGACGTCGTGCTGCTCGGCACCGGCTCGGAGGTGCAGTACGCCGTGGCCGCCCGTGAGGAGCTGGCGAAGGAGGGCATCGGTGCCCGCGTGGTCTCGCTCCCGTGCCTGGAGTGGTTCGAGGCCCAGGACCAGGACTACCGCGACTCGGTGATCCCGCCGAGCGTCAAGGCGCGGGTCAGCGTCGAGGCCGGCGTGAAGCAGGGCTGGCGGGAGTACGTCGGCGATGCCGGCCGGATCGTCTCGCTCGAGCACTTCGGCGCCTCGGCGTCCGGCGCGCTGCTGTTCAAGGAGTACGGCTTCACTCCGGAGGCGGTCGTCACGGCCGCCAAGGAGAGCCTCGCCGCCATCAACAAGGGAGCATGAACTATGTCTGACCGTCTCAAGGCGCTGGCCGACGCCGGCGTATCCATCTGGCTCGACGACCTCTCCCGGGAGCGGATCGAGACCGGCAACCTGGCCGAGCTCGTCAAGGAGAAGTCCGTCGTCGGGGTGACCACCAACCCGACCATCTTCGCCGCCGCGATCTCCAAGGGCGAGCGCTACGACGAGCAGCTCCGCTCGCTGGTGGCCGAGGGCAAGGACGTGGACGAGGTCATCTTCGGCCTCACCACCGAGGACGTACGCAACGCCTGCGACATCCTCGCTCCGGTCGCCGAGGCGACCAAGGACGACGGCCGGGTCTCGATCGAGGTCGAGCCGACCCTGGCCAACGACACCGACGCGACGATCGCCTCCGCGAAGGCGCTGTGGGCCGCGGTCGACCGTCCCAACGCGCTGATCAAGATCCCGGCGACCCTCGAGGGGCTCCCGGCGATCACCGCCACGATCGCCGAGGGCATCTCGGTCAACGTGACCCTGATCTTCTCGGTCGAGCGCTACCGGGCGGTGATGGACGCCTACCTGACCGGTCTGGAGCAGGCCAAGGCGGCCGGCAAGGACCTGTCCACGATCCGCAGCGTGGCGTCGTTCTTCGTCTCCCGCGTCGACACCGAGATCGACAAGCGACTCGAGGCGATCGGCACCCCCGAGGCCACCGCGCTGCTCGGCAAGGCCGCGGTGGCCAACGCCATCGCCGCGTACGCCGCCTTCGAGGAGGTCCACAACTCCGAGCGCTGGACCGCGCTGGCCGGTGAGGGCGCCAACGCCCAGCGGCCGCTGTGGGCCTCGACCGGGGTCAAGAACCCGGACTACCCCGACACGCTCTACGTGACCGACCTCGTCGTCGCCGACACGGTCAACACCATGCCGGAGAAGACCATGGAGGCCTTCGCCGACCACGGCGAGGTCAAGGGCGACGTCGTCACCGGCAAGGGCGCCGAGGCGGCCGCGGTCTTCGAGTCGCTCCGCTCGGTCGGTGTCGACCTCGACGATGTCTTCGAGGTGCTGGAGACCGAGGGCGTGGACAAGTTCAAGGTCTCCTGGGTCGAGCTCGTCGACACCGTGCAGGGCCAGATCGAGGCGGTCAAGTAGTGGGCGGCCCGGTCGACGCGACGACGACGGACGCCTGGAAGGCACTCACCGAGCTGCGAGCCGGTATCACACCTGACCTGCGCTCGTGGTTCGCCGATGATCCCGGCCGGGCCTCACGCTTCACCTATCAAGCGGCCGACCTCCATGTCGACCTCTCCAAGAACCTCCTCACCGACGACCTCCTGGCCGCTCTGCTGGCGCTCGCCGAGCAGGTCGGCCTGGAGGCACGGCGGGACGCGATGCTCGAGGGCGAGCACATCAACGTCACCGAGGACCGGGCGGTGCTCCACACCGCCCTGCGTCTTCCCGCGGACGCCTCCCTCGAGGTCGACGGCACCGACGTCGTGCCCGCCGTCCACGAGACCCTGGCGAAGATGTACGCCTTCGCCGACCGGGTCCGCTCCGGTGAGTGGAAGGGCGTCACCGGCGAGCGGATCCACACCGTCGTCAACATCGGCATCGGCGGCTCCGACCTCGGCCCGGTGATGGCCTACGAGGCGCTGGAGCCGTTCCGCCACCCGGAGATCGAGTGCCGGTTCATCTCCAACATCGATCCCACCGACGCCGGCGTGACGCTCAAGGGGCTCGACCCGGCGACGACGCTGTTCATCGTCTCCTCGAAGACCTTCTCCACGCTGGAGACCTTGACCAACGCCCGCCTGGCGCGCGCCTGGCTCCTCGATGCGCTGGGCGACGAGGTGGACGCCGCCGACGCGGTGAAGAAGCACTTCGTCGCCGTCTCCACGGCGCTGGACAAGGTCGCGAACTTCGGGATCGACCCGGAGAACGCCTTCGGCTTCTGGGACTGGGTGGGCGGCCGTTACTCGGTCGACTCCGCGATCGGCACGTCCCTGGCGATCGCCGTCGGCCCTGAGGGCTTCGCCGAGTTCCTCGGTGGCTTCCACGCGATCGACGAGCACTTCCGCACCACCCCGCTCGACCGGAACGTGCCGGCACTCATGGGTCTCCTCAACGTCTGGTACGTCAACTTCTTCGACGCTCAGACCCACGCCGTGCTGCCCTACTCCCAGCTGCTGCACCGGTTCCCTGCGTACCTTCAGCAGCTGACCATGGAGTCCAACGGCAAGTCGGTCCGCTGGGACGGCACCGCGGTGACCACCGACACCGGCGAGGTGTTCTGGGGCGAGCCCGGCACCAACGGGCAGCACGCGTTCTACCAGCTGATCCACCAGGGCACCCGGGTGATCCCGGCGGACTTCATCGCGTTCGCCAACCCCGCCTATCCGCTCGCCGACGGCGACATCGACGTCCACGAGCTGTTCCTGGCCAACTTCTTCGCCCAGACCCAGGCGCTCGCCTTCGGCAAGACCGCCGAGCAGGTGCGCGCCGAGGGCACCGCGGAGAGCATCGTCAACGCGCGGGTCTTCTCCGGCAACCGGCCCACCACCTCGATCATGGCGCCGTCGCTGACCCCGGGCGTGCTGGGTCAGCTGATCGCGCTCTACGAGCACATCACCTTCACCCAGGGTGTGGTCTGGGGCATCGACTCCTTCGACCAGTGGGGCGTCGAGCTCGGCAAGCAGCTCGCCCTGCAGATCAGCCCTGCCGTCTCCGGCGACGAGGCCGTCGCCGGCCAGCAGGACACCTCCACCCAGTCCCTCATCGCCTACTACAGGGAGAAGCGCACGTGACCAGCGACGGTCATCCCGAGTCACTCATCGAGGTCCACGACACCGCCGGGGCCCTGGCCTCGGCCGTCGCCGGGGAGTTCCTCAGTCGCCTCGCCGACCTGCAGGCTGCCGGCGACATACCCACCATCGGGCTCACCGGTGGCACCATCGCCGAGGCGATCCACCGCGAGATCGCCCGGCTCGCACCCGAGTCGGGTGTCGACTGGGGTGCGGTCGAGTTCTTCTTCGGCGACGAGCGCTACGTCGCCGCCGACTCCCCCGACCGCAACGCCGGCCAGGCCCGCGCCGCCTTCCTGACCTCGGTCGGGGTGCCTGAGCATCGCATCCACGAGATGCCCGCCACCGACTCCGGCCTGAGCGTCGAGGAGGCTGCGGCGCAGTTCTCCCAGGACGTACGCAGCCACGGCTCGGGCGGCTTCGACATCCTGATGCTCGGGGTCGGCCCCGACGGCCACATCGCCTCGCTCTTCCCCGGTTTCCCGCAGCTCGAGGCAAAGGACGCGATCGCTGTCGGCGTCACCGACTCCCCCAAGCCGCCGCCCGAGCGCATCACCTTCACCTTCGAGGCGCTGCGCCGCTCCACGACCGTCTGGTTCCTGGTCAGCGGCGAGGGCAAGGCCGACGCGGTCGCCAGGGCCCACGCGGGCGCCTCGATCACCGAGATCCCCGCGACCGGCGTCACCGGCACCACCGAGACGACCTGGTTCCTGGACCGAGCCGCCGCCTCCAAGCTCTGACCCCCTTCACCGACTCGGCGCGACTGTCCCACCCAGAAGCGCCGAGTCGGCGCAAATGTCTCAGGAACTCCGTTACCCAGGTTGCTAACGGCAGGTAAATCTTTGCCGCATCGGGTTCCGCCCGCATCTGCCGACTGCCACCATCCGGACATGTCCTTCAGCGTCTCTCGGCGGCTGCGCCTCACCCTGGCCAGCCTCGTTGCCCTCGCTCTGGCGAGCTTCATGGCGGTCGTCATCACGACCGCCCCGGCCCAGGCGGCCACGATCACCGTATCCACGGCGATCGCCACCCAGAACGGCTCGACGGCCACCGTGCGCGGCTACGTCGTCGGCCAGCCCACCGCGACGAACACGGTCGTGACCAGCAACTATCCCAACGACTACGCGCTCGCGATCGCCGACTCGGCCTCGGAGACCAGCACGTCCAAGATGCTCTACGTGCAGATCCCCGACACCTTCCGCAGCTCCTGGGGCCTGCAGTCCAACCCGAGCCTGAAGGGCCGCCAGATCGATGTGACCGGCACCCTGACGGCGTACTTCTCCCACCCCGGCCACAAGAACGCCACCGCCTTCGCGTTCGCCGGCTCCACGCCGACCCCGACCCCGACGCCCACTCCGACTGCCAGCCCGACCGCGGACCCGAACATCCCGGCGGGCTACTACGACTCCGCCGCGGGCCTGTCCGGCTCGGCGCTGAAGTCAGCGCTGCACAACATCATCGACGGCAACACCACGCTGACCTACAGCGAGGTGTGGGAGGCACTGAAGGTGCTCGACCAGGACCCGAACAACTCCGCGAACGTCATCGAGTTCTACTCCGGAGTCTCCACACCGAAGACCAACAACGGCGGAGACGCCAACAACTGGAACCGCGAGCACACGTGGCCGCAGAGCCACGGCGACTTCGGCACGAGCAACGGCCCGGGCACGGACGTCCACCACCTGCGCCCCGAGGACGTCACCGTCAACTCCACCCGGGGCAACAAGGACTTCGATCTGGGCGGTTCCGCCGTCGCGGAGTGCAGCGACTGCTGGACCGACGCCGACTCCTTCGAGCCCCGCGACAGCGTCAAGGGCGACCTGGCCCGCGGCATCCTCTACATGGCGGTGCGCTACAACGGCGACGACGGCTTCGCCGACCTCGAACTCAACAACTCCGTCAACGGCTCGACCAACTACCTCGGCAAGGTCTGCGTCCTCCTGGCCTGGCACAACGCCGACCCCGTCACCACGGCCGAGCAGGCGCGCAACAACAAGATCTACGCGACCTACCAGCACAACCGGAACCCGTTCATCGACCGCCCGGAGTACGCCGCGTCCATCTTCGGCGCAACCTGCTGACCCACCCCGCCGAGTCGGCGCGTCTGTCCCAATCAGAGGCGCCGACTCGGCACGTCAGTCCCGTTCGAACGACTCGAGTCGGCGCGTCAGCCCCATCTTGTCCACAGACTTTTCCACAGCCCGCCGATGTCCGGTGGCGGTTCCATGGGCGGGCTCCCAGACTCTGGGCCATGGATATCGACGAGATGCTGTTCAACGGATCCCTCGGGAGCACCTTCCCGTTGCCGGCGACCGAGCCGTTCACCTTCAAGATGGCCCGCGAAGCCGGGATCTCGCGGAGGCGGCTCGGCACGCTTCTCGAGACGGGCCTCCTGCGCCGCCCCATCAAGGGCGTCTATCTGGCCACCGAGGTGGGCGACTCTCTCGCCGTCCGCGCTGCGTGCTTGAGACTGGTCGCACCCGCCGACTGCATCGTCGTCGACCGACATGCCGGCTGGCTTCTTGGCGCCGAGATGATCCTCGCCCCCGGCGAGCACATCAGCCTTCGGCCGCTCTCGTTCTTCCGCCCGGCCGGCCGCGGCCGTCTTCGCAATGACATCGCCAGCAGCGGGGAACGTGACGTGGCGGACAGCGAGACCGACGAGATCGGCGGCCTGAGGGTCACCACTGCGCTGCGTACGGCCTGGGATCTCGGTCGCGTCCGCTGGCCTGACGAGGCGATCGCCGGGGTCTCGATGATGCACCGGCTCGATGCGTACGAACCTGAGGAGTTCATCGAGGGCATTGAGCAGTTCCGCGGTCAGCGATGGGTCACCACGCTTCGCGGAATCGGTCCGCTGGCGGATGGTCGGTTCGAGTCACCGCCCGAAGCGGTGCTGGGCCTGCGCTGCCATCTTGCGCGGTTTCCGATGACGCCGCAGGTCGAGGTCTCCACCGCGACCGGGGAGTTCGTTGCCCGTCTCGATCTGGCCAACGAGGACCTTCTCGCGGCTGTCGAGTACGACGGTGCGGAGTGGCACTCCTCCCCCGGCCAGCAGGTACGCGACCGGGAACGGCGTCTGGACGTGTGCCGAGAAGGGTGGCTGGTCGAGGCGTTCACGAAGAGCGATCTCTTCACGCGGACTGGAACCGCAGACGTACGCATTCGGCAGCTGCACCATCGGGCGCTCCGGCGGCGCGGTCGACGTCTGGCGAGCTGACTGGGACAGTTGCGCCGATTCGCCCGCTCAGGGCGAGACTGACGAGCCGACTCGTTCACTTCAGACGGGACTGACGAGCCGACTCGCGCCCCTTGAGCGGGACAAATGCGCCGAGTCGGCGCGTCTGCGTGGAACAGATGCGCCGACTCGGCGGGGGGTCAGAAGATGATCTCGCCGGACTTCCGGCGGGAGCGGAGGAGGGCGATGGCCTCCTCCAGGATGTCCTCGGCCTCGGCGTCGGAGCGGCGCTCCTTCACGTAGGCGAGGTGGGTCTTGTAAGGCTCGATCTTCGGCGCCGGCGGCGCGTTCTCCTCGTCCAGACCAGCCGGGAGCCCACACTTGGGGCAGTCCCAGGAGTCCGGCGGCGTCGCCTCGACGGCGAAGGTGATGACCGAGCGATGTGCGTTGGCGCAGAAGTAGGTGACGGCCTTCCGTGGCGCAGCTTCGCCGCGCTCCGCCTCACCCATCGGCCCAGCACCGACTCGGGAGCCCCGAATCGCGTTCCCTCCACCTGCCATGGTGCTGCGGTGTCCTCTCTCAACTTAAATTTCGCAGCCCCGAGAGGCCACTTTGGGGGATTCGGACGGCAAAATCTCCGTCCAGCGTCGATGAGTTTAGACGCTATCGCGCGTGCGCTGAAGGGGAATGCTTCAGTAGGCCATCAGCAGGCCGAGCGCGATCACACAGGCGAACCAGATGACACCGATGCCGATGGTGAGCCGGTCGAGGTTGCGCTCGACGACCGAGGATCCACCCAGCGAGCTCGAGACACCGCCACCGAACATGTCGGAGAGTCCGCCACCGCGGCCCTTGTGGAGCAGCACGAGCAGGATCATCAGCGCACTCGCGATGACCAGGATGATGGTGAAGAGAAGTTCCACGTCTGAAATCCTATCTGGAGAGCCGCAAACCTACAGCACCGGTAGGTCGTAGTAGCGGGAGATCGCCGCGAAGTCCTCCACGGAGAGGCTCGCGCCGCCGACCAGGGCGCCGTCGACGTCGCTCTCCTGCATCAGCGCGGCCACGTTGTTGGGCTTCACGGAGCCGCCGTAGAGGATGCGTACGCCCCCGGCGATCTCTGCGCCGTAGAGCTTCTCCAGCCGCTCCCGGATGCCGGCGCAGACCTCCTGGGCGTCCTGCGCGGTGGCGGTCTCGCCGGTGCCGATCGCCCAGACCGGCTCGTAGGCGATGACGACCTGCGCGACCTCGGCGTCGGTGAGGCCGGCGAGCGAGGCCTCGGCCTGACCGGTGCAGTGCTCGAGGTGGTTGCCGGCCTGGCGGATCTCGAGGCCCTCCCCGACGCAGACGATCGGGGTGATCTTGTGCTTGAGGGCGATCTTGGCCTTCTGCGCGACGATCTCGTCGGTCTCGCCGTAGTGCTCACGGCGCTCGGAGTGACCCACGATCACATAGGTGCAGCCGAGCTTGGCGAGCATCGAGGCCGAGACCTCGCCGGTGTAGGCACCCGACTCCTGGGTGGAGACGTTCTGGGCGCCGTAGGTGATGCGCATCTTGTCGCCGTCGACCAGCGTCTGCACCGAACGGATGTCGGTGAACGGCGGGAAGACCGCCACCTCGACGGCCGCGAAGTCGTGACGCTTGTCGGAGAGCGTCCAGGCGAGCTTCTGGACCAGGACCACCGCTTCTTGGTGGTTGAGGTTCATCTTCCAGTTGCCCGCGATGAGCGGGGTGCGCCCACCGGCCTGCTTCTTGGCCGCCATCAGCCTAGGCCCCCGACCACGGTCGCCTCGTCGAGCACGGCGATGCCCGGGAGCGTCTTGCCCTCCAGGTATTCGAGCGAGGCGCCACCGCCGGTCGAGATGTGACCGAACTGGTCGTCGGCGAACCCGAGCTGGCGGATCGCTGCGGCGGAGTCGCCGCCGCCGACGACCGAGAGCCCGTCGATCGTGGTCAGCGCCTGGGCGACCGCCCGGGTGCCCTCGGCGAAGGCGGGCTGCTCGAAGACGCCCATCGGACCGTTCCAGAAGACCGTCTTGGCGCCCTCGAGCGCGGCGGCGTAGGTCTGCGCGGACTCCGGGCCGATGTCGAGGCCGAGCGACTCGGCCGGGATCGCGTTGGCCGCGACCACGCGGGCCGAGGCCTCGTCACCGAAGGAGTCGGCGACCACGACATCGGTCGGCAGCAGGATCTCTACGCCGATCTCCTCGGCGCGCTCGAGATAGCCGAGCACGGTGAGGATCTGGTCCTCCTCGAGCAGCGACTTCCCGAC
The DNA here is from genome assembly GCF_044453405.1 of Nocardioides sp. NPDC051685. NCBI lineage: Bacteria > Bacillati > Actinomycetota > Actinomycetes > Propionibacteriales > Nocardioidaceae > Nocardioides > Nocardioides sp. NPDC051685. The sequence goes on along the minus strand of NZ_JBITCR010000005.1, from coordinate 78,680 downwards.
CTCGTAGCCCTGGGCCTTGAGGAAGGTGAAGACCATGCCGCCGCCGATGAGCAGCTTGTCCGCCTTGCCGAGCAGGTTGTCGATCACGCCGAGCTTGTCGGAGACCTTCGAGCCACCGAGGACGACCACGTAGGGACGCTCGGGGGTCTCGGTGAGCCGCTTGAGCACGTCGATCTCGGTGGCCACCAGGTCGCCCTGGGCGCTGGGGAGCAGCTTGGCGACGTCGTAGACCGAGGCCTGCTTGCGGTGGACCACGCCGAAGCCGTCGGAGACGAAGGCATCGGCCAGGGCGGCGAGCTCGGCGGCGAAGGCCGCCCGCTCGATGTCGTCCTTGCTGGTCTCACCGGCGTTGAAGCGTACGTTCTCCAGCAGGGCGACCTGGCCGTCGGCGAGTCCGCCGACGACCGAGCTGGCGGAGTCGCCGACGGTGTCGGTTGCGAAAGCGACCTCGGCACCGAGCAGCTCGCCGAGGCGGACCGCTACAGGCGCCAGCGAGTAGGCCGGGTCCGGCTCCCCCTTCGGCCGACCGAGGTGGGCGACCACCACGACCTTGGCGCCGGCGTCGGCCAGCGCCTTGATCGTGGGCACCGAGGCACGGATGCGACCGTCGTCGGTGATCGTGGTGCCTTCCAACGGGACATTGAGGTCGGAGCGCACGAGAACTCGCTTGCCCGCGACTCCCTGCTCGATGAGCTGCGTGAGATTCAGAGACATAACGGGCTAGACCCTAACCTGTGAGGCAGGTCGCTGGGTCACAGGCTCGCGCCAACGTACGCCACCAGGTCACCGAGCCGGTTGGAGTAGCCCCACTCGTTGTCGTACCACGCGGCGACCTTGACCTGGTTGCCGATCACCTTGGTCAGCGGAGCGTCGAAGATCGAGGACGCCGGGTTGGTGACGATGTCGGAGGAGACGATCGGGTCGGTCGAGTAGACGAGGTACTTCCCGTCGGCGGCCTTCTCCATGATCGAGTTGATCTCCTCGACCGAGGTCTCGCGCGAGGCCTCGAAGGAGAGGTCGACGATCGAGCCGGTCGGCACCGGCACCCGCAGGGCGTAGCCGTCGAGCTTGCCCTTCAGCTCCGGCAGCACCAGACCGATCGCCTTGGCGGCGCCGGTCGAGGTGGGCACCACGTTGAGGGCGGCCGCACGGGCGCGGCGCATGTCCTTGTGGATGTTGTCCTGGAGGTTCTGGTCGGCGGTGTAGGCGTGGACGGTCGTCATCAGGCCCTGGTTGATGCCGACGCCGTCGTTGAGCGCCTTCGCCAGCGGCGCCAGGCAGTTGGTCGTGCACGAGGCGTTGGAAATGACCGTGTGGGCCTCGGGGTCGTAGACCGACTCGTTGACGCCCATCACGATGGTGGCGTCCTCGTTCTTCGCCGGCGCGGAGATGATCACCTTCTTCGCCCCGCCGGAGTCGATGTGGGCGCGCGCCTTGGTGGCGTCGGTGAAGAACCCGGTCGACTCGATCACGACGTCGACGTCGAGTTCCTTCCACGGGATGTTGGCCGGGTCACGCTCGGCGTACGCCTTGATCTCCTTGCCGTCGACGACGATCGCGTCCTCGGTGGCCGACACCTCGGCGCCGAGCGGGCCGAGGATCGAGTCGAACTTCAGCAGCGTCGCGAGGGTGGCGTTGTCGCTGAGGTCGTTGACACCGACGATCTCGATGTCGAGGTCGGAGGCGCGCACCGCGCGGAAGAAGTTGCGGCCGATCCGGCCGAACCCGTTGATGCCTACTCGAACTGTCACGTGGACTCCTGGTTCGCGTCGAGAACTCTGTGTGCGGGATCACCCGCTGACGCCGACACTACCCAGCGCCTCTGAACCGTGGGAGAGTGGGTTGGATCGTTCCAAAAGACGGACGAGTAGCAAACGGCCCGGGCCCCTCGATCAGTCGAGGGGCCCGGGCCGGATTTCAGGTTGTGGATGCTGCTCTCAGGCGTCCTCGGCGAGCATCTCCGCGGTCAGCGACGCCTCCGTGTCGGGGATGCCGAGCTCCTCGGCCCGCTTGTCGGCCATGGCCAGCAGGCGGCGGATGCGGCCGGCGATCGCGTCCTTGGTCAGCACCGGGTCGTGGAGCTGTCCGAGCTCCTCGAGCGAGGCCTGCTTGTGCTCGAGACGGAGCTTGCCGGCCTGGCGCAGATGGTCGGGGATGTCCTCGCCGAGGATCTCCAAGGCGCGCTCGACGCGGGCGCCGGCGGCGACCGCGGCACGGGCCGAGCGGCGCAGGTTGGCGTCGTCGAAGTTGGCGAGCCGGTTGGCGGTGGCGCGGACCTCGCGGCGCATCCGGCGCTCCTCCCAGGCCATCAGCGACTCGTGGGCGCCCAGACGGGTCAGCAGCTGGCCGATCGCGTCGCCGTCACGGATGACGACACGGTCCACGCCGCGGACCTCGCGGGGCTTGGCGGAGATGCCGATCCGACGGGCGACACCGACGAGGGCGAGGGCCGACTCCGAGCCCGGGCAGGTCACCTCCATCGAGGAGGAGCGGCCCGGCTCGGTGAGCGAGCCGTGGGCCAGGAAGGCACCGCGCCAGGCGGCCACCGCGTCGCAGGCTCCGCCCGAGACGACGGCAGGCGGAAGACCCCGCACCGGCCGGCCACGCTGGTCGAGAAGGCCGGTCTGACGCGCCAGCGCCTCACCGTCCTTGACCACGCGCACGATGTAGCGGCTGCCCTTACGAAGCCCGCTCGCCTGGATGAGAGCCACCTCTGCCTCGTGACCGAAGACGTCGGCGATGTCTCGCTTCAATCTCCTGGCGGCCAGACCGGTGTCGAGCTCAGCCTCGACCACGATCCTGCCGGCCACGATGTGGATCCCCCCAGCGAACCTCAACGTCGAGGCAACCTCTGCCTTCCGGCAGCATGTCTTGGTGATCTGAGTGGAGGCCAGCTCGGCCTTCACCTGTCCCGTCATCGCCATGCCGGAGAGTCTTTCATTGATGTCAACGACCCTCTAATCGGTTCCACGCCGGGGCCCCGCTCACCCCGCGCCGATCACCCTCGCGTACGCAGCGGCCAGCCGCTCCGGGTCGTGGCGCGGGGTCCCGTCGCCGACGGCGACGTCGGCCACCTCGACCTGCGCACCGCACTTCTCGGCCACCCGCGACAGCTCGTCGAGGCCGTCGAGGGAGGAGTCGACGAGGACGGTGTGGATGCGGAGGTCGGGGGCGTGCTCGAGGAGGACCGAAAGATGCTCGGCGGGGCCGAAGCCGGTCGTCTCCCCCGGCTGCTCGCCGAGGTTGAGCACGACGACGATCTTCGCGGAGGTGGCGACCAGGGCCTCGCGCAGCGCGCGGACCATCAGGTGCGGCAGGACGGAGGTGAACCAGGAGCCGGGCCCCAGGAACACCCACTCCGCCTCGCGGATCGCCTCGACCGCGTCCGGCGCGGCCGGCGGGTTGTCGGGGATGAGCCGGATCGACTCGATCTTGCCCTCGGTGCTGGCGACCTCGACCTGGCCCTGCACCGAGGTGAGGGTTGCGGGAGACCCGGGCACCAGGCCGCGTACGTCGGCGACGATGTCCATCGGCACCAGCGCCATCGGCAGGACCCGGCCCTTGGCGCCCAACAGCCGGCCGACCCAGTCGAGCGCCTCGACGTGGTCACCGAGCTGCTCCCACAGGCCCACGATCAGCAGGTTGCCGAGGTTGTGGCCGCGCATCTCGCCCTCGCCGGCGAAGCGGTGCTGCAGCACCTGCGCCCAGGTGTCGTCCCAGCGGTCCGCGCCGCACAGGGCGGCCAGCGCCATCCGCAGGTCGCCGGGAGGCAGCACGCCGAACTCGCGGCGGAGCCGGCCGCTCGAGCCGCCGTTGTCGGCGACCGTCACGATCGCCGTGAGCTTGTCGACGGTCAAGTCGTCGACCAGCAGCCGCAGCGCGCTCAGCGACGCATGCAGTCCGTGCCCTCCCCCCAGGGCGACGACGGCCTGGGCATCTGCCCCGGGTCGGTCGGCCCCGGCCACTCTCACTCCCGCCCGAGGTCTCGGTGAATCGCCTTCGCGTCCAGGCCGGCATCTCGCAGCCGCCTGGAGATCTCCTCCGCCATCGCCACGCTGCGGTGCTTGCCACCCGTGCAACCGATCGCCACGCGCATGAACCTCTTTCCTTCGTGGAGGTAGCCCTTGGTCACTCCGATGAGCACCGGAACATACCCGCTCAGGAACTCCTCCGCACCAGGACGCGAGTAGACGTAGGCCGCGACGTCGGGGTTGTCACGTCCGTTGCCGTCCTTCAGCTCCGGCACCCAGTGAGGATTCGGCAGGAAGCGCATGTCGGCCATGAAGTCGGCGTCGACCGGGATCCCGTACTTGAACCCGAAGCTCACCACCGACACCTTCAGCGTCGTCCGCTCCGGGGTGCCGAACGCCTCGGCGATCCGCGCGGTGAGCTGGTGCACGTTGAGCTGGGTCGTGTCGATGACCAGGTCGGCGGCGCCGCGCAGGCTGGCCAGCACCACCCGCTCGCGCTCGAGGGCGTCCAGCAGCCGCTCGTTGCCGCGCTGCATCGGGTGGGGCCGCCGCGCGGCCTCCTGACGGCGCACCAATGTGTCGTCGGCGGCGTCGAGGAAGACCAGGGTCGTACGCCGCCCGGTGGCTCCCTTGGCCACGATCTCCTCGAGCTCGGCGAAGAACGACCCGGAACGTACGTCGGTCACGACCGCCACCGGCTGCTCCGGGCCCCGGGCCGCGTCGACCCGCTCGACCACCTGCGGGAGCAGGCTCGGCGGCAGGTTGTCGACGACGTAGTAGCCGAGGTCCTCCAGCTCCTTGGCGGCGGTGCTCCGCCCGGCACCGGTCATCCCGGTGATGACGACGACCTCCCCCTTGTGCATGACCTACTCCTCGATGATCTCGCCGGTGGTGACGTTGATGGCGCCAACCTTGCCATTCTTCGCCGTCTGCTCCACAGCGGTCTTGATCGCTGTCGCGGTGGCGGGGCCGATGCCGGGCACCTGGGCGATCTCCTCGACGGTCGCCGCGCGGAGCTTCTTGAGCGAGCCGAAATGCTTTATCAGGGTCTTGCGGCGCACCTCGCCCAGGCCGGGTACGTCATCGAGCAGGCTCTCCACCATGGACTTGCTGCGCCGGCCGCGGTGGTGGGTGATCGCGAACCGGTGCGCCTCGTCGCGGACCCGCTGCAGCAGGTAGAGCCCCTCGGAGCTGCGCGGCAGGATCACCGGGTCCTCCTCGTCGGGGACCCAGACCTCCTCCAGGCGCTTGGCCAGGCCGACGACCGGGATGTCGTCGATGCCGAGCTCGGCCAGGGCGCGCTGGGCGGCGGCCACCTGGGGCGCGCCGCCGTCGACGACGACCAGGCCCGGGGCGTAGGCGAACTTGCGGGGCCGGCCGGTCACCGGGTCGACCAGCATCGGACCGCTGGCCCCCTCGACCTCGGTCGAGACGATCGACGTCGACTGCTCGTCGAGAAGCCGCTTGAACCGCCGGGTGATCACCTCGTGCATCGCCTTGACGTCGTCGGAGCCGTCCTGGCCCTTGATGATGAACCGGCGGTATTCCGACTTGCGGGCCAGGCCGTCCTCGAAGACCACCATGCTGGCCACGATCTCGGTGCCCTGCAGATGGGAGATGTCGTAGCACTCGATCCGCAGCGGCACCTCGTCGAGCTCGAGCGCCTCCTGGATCTCCTCCAGCGCCCGGTTGCGGGTGGTCAGGTCGCTGGCCCGCTTGGTCTTGTGGAGCGCCAGGGCCTGCTTGGCGTTGTTGGCCACGGTCTCCTGGAGGGTCTTCTTGTCGCCACGCTGCGGGACCCGGATCCGCACCTTCGCCTTCCGCGCATCGGAGAGCAGCTCCTCGAAGGTCTCGTGGTCGGGCGGCAACGCCGGGACCAGGATCTCGCGCGGGATGGCCTCGGCGTCCTCGCCGGCGTAGAGCTGGAGCAGGAAGTGCTCGACCAGACCGGCGGTGTCGGCGTCGTCCATCCGGTCCGCGACCCAGCCGCGCTGACCCTTGATCCGGCCGCCGCGTACGTAGAAGATCTGCACGCCGACCTCGAGCGGATCCTCGGCGAGGGCGATCACGTCGGCGTCGGCGCCGTCGCCGAGCACCACCGCCTGCTTCTCCAGGGCGCGCTGCATCGCGGCGAGGTCGTCACGCAGCCGGGCGGCCTTCTCGAAGTCGAGCGCCTCGGAGGCGGCGTACATCTCCTTCTCGATCCGCTTCGTGAAGGTCGTGGTGTGGCCGGCCATGAAGTCGCAGAAGTCATCGACGATCTCCCGGTGCTCCTCGGCGGAGATGTTGCCGACGCAGGGGGCGGTGCACTTGTCGATGTAGCCGAGCAGGCAGGGGCGGCCGATCTGCTGGGAGCGCTTGAAGACGCCGTTGCTGCACGAGCGCATCGGGAAGACGCGCAGCAGGATGTCGACGGTCTCGCGGATCGCCCAGGCGTGGCCGTAGGGGCCGAAGTAGCGGGTGCCCTTGCGCTTGGCGCCGCGGCCGACCATGACCCGCGGGAACTCCTCGCCGACGGTGACCGCGAGCCACGGGTAGGACTTGTCGTCGCGGTACTTGACGTTGAACCGCGGGTCGAACTCCTTGATCCAGGTGTATTCGAGCTGGAGCGCCTCGATGTCGTTGTTGACCGTCGTCCACTCGACGCTGGCGGCGGTGGTGACCATCGTCGCCGTACGCGGGTGGAGGCTCGGGATCGGCTGGAAGTAGTTCGCGAGCCGTTGACGCAGGTTGATCGCCTTGCCGACATAGATCACCCGCCCCTTGGGATCGCGGAACCGGTAGACCCCGGGCTGGGTGGGGATGTCTCCAGCTCTGGGGCGATAGCTCTGCGGATCGGGCACGTTCCAACCCTAGTGGTGACCACGGACAGAACCGGTCGGACCGGGCGCCCGCGGTCACGGGCGCCCGAAGCCTGCCGGGTCAGGGCTGGATCGCACCAGAGGCGACATCGGCCTTGATCTTGTCGATCGCGGACACGACGGTGGCGGCGTCGGTGCAGACGACGATGTCGGTGGCGGCCTCGTCCTTGACACCGAAGGGCACCTGAGCAGCCTCGAAGGTGTCGTTCAGCATGGCATCGACGGCGTACTCGAGGGCGTAGCCGGTGTCCTCCTTGACGTAGCCGATGACCCCTTCCTCGCTGCCGCACTCCTTGGGCAGCGGGCCACCGACGATGCTGGCGCCTCTCTCGGCAGCGGCCTGCGCGAGGCCCTGGTGGCCGAGGTTGAGCTGCTGCCCGAGTACGTCGGCGCCGGCGGCGAAGTCGGCCAGGCCGGCCTGCTTGGCCTTCGCGACATCATTGAAGTCGCCGACGTACTGGGGCTCGAGCACCTCGATCGAGGGGACGGCCCTCGTGGCGCCGGCCTCGAACGCCTCCGCGGTCTGGACGATCGCGGGCAGCTCCAGACCGCCGACGAAGGCGACCTTCCCGGTCTTGCTGGACAGGGCGGCCAGCGCCCCGGCCAGGTAGCCGCCTTCGGCCTGCCGTGGGTCGTAGTAGGCGAGGTTGTCGAGCGGCTCCGCGTCGGCGGGGCCACCGATCTCGACGAACTTCACGTCGGGGAAGGTCGGTGCGACCTGACGTACGACGGCATCGGTCTGGCCACCGTAGGAGACGACGAGGTCGGAGCTGCTGGCCAGGCGGGTGAGGACCTGCTGGTAGTCGGTCTCAGGGACCTGCTCGGCCTTGCTCAGCTCGACCTGGTCGCCGAGCTCCTTCTCGATGCGCTGGTAGCCGCCGTACCCGGACTGCATGAACCCGTCGTCGGCGAGGTTGCCGGGGAACATGACCCCGACACGGAGCGCGTCGGTGGTGCCTGCCTGGCTCGAGCTGCAGGCGGTGGTGCTGATGGCGAGTCCGGCTGCGAGCAGCGCGGAGACGAGGACGGTACGCATGAGGGTTCTCCTTGGTGAAGGTGTGGTCAGAGGTCGGAGGTGAGGACGCCGTCGCGCGCCACGAGCACGCCACGCTTGAACACGAGGTGTCGGGAGGCGCGGGTGACGACCGCCTCCGCCTCGGAACGTGAGTCGAGTACGACGAGGTCGGCCACGTCGCCGACCTCGGTTCCGTGGTCGTCCACGCCCAGCACGGCCGCGCCGCCGGCGGTGGCGAGGAAGAGCGCGTGGGCGATGTCCGGGTCCGAGTCGAAGGCGTTGCGGTACGCCAGCTGGTGAGCGCGCTCGAGCAGGTCGCCGTTGCCCCATGGCGACCACAGGTCACGGATGCCGTCGCTGCCCAACCCGAGACGTACACCTGCCGACGCCAGCGCCCGTACGGGAGCGAGCGGGTCGTTGTGAGCGGCGCAGGTGGTCAAGGCGATGTCGGCGCTCGCCAGGCGGGCGATCTGCTCGATCTGCTCAGCGCCCGTGGCCTCGGCCAGGGCGTAGCAGTGGCTGACCGTGACTCGTCCCTGCAGCCCGGCCTGCAGCGTGCGCTCGATGATCATGTCGAGCTCGCGGCGGCCGAGCTCGTCGTGGTCGTGGAGATGGATGTCGACCGGCACGCCGTGGCGGACCGCCAGCTCGAAGACGGTCTCGAGGTGCCGGTCCGCGTCGCCGTCGACACCGACCGGGTCGATCCCGCCGACCACCTGCGCCAGCCCCTCGGAGAGCGCGATGTCGACGAGGGCGACGGTGCCCGGGTTCGAGAGCAGGCCGTACTGCGGGAACGCGACCTGCTCGACGTCGACCAGCCCGCCGAGCGAGGCGGTCGCCTCGGCGACGGCCTCGAACCCGTCGAGGCCGAACTCCGGCGAGACATCGGTGTGGGTGCGCACCCGGGTGGTGCCGGCGGCCACCATCGTCCGGAGCAGCTCGGTGATCCGAGGCGCCGACGGGACGCCCCAGCGGGAACGGCCCTCGCGGGTGTAGGCGATCTTCTCCGCGAGGTCGCTCCCGGCGGTGTTGGGAACCCACGGTCCCGACCAGAGGGTCTTGTCGAGATGACAGTGGGCATCGACGAAGCCGGGTACGACGACGCGACCGTCGAGGTCGATCTCGGCCCGGCACGGATGGGCCTCGACGATCCGGCCGCCCGCGAGGTGCAGATCGCGCAGCTCACCGGCGATCCGGGCGTTGCGAAGACGGATGCTCATCGGCCGAGCTCCACCTCGAGACCGATCCCCTCCGCGCGTGCCCGGTCGATGAGCAGGCGTACTCCGGCGAGGTCCTGCAGGCCCACCCCGACGGAGTTGAAGAGGGTGATCTCGTCGTCGCTGCTGCGTCCGGGCGTCGTCCCGGCGAGCACGGAGCCCAGCTCGTCAGCGACATGGGCGCGGTCGACCGCGCTCTCGGCGAGCGGGATCATCACGTCGCCGGAGTCGTGCCAGGAGGTGGCGCGGGTGTCGACCACGACCCGTGCCCGTCGGATCCCGGCGGTGTCGATCTCGCGGTGGTCGGGTCGTGGCGGGGCGCCGACGGCGTTGATGTGCTGGCCCGGGCGGAACCAGTCACCGCGGATGTAGGCCTCGCGCGCCGGCGTGAGGGTGCACACCACGTCGGCCGCGGCAACGACCGCCTCCGCGGTCGGCATCACCTCGGCGTCGTAGGCCGCGGCCAGCGATCGGGCCCTCGCGCCGGTTCGGCTCCACACGACGATCCGGTCGAAGTCGTGGACGTGGCGCAGTGCCTCGACATGGGCGCGGGCGAGCTCACCGGCACCGACCAGACCGAGCACCCGACCGTCAGGGCGGGCCAGGGCGGCGGTGGCGACCGCGGACGCGGCGGCGGTGCGTACCCGGGTCAGGACCGCGCCGTCGACCAGCGCCTCGGGGGTGCCGTCGTCGGCCGAGACCGCGAGCACGACCGAACGCTGGGTGGGCAGGTTCCGGGCACGGTTGCCGGGCAGGTCGGCGAGGAGCTTGACGGTCGCGAGCCGGTCCGGCTCCGAGACTGCGGCCATACCGATGAAGGCGCCGTCGCCGCCCGGCCGCCGCATCGACGGCGCCACCGGGACGACCGCACGCTCGCTCGCCAGGGCGATGTGCGCGCTGCGTACGGCTTCGATGATCGAGGGGTGGTCGATCAGCTTCTCGACGTCGCTGCGGGTGAGGATGAGCGTCATCAGGCACGCGCCTCTCGGGTGAAGGGGGTGGCCAGGGAGGCTGGTGACCGGCTGGTCCCGGCCAGACCGCTGACGGCGAGCAGCGCAAGCAGGTACGGGAGCATGAAGAGCACGGCGGTCGGGAGGTGGATGCCGAGGGCCGGTGCCGCGAACTGGAGCGCCTGGGCGATCCCGAAGAAGAGGCAGGCCAGTGCCGTGGGCCAGGCTCGCCACCGGCCCGCGATCACCGCGACGACCGCCAGGTAGCCGGCGCCGGCCGTGATGTTGTCGGTGAAGGCGTGGATGTCGGCCAGGACCAGCTGAGCGCCGGCGAGCCCGGACATGAAGCCGGTCAGGATGACGGCTCCGAAGCGGGTCGCCCTGACGCCGAGTCCCGCGCGGTCGGCCGAGACGGCGTCCTCACCGATCGCCATGAGCGCGAGGCCGAGCCCGGTTCGGCGCCCGAACAGATAGGCCAGTACGCCCGCGAGCAGGAGTCCGGCAAAGGCGAGTCCACTCTGCTCGAAGAGCGCCGGACCGAGGACCGGGATGCTGCTCAACCCGGGAACTGCGACCTCGCCGAAGCCCGGGACACCGCGACCCTGTGAGAACACCAGCCGCGCCGCGTACGTGGTCAGGCCGAGAGCGAGCGCGTTGATCGCGATGCCGGTGACGAGCTGGTCCGCTCGCAGGTTCACGCTCAGGACGCCCTGCAGGACGGCGACCAGCACGGCGGCCACCAGGGCGCAGACGACCCCGACCACCGGATCGCCGCTCTGGGCGGCGCCGACGGCGCCGGCGAACGCACCGGTGAGCATCATCCCTTCGACGCTGAGGTTGAGGACGCCGGCTCGCTGGCTGATCAGCTCCCCCGTCGAGGCGACCAGGAGCGGGACCGCCAGCCGGACACCGCCGTCGAGGAGCTCGGGAAAGGCACTCATGCTGTCGCTCGCTTCCGCAGGATCGCCGCACCCGCGACGACGAGGATCAGGACGCTCTGGAAGATCTGGACCGACGACGCCGGGACTCCGGCGGCGACCTGGAGGTTGATCCCTCCCGAGGCGAGGAACCCGAAGGCGATCGCGACGGCGGCCACGGCGACGACCGATCGGCCTGCCAGCAGGCCCACCACGAGCCCGGCGAACCCGAAGCCCGCGGTGAAGCCCTCCTTGAGCACGAACGGCACCGTGCCGACCAGGGTGGCGCCGGCCAGTCCGGCAAGTCCGCCGGCGACGCACAGGCTGCTGATCTGCAGCCTCACCACAGGGACGCCGAGGCGGTGCGAGGCGGGTGTGGACTCGCCTACGGCGATGAGCCGCGTCCCGGTCGGCGTCATGCTGAGCACGACCCATGTCACTGCCAGGACGAGTGCGGCGATGAGGATCGCGGCGGTGGCCTGGGCTTCGACCGGCCCGACCAGGGGCAGCCGCGCCGAGGTCGCCAGCGGCGAGGACTGCGGGAGCGTGTCGGCCGAGGTGACCGGCTGCCGCAGCAATGCCTCTTCGTGGACGCAGAGCGTGACCAGGCCGAGTCCGACGAAGTTCATCAACAGGGTGGTGATCACCTCGTTGGTGCCACGTACCGCTCGCAACCAGGCGGGCATCAGCGCCCAGAGCGCACCGCCGGCGAACCCGGCAACGAGTGCGAGACCGACGCCGAGCACCGCAGGAAGGTTCTCCGGGACAGTCGTTCCGACGACGGTGGCCGAGATCCCGCCTGCTGCCAGCTGCCCTTCGCCGCCGACGTTGACCAGCCCTGCCCGGTACGCGACGGTGAACCCGGCCGCGACCAGCATCAGCACCGCCGCGATGTTCAACGCGTTGCCGATGGCGTACGGGGAGCCGACCATGCCGTCCCACAGCACGGCCGTCCCGTCCAGCACGGGCGTGCCGCTGCCGGCGATCAGGGCCGCGGCGACCGCTCCCGCGGCTGTGGCCGCGAGCAGCCAGGCGAGGGCCGGCGATGTGGTCAACCGGGCGATCATGCGGCTGCTCCGACCATCAGGTTGCCGATGTCGGTGCGTGCCGTGGGCGAGGCCGGGTGTACGGGGCCGACCAAACGGCCTCGGAACGCGACGAGGATCCGGTCGCACAGGGCGAGCAGCTCGGGAAGCTCGCTGGAGACGACCAGCACCGCGGCGCCGTTCGCCGCGGCTTCTCTGATCTGGCCCAGCACCGCGTCGACGGCTCCCACGTCGAGACCGCGGGTCGGTTGGGCGGCCACCAGGAACCGCAGCGGATCGAGCCCGAGCTCACGCGCCAGCACGACCTTCTGCTGGTTGCCTCCCGACAGCGTGCTCATCGCTGCCTCAGGACCGGCGGCACGGATCCCGTGCGCGGCGATCACATCACTCGCCGCGCGGTGCTGCGCGGCGCGGCGGAGCAGGCCTCGTGCGGTGAAGTCACCCAGCCGACCGAGAAAGAGGTTCTCCGCCACCGACATCGCCGGGATGCATCCCTCGAGATGGCGGTCCTCGGGGATCACCCCGACGCCGGCCGCCGTACGAGCCGCGGGCGGCTGGTCGAGCAGATCCACCCCGCCGACCGTGAAGCGACCGGTCGCAGATCGCGCTCCGCTCAGGGCTGCGACGAGCTCGCTCTGCCCGTTGCCCTCGACTCCGGCGATCCCGACGATCTCCCCGGCGTTCAGGTCGAGATCCACTCCCTCGACGACGGTCGCGCCGACACCGGCCGGGACGTGGAGGTTCTCGATTCTCACGCTCGGCTCTTGACGGAGGGCTCGCACCTGCTCGACACGGGCGACCGGATCGGGCTCGTCCGCCCTGGCCGGCACGTCCAGGGCCGCGCCGGCCAGGGTGCCGAGATCTGCGATCGGGCGACCGATCATCATCGAGACCAACCGTTCGCGGCCGAGCTCTGCGATCGCCCCGGAACCGGCGACACTGCCGCCGCGCAGCACGGTGGCGTTGTCGCCGACCGCCTCGATCTCGGCGAGCTTGTGTGTCACCAGGACGACCGCGCGGTCGTCCGCCGCGATCCGGCGGACGGTGGACAGCAGCGCCTGGAGCTCGTCGGGGCCCAGCACGGCTGTCGGCTCGTCGAGGATCACCAGCCGCGGTTCGCGCAGCAGCGCCTTGACGATCTCCACCGCCTGTCGCTCGCCGACGGTGAGATCCGAAGGGAGCGCATCGAGGTCGACGGCCAGGCCGTAGTCGGCCTCGATCCGGGCGACCCCGGCCGCCAGCTCACGGTGCGGCAGGCGCAGACGCCGTCCCGCACCAAGAAGAAGGTTCTCGGCAACCGTGAGTGTGGGGACGAGGCTGAAGTGCTGGTGGACCATCGCCACTCCCGCTCGCAGCGCGTCGGAGGGTCGTCGGGGGTCGTAGCTCTCGCCGAACAGCCGCATCTCTCCACGGTCGGCACGGGTCGAGCCGTAGACCAGGTTGCAGAGGGTGGACTTCCCCGCCCCGTTCTCTCCGAGGATGCAGTGCACCTCACCGGCCTGCACGGCCACGTCGACATCGACGAGCGCGTGGAGGGATCCGAAGCGCTTCGCGATGCCTTTGAGCTCAAGGGCTGGGGTCATGTCTCCTCCGTTTTCGGTATACCACTAACCCAACCGCGCTCACATTTCCGTTTCATGCCAGCGAAGTATCAGTGTCGAAAACGGGGTCGCGCGATCGCCCTCGGGCGGCCGTCCTGGAGTAGGCTTCAGGCGTGAGCAAAGGCGAATCACTGCGCGACTACGCCCGAAATGCCATCCGCGAGCGGATCATGACCGTCGATCTCAAGCCTGGCCAGCGCCTGGTCGAGCGCGAGCTTGCAGCCGAGCTCGCCGTTTCGCGTATACCACTAAGGGAAGCGCTCCGGATGCTCGCGGCCGAAGGACTGGTCCTCCTGATCCCCGGCAAGGGAGCCCTCGTGGCCCCGTTCGGTCCCGAGGACGTCACCCACCTCTTCGACGTACGCGAGGTGCTCGAGTCCCTCGCCGCCCAGCTCGCCGCCAGCCGCGCCACTGCGGAGAGCATCAAACCGCTCAACGACTGCCTCGACCAGTCGCGCGCAGCGATCGCCGCCGGAGACACCCAGGGCATCGCCGCCGCCAACGCCGGCTTCCACGCCGAGGTCGTCGCCCTGGCCGGCAACCCGCTGCTCAGCTCGATCATGGGGCCGCTCGCTTCGCGCGTCGAGTGGCTCTTCCGGCTCACCGCATCCCGCGACCCACACGTCCAGTGCGCTGAGCACGAGGCGATCTTCAACCTGATCGCCTCCGGCAACGCATCCGCTGCCGCTGCCAGCGCCTTCGCCCACATCTCCTCCGGCCGCTCCGAGTCCGTCGCCCTCGCCGCCGAGTGGTCCCACGAGTCCGTCGATCCCGAGAAGGTCGCCCGCAGCCGCCGAAGGCGCCGCACCGCAACCGAGTGACATCCCTTGCCGGCGAGCCGGGGAAGGCGCGCCCGCGCACGAACGGCGCCCGGCCGGGGACAGAAGACCCCGGCCGGGCGCCGTCGCTGCGTAGACCTCGACCGAGGTCAGCCGAGCAGCTCCACCTCCGAGAGCGTGATCGGCTCGCCGGAGGTCCCGGTGAACTCGATCCGGATCCGGCTGAACCTCGACGCCGACTCGAGCTTGAACGGGCGGGTGGCCTGCTGCCAGTCGAACCTTTCACCCGAGCGCCGGTCGAGGACCTTCCAGTCGGTGCCGTCGTTGGATCCCTTGACGACCCAGCCGCTCGGGGAGCGGCCGTCGGCGCCGTTGGTGAGGGTGTAGAAGGAGATCGGCACCTTGGACCCGGAGAACCGGTACTCCACCCAGCCGTCGCCGGCCACGGTCGTCTGCGTCCCGGAGTCGTTGTCGACCAGCGTCTCGCCGTCGCTGCCGCTGACCGAGACCGTGCCCTTGCCGGCTCCGGACCTGTCGGCGATCGGCGTCGCCGGCTCCGAGCCGGTGGTCAGCGACGGCGGGACGGCGCTCGGCGAGGTGCCCCAGCGCGAGGGCCGCGAGCCCATGTCGAACTCGATGGTGCCGCCGTCGGCGAGCTCCTTGTGGGAGACGTACGTCTTGTCCCAGGTCCTGCCGTCGATGGTGACGCCCTGGACGTAGATGTTCTCGGTGCTGTTCTTCGGCGCCTTGATCACCAGGTCCTTGCCGCCCTCGAGGTGGAGGGTTGCCTTGGTGAACAGCGGCGAGCCGAGCACGAGGTTCTCGCTGCCCATCTGGAGCGGGTAGAGGCCGAGAGAGGCGAAGAGATACCAGGCCGAGGTCTCACCGTTGTCCTCGTCGCCGGCATAGCCCTGCCCGATCTCCGAGCCGGTGTACATCCGGCGCAGGGTCTCGCGGACGACCTCCTGGGTCTTCCACGGCTGGCCGGTGTAGCTGTACATCCACGGGATGTGGTGGCTGACCTGGTTGGAGAAGCCCCACTGCCCCATGCGTACGTCCCGGGCCTCGCGCATCTCGTGGATGATGCCGCCGTAGGAGCCGGGGTGTTCGGCCGTCTCCGGCGTGGAGAAGAAGGTGTCCAGCTTCTTCGCGAGCTCGCCGCGACCGCCGTAGAGGTTGGCCAGGCCCTGGCCGTCCTGCGGGGTGTGGAAGGCGAAGTTCCAGCCGTTGGTCTCGGTGTAGTCGTGGTCGCTGCCCCACACCAGCGGGTTGTAGTCCGCGGGTGACTTCTTGAAGGTGCCGTCGGCGTTGCGGCCCTGGAAGAAGCCGACCTTCGTGTCGAAGGTGTTGACGTAGTTGCGCGCCCGGTTGAGGAAGTACTCCGACTCCTCCCGCAGCCGCTTCCGCTCGGCCGGCGAGATCCCGTCGCGCGCGGCGAGCTTCGCGGCCATGTTCCCGATGCCGTAGTCGTTGATGTAGCCCTCCAGCGCCCAGGAGACGCCCTCCCCCACGGTCGACGGCGTGTAGCCGAGGAACACCGACGTCTGCATGCCCTTGCGCCCGACGTTGGAGTTGGTCGCGGTGCCCGGCGGGCGGACGGTGGCGTTCTTCACGGCGGCCGCGTAGGCGACCTCGGCGTCGATGCCCTTGACCCCCTTGACGTACGCGTCGGCGAAGGAGACGTCCGAGCTGGTCCCGGTCATCAGGTTGGCATAGCCCGGCGAGGACCAGCGCGAGATCCAGCCGTTGTCCTTGTACTGCTGCACGAAGCCGTTGACCATCTCGGCCGCCTGGCTCGGCTCGAACAGGGAGTAGGCGGCCCAGGTGGTGCGGTAGGTGTCCCAGAAGCCGTTGTTCACATAGACCTTGCCGTCGACGACGTCCGCCCCGGTGTGGGTCGGCGTGGTGCCCGGCGGGTTGGCGTCGTCGGAGGTCGACTGCACGGCGTGCTTCCAGACCGGCTCGTCCGCGGTGCCGGTGTTCTCGTGGCCCGAGTTGGGGTAGAGGAACAGCCGGGCGAGGTTGGAGTAGACGGTGGTCTTCTGGTCCTTGGTCGCGCCCTGGATGTCGAGGACGTCGAGCTTGTCCTGCCACAGCGCCTTGGCCTTCTCCTTGACGGTCTCGAAGTCGGCGTCGGCGACCTCGAGCTCCAGGTTGCGCTTCGCCTGGTCGATGCCGATCAGGCTCGTGGCGATGCGCATCGTCACGGTCCGGTCCGCACCGGCGTCGAACTCGAGATGGCCCTGTACGTTCGGGCGCTCGCCGGTGGCGTACTTGCCGCCGCCGGTGACCGGCTGGTCGAAGGTCGCGTAGACGTACATCCGGGTGGCGCCGTTGGACAGGCCGCTGCGGGTGTCGGTGAAGCCCTGCAGGGTTCCCGCGGCCGGGTCGAGGCTCAGGCCGCCGTCGTTGTTGACGTTGTCGAAGACCAGGCTCGCATCGTCCCCGGGATAGGTGAACCGGAACACGGCCGCGTGGTCGGTCGGTGCGATCTCGGCGCTCTGGCCGTTGTCGAAGCCGACCTTGTAGTAGTAGGGCCGGGCGACCTCGTTGGCGTGCTCGAAGGTGAGCTCGCGCGCGTTGCGGCCCGGGTCCGGGACGCCCTCGGCCGCCGACGGCATCACCTGGAAGGTCTGCCGGTCACCCATCCACGGGCTGGTCTCGTGGCTCAGCGTCAGCGCCTGCAGGCTGGTCCGGTTCTGGGCGTCGTTGTCCTGGTGGTAGCGGTAGAACCACGACAGCGAGCCGGCGTTGGTCATCGGCGCCCAGAAGTTGAACCCGTGCGGGACCGCGGTGGCCGGGATGTTGTTGCCCCGCGAGAAGCTGCCGCTGGACTGGGTGCCACGGGTGGTGACGGCGTAGTCGACGCGGCTGGTGAGCTGCGGTTCCTCCGGGGAGGCGGTGATCGCGATGTCGTCGTACCAGCCACGGAACTTCGTCGGTCCGCTCGGCGCATCGACGGCTACCAGGATGCGGTCGATCGTCCTGCCCGCCGCGACCTCGCCGATGACGGAGGTCTTCTTGTTCCACTGGTTGGTGTAGAGCGACTTCGACTCACCCTGACCCTTCGGCGACAGTATGTAGCCCTGCGCGTCCAGCGCGCCCAGCTCGGAGAGCAGCGTGCCGTCGGTGAAGGCCAGGTCGACGGCGGTGTAGGTGCTCGGGTAGCTCAGGTCGCCCTCGATGAACTCAGGGAAGACCAGGTAGGACAGCTCGGTCTCCTTGCCGACCGGGATGTCGACGTCGAAGACGCGGTTGTAGGAATGACCCTTGTCGCCGGTGATCTTGCCCGCGTACTCGAAGGCGTGGGTTCCGGTGAAGCCGACCTTCGACTTCGCGGCGTACGCCGAGGCGGGGCCGTCGTCGGGATGGCTGGTCATGTTCTCCAGCGGCGGCGGGGGCTCGGAGCCGTCGGAGAGCTGCCACTCGGCGAGCTGGATGATGCCGCCGCTCTGGTTGGCGGAGATGTCGATGCGGTAGTGGGAGTAGGCCTGCGGCGAGGTGATCTCGAACTCGCGGGTCTGGAAGCGCTCCTCCCAGGACTGGCCGGTGCGGGTGTCGACGGTCGTCCAGCTCTGGCCGTCGGTGGAGCCCTGGATCACCCAGTCCTTCGGGTCACGCTCGGCGGCATCGTTGGCCGAGGTGAGGGCGTACCTGACGACGCTGATGGGCTGGTCGAGCTGGATCTGCACCCAGCCGGTGGTGTCGAAGGTGAGCCACTTGGTGTTGATGTCGCCGTCGACGAGCTCAGCCGCGCCCTCACCTGAGCCGGCGTTCTCCCCGCTGGCGGTCACTCCGGTGATGTGCCCGGAGATGTCGCCGGGGATGCCGAAGTGGTCGGGCCCGGTGACGCCGGCGGAGCGAGGCTCGCCGTTCTCATCGGTGTCGACGAGGTCCGCCCAGCTGGGCTGGGGGTCGTCCTCCTCGAAGGAGGTTGCCCAGTCTCCGCCTTCCGCGGCCCGCTGCGGGTCTGCGGTGTCGGACTTCGGAGCCGACGGCTCGGGGGCGTCCGGGTCGGCGAGCGCGGGTGCCGTGCCGCTCATCGTGACGATCAGGGTCGCCGTCGCGGCGATCATCGTGGCCAGGCGGGCCCGGCCTCTCGTTCTGTGTAGTGCGTCCCAACGGTGCATCGGTGTGATCTCCTTCACATGGGGGCCATCCCAGATGGAACCGTGAGATGACAACGTTGTCAACGAGGTTTGGGGAGGATTTACGCTTGGCACGCCCGGGACGTCGGATGTTCTTGGGGGTCACCGGGAAACTCGTGAGACATCGTTGTCGCGCTCGGTTCACCTTCTGTCTACGCTGAGCACGTGGCCTCACCCCCGTCCGACCAGACCCGCCAGCCGCGCCGCCCGACCATGAAGGACGTCGCGGCGTCGGCCGGGGTGAGCCTGAAGACCGTGTCGCGGGTGGTCAACGGCGAATCGAACGTCAACGACGAGCTGCGCTCGGCGGTGCTGGAGTCGATCGCCGAGCTCGGGTTCCGGCGCAACGCCAGTGCTCGTGACCTGCGGCAGGGACGGTCCGGCACCGTCGGGCTGCTGCTCGAGGACGTCGCCGACCCGTTCTACTCGATCCTGTCCCGCGCGGTCGAGGAGGTCGCCAGGGAGCACGGCACGATGGTCTTCGCCGGCTCCTCGGCCGAGGACCCGGACCGGGAGCGCGACCTCGCCCTCGCGTTCTGCGAGCGACGCGTCGACGGCCTGATCGTCGTGCCGGCCGGAGCCAGTCACTCCTATCTCCTCCCGGAGATGCGGGCCGGCATCCCGGTCGTCTTCGTCGACCGCCCGCCCGGCGACATCGAGGCCGACATGATCCTCACCGACAACCGCGGCGGCAGCCGGCGCGGGGTGGAGCATCTGCTCTCCCACGGTCATCGCCGCATCGGCTTCATCGGCGACGCGCCGGAGATCTACACCGCCGGCGAGCGCCTACGCGGCTATCGCGAGGCGCTGGAGTCCGCCCAGATCCCCTTCTCCGACGACCTCGTCACGCAAGCACGGCCGTCACCCGCGTCGACCGCCGCCGCACTGGACCTTCTTCTCGACGGACCGTCCCCGGCGACCGCACTGCTGTGCGGCAACAGCCGCACCACCGTCAGTGTGCTCCGCGAGCTCGCCCGGCGCTCGACGCGACTGGCGCTCGTCGGCTTCGACGACGTCGAGCTCGGCGACCTCCTCCAACCGGGGCTCACCGTCGTCGCCCAGGATCCCGGCGCGATGGGCGCGGCCGCCGCGCGGCTGCTCTTCCAGCGCATCGCCGGCGACAACGCCGGCCCGACCCAGACGGTCACCATCGGCACCAGGCTGATCCCCCGCGGCTCCGGTGAGCTGCGCCCGACGGAGAACCCGTCGACGGGCTGAATTGGCCTTGACGCCGAAAACTCGGCGCTCATAGGTTCTCGATGAACACCGACCCTTGCCCGGGTTGTCCGACGTTCGCGCTTGTCCTGGTCTCGATGAGGAGTGGCACCGATGAACATGGTCTCGGGAAGGCACCGGCTGCTGGTGGTCGTCGCCTTTGTCGCAACATTCGCAGGTTCCCTGATCCTGGTGGCGCCCGCCGCCGAAGCCGTCACGTTCGCGCCCCGGGTGATCACCGGGATCCCAGCGGCTCCCAAGGAAGGGGAGACGGTCTACCAGAAGGTGGTCAAGCTGGAGACCGTCACCGCCCAGGTGACCGCAGGCAGGACCGCCTACCTCTACTCCAGGCTGGATGCGTACGACTCCGCACACGTCAACCTGGTGGACAACGAGGTCATCTGCTCGGGCGCGGGCTCCGGCAGCGCCGTGATGGGCGAGAACATCGACCCTCCGACGGGGCGCGAGGACCGGCAGTCCATCTCGATCGTCACCCGGCTGCTGGTCGAGGCGACCACCAGCGGCACGATGACCTGCAGCATCTATCTGAGGACCATCTCGCTGACGTACAACGTGTCCTCGATGACGGTGGGTGGCGAGCTGAGGTTCGCCGGGACGGACATCAAGGAGGATGTGTCCGGCCAGCCGATCCAGGTCGCTCAACCGGCCGGGTCGCCGACGACACTGGAGGCCGGGAAGCCGCTCTACATCTCCACCCTGGACCGTACGCTGCCGACCGACTACACCGAGGTCGCTGTCATCGCCGACACGGAGTTCCAGTCGTGCTGGCCTGACGACGCGGACGGCGACGGTAACGCCGACTGCGGTTCCTCGGACACCTCGACGGCCCGGTTCACCCTGTATGTACGCCTGATGAACGGGAGCACCACCTGTGCGTCGGCCCCGGTAGCGCGGACCGATGTGACGGTGAACGACCAGACGCACCACAAGGCCATCCCGCTCTACACCAAGGTGAGCCGGGTGCCGGGGTGCGACCGGTTGTACGCCTACGTCAAGGCCGAGTATCTGTCCGGCCACACCGGCGGCATCCAGGGGACGGCGACCAACCTCACCGACGAGACGCCGCCCGACCCCAAGCACAGCTCGTGGATGACCCATGCCTTCGCGGTGCCCAGCTGAGATCCACAGTCTGGGTGAAATCGAGCCGCGTCGGCCTGGGTTTTAAAGTCTAGTGGTCTAGTATGGTTATGTGCCGTGTCGTGACCGCTATGGATACTCGCTGACCACCAGCGACGAGGCTGCCCTGGCCTACTCCCAGGGGCTGCTCGACGTGCTTCGTCTGCGCGACGGCGCGCTCGCATCGTTCGCGGCCTCGATCGTCCTCGACCCGACGTTCGCGCTCGGGCATGCCGCACTGGCGCTGCTCGGCCACGAGATGTGTGCTCCCGTCGATGTCGCCGCACGCCTTCAGCAGGCCCAGCTGCACGCCCGGCGCGCGACCGAGCGGGAGCGTAGCCACGTCCACGCAGTCGCGGCCCACGTCGGTGGCAACCCGCGGCCGCTGATCGACCACCTGGCGGCGTTCCCACGGGACGCGCTGCTGCTCTCGACCGCGGTGCCGACCATCGCCTTCGCCGGGGCCACCGAGGTGCCCGAGGAGGCGTGGGCGATCGTGGAGCGCGCGGCTCCCGCCTACGGTGACGACTGGTGGTTCGCGGGCCTGCTCGCCTTCGTACGCCAGGAGCAGCGCCGCTTCGACGACGCGATGTCGCTCTCCTGTGCCTCGCTGGCGGTGGAGCCCGGGGCCGGCCACTCCGCCCACGCCCGCGCACACGCGCACTACGAGACCGGCGACCACGAGGCCGGCCTCGCGTGGATGTCGTCGTGGGTGCTCGGCGACGGCGCCCAGATCGACTCGCTCTCCCACTTCTCCTGGCACGCCGCGCTCCACGAGCTCTCCTTGGGCGACCTGGAGGCCGTACGCCGCCGCTACGAGACCCAGCTCCAGCCCGGCCACGCGCTGGGCTGCCGGGCGCTTGTCGACTCCGGCTCGCTGCTGTTCCGCTGGGCGCTCACGCCGGGCGCACGGGACGTCCCCGACATCTCCGAGGTCGTACGCGTCACCGGCCGCGAGACGATGACCCGGCCCGCCACCCCGTTCCTGGCCATGCACACCGCGGTCACGCACCTGGCCACCGGCGATGCCGGCGCGCTCGACGAGCTGAGGTCGTGGGCCGCCGGGCACGCGCACCCGACCATGGCCACCGTCGTCTCTCCGCTCGCCGAGGCGCTGGGCCAGATGGCTCGCAACGAGAACTCGGCCGCCGCCGACCGGCTCGCCGTGCTCGCGCCGTCGATCCGCCGCTTGGGCGGTTCCGACGCACAACGGGAGATCATCGAGGAAGCCCGCATCGCCGCGCTGCTCCGCGCCGACCGCTGGGACGAGGCCCGGGTGCTGCTCGATGCCCGCCTCGGCCGTCGTCGCTCACCGCGCGACGAGCTGTGGCGCGCACAGGCACTCGCGCGGACCTGAGCCCTCAGCTGGGGACGATCTCGTCGCCGGTCACCTTGAAGGCGACCTCCTTGAGCGGCTTCTGGGCGGGACCCTGGGAGACCGAGCCGTCCTCGATCGAGAAGCGGCTGCCGTGACAGGGGCAGTCGATGGTGCCGTTGGCGACCTTCGCGACCGTGCAACCCTGATGGGTGCAGACTGCGGAGAAGACCTTGAAGGTGCCCTCGGTCGGCTGGGTGGCGACCAGGTTGCGATCGGCGACGATCACTCCCCCGCCGACCGGGACGTCGCTGGTCGCGACCAACGCGCCACCGCCGCCCGAGCCCGACCCGGCGTCGCCCGACCCGTCACCGGAGCTGTCCGTGCCGGTGTCGCCGCCGCCACAGGCGGTCAGAAGGGGCAGACCGACCGCGGTCACCGCGGTGCCGGTGACGACGTTGCGCCGGGTGATGCGAGATTCGCTCATGGCGCCCAGAATAGGCACGTCAACAAGGCAAGTAACTCGCCGAGCGTAAACTTCAGGCAAATCTCGATCTCGAGTCAGGACGCGCTGACCTTCTTCCGCATTGCCGGCTTCTTCTTGGCCGCGGTCTTCTTCGCCGGCTCCGCCTTCGCCTTCACCGGCTTGGCCGGCGGCTGCTCGGCGGCCCTGCCGTCGAGCAGCGTGGCGAGGAAGCCACCGGTGTGGCTGCCAGGGGTCGCAGCGACCGCCTCCGGGGTGCCTTCGGCGATCACGGTGCCACCGCGGTTGCCGCCCTCCGGACCCATGTCGATGATCCAGTCGGCGGTCTTGATGACGTCGAGGTTGTGCTCGATCACCAGCACCGTGTTGCCCTTGTCGACCAGTGAGGAGAGCACGCCGATGAGCTTGCGGATGTCCTCGAAGTGGAGACCGGTGGTGGGCTCGTCGAGGACGTAGAGCGTCTTGCCGGTCGAGCGCTTCTGCAGCTCGGCGGAGAGCTTGACGCGCTGCGCCTCACCGCCCGACAGGGTGGTCGCGGGCTGCCCCAGCCGCACGTAGCCCAGGCCGACCTCCACCAGGGTCTTCATGTGGCGCGCGATCGCGGGAACGGCGGCGAAGAACTCGACCGCCTCCTCGATCGGCATGTCGAGCACCTCGGCGATCGACTTGCCCTTGTAGTGCACCTCGAGCGTCTCACGGTTGTAACGCGCCCCGTGGCAGACCTCGCACGGGACGTAGACGTCGGGCAGGAAGTTCATCTCGATCTTGATCGTGCCGTCACCCGAGCAGGCCTCGCAGCGTCCACCCTTGACGTTGAACGAGAACCGGCCCTGCAGGTAGCCCCGCATCTTGGCCTCCGGGGTGGAGGCGAAGAGCTTGCGGATGTGGTCGAAGACGCCGGTGTAGGTGGCCGGGTTGGACCGCGGCGTACGCCCGATCGGGGACTGGTCGACGTGGATCACCTTGTCGACGTTGTCCAGGCCGGAGATCTTGGTGTGCCGGCCCGGAACCGTGCGGGCACGGTAGAACTCCTTGGCCAGGGCGGTGTAGAGGATGTCGTTGACGAGCGTCGACTTGCCCGAGCCGGAGACGCCGGTGACCGCGAGGAAGAGCCCCAGCGGGAAGGTGACGTCGATGTCCTTGAGGTTGTTCTCCCGGGCCCCGTGGACGGTCAGCTCGCGGCCGGCGGTGCGGGGGCGGCGTACGGCCGGGACGGCGATCTCGCGACGGCCGGCCAGGTACTGACCGGTCAGGGACTGCTCGTTGGCGAGCAGCTCCTTCACCGTGCCGGAGTGGATCACCTGGCCACCGTGCTCACCGGCACCGGGGCCGATGTCGACGACCCAGTCGGCGACCTTGATGGTGTCCTCGTCGTGCTCGACGACGATCAGGGTGTTGCCGAGCCGCTTGAGCCGCTCGAGGGTCTCGATCAGCCGGTGGTTGTCGCGCTGGTGGAGGCCGATGGAGGGCTCGTCCAGCACGTAGAGGACGCCGACCAGGCCGGACCCGATCTGGGTGGCCAGCCGGATCCGCTGGGCCTCGCCACCGGAGAGCGAACCCGAGGGCCGCTCCAGCGACAGGTAGTCCAGCCCCACGTCGAGGAGGAAGCGCAGCCGCGCCTGGATCTCCTTGAGAACCTGCTCGGCGATCTGCCGCTCGCGACCGGTGAGCTCGACCTGGTCGAGCCACTCGGCGGCCTCGTTGATCGGCAGCGCGCACAGCTCGGCGATGTTGAGACCGCCCTCGCTGCGCTCTCCCAGCGTCACCGAGGTCGAGACGGGCTTGAGCCGGGTGCCCCGGCAGGTCGGGCACGGCACCTGGCGCATGTAGCCCTCGAAGCGCTCCCTGGTGGTGTCGGACTCGGCCTCCTTGTGGCGCCGCTCGACCCAGCGGCGTACGCCCTCGAACTCGGCGTCGTAGGAACGGCGGCGGCCGTAGCGGTTGACCGAGACCACGTGCACCTTGCGTCCGTGACCGTCGAGGATCGCCTTCTGGCCGGCGGCCGGGATGTCGTCCCACGGGGTGTCCAGATCGAAGCCGAGCTCACCACCGAGCGCCTCCAGCAGACGCAGGAAGTATTCGGCGACGTGGGCCTGGGACCAGGGCTGCAGCGCGCCCTCGGCGAGGGTCGCGCCCGGGTTGGGGACGACCAGCTCGGGGTCGACCTCCATCCGGGTGCCGAGCCCGGTGCAGGCCGGGCATGCACCGAAGGGCGAGTTGAACGAGAACGACCGCGGCTCGAGCTCGTCGGTGTCGAGCAGGTGGTCGTTGGGGCACGACATCCGCTCGGAGAACTTCATCTGCTCGCCAGTGTCGACGAAGTCGAAGACGACCAGGCCGCCGGCCAGCTCCAGCGCGGTCTCGACCGAGTCGGTCAGCCGTCGCTTGGACGACTCCTTGACCTGGAGTCGGTCGATGACCACCTCGATGGTGTGCTTCTTCTGCTTCTCCAGCTTGGGCGGCGCGTCGAGCTGGTGGATCTCGCCGTCGACGCGCACCCGGGAGTAGCCCTGCTGCTGCAGCTGGCTGAAGAGCTCGACGTACTCCCCCTTGCGCGCCCGGATCACCGGGCTGAGCACCTGGAAGCGGCGCCCCTCCTCCAGGGTGAGCACGTGGTCGACGATCTGCTGCGGCGTCTGCCGCTCGATCGGCGCTCCGCAGGTCGGGCAGTGCGGACGGCCCGCGCGCGCGTAGAGCAGACGCAGGTAGTCGTAGACCTCGGTGATGGTGCCGACCGTCGAGCGCGGGTTCTTCGAGGTCGACTTCTGGTCGATCGACACCGCCGGGGAGAGCCCCTCGATGAAGTCGACGTCGGGCTTGTCCATCTGACCCAGGAACTGGCGGGCGTACGCCGACAGCGACTCGACATAGCGGCGCTGGCCCTCCGCGAAGATGGTGTCGAACGCGAGGCTCGACTTCCCGCTTCCGGACAGGCCGGTGAACACGATCATCGAGTCCCGAGGAAGGTCGAGGGAGACATCCTTCAGGTTGTGCTCCCGGGCTCCCCGGATGATCAGCTGCTGCTCCGCCACGTTCTTTCCTCGTCCAGTGCTATCGCATCGCGCTACCGCGTCGAACAGATGTTCGCATCATACGACGCTGGGAAGACTCCCAGACGGCACCCTCTCACGGAGCACCGACATTTTACTTCTGACCGTGTCCGACGTGCTTGCATAGGCGCATGAGCGATGCCCCTACCACTTATACAGGCGCGGTGAAACCGGGCGGCCCGGCCGACGTGCGTGAGCTCGGCGGACTGACCCTCACCAAGGTCGCCGTCGACGCGAAGATGTCCAACAACTGCTACCTGCTGCGCTGTCGATCCACCGGCGAGCAGCTGCTCATCGACGCCGCCGCCGAACCCGAGACCCTGCTCCCCCTCGTCGGCGAGAACCTGGCCACCGTCATCACCACCCACCAGCACTGGGACCACCACCGGGCCCTGGCGGACGTCACCGCCGCGACCGGCGCCACCGCTCTCGCAGGAGAGCCCGATGCCGACGCGATCACGGAGGCCACCGGCGTACCGGTCTCTCGCAGGCTCTCCCACGGCGACACCGTCACCGTCGGCGACTGCACCCTCGAAGTGATCGCACTGCGCGGACACACCCCCGGGTCGGTGGCACTCCTCTACCGCGACCCGGAGGGCACGCCTCACCTGTGGACCGGTGACAGCCTCTTCCCGGGCGGCGTCGGAAACACCCAGCAGGACCCCGTACGTTTCACCCGGCTGCTCGACGACGTCGAGGAGCGCATCTTCGCGACCCTCCCCGACGAGACCTGGTTCTACCCGGGCCACGGCGACGACTCCACCCTCGGCGCCGAGCGCCCTCATCTCGCCGAGTGGCGCGAGCGGGGATGGTGAGCGCTGCACCAGCCGGAGGGGTGGCTACGGCTCCGTGGTCGGGGTCGCGGTCTCGGTAGGTGTCGGGTCGGAGGTCGGATCAGTGGACGCGGTCGGATCGGTGGACGGCACCGGCTCGGACGTACCCGTGGGTTCGGAGGTGGGCGTCGGGCCGGCGCTCTCGGCAGGCTCGTCCGGCTCGCGGGTCGCCCTCGGTCCACCCGGTGACGCGGTCTCGGTCGGGCCGGGCTCCCGCGGGCCGTCCGTCTCCCCGTGACCAGCCGCCGGACCACCCTGACCGGTCGACGAGCCCGTGTCGGGCCTCTCGGAGAACCTGGCGGCAGGCAACGAGGGCAACGGATCCACGTCGGGATAGGCGTTGCCGACGTCCTCGTAGCCGGTCACCGGGTCCCGGTCGGGACCCTCGGCCTCGGCCAGACCGGCGAGAAGGACGATCACCCCGAGGCCGGTCATGACCGCGCCGGTCAGGATGCCTGCCACGGCGACCTGCTTGCTCTGCAACTCGACTCCCTGTAACCGCCCCGCGCCTGGTGTGGCGCACAGCGTAGGGCAGCCGGTCGCCGAGCGTTACCCACCCCGGGGCATCGGCGACAGGCGCGTGAATCAGTTGGTGGGCGTGTCCGAGGGGTCCGGCGACGTGGTGTCCGACTCGCTGGGCGACTCACTGGGGTCGCTGGGCGACTCGCTGGGGTCGCTGGGGCTCTCGCTCGGCGACTGGCTGGGCTCGCTCGGCGACTCACCGGGGTCGCTCGGCGACTCGGTCGGCCTGCTCGTCGGCCGCGGCTCCGACGGCACCTGCGTGGGCCGCGCCGGGACCGGGGAGGTCGAGCCCTCGTCTGCCGACTCCTCGACCGAGCGCGGGCTCGCCGGGACCGATTCGGCGACCTCAGGAGCCTCGCTCCCGGGACTCTGGCTGGACGGTTCGCTCTTCGACGGCTTGGAGGACGACTTCTCCAGCGGTGC
This sequence comes from Nocardioides sp. NPDC051685, assembly GCF_044453405.1. NCBI lineage: Bacteria > Bacillati > Actinomycetota > Actinomycetes > Propionibacteriales > Nocardioidaceae > Nocardioides > Nocardioides sp. NPDC051685. The sequence goes on along the minus strand of NZ_JBITCR010000005.1, from coordinate 51,196 downwards.
CACCGGCGAGACCGGCGAGATCAGGCTGACTCCCGATTCGTCCGTGGCATAGCTCTGGCCGGGCTCGTCCGCCCCGGCGTTGCCGACGATCAGGCCGCCGATCCCAATGCTTGTCATGGCCAGTCCAGTTGCCATTCCGGCCAAGGCGATCTGCTTGCGATGCAACACGATTCCCCCGTGATACCAACGACTCGACAAGTTCTCTGGTCGTGCACAGTAGACCTACAAAGATCGAAACTGTGCGACCACTATCGGGGTGTCGCGGCTCCCTGGCAAGTCCCTGTCATCTATCGTTCGACCGATATAACCCCTGGTAGGGGGCGTGTTCGCCCGGCGCGAACGGCCCACTCGGGCTTCGCGCGCAGCGCTAGGGTGTTGCCATGGGCGAAGTGATCAGGTTTCCCGGCCATCCGTTGCCGGGCGAGGACAAGCCGGCGCCGCTGTGGCGTGAGGCCGCAGGCCAGGTGATCCGCGAGGAGCGGTCCCGACAGGAGCGCACGCTGGCCGATGTCGCCGGCGATGCCGGTGTCTCGACGCAGTATCTCTCCGAGATCGAGCGCGGCCGCAAGGAGCCCAGCTCCGAGGTGCTCGAGGCCGTCGGGGGTGCGCTGGGCCTCGGCCTCGTCGACCTGACCGAGCGGGTCACCCGCACGCTCCGCGCGGGCACCCGCCACACCGGCCCGATGGCTCTCGCCGCCTGATCCTCAGACCGAGGTGAGCTTGCGGCTCTCCAGCACAGCGTCCGCCAGCCCGTACGCCACCGCCTCCTCGGCCCCGAGGACGAGGTCGCGCTCGGTGTCGGCGTGGATCTCCTCGGCACTCCGCCCGGTGTGTCGCCCCAGCAGCGTGTCCATCTCGGCCCGCAGCCGGCCGATCTCCTTCGCCGCGACCTGCAGGTCGGTGACATCGCCCCGCTGACCGTCCTGGCCCGGCTGCTGCAGCACGACCCGCGCGTGCGGGAGGACCGTACGCCGCCCCGGGTCCCCCGCGGCCAGCAGCACCGCGGCCGAACCCGCCGCCTGGCCCACGCAGGTGGTCGCGACCGGAGACCGCAGGAACTGCATCGTGTCGTAGATGCCGAACATCGCGGTCGGGTCGCCACCCGGCGAGTTGAGATAGAGCTCGATCTGCGTGTCCGGCGCGTCCGACTCCAGGTGGATGAGCTGCGCGATCACCACATTGGCGACACCGTCGTCGATCGGCGTACCGAGATAGACGATCCGGTCGGAGAGCAGACGGCTGTAGACATCGAGGGCCCGCTCACCGCGCGGGGTCTTCTCGACGACCGAGGGGATCGTGTACGAGCTCATCGAGCACCCCCGGCGGCAAGGCCGAAGGCGGCGCTGCGCTGCTGGACCGGCGTCACCGACTGCACGTCGTTGAGCACCTCGTCGACGAAGCCGTAGTCGCGGGCCTCCTCGGCGGTGAACCACCGGTCGCGCAGCGAGTCCTGGTCGATCTGCTCGACGCTCTGGCCGGTGTGGGCGGCGGTGATCTCGAGCATCTGCTGGGTCATCCGCGCCAGCCGCGCGGCCTGCACCTCGATGTCCGCCGCCGACCCACCGATCCCGGCCGACCCCTTGTGCAGCAGCACCTCGGTGTGGGGCAGCACGTAGCGCTTCCCCGGAGTGCCCGCGGTGAGCAGGAACTGCCCCATGCTGGCCGCCATCCCCATGCCGAGCGTGGAGACGTCGTTGGGGATCAGGTGCATCACGTCGTAGATCGCCATCCCGGCGGTCACCGAGCCGCCGGGCGAGTTGATGTAGAGGGAGATGTCGCGGTGCGGGTCCTCGGCGGAGAGGAGCAGGAGCTGCGCGCAGATCCGGTTGGCGATCGCGTCGTCGACCTCCTGGCCGAGCACGATGATCCGTTGGTTCTGCAGCCGCGCGGTCAGCTGCTCGTCGAGCGGCCCGGCGCTGATGGGTGTCTGGGTCATGTCTTCGACTCTGAAGGACTCCCCCGCCACGTACCAGCGAATCCGCCGCAGGCAGATCTGCCCACAGCAGAACGCCGGCGACCCGATAGGTTGCGATCGTGCGCTGCGTGATTCTCGACGACTACCAGGACGTGGCCAAGAGGTACGCCGCGTGGGACTCGCTCGACGGTCTCGAGGTCACGTCGCTGACCGAGCACCTCGGGCCGGACGCCCTGGTCCGGGCGCTCGACGGGGCCGAGATCGTGGTGGCGATGCGGGAGCGTACGCCGTTCTCGGCCGTCCTCCTGGAGCGGCTGCCGGCGCTGAAGCTGCTGGTCACGACCGGGATGCGCAACGCCTCGATCGACCTCGCGGCAGCGGCCCGGCTGGGGATCACGGTGTGCGGCACCCCGTCGAGCCCGCATCCTCCGGTGGAGCTGACCTGGGCGCTCATCCATGCGCTGACCCGGCACATCGTCCTCGAGGCGACCGGCCACGGCTGGCAGCGCACCGTCGGCGGCGACCTCCACGGCCGCACGCTCGGCCTCCTCGGGCTCGGCAAGATCGGCACCCGGGTCGCCGCCGTGGGCCAGGCGTTCGGGATGGACGTGATCGCCTGGAGCCCGCACCTCACCACGGAGCGCGCCGAGCCGCTCGGGGTGCGGGCCGTCGAGAAGCACACGCTCTTCGAGACCAGCGACATCGTCTCGCTCCACCTCGTCCTCGCCGAGACCACCCGCCACATCGTCGGCGACGGCGAGCTCGCCCGGATGAAGCCGACGGCCCACCTGGTCAACACCTCGCGCGCCGGCCTGGTCAACACCAAGGCGCTGGTCGCCCACCTCGGCTCCGGCACGATCGCCGGCGCCGGTCTGGATGTCTTCGACGTCGAGCCGCTCCCCTCCGACGATGTGCTGCGGCATCTTCCGAACGTGGTCGCGACCCCGCACCTCGGCTACGTCACCGAGGGCAACTACCGCCGCTTCTACGGTGGCGCCGTCGAGGACATCGCGGCCTGGCTGGCCGGCGACCCGATCCGCACCCTCCTGCCGAAGGACCGCGATGCCTGACCCGAACCGCGACGCCGCCGCCGACCTGGCGCCCACCGGGACCCTGCGCGCCTCGATCAACCTCGGCAACCCGGTCCTCGCCCAGGGCACCGCCGAGGCACCGAGCGGGGTCACCGTGGACATCGCGCGGGAGCTGGCGAGCCGGCTCGGCGTACCGGTCTCGTTCCTGTGCTTCGACGCCGCCCGCAAGTCTTTCGAGGCGCTGCGGACCGGGTCGGCCGACGTCGCCTTTCTCGCGGTCGAGCCGGCCCGGGCGGCCGAGGTCGAGTTCACCGCGCCGTACGTCCTCATCGAGGGCGTGTACGCGGTGGCCGCCGGCTCCCCGATCCGGACCGCTGACGACGTGGACCGTGCCGGCGTCCGGGTCGGGGTGAAGGAGGGCTCGGCCTACGACCTCTTCCTGACCCGCACCCTGGAGCACGCCGAGGTCGTCCGCGGCACCGACGGGATCGACGCCTTTCGCGACCTCGGGCTCGACGTCGCGGCGGGCATCCGGCAGCCCCTCACCCGCCACGTCACCGCCGACCCGGGCCTGCGGCTGGTCGAGCCCCGCTTCATGCAGATCCGCCAGGCCGTGGCGATCGCACGTCACCACCGCCCCGCGACCGCGAGCTTCGTGCACGAGCTGGTCGAGGACCTGAAGGCGAACGGTCGGATCGCCGAGTCGCTGGCCCGGTCGGGCCAGGACGCGTCGGTCCCTCCGCCGGAGTGCTGACGAGGTCGACGGTCAGCTCGGGCGGCGGACGTAGGGCGTGGTGGTGCCGACCTTCACCAGGCCGGAGCGTTCGAGGATCGGCCGGGAGAACTCGGTCGAGTCGCTGTGGATGTAGCGCTTGCCGAGCGCGATGGCGGTGCGGGCGCGGGCGGCGGTCAGGGCACGGTAGATGCCGCGGCCGCGCCACTCCTCCAGCGTCGCGCCACCCCAGATGCCGGCGAACTCCGTGTCCGGGACCGGGTCGATCCGGCCGGCGCTGACGATCTCGCCGTCCGCCTCGGCGACCCACATCTCGCACTCCCCCGCCGCGATCCGACGCACCATCTGGTCCAACCGCCCCTCGGAGGTCGGTGACCCGAAGACGCCGTCCTGCATGACGCCGGCGGCGCGTACGTCCTCCGCGCTCGTGATCGCGCGCAGCCGGATGTCCTCGGGCAGCGGGACGTCCACCGCGAGCAGGTGGGCCTCACCGATCATGATCGACTCGGGGTCCTCGGGCTCGAAACCGTGCCGGACCAGGGTCTCGTGCAGCCCTGGAGCGACATCGTGGCCGCGGGTCTTCCACTCGACCTCCTCGATCGCCGGGTCGGCGTCGAAGTGCGCCGCCGCGGCGGCGACCAGCGCCTCGATCCCATCCTCGTCGGCGCCGCCCAGGTCGCGGTAGGAGATGAAGCCGCGACCCCCGTCGAAGGTGATCAGGCGCAGCGGCCCGTGGCGGGTGACCGTCACCGCCCCGGGAGTCTCGGCATCGGTTCGCAACTGCTCGTCATAGGCCTTCAGCACGGCGAGAAACCTACGCCGAAAATATTCGCCGAAGCATGTAGTTATCCGTCGGCCGGCTCCGTTCCCCTCGTGAATGGCGCTCACAAGGAGCGCCCGAAGTGGAAGGGTGAGGACATGCCTCGCTACCTGATGATCCTCGACTACCAAGGCGGCACCGACGAGACTCCCGGTGGGATGGCCGGCTGGAAGCAGGAGGAGGTGCAGGGCCACATGAGCTACTACGAAGCGCTCAACAAGGCCCTGACCGAGTCCGGCGAGCTGGTGCACGTCGAGGCGCTGACGCCTCCCGACCAGGCGTTCGTGGTGACCTCGGACGGCATCGACAAGACCGTCACCGATGGGCCGTTCCAGGAGTTCAAGGAGTGGGTCGCCGGCTACATGATCATCGACGCCGAGACCGAGGAACGCGCCCTGGAGATCGCCGGGCTCTACTCCGCAGCCCCCGGCCCCGGCGGGCGAGCGATCGAGCAGCCGATCCAGGTGCGCCGGATGTACCACGGTTCCGACAACTCGTCGCTCGACGACACCATCGCCTTCGGTGAGGCGAGCATCGAGTGACCGAGGCGATTCCGCATGACCTGCTGCGTGACCTCACGCCGCAGGTCGTCGCCGTCGTCACCCGGCGCTGCGGCGACTTCTACGCGGCCGAGGACGCCGTGCAGGAGGCGCTGGTCGAGGCCGTACGCAGCTGGCCGGAACGAGGCGTTCCGGACCAGCCCCGCGGCTGGCTGATCACGACGGCGATGCACCGGCTCGTCGACGCCAAGCGCAGCGAGTCGCGACGTCGGGAGCGCGAACGGGCCGACCATCTCGCCGAGCCCGAGAGGCAGGAGACGTCGGCGGTCGACGACTCCCTGGACGTACTCCTGCTGTGCTGCCATCCCAGCCTCACCCCGGCCTCGGCGGTGGCCCTGACCCTGCGGGCGGTCGGCGGGCTCACCACCCGGGAGATCGCGCACGCCTACCTCGTCCCGGAGAAGACGATGGCGCAGCGGATCTCCCGGGCGAAGGCGACGATCAAAGGGCGATCGCTCGGGATCGACGGGACCGCGGACCTCGCCGCGCGGATCCCGGCGATGCTGAAGGTGCTCTACCTGCTCTTCAACGAGGGGTACGTCGCGACCGAGGGCGACCACCTGCAGCGGGTCGACCTGTGCGCCGAGGCGATCCGCCTGACCCGGCTGGCCCGCACCGCGCTCGCCCGTGTGACGGGGACCGGCCACGGCGAGCTCGGTGGGCTGCTGGCGCTGATGCTGCTGCTGGACGCCCGCAGGCCCGCCCGGGTCGATGCCCACGGCGCGGTGGTGCCGCTGGCCGACCAGGACCGGAGCCGGTGGCGGCCCGAGGCCACCCGCGAGGGGGTCGCGCTGGTGGATGCGGTCATCGGCAGCGGCCGCCCCGGCACCTACCAGATCCAGGCGGCGATCGCCGCGCTCCACAATCGCGCACCGTCCGCGGAGGAGACCGACTGGCTGCAGATCACCGCGCTCTACGGGCTCCTGGAGAAGGTCGCCCCCGGGCCGATCGTGACGCTCAACAAGGTTGTCGCGGTCGGGTACGCCGACGGCCCGGGCCCCGCGCTCGCGCTGCTCGACGAGCTCCTGCGCGGTTGCGCCGAGAACGGGTCCGGCGGCTTCGTCGACCATCCGCGGGTGCCCGCCGTGCGCGCTCATCTGCTGGAGCTCGCCGGCGACCTGGACGGCGCTGCCGCTGCGTACGATCTGGCCTCGGTGCGGGCAACGAACCTCGCCGAGCGCCGTTTCCTGACATCGAAGGCGGCCGCGCTGCGCGACGCTCGCTGCTGACGCACTGCTGAGTTCTACTGAGAACCGTTCTCAGGATACGCTGTGCCTGTGATCGAACTGCGCACGCCGACCCAGATCGAGCAGATGAAGCCCGCCGGCCGATTCGTGGCCGATGTCCTGACCGCACTCCGCGAGCACGCCGCGGTGGGTGTGAACCTGCTCGAGCTCGACGAGCTGGCGCACAAGATGATCAAGGACCGCGGCGCGGAGTCGTGCTACATCGACTACCACCCGAGCTTCGGCGCGATGCCGTTCGGCAAGGTGCTGTGCACCTCGGTCAACGACGGCGTGCTGCACGGCCTCCCCTACGACTACAAGCTGGCCGACGGCGACCTGCTCAGCGTCGACTTCGCCGCCAGCGTCGACGGCTGGGTCTCCGACTCGGCCCTCTCCGTCGTCGTCGGCACGCCCCGCCAGGAGGACCTCGACCTGATCGAGACCACCACCGAGGCGCTCGCCGCGGGCATCGACGCCGCCCGCGTCGGCAACAAGGTCGGCGACATCTCCCACGCGATCGCCAGCGTCGCGCGCGCGAAGGGCCTCAAGATCAACACCCAGTTCGGCGGCCACGGCGTCGGCCGCACGATGCACGGCGACCCGCACATCGCCAACGACGGTCGCCCCGGCCGCGGCTTCAAGCTGCAGCCCGGCCTCGTCATCGCGATCGAGCCGTGGTTCCTGCACACCACCGACGAGATCTTCACCGACCCCGACGGCTGGACCCTGCGCAGCGCCGACGGCTCCCGCGGTGCCCACATGGAGCACACCGTCGCGATCACCGAGGACGGGCCTCTCATCCTCACCGCGCGCGACAGCGACTGACGTACGAAGCACGGCGCCCCCGCTCCCACGACGGGAGCAGGGGCGCCGTGCTTTTCTCGCCTACGACAGGTTCACCGCCGTGTCATCGATCAGGAAGCTCGTCGCGAGTGAGGAGTCCTCCGTACCGGTGAAGGTGAGGGTGACCGTCGAACCAGCCTGGCCGCTGAGGCTGACCGACTTCTGGACGTAGCCAGAACCCTTGTTCAGGTTGGAGTAGGTCGCCAGGGTGGTCGACCCGGCCTTGACCGTCAGCTTGTCGTACGCCGAGGTCGTGGTCGTCTCATCGGAGTCGACGTAGAGCCAGAACGTCAGCGTGGCCGCACACCCCGACGGGATGGTGACCGACTGCGACAGCGTGTCGGTGTGGGTGCTGCCGTAGCCGTTCAGCCAGGCCTTGTACGAACCCGAGTGCGCCGGGGCGCTGGTCGAGCTGTCGATCACGCCCGAGGAGGCGGTCCAGCCGGTCGCGCCGGACTCGAAGCCCGGGTTGGTCAGCTTCTGGCCCGAGCAGGTGCCGCCACCGGTGCCGGAGATCGTGAAGGTGAACTGCGTCGAGCCGCTCGCACCGGTGGAGTCCGTCGCGGTGACCGTCGGCGTGTAGGTGCCGGCCGTGGTCGGCGTACCCGAGACGGTGCCCGACGAGGAGATCGAGACGCCGGCCGGCAGGCCGGTGGCCGTGAAGGTGTAGGGCGAGGTGCCGCCGGAGGCCGAGACCGCGAAGGACGAGATCGCGGTGCCGACCGTGCCCGTCTTGGAGCCCGGCGAGGTCACCGTGACCGAGCCGGTGCCGCCACCGGGCGTGCAGGTCGGGTCCCCGGTCTGGGCCGGGACCGAGACGGCGTTCCAGGCGGCCTTGACCGCGTTGAACTCGGTGCAGGTCGAGGTGCCGTACAGGTTCTTGGCCGCGGTGAGCGTCCAGGTGCGGTACTTCAGGTACGACGACGACGAGGTCTTCAGCAGCATGGCGTTGTACATGATCTTCATCGCCTTCTGGATCCCGACACCGGTGACGGTGGACGAGTTGCAGGTCGGCGAGGTCGGCTGGCCGTTGGTCGGGTTGGACCCCTCGGCGAGCAGGTAGAACCAGTGGTTGCCCGGTCCGGCCGCGGCGTGGACCTCGTCGTTCGGCGTCGAGGACGAGTAGCAGTTGTCGTCACCGACGAGCGAGGGGTTGTACATGTTGCGGATCGGCCCGGCGCCCACCAGGTCGACCTCCTCACCGACGGTGTAGTCGGGGGTGTCGTTGGCGGTCTGGTTGTCGTACCACTCGGTCGCCGCACCGAAGGTGTCCGCGACGAACTCCTGGGTGTTGCCACCCGAGATCCCGCCGGGGGTGTGGTCGTCGATGCCATGGCCGAACTCGTGCGCGACGACGTCGAGCGATCCGATCCAGCGTGACCCGGACTGCGAGTGGCCGATCTGCACCTGGGTGCCGTCGTAGTAGGCGTTCACGTCGGCCAGACCGACCCGGATCGGGACCCAGCCACCCGAGCCGTCCATGCCCGAGCGACCCAGCCACGAGGTGAGCATGCCCTTCTCCTGCTGCGCACCGTAGAACGCGTCGACACAACCGGTCTCCCGGTTGGTCGGGTCGCCGTTGCCCCAGGAGTCGTCGGTGCCCGTGTAGGTCACGTTGCCGGAGGAATTCTGGCACTTGAGCGTCGTGGCGGAGGGGTCGATCAGCGAGTAGGTGGAGCCGGAGAGCTGCGTTGAGATCGACACGGTCCCGGAGTAGCCCGAGCTGCCGGTGCCCTCCACGACGTGCTCCTTGGTGGAGAGCACCTTGCCGGTGGCGGCGTCGACGAAGACCGAGAGCCGCGAGGGCGCGCCCTCACGGGTGCCGGTCACGATCGTCTCGTACGCCAGGTCCGACCCGGCCTCGCCCTGGACGATGACCAGCTCGGTGGACTCGACGGCCGGCCTGGTCACCTTGCCCTTGGCGATCTTCTCTGCCCTCGCCTCGGTGATCGAGGGCTTCGTGGTGGACACCTTGACCGGCGCCTCCTGGGCGACCGAGGTCCCCAGCAGGTTGCCCTCGGCGTCGGCGGCGACGACGAAGTCACCGCCGACGACACGCAGACCCTGGTGGGTGCGGTCGTAGGAGACGTACTGCAGTCCGGAGGACTGGTACGTCCCGAGCCTGACTGCCTCGTCCTTGGCGCCGAGCTTCAGCGCCGCCGGGTCGGCGGCGACGAAGGCCGCGGCCGACCTCTCCGCCTTGCTCCTGGCCTGCTTGCCGCTGACGACCGTGCGGCCGCCGTCGGTCTCCTGCGAGGTCACGGTGCCCTTGCCGGGCTTGGGGTCGGTGGCCGCCTGCACGCCTGTGGGCATGCTGATGGCGGCCGCCGCCGCGATGAGGGCCATGGTCAGGCCCTGCGCTACGCGTCTGTTGTTCACGCAGACTCTCCTTGAGCCGGCCCCGCCGAAGCGGAGCAGCCGATGTTGACTCATGGGACAGTGGCGATCGGGCGCGGAGCCGGTCAATCAGGTTAATGCTTCATAACCATGCAGTGCATCGAGTCGCATTTACGACAACATATGGATACCCATGGGTACATATCGGATGCGTCAGTTTTCGCACGAGAGGCCGGAGGCGTTCGCCTGCCACGGCGGGCCGAGATGTGACCCGAAATAGAAGTCAGCCGCTGGCGTCTCGGGTCACCAGCGGCTGACAAGATGAACACTAGCCGACGACACCAAGAACGTGCAAGCACTTGCAATGCAGAAGATTGCAGATGATTCGATCGGGCTACTCGGCCTACCCGAACGGGCTAGGAGCGCGGGTTCTTCGAGCGCTGCGTACGCCGTGCGTCGCGCTGTCGCCGCAGCCGGCGCACCAGGACGCCGTCGTAGGCGAGCGCCTCGGGCTTGTCGATCAGATCGTTGACGGCACGGTGGTAGTCGGCAGCGCTCATCCCCAGCTGCTCCCGGACCGCCTCGTCGCGACCCGTGCCGGCCGACCACCAGGAGCGCTCGAAGTCGAGCAGTCGCTTCTCGTTCTCGGACAGGCCCGGCTGCTCATCGGCAGACCCGGGGCTGTGGGGCGCCTCGGTCATGCCTCCATCATCCCAGGCGCGACACCCACCGCCGAAACCGCCACGCGCCACCGCCTCGGACTATCCGGCATAGCCCATCCGGGTCATCTTCATAGAAGTGCAGAACGACTCTTTGAAGCACGCCGGATCGTCGGCTAATGTTTTCCATGTCAGCCGCTGGTGACCCGAGACGCCAGCGGCTGACTTCTTTGTTTTGACGGGTCTTTTGGCGGGCTCTACGCCTCGGCTGTGTCCTCGCCGTGCGTCCCCGGACGTGGCGCCCAAGGCAACTCCTTCGCGGCCCGCACGACGACCAGCCGGTCCCCGCGCGACAGGGTTCCGACGACCGGGTCGAAGTAGCGGAACACCTTCTCGTCGCGTACGACCGCGATCACCTGGTCGGCCAGCTGCTGCGGCTGCTTCCCGACCTCGTTGACCAGGAGGTCACGCTCGGCGACCTCGAGCCCGATGCCGGAGTTGAGCAGGTCCTCCATGACCGAGCCCAGGGTCGGCGAGATGGTGGACAGGCCCATCAGCCGCCCGACCGCGTCGGCGGAGGTGATCACCGAGTTGGCGCCGGACTGCTTCATCAGCGGTGCGTTCTCGCGCTCCCGTGCCGCTGCGACGATCCACGCCTCGGGGTTGATCTGGCGCACCGTCAGGATCGTGAGCACGTTGGAGTCGTCACGGTTGGTGGTGATGATGACCTGCTCGGCGTCCTTGACGCCCGCCCGCATCAGCACCTCGCGCCGGGTCGCGTCGCCGGTGACCACCGCGATCCCGTCGGAGTGGGCGTCGGAGCGCGCCACCGGGTCCGGGTCGACGACGACGAACTCCTCGGGGTCGGCACCGTTGCTGAGCAGCGTCTCCACGGCGCTGCGCCCCTTGGTGCCGTAGCCCACGACGACGATGTGCTGGGACATCTTCTTCCTCCAGCGAGCGACTCGGATGAGGTCACGGCCCTGCCTGGTGAGGACCTCGAGAGTGGTGCCGATCAGCAGGACCAGGAACGCGATGCGGGCCGGCGTGATGATGAACGCGTTGATCATCCGCGCATGGTCGGCGACCGGCGCGATGTCGCCGTAGCCGGTCGTGCTCAGCGTGACCGTCGTGTAGTAGAGCGCGTCCATCAGGCTGATCTGGCCCGTGGGATCGTTGTTGTCGGCGTAGGCGTCGCGGTCGAGATAGACCAGGAGCACCGTGCCGACCAGGATCCCCAGGGCGGCCAGCAACCGGCGCCCGAGCTGCCACCACGGCGACCGCACCGTCTCGGGAAGAGCGACCTGCTCGACCCCGGCCCACCTCGGGGCGTACGCGCTTGTCTCGGTCACGTCCCGACCTTATAGCCCAGCCTCCGTCGACCCTCATACGACGCGGCGGGCACCATGCCCGAAGGCATGGCACCCGCCGCGTACGGGGGATCTCAGCCCTTGACGGACCCGGCTGTGAGCCCACGGACGAAGTAACGCTGCAACGAGAAGAACACGAGCAGCGGCACCGTCATGGTGATGAACGCACCGGCGGTGAGCAGGTGCCACTCCTGACCCTTGTCACCGATCAGGTCGCGCAACGTGATCGTGACGACCTCGTTGTCACCGGCCCCGAGGAAGATGAGCGCGACGAGGAGGTCGTTCCAGACCCAGAGGAACTGGAAGATCCCGAACGCGGCCAGTGCGGGCACCGACATCGGCACGATCAGCCTCCAGAAGGTCTGGAAGTGGGACGCGCCGTCGATCTCGGCCGACTCGATGATCTCGTGCGGCAGGCTCGACATGTAGTTGCGCAGGATGTAGACCGCTAGCGGCATCCCGAACCCGGTGTGGGCGAGCCACACCGCGAGGAAGGTGCCGTTGAGCTCGTAGTCGGTGAACAGGTTGAGCAGCGGCACGAACGCCACCTGCAGCGGGATCACCAACAGCCCCACGATCAGCATGAACAGCACGTTGCGTCCCGGGAACCGCATGAACGTGAACGCGTACGCAGCGAACGCGGCGATCATGATCGGCAGCACCGTCGCGGGGACGGAGACGACGATCGAGTTCACGAAGGCGTTCGCCATCCCGCTCTCGAGGACCTGTCTGTAGCTGTCGAAGGTCCATTGGGAGAACGGGTCGGTGATGACCGTCCACCAGCCCGACGTCTTGACGTCGGCCTCGTCGCGGAACGAGGAGACCAGCAGCCCGAGGGTCGGGATGAACCAGAGGACGCACAGCAGCGTGATGGCGACGCGGACAGCGAGGCTGCCCAGGGTGAACTGCCTCATCAGCGTGCCTCCTGCTTCTTGAACTGGCGCATCTGGTAGATCATCACCGGGATCACCGCGATCATCAGGACCACCACGACCGCCGCTGCCCGGCCGGCGTCACCGAACTCGAAGAGCTCCACGAAGAAGGTGTTGGCCAGCACCGAGGTGCCGGACCGGCCACCTGTCATCACGTAGACGATGTCGAAGACCTTCAGGACCAGGATGAGGATGGTCACGAAGACCACGATCACCGTCGGCCAGATCTGCGGCACGACGACCTTGAAGAAGATCTGGACCTCGCTGGCCCCGTCGATGCGGGCCGCCTCGACGGTGTCGTCGGGGACGCCCTTGATCGCCGAGGAGAGCAGCACCATCGCGAACCCGGCCTGCAGCCACACCATGATGATGATCAGCAGCAGGTCGTTGAGGTTGCCGGTCTGGATGCGGAGCCAGGCGACCGGCTCGAAACCCAGACTGGTCGAGATGGCCGAGAGGAGCCCGATCTGCTTGTCCCCCTGCGCGAACCTGGTCGCGTAGACGAAGCCCCAGATCGTGCTCGCCCCGACGAAGCTGATCGCCATCGGCATGAAGATCACCGACTTCGCGATCCGCTCCGGCAGCGCCTTGAGCCGGTCGGCCAGCACCGCCACGAGCAGCCCGACGATGACGCTCCCGGCCGGGACGATGAGGATCCAGAGCAGGTTGTTCAACAACGTGCCGAGGAACTCTTCGTCCTGGAACAGGGACGTGTAGTTCTCGAAACCCACCCAGTTGATGCTGTTGGCATCGGCAAAGCTGTAGATCACCGTCAGCACGGCCGGGTAGATCAGGAAGACGGCGACCACCAAGATGGCCGGGCCGATGAAGATGTACGGCTTGATCCGCCTGTCCCACTTGCCGGGGAGAAGCCCCACCAGGAAGTTCAGCACCCAGTAGAGCGCGGCGGTGCCGCCGACCCCCAGGACGATCGCGACCAGGCCGTTGACGATCTTCAGGAACGGATCATCGCTCATCCTCGCCAGCTCTTTTCGATCGCGTCGGCAGCTTCCTGAGCGCTCTTCTCACCCCCGACGTAGGCGTTCATCTCGCTCCAGAAGGTGCCGGCACCGACCTGCGCGGGCATCAGGTCCGAACCGTCGAAGCGGAAGGTGTCCGCGTCCTGCAGCAGGGTCGCGATCTCTCCGGTCATCGGGTCGGAGTAGTTGGAGTTGTCGAACTCGACGCTCGGCGAGAGCCAGCCACCGGACTGGGCCCACTCGGCACCGAAGTCGGGCTTGGCGAAGAACTCCATCAGCTTCACCACGTCGGTGTCGTTGGTGAAGGCTGTCGCCATGTCACCGGCACCGAGCACCGGCGTGCCCTCGTAGCCGCCCTCCATGTCGCCCGGGAGCGCGAAGACGTTGACGTTGGCGGCCAGGTCCTTCTGGACGTTCTTCGGGAAGAACGTGGTGATGAAGTTCGCCTGGCGGTGCATCTCGCAGCCCGGCGGGTTGCTGAACAGCGGCAGCGGCGAGTCACCGAAGGGCTCGCTCAGGGTGCCGTCGGCCCCGCCGCGTACGTTCTTCGGCTTGTTGATGATGTCGCCCATGGTCTCGATCGCCTTGACGACCGCCGGGTCGTTGAAGGGCACCTCGTGGGAGGTCCACTTGTCGTAGAACTCCGGACCCTCCTGGCGCAGGATGATCTCCTCGACCCAGTCGGTGAACACCCAGCCGGTGTCGGCACCTGCCTCGGCGCCGAGGCACCACGGGGTCTGGCCCTTGGCGATGATCTGGTCCTGGAGGTCCATCAGCTCGCCCCAGGTCGTGGGCGTCTTGTAGCCGGACTGCTCGAAGTTCTTCGGGGTCCAGACCAGGGACTTCATCGAGACCCGGATCGGGACGCCGTAGGTCTTGTCGTCGATCTCGACCGAGTCCATCAGACCCGGGATCATCGTGTCGTCCAGGTCGCCGACGTCGATGAGGTCGTCGAGCGGAAGCGTGTCACCCGACTCGGTCAGGTCGCCGACCAGACCGGGCTGTGGGAAGAGCGCGATGTCGGGCGCGTCGCCGCCCTTGACCTTGGTGCGGATCTCGGTGGTGAAGTCCGTCGACGGCGTGTAAGTCACCTTGATCCCGGTCTCGTCGGTGAACGTCTTGAGGGCCGCGTTCAGACCGACCGCCTCACCCTCAGGGATCGCGCCAAGGATCTGCAGGCTGCCGTCGCCCTTCTCAGTCTTCCCCGCGTCCTCGTCGCCTCCGCCGCCGGGAACACCACACCCGGTCACGGCGAGCAGACCTGCGGCTACTGCTCCGATTTGCCACTTGCGCACGTGCATTGGAATTGCACCCTCCATCGTCGTTTGATCCGCGGAGTCGTGCCACGCAGGCCGCGTCGGGTCCACGAGGCAGCGCCTCGTTATGTGATCTCCCTAACATTAGTCCTCAGGGTCGATCAATGTCCCGGACAAATTGTCGAACATTCAGCCGAGAACGCGCAGGACCATACCTGTCAGACGCTCAGGCACCGTGGAGACCCGCCAGCGCGGAGTGGCTCCGGGCAGCCGAGGTAGGCCAGAATCAGCGCCCAAATGAACTATCCGCAACCTCCTCGCGACCCGCTGGCCATGGCCGGCCGGTTGGCCGCTGCCATCTGCTCGATCCTCTTCTGGCTGATCGGAGCGATCGCCCTCGTCGCCGCCGTCGTCGGCGTCTTCCGGACCTTCGGCGGTGACGTCTCCTGGCGCATGGTCGGGATCTGGGCGGTCGCCGGTCTCGGCTGCTTCGCCTTCTCGTGGATCGTCGCCGCGCTCGGCCGGATCGGGCTCGACGACGAGCCGATCGGGTCGTGGCGCGTCGCGCCGTTCGAGCTGGCGCGGATCCTCTACCGCAACCGATGACGGAACAGGCCGTACGCAGCACCTCGGTGCGCTGCGTACGGCCTGGTGTCGTCGGTTCTAGACGAGGGCCTTCTCGCCCTCAGCCGCGGACGGCGTGGCGGCGTGGTCGTCGACCATGGTGGCCTCGTCGAACGGGTCCTGACCAGCCAGGACACGGTCGAGCTGGCGGTGGTCGATGGTCTTGGTCCAGTGGCCGACCAGGACGGTCGCGACCGAGTTGCCGGCGAAGTTGGTCAGCGCACGGGCCTCGGACATGAACCGGTCGATCCCGACGATCAGACCGACACCGTCGACCAGCTCCGGACGGTGGGACTGGAGCCCACCGGCCAGGGTCGCCAGGCCGGCGCCGGTCACGCCGGCAGCACCCTTGGACGCGACCATCATGAACAGCAGCAGACCGATCTGCTCGGCGATGCTCAGCGGGTCACCCATCGCGTCGGCGATGAAGATCGAGGCCATGGTCAGGTAGATGGCAGTGCCGTCGAGGTTGAACGAGTAGCCCGTGGGCACGACCACGCCGACGGTCGCCTTCTCGACACCGGCGTGCTCCATCTTGGCGATCAGGCGCGGGAGTGCGGACTCCGAGGAGCTGGTGGAGAGGATGAGCAGGAACTCGCGGCCGAGGTACTTGAGCAGCTTGAACAGGTTGACCCCGGTGGCCAGCTTGAGGATCACGCCCAGGATCACGAAGACGAAGATCGCGCAGGTGATGTAGAAGGCGATCATGATCACCGCGAGGCTCTTCAGCGCGTCGACACCGGTCTCGCCCACCACGCCGGCGATGGCGCCGAAGGCGCCGACCGGGGCGGCCCACATGATCATCGCGAGCACGCGGAAGATGAGCTTCTGGATCCAGGTGATGGCGTTGAGGATCGGCTTGCCCGACTCCCCCATCCGCTGCAGCGCGAACCCGACCAGCAGGGCGACGAGCAGCGTCTGCAGCACGATGCCGGAGGTCAGCGAGGAGAAGAGCGAGGTCGGGATGATGCTGAGCAGGAAGTCGGTCGTGCTCGCGTGACCGCCGGCGGCGGCGTCCTGACCGGCCTGGGACGCGTCCGAGCTGAGCTGGAGACCAGTGCCCGGGTCGATGATGTTGCCGACGATCACGCCGATCGCGAGAGCGACCGTGGACATCACGATGAAGTAGATCAGCGCCAGGCCGCCGACCTTGCCGACCTTGGCCGCGTTCGCGACCGAGCCGACGCCGATGACCAGGGTGCAGAAGATGATCGGCTGGATCATCATCTTGATCAGGTTCACGAACGCGGTCCCGATCGGCTTCAGCTCCACCGCGAACGACGGGGCGGCCAACCCGACCAGGATGCCGAGCAGCACCGCGGCGATCACCGCGATGTAGAGATAGTGTGTGCGGTCCTTCTTGGGTCTTGTCTCAGTGGTGGTCGTACTCATCGTTCCTCCTGGTCCGGTGTGTCCTGCCCTCCGGGGCAACTCGGGCAACTCTCCGGGAGAACGTGACGACCGTCACTGTTGTGTTCGTTGTGTTCGTGGCCGCCGTCACAGCCACGTCGGCTGGGTGAGCCAGAATGAGGGGGTGTCCCGTCTCCGCCTGCTCCGCCCCCGCACTCTGCGCGATCGCCCGGTGGCACAGCAGGTCCTGCTCCTCCAGTTCGGCACGGTGCTGTTGCTCGTCCTGACCGGGATCCTGATGGCGTCCTACGACGCCCGACGCGACTCCTACAGCCGGGCCACCCAACGCGCGGTGGCCGTCGCCCAGACCGTCGCGGACTCGCCCAGCGTCCGCGCGGCGCTGCGCGGCGACGACCCGACGACGACCCTTCAGCCCTGGACCACGGAGGTCCGACGCGACACCGACACCGACTTCGTCGTGGTGATGGGGCTGGACCGCACCCGCTACACGCACACCGACCCGAGCCAGATCGGCAAGAAGTTCGTCGGTGACCTCGGCGGCGCCCCCGAGGGCGAGGCCTTCACCCAGCAGTACACCGGCACGCTCGGCCCGTCGGTCCGCGCCGTGGTGCCGGTCGAGGACGGCGACGAGGTCGTCGCACTGGTCTCGGTCGGGATCACGGTCAGCGACATCAACCGTGGGCTCAAGCGCGACGTCACGATCGTGGTGCTGTGCGGAGGGCTGGTGCTGATCGCCGGCCTGACCGGCGCCTGGCTGCTGAGCCGGCGGCTGCACCGGCTCACCCATGGCCTGGGCGAGCGCGAGCTGGCCCGGATGTACGAGTACTACTCCGCCGTCCTCCACTCGGTCCGCGAAGGCCTGCTGCTGCTCGACGGCGAGGGACGCGTGCAGCTGGTCAACGACGAGGCGCTCCGGCTGCTGGCGCTGCCCGGCGACGTGGTCGGCACCCGGATCGAGGACCTCGACCTGGCGCCCGGGCTGGTCGCCGCCGCCCGTGGCCGCACCGCCGAGTCCGACGACCTCTACCTCGCCGGCGAGCGGATCCTCGTGGTCTCCTCGGCACCGGCCCTGTGGGACGGCCGCGAGGTCGGCGCCGTGGTGACCCTGCGCGACCACACCGAGCTGCGCTCGGTGACCGGTGAGCTCGAGGTCGTACGCCGCCTCACCGAGTCGCTCCGGTCGCAGAACCACGAGGCGGCCAACCGGCTGCACACGGTGGTGTCGCTCATCGAGATGGGCCGATCGTCGGAGGCGGTGGAGTTCGCGACCGAGGAGCTGCAGGTCGCCCAGCTCCTCACCGACCAGGTCGTCGGCGCGGTCGAGGACCCCGTCGTCGCCGCGCTCCTGCTCGGCAAGTCGGCCGAGGCGGCCGAGCAGGGCGTCGAGCTCCGTATCGTCGGCGAGCTGCCGCCGGGCACGGGCATCCCGCCCCGCGACCTGGTGACGGTGCTGGGCAACCTGGTCGACAACGCCTTCGACGCCGTCTCCGGCCTCGAGTCCCGACAGGTCGAGGTCCACCTCACCGGTGACCCGGTCGCCCTGACGATCCGCGTGGGCGACAGTGGCCCCGGTCTCGACGACGCCGCCTCGGCGCGCGTCCTCGACCGCGGCTGGACGACGAAGGCCGAGCCCGGCACGGGGCGTGGCCTGGGCCTCGCCCTGGTCGGGCAGGTCGCGCGACGTCACGGCGGGGCGGTCGTCGTCGGCCGTTCGCACCTCGGCGGTGCCGAGTTCACGGTCACCTTGGCGACGGAGGGGATGGCATGAGCGAGCGCCAGCGAGCGACCACAAGCCTCAGGCCGCCGCTTCCGTATCCTGGCGCTTGCGCTACGGAGGCGGCGGCATGAGTGTGCGGGTGCTGGTCGTGGAGGACGAGGCGCTCGCTGCCGAGGCCCATGCGGCGTACGTCGGGCGGGTCTCGGGCTTCGAGCTCGCCGGGATCGCGCGGTCGGCGCGGGAGGCGGTCCGGGCGCTCGACGCCGCCCGCGACGCCGGTGCTCCGGTCGACCTGATCCTGCTCGACATGAACCTGCCCGACGGGCACGGGCTCGGGCTGCTCAGCAGGCTGCGTTCCGCCGGGCACCTGTGCGACGTGATCGCGGTGACGGCGGCGCGGGACACGAAGGTGGTGCGGCAGGCCGTCGTGCAGGGGGTCGTGCTCTACCTACTCAAGCCGTTCACGTTCGCGACGTTCCGCGCCAAGCTCGAGCAGTACGCCGACTACCGGTCCCGGCTCGACGCGGCCCCCGAGGAGGTCGTCCAGGACGAGGTCGACCAGCTCCTGGGGTCGCTGCGGCCCACCGGGCGCACGCCGCTGCCGAAGGGGATGAGCGCGGAGACGCTGCGGGCCGTGACGGCCGTGCTGCGCGAGGCCGAGGGCGACCTGTCGGCGAGCGAGGTCGCCGCGGCCGTCGGTGCGTCGCGGGTGACCGCGCGCCGCTATCTCGAGCATCTCGCCGACACGGGCCAGGCCGCGCGCGGGGTCCGGTACGGTCCCAGCGGCGGCCGGCCCGAGGTCGGCTACTACTGGGTCTAGACCGGAGTCTTCTCGCCTTCCGCCGGAGGCGGCGAGGCGGCGTGGTCGTCGATCATGCGGGTCTCGTCGAACGGGTCCTGACCAGCCAGGACACGGTCGAGCTGGTCGCGGTCGATGGTCTTGGTCCAGTGGCCCACCAGCACCGTGGCGACCGAGTTGCCGGCGAAGTTGGTCAGCGCACGGGCCTCGGACATGAACCGGTCGATCCCGACGATCAGACCGACCCCGTCGACCAGCTCCGGACGGTGGGACTGGAGCCCACCGGCCAGCGTGGCGAGACCGGCGCCGGTGACCCCCGCGGCACCCTTGGAGGCGATCATCATGAACAGCAGCAGGCTGATCTGCTCGCCGATGCTCAGCGGGTCACCCATCGCGTCGGCGATGAAGATCGAGGCCATCGTCAGGTAGATCGCGGTCCCGTCCAGGTTGAACGAGTAGCCGGTCGGGACGACCACGCCGACCGTCGCCTGCTCCACGCCGGCGTGCTCCATCTTGGCGATCAGGCGCGGCAGCGCCGACTCGCTCGAGGACGTGGAGAGGATGAGCAGGAACTCGCGCGCCAGATAGCGCAGCAGCTTGAACAGGTTGACGCCCGTGGCCAGCTTCAGCATCACGCCCAGGATCACGAAAACGAAGATCGCGCAGGTGATGTAGAAGGCGACCATGATCACCGCCAGGCTCTTCAGCGCATCGACACCGGTCTCCCCCACCACGGCTGCGATGGCACCGAAGGCACCGACCGGGGCGGCCCACATGATCATCGCCAGCACCCGGAAGACCAGCTTCTGCATCCAGACGATCACGTTGAGGATCGGTTTGCCCGACTCCCCCATCCGCTGCAGCGCGAACCCGACCAGTAGGGCGACCAGGAGCGTCTGCAGCACCACGCCGGAGGTCAGTGCCGAGAAGAGCGAGGTCGGGATGATGCCGAGCAGGAAGTCGGTCGTGCTCGCGTGCCCCTCGGCGGCGGCGTCCTGACCCGCCGAGGAGGCGGCCGAGTCGAGGTGGAGACCCGTGCCCGGGTCGATGATGTTGCCGACGATCACACCGATCGCCAGTGCGACGGTCGACATCACGATGAAGTAGACCAGCGCCAGGCCACCCACCTTGCCGACCTTGGCCGCGTTCGCGACCGAGCCGACGCCGATGACCAGGGTGCAGAAGATGATCGGCTGGATCATCATCTTGATCAGGTTCACGAACGCGGTCCCGATCGGCTTCAGCTCGACCGCGAACGACGGGGCGATCAGACCGACGAGGATGCCGAGGACCACCGCGGCGATCACCGCGAGGTAGAGGTAGTGGGTCCGGTCCTTCTTCGGTGGTGGTGCGGGGCTGGCGGCTGTTTCTGCCATCTTCGGGCTCCTCGAGACATGGGAGAGTGATGTAGGTCACTATCCCGCCTCCCCGGATTCCCGGCCAGCGTCCCACGCCCGCATCCGTCGATCGGCGGGCGGCATGCCCGCTAAATGGTTCGCGCGTAGGGTCCGACGCCGGGCAGAGTCGATACCCATGACGAGCAGCGATCTGTGGACCCGGGAGACGGCCGAGCGCTACGACGACCCGGACGACTGGGTCAACTCGCCCGAGGTGACCGGGCCGGTGGCCCGCTTCCTCGCCGAGGTCGCCGACGGCGGCCCGGCGCTAGAGCTCGCCATCGGGACGGGTCGGATCGGCGTACCGCTGTGGGAGCAGGGGGTGCCGATCAGCGGCATCGAGCTCTCCCAGCCGATGGTCGACGTCCTGCGGCGCAAGGTCACCGCGGAGGAGATCCCGGTGGTGGTCGGCGACATGGCCTCCGCCGAGGCGCCGGGGGTGGGGACGTACTCGTTGGTCTATCTGGTCTACAACACGGTCTCCAACCTGCTGACCCAGGACGAACAGGTCGCCTGCTTCGCCAACGCCGCTCGTCATCTGGCCCCGGGCGGGCGGTTCGTCATCGAGCTGTGGGTGCCGGAGCTGCGCCTCCTCCCGCCCACCGCGGTCGCGGCGACGTTCGACGTCTCGGACCGTCACGTCGGTCTGGACACCATCGACATCGCCACGCAGCTGCTGACCTCTCATCACTTCACCAAGGACGGCGACACCTACCGGCGCGGCGAGTCGAACCACCGCTACATCTGGCCGTCGGAGTGTGACCTGATGGCGCGCTTGGCCGGAATGACCCTGGAGGTGCGCTACAGCGGCTGGGACCGGTCACCGTTCACCAGCGACTCGCTCAGTCATGTCTCGGTCTGGCGCAAGCCGGCATAGTCCTGGACCTGTTCCCGTGGATCGGCGAGACTGGAGACGGACGACGAATCCACCTATCCACATCACCACCAGAAGGGAGCGTGTGATGAGCATCGTCAGCCATTCTGACGACCTCACCCGCGTGCCGATGTCGTGGGACGAGTATCTCGCCCTCGAGGACACCCCGGGTGAGTACTACGGAGGATCTCTCGTCACCATGGCACCGCCAGGACGCAAACACCAGCGCATCATGTTCGAGCTCCAGACGCTGATCCGCCATCACCTCGCTCCGGGCACCGATGTGACCCAAGCATGGGGGTGGTCGCCGAACGACGTGCGTGAGGAGCTCATCCCCGACCTCATGGTCCATGTCCAGACCGACGAGGAACGGACGTTGACCAGCACACCGCACCTGGTCGTCGAGATCCTCTCCAGCAACCGTCGCGACGACCTCGTCGGCAAGCTCAACCGCTACGCTCAGTGGGGTGCTCCGGCGTACTGGATCATCGACCCTCGTGACCACGTCATCCTCACCCATCGCCTCGAGGACGGCTACTTCGTGGAGACCGGCCGATACACGGACGGGCCAGCGATGCTGACCTACGGCGACGTCAAGGTCCCGGTCGACGTCGACGCTCTCCTCGGCTGATCGCGTCACCTGTCACGCTGGAACTTCCAGGCGAGCCGAATCGCTGACGTCACGGCCTCTGCCGGGGCGCGGTCGAGGTAGGCCTCGATCTTGTGGTGCGCCTCCAGCCTCGGCGGGATGCCGAACGCGTCCGGCCAGCGGTCGGTCAGCTCCTCGCGGCGCTCGATCGGCACCCGGACGAGCAGGGTCGTCGGGTCGACGAGCCGGGCGACCAGGCGGTCGTGGACGTACCAGCCGCGCGGTTTGTGGCGGCAGCCGTCCAGGGTCGCCGCCACGTAGGCGTCGACCTCAGTGGGCCTGATGCTCCGGAGCGTACGCCGCCTGCCAGCGCTGCGCGGCGACCTTCGCCGCGTCGCTGATCAGCCCGGTGAGCTCGGGCCGGTCGGGAACGGCGAAGGAGGTGTAGGCGCCGCGGCCACCGTCGACCGGTCGGCCGTAGGCCTTGGCCGCGAGCCGGCCGTCGGGCAGCAGGCGCACGTTGAGGGTGGTGAGCCGGAAGGTCACCCCCCGCCTGCTGTCGGTCCACTGCAGCTCATCCGGGATGGCCACGTTGATCGCCAGGGCACTGACCTCGACCTCGTCCGTCACGGGACCGATTCTAGGTGTCTGGCCAGAGCCCGATGTCGGCGGCGAAGCGGGCGGTGATCTGCTCGATCACGCCGTGCTCTTCGAGCAGTCTCGCGGTCTCCGCCTCGGCGGCCCCGCGGCTGTCGCACAGTGTCTCGAGCCGCCCCAGATCCGGCGCGAGGGACGGCTCGATCTCGCTCCACCGGGCGGCGGCCGCCGCCCGGTCGGTGGTCCAGGTGGCGTCGTGGACGCTGACCAGACCGGCCACGGCGAGGAGGGACTTGCGGGCGATCCGACGCGACAGCTCGCCCGCGTCGCCGCGACCGAGGGCGTCACGCCACCTGTGCAGGAGGCGTTGGATGTCGCCGTTGAAGCCGCGGGCGGCACGCGCGTCCGCCGCGAAGTCCGGCAGGCCGGCACGCGGATCCGGACCGGCGAGATGGGCACAGTAGTGGCGCAGGAAGACCCGGTTCCCGTACGCCTCGTCGCCCTCGCCGAGGTAGTCGCTCGAGGATGCCGCAGCGATCTCGACGCCACGGCAGACCTCGGCGAACGCCGCCGACGCCTCGGCGCCGAGGGCGGAGGCCTCCGCGCCCGGGAGACCGATCGTCAGCAGGTCGACGTCGGAAGTGGGCACCCTGGCCGTGCCGTTGGCGACCGAGCCGTAGACGTGGACCGACACCTCGGGCGGGATCCGCCCGAGGACGTACGCAACGACCGGCTCGAACACGGACGGCACCCGGTCGCGGCGCGCGCCGGTGCGGATCAGACCGTCGGGAGTCACGCCCTCGCGCGGGTCGGCCACGGCGATCAGATGAGGCGCAGGGCCATCTTCGACTCGGTGCGCGGGTCGCCCTCGGGGAAGGGCTGGGTCTCGCCGGTGAGCTCGAAGCCGAGGCGTTGGTAGAGGCGGCGCCCGGACTCGTTGCCGTCGACGACCCACAGGGTCAGCACGGAGGCGCCATCACGACGCGCCCAGCCGGCGACGGCCTGGATGAGGCCCTCGGCCAGCCCGTGACCGCGCGCCTCAGGAGCGAGCCACATGTTGATCAGGTGGTGCTCGTCGTCATGGATGATCCCGGCGGCGAGCCCGGAGGGCTTCTCGCCGAGCCAGGCGATGTAGGCCGCGCCGGACGCTGCCCACAGCCGCCACCGCTCGTCGGGCCAGGTCACCACCTCGTCGTAGGACGCCCAGAACGCGCGCGGGGTGTCCTGCAGAGCAGCGAGACGCACCTTCTTGAGCGCCGGCCACTCGTCCTCGACGACGACACGCACCTGCGCCGTCGGGACCACCTTCTCAGGGGCCCCGACGCCGGGGATCGAGCTGGGTCGCTTCGGAGCAGCCACGGGCTCAGGCGAGGTCGAGACCGGGATACAGCGGGAACTTCGCGAGCAGCTCCGCCGCGGCGGCCTTGGTGTTGTCGGCGACGCCGTCCTCGATGGCGTAGGAGGCCTTGGACGGACCGCCGGCCTTCGTGGTGCCGGGGGTGGTCTTCGCGAGCACGTCGACGATGAGCTCGGCGACGCGGTCGAACTCGTCGGCACCGAAGCCGCGGGTGGTCAGGGCCGGGGTGCCGAGGCGGATGCCCGAGGTGTACCAGGCGCCGTTCGGGTCGGCCGGGACCGAGTTGCGGTTGGTGACCACGCCGGAGTCGAGCAGCGCCGACTCGGCCTGGCGGCCGGTGAGGCCGAAGCTGGTCACGTCCAGCAGGACGAGGTGGTTGTCGGTGCCGCCGGTGACGAGCTTGGCGCCGCGCTTGAGGAAGCCCTCGGCGAGCGACTTGGCGTTGTCGGCGACCTGCTGGGCGTAGGTCTGGAAGCTCTCCTGCTTCGCCTCGGCGAAGGCGACGGCCTTGGCGGCCATGACGTGGCTCAGCGGGCCGCCGAGGACCATCGGGCAGCCGCGGTCGACGCTCGGGGCGTACTCCTCGGTGGCCAGGATGAAGCCGCCGCGCGGGCCGCGCAGGGACTTGTGGGAGGTGCTCGTCACGACGTGGGCGTAGGGGACCGGGTTCTCCTCGCCCTGGAACACCTTGCCGGCGACGAGGCCGGCGAAGTGGGCCATGTCGACCATCAGGGTGGCGCCGACCTCGTCGGCGATCTCGCGCATCTTGGCGAAGTTCACCCGGCGCGGGTAGGCGGAGTAGCCGGCCACGATGATGAGCGGCTGGAACTCCTTGGCCTTGGCGCGCAGCGAGTCGTAGTCGAGCAGCCCGGTCTCCGGGTCGGTGCCGTACTGGTTCTGGTGGAACATCTTGCCCGAGATGTTGGGGCGGAAGCCGTGGGTGAGGTGGCCACCGGCGTCGAGCGACATGCCCAGCAGGCGCTGGTTGCCGAGCTCGGCGCGCAGGGTCTCCCAGTCGGCCTCGGAGAGCTCGTTCATGTTCTTGACGGCCATCTTCTCCAGCCACGGGCCCTCGACCCGGTGGGCGAGGATGGCCCAGTAGGCCGTCAGGTTGGCGTCGATGCCCGAGTGGGGCTGCACGTAGGCGTACTCGGCGCCGAAGAGGTCCTTGGCGTGCTCGGCGGCGATCGACTCGACCGTGTCGACGTTCTGGCAGCCGGCGTAGAAGCGGTGGCCGACGGTGCCCTCGGCGTACTTGTCGGAGAACCAGGTGCCCATCGTCATCAGCGTGGCGGGGCTCGCGTAGTTCTCGCTCGCGATCAGCTTGAGGCTGGCTCGCTGGTCGGCGAGCTCCTGCTTGGTCGCCTCGGCGATGCGGGGCTCCACGGAGGCGATGACCTCGAGGGCTTGGTTGTAGGCAGAACTCGTCAAGGCGGACAGATCGCTCATGGACCACAGACTAGTCAGCCGCGCGGACGAGAGCAGCATCGTGGTCGCCCGTTGCGCTGCGTACGTCCTCTATCACCGCCCGCGGGAATGACTGACCGCTCAGCCCGGTTGGGAGAATGTGACCAGATGGTGACCTCGGCCACATCGCCCGCGTGACCGAGCGCGATTGTCTCGCATAACGGACTGATGTCTCATATATCGGGATTCCAGATTGCGTGGAGAGCGTCCGCTCCCTGAGACTCCTTGACATGGTCACTGCTGCAACACATGCGCACCTCGTGGTTCGACGCCACGTGGACTATTGCCGCATCCGCAGCTCGATCTGTTGGCGCCACTGACGCCCAGCGCTCCGCATCCCACCGCGTCGAGCCGCTGGCCCGCCGCCCGACAGACATCCCGGGCGCCCGCCGCGAGCACGTCCCTGCTCCGCCGTGCGTCCACGACCGACGCAAAGGTTTCTCTGACATGAGCGACAACCGGTTTCAGGCCAAGCGCGCCACCCGGACCGAGATCCCCCGACCCAAGAAGGGCGAGGGTCAGTGGGCCCTCGGCTACACCGAGCCGCTGAACAAGAACGAGGAGTCGAAGAAGAACGACGACCCGCTCAACGTTCGCGACCGGATCCTCTACACCTACTCCAAGCGCGGGTTCGACTCGATCGACCCGGCCGACATGCGCGGCCGCTTCCGGTGGTTCGGTCTCTACACCCAGCGCAAGCCCGGGATCGACGGCGGCAAGACCGCCATCCTCGAGGAAGAGGAGCTCGACGACCGCTACTTCATGATGCGGGTCCGCTCCGACGGCAAGCTCCTCTCCCCCGCCGCGGTGCGCACGCTGGGTCAGATCGGCGTCGACTTCGCGCGCGACACCGCCGACATCACCGACCGGGAGAACATCCAGTACCACTGGATCGAGATCGAGAACGTCCCGGAGATCTGGTCCCGTCTGGAGGAGGTCGGGCTGCACTCGACCGAGGCCTGCGGCGACTCGCCCCGTCCGTTCCTCGGCTCACCGGTCGCCGGTGTCGCCGCCGACGAGATCATCGACGGCACCTCGGCGCTGCGCGAGATCGAGTCCCGCTACCTGGGCGACCCCGCCTTCTCGAACTTCCCGCGCAAGTTCAAGACCGCGCTGACCGGCCACCCCTCCCACGACGTCGCGCCGGAGATCAACGACATCGCGTTCGTCGGCACCGTCCACCCCGAGCACGGACCCGGCTTCGACGTCTGGGTCGGCGGCGGTCTGTCCACCAACCCGCGCCTGGCCGAGAAGCTCGGCGTGTGGGTGCCGCTCGACGAGGTCGCCGACGTGTGGGCCGGCGTCGCCGGCATCTTCCGCGACTATGGATACCGCCGGCTGCGCTCGCGGGCGCGGCTGAAGTTCCTGGTCGCCGACTGGGGCAAGGAGAAGTTCCGCGAGGTCCTCGAGAACGAGTACCTCGACCGTCAGCTCGTCTCCAACCCCTCCCCCGAGTCGCCGCTGGGTCACCGCGACCACGTCGGCATCCACGACCAGAAGGACGGCAAGAAGTACGTCGGGGTGGCGCCGATCGCCGGCCGCATCTCCGGCACCCACCTGGTCGAGCTCGCCGGCGTCCTGGAGAAGTTCGGCGTCGAGGGTGCTCGGCTCACGCCGTACCAGAAGATCGTGCTCATCGGCGTCGACCCGGAGGTCGTCGAGGACCTGGTCACCGAGCTGGACGCCATCGGCTTCTCGGCCCGGCCCTCCAACTGGCGCCAGAACACGATGGCCTGCACCGGCATCGAGTTCTGCAAGCTCGCGATCGTGGACACCAAGGACCGCGCCCGCGACCTGATCGCCTCGCTCGAGTCGCGCTTCCCCGAGCTCGACGCCTCGATCACCGTCAACGTCAACGGCTGCCCCAACGCCTGCGCCCGGACCCAGGTCGCCGACATCGGGCTCAAGGGCCAGCTGGTCCTGGACGACGAGGGCAACCAGGTCGAGGGCTTCCAGGTGCACCTGGGCGGCGCGACCGGGCTGACCGCCAACTTCGGCCGCAAGCTGCGGGCCCACAAGGTCACCTCGGCCGGGCTCGACGACTACATCTCCGCGCTGGTGGTCAACTACCTGGCCGACCGGACCGAGGGCGAGACGTTCTCGGCCTGGACCCTCCGGGCCGACGAGGTGCTGCTGCGCGGCGAGAAGACCCTGAGCGAGGTGCCTGCATGAGCGAGCGCGCCGGAACCCCGTTCCACTGCCCGTTCTGCGGGGAGACCGACCTGTGGCCGCACGAGGCCGCGCACGGTTCCTGGGAGTGCCGCGCCTGCCTGCGGGCCTTCCAGCTGAAGTCATTGGGCCAGATCGCTCGACCGGAAATCTCTCGGAACGTCACGAAGGAGGCGCACGCATGAGCGTCAGCACAGCAGCCGCCCGGGCCAACCGCGCGGTCGACACCGAGGGGCGTACGCCCGAGGAGCTGCGCGAGATCGTCTCCCACTGGGGAGCCGAGCTCGAGCTCGCCCCGGCCGAGACGATCATCGAGTGGGCCGCCGCCACCTTCGGCGAGCGGTTCGCGATCACGTCCTCGATGGGGGACGCGGTCCTCGCGCATCTCGCCTCCAAGGTCGTGCCCGGGATCGACGTGGTCTTCCTCGACACCGGCTACCACTTCATCGAGACGATCGGCACCCGCGACGCCGTCGCGGCGACGATGCCGGTCAACCTGCTGACGATCACGCCTGTGCAGAGCGTCGCCGAGCAGGACGCGGAGTACGGCAAGGACCTCTACCGGACCGACCCGGACCTGTGCTGCGCGCTGCGCAAGGTCAAGCCCCTGGCCGACTCGCTCGCCTCCTACGACGCCTGGGCCACCGGCCTGCGCCGCGCGGAGACGAAGAACCGGGTCATCGCCCCGGTCATCGGCTGGGACGCCAAACGCCAGAAGGTCAAGGTCTCGCCGATGGCCCGATGGTCCGACGAGCAGGTCGAGCGATATATCGAGGACAACGGAGTGCTCGTGAACCCGCTCGTCTACGACGGGTATCCCTCGATCGGCTGCGCGCCGTGCACCCGCCGGGTAGCCCCCGGCGAGGACCCGCGCAGCGGGCGATGGGCCGGCACCGGCAAGACCGAGTGCGGCATCCACGCCTGACCCCTCCACAGACTTTCTCGACTCCCTGCAACACCGAAGGATGAAGACAATGGCAGCTCCCGCTCTGGTAGCCCTGGCTCACGGCAGCCGCGATCCGCAGTCCGCCGCGACCATCAACGCCCTCGTGGCCGAGGTACGCGCCCTGCGCCCCGACCTCCGCATCGAAGCCGCCTTCCTCGACCACTCCCGGCCGCGTTTCCAGGCCGTCATCGACAAGCTCGTCAAGGCGGGCCACGACGAGATCGTCGTCGTGCCGCTCCTGCTGACCGAGGCGTTCCACGCCCGCGTCGACGTACCCTCGGTCATCGCCGAGGCCACCGCCCGCCACTCCGGCCTGCGCATCCACACCAGCGAGATCCTCGGCCTCGAGAGCGTCTTCCTGCAGGTGCTCGACGAGCGCCTGCGGGCGTCCCTGAAGGCGGCGCGGGTCCGCGAGCTCGACGCGCTCGTCCTGGCCGCCGCCGGCTCCTCGGACTCGCTGGCCAACCAGTCCGTGGCCCGGCTGGCCCGGATCTGGGGTGCCCACCACAAGCTGCCGGTCGTGGCTGCGTACGCCTCGGCCGCTCCGCCGGCCACCGGCGAGGCCGTCCGTGCCTTCCGCGCCGAGGGCCGCCGCCACATCGCCGTCGGCATGCTCTTCCTGGCTCCCGGTCAGCTGCCCGACCGCGCCAAGGAGCTCGCCCTCGAGGCCGGCGCCGTCGCGGTCAGCGACCCCATGGGCGCCCACCCCGAGGTCGCCCGCACCATCCTGGCCCGTTACGCCGTCGGTGCCGTCGAGCTCGTCCCGGTCTGACCTGCCGAGACGTCACTCCCGTCGGGGGGGGGGGGGGGGGGGGGGGGCCCCGCCCCCCCGGCCCCGCCCCCCCCCCCCCCCCCCCGGGGGGGGCCCGGGGGCGGGGGGGGGGGGGGGGGGGA
>NZ_JBITCR010000005.1:0-21723 GCF_044453405.1 Nocardioides sp. NPDC051685 | reverse complement strand
GCCCCCGCCCCGGGCCGCGGCCGGGCGGGGCGGCGCCGCGGCGCCCGCGCCCCCCCCCCACCCCCCGCCGCCCGGCGCCGGCCCCCCCCCCCCCCCCCCCCCCCCCCCCCCCCCACGCCGTTGACGCCTCGGCCGACCGGGGTGACGCCTCGGCGGTCAGGTGATCTGGTGGGCGAAGATGCGGTCGAGCTCGGCGGCGGCGTCCGTGGTCACGCCGCCGTGGACGGGGCCGGGCTGGAGGACGGTGCTCTTCGGGGCCTTGAGGAGACCGAAGCGGGCCGACTCGTTGTCGGAGAGCGCCCGGATGCCGTACGCGGTGGCGCGGATGCCCGCGCCGAAGCCGGCGTGGGCGGCGCCGGCGCAGATCAGGTCCACCGACTCCAGGGCCGCCCGCACCAGCGACAGGTCGAGACCCGGGGCGAAGGTGGCCAGGCGCTGCTCGTCGAGGGCCCACCTGGCGGCGAGGAACTTCTGCTCGGGGCAGTAGAGGACGACGCCGACGTTGAGGAACTCCTCGCGCTCGGGACGCGGTACGCAACGGAGCACGACGTACTGGTAGGCGTCCATCACGCCTCCCGGGCGGGCTCGGCCGCGGGCAGCCACGGGCGGCCGCCGTCGAGGCGTGCCCTCAGGAACGCGACGTAGCGCTCGCGCAGCGACTCCGGGGTGTCGTAGCCGGGGACGGGCTCGAGCCATTCGTCAGGTACGTCGGCGAGCACCTTCTCCAGCACCGCGTCGTCGAGCCGCGCGGCGAGGTCGTCGTTCTGGGCGAGCGCCTCGGTGGCGTAGGCCCGCAGGATGTGCTCGGAGGTGTCGTAGGGCTGCGTCGCGTAGCGCGCGGGGTCTCCCCCGCCCCCGGGCCAGACGTGGTGGAAGTAGAGCGAGGCGCCGTGGTCGATGACGTAGAGCGCACCGTTCCACAGCAGCATGTTGGGGTTGCGCCAGGAGCGGTCGACGTTGGCGATGAGCGCGTCCAGCCACAGGATCCGCCCGGCCAGCGTCGGGTCGGGCTGATAGGCGGCGTCGTAGCCGAAGGCACCGGCCAGGAAGTCGATGCCGAGGTTGAGCCCGGCGCTCACGTTGAGGAGGTCCTGGACCTCCTCGTCGGCCTCGTAGCGGGCGATCTCGGGATCGAGGTCGAGCACGACCTGCTCCGGCGTCGGGATGTCGAGCGCCCGGCACAGACCGGTCACGATCACCTCCGCGACCAGCACCCGCAGCCCCTGCCCGGCGCCACGGAACTTGCAGACATAGGTGCCGAGATCATCGGCCTCCACGATCCCGGGCAAGCTGCCGCCCTCCCGGAGCGGGGTGACATACCGAGTCACCCGCACCGTCTCAAGACTCACGAGATGGTGTCCTCTTCCAATCGTCTCTTCTCCTCGGCGACATCGAAGCGGGGCGCGGGCCAGCCGAGGTCGAGCCGGTCCAGGGTCTCCAGGAGCAGCTCGCCGATGGCCAGGTTGCGATACCACTTCTTGTCGCTCGGCACGAGGTACCACGGAGCGTACTCGGTGTTGGTGCGCTCCAGCGCAATCTCGTACGCCTCCTGGTAGCTGTCCCACAGCTGGCGCTCGTCGATGTCCCCGGGGCTGTACTTCCAGTGCTTCGTCGGGTCCTCCAGCCGCGCCAGGAGACGCTTCTTCTGCTCGTCGGCGGAGATGTGCAGCATGCACTTGAGGAGGACGGTGCCGTCCTCGGCGAGGCGTCGCTCGAAGTCGTTGATCGCGGCGTAGCGCCGCTCGATCTCCTCAGGGGTCGCGAGCTCGCGGACGCGCCCGATCAGGACGTCCTCGTAGTGGGACCGGTCGAAGACACCCAGGTAGCCGGGCTCAGGCACCGCCTTCTCGATCCGCCACAGGAAGTCCTGGGCCCGCTCCTCCTCCGTCGGCGCCTTGAAGCTGGTGATCTTGACGCCCACCGGGTCGACCAGCCCGACGGTGTGCTTGAGCACGCCGCCCTTGCCGGAGGTGTCCATGCCCTGGAGGACGAGCAGCACGCGCTTGGGGTCGTCGCTCTCCTTGGAGGCGAACAGCTTGGTCTGCAGCTCGACCAGCGTCGGGCCGAGCTCGGCGAGCACCTGCTTGCCGGTCTCCTTGTCCGCGCCGACGCCGGGGGCGGAGTTGGTGTCGTACTTCCGCAGGTCCACCGGTCCGGCCGGAAGCCGCAGCTCGTCGAGAAGGCTCATGGGTAGACGATAGGCGGCTCAGCCGAGAACTCGACGCAGATCCAGCGTGCAGCCGACCATCGTGGTGGTCGATCCGTCGGGTTGCGGCTCGTCGAACCACGTTCCCTGCTCGAAGCCGACCTTGGCGAGCATCCGCAGCGAGGCGGCGTTGCGGTGGTCGGGAGCGGCGAAGCAGGCCGTCGCGCCCGGATAGCGGCGCGGGATCGAGGTGAGCCAGACCCAGGCCATCCGCGGCCCGATCCCGCGGCCGACGAAGGCCGGCTCCCCGATCGCGTAGTCGAAGCCGATCGCGTCCGGGTCGGGGGTGAGCAGGGCGTACTCCGGCTGCTCGCTGATCCGGTAGTCCTGGCAGAAGCCGACGGAGCGACCGTTGACCTCGATCACCCAGAAGGTGACCGGGGTCCTGCCGTCGATGTCGGGCCCATAGTTCTCCGTCACCCACTCGGGCGTCGGCTCGCCGTCGACGGCATACCACCGGTGCACGTGCTCGGCATTGAGCCAGCGGATCAGGTGGGGCAGGTCGCCGCGGGTCATCGGCCGCAGCGCCACCACCGGCATCGGGTCGGAGGAGAACTCCTTGACCTCACCCGAGAGATCCACGGCGTACGCAGGGCGCCCGGCGATCCTCGTCGCCGCCGATGCCCAGCTCTCCCCCGGACGCGTCACACCACCGAGGCGATGTGTCCCGGTGTGGACGGCGACCGGCGTGAACATGACCTCAGGCTAACTCCGAGGAGTCAGTGGGCCTGGCCGCCGCGGCGGTCGACCAGCGGCGGCTGGGAGGACCAGGGGAAGTCGATCCAGCGGTCGGTCTTCTTGTAGACGTAGTCGGCGTTGATCACCGTCCACGGCTTCTCGAAGATCACCGCGGTGCGGGCCTCGGCGACGTGGCCCTCGCAGAAGTCGTGGACGATCTCGAGGGTCTTGCCGGTGTCAGCGACGTCGTCGGCGATGAGCACCTTCATCCCGGTGAGGTCGACGGCCGCGGGGGTCGGCGGGAGCATGATCGGGACGTCGAGACGCTCGTTGATGCCGGTGTAGAACTCGACGTTGACCGCCGACAGGTTCTTCACGTCGAGGGCGTAGCCCAGGCCCATCCCGAGGGCCAGACCACCGCGGGCGATGGAGAGCACGATGTCGGGCTCGTATCCGCTGTCCACCACCTTCTGGGCGATGTCGCGCACGGCGGTGCCGAACAGCTCGTAGGTCAGGATCTCGCGCTCTTGCTGCTCACTCACAGATCGGATTCTGACACGACATCACCGGCGTCATCGTCATCGGCAAGCGAGAGCTCCTCGCGAACGATGCTGTAGGCCACACCGGCGCCGTACCCCTTGCGGGCGAGCATCCCGACCAGACGCCGGGTCTTGGTCTGGTCGTCGAAGCGCTCCATGGAGCGCAGCTTGCGCCGGACCATCCGCCGGCCGGCCTCGCGCTCGTCGTCGGGGTCGATCTCGTCGAGCGCGTCGCGGGCGACGTCGTCGTCGATGCCCTTGCGGCGCAGCTCTTGGGCCAGTGCCCGTCGCGCCAGGCCCTTTCCGGGCTGGCGGCTGGCGATCCAGGCCTTGGCGAAGGCCTCGTCGTCGATCAGGCCGACCTCTTCGAAGCGGTCCAGCAGCCGTGTCGCCAGGGCCGGCGGGACCTCCTTCTTCTCCAGCTTGTCGGCGAGCTCCTTGCGGCTGCGCGCCTGGCCGGTGAGGGCGTCGAGGAGGATCTTGCGCGCGATCGCCTCGTGGTCGGGCTCCGGGTCGTTCCTGGGGTCTGCGGGGTCCGCCGGGCGCGGCTTCTTGGGCTTCTTCGGCTGTCTCCGCTTGGTGGTCATCTCGACAGGCTCGACCGCCGCGGGCTGCTTTCCTGCCCAGGCCTCGACGCCGAGGGTCACGTCGCCCAGCCACTCGGGCGCGGGCCGTTCGTCCACCCAGGGATCCTGGGTGGACGAACGGTTGCGCTCAGACGAAGCCACGGGTCAGACGGACCTAGAAGTCCTCGACACCGGCAGGCTCGGCTGCGGCGTCGTCGGCCGGAGCGTCGACCGACGGAACGACACCGAGCTTCTCCAGGATCCGCTTCTCCAGCTCGTTGGCCAGGTCGGGGTTGTCCTTGAGGAAGTTGCGGGAGTTCTCCTTGCCCTGACCGAGCTGGTCGCCCTCGTAGGTGTACCAAGCGCCGGCCTTGCGGACCAGGCCCGCCTCGACACCGACGTCGATCAGGCCGCCCTCGCGGGAGATGCCCTTCCCGTACATGATGTCGAACTCCGCCTGCTTGAACGGCGGGGCCACCTTGTTCTTCACGACCTTGACGCGGGTGCGGTTGCCGACCATGTCGGTGCCGTCCTTGAGCGTCTCGATCCGGCGCACGTCGAGTCGCACCGAGGAGTAGAACTTCAGCGCACGACCACCGGTCGTGGTCTCGGGCGAGCCGAACATCACGCCGATCTTCTCGCGCAGCTGGTTGATGAAGATCGCCGTGGTGCCGGAGTTGTTGAGCGCACCGGTCATCTTTCGCAGCGCCTGGCTCATCAGTCGAGCCTGCAGACCGACATGGCTGTCGCCCATCTCGCCCTCGATCTCGGCCCGCGGCACCAGCGCCGCGACAGAGTCGATGACGATCAGGTCGAGCGCACCCGAGCGGATCAGCATGTCGGCGATCTCCAGGGCCTGCTCACCCGAGTCGGGCTGGGAGACCAGCAGGGCGTCGGTGTCGACGCCGAGGTTCTTCGCGTATTCCGGGTCGAGCGCGTGCTCGGCGTCGATGAAGGCCACGATGCCACCGGCGCGCTGCGCGCTGGCGACCGAGTGGAGGGCCACCGTCGTCTTACCCGAGGACTCCGGACCGTAGATCTCCACGACCCGCCCGCGGGGCAGGCCACCCAGACCCAGCGCCACGTCGAGCGCGATCGAGCCGGTCGGGATCACTTCCAGCGGAGCCCGGGTCTCATCGCCCAGTCGCATGACCGAGCCCTTGCCGAACTGCCTCTCGATGTTGGCGAGAGCGGCGTCCAATGCCTTCTCGCGATCACCTGCCGCCATGTTCTTTCCTTCCTGAGGGGCAGACTTCTTCCCCTTGCCTGCCGCTTGTCCACGTGTCTTCGTCGTCATCAAGGCAGACGCTAGACGGGACCACCGACAGTTTCTGAACGGGACCCTCCGGCACGGTGTTTCACGACCCCTCGCAAAGCACGGAACCAACGCTCCACCTAGCACACACACTAGCCCGAACAAGCGTTCGATGTGAACACTTGTTCGGGCGTGTCGGACGGGCCGGACTCTCAGTGGCCCTGCATCTCGCCCTGCATCTCGCCGTGCTCGACCGTGACCGTTCCGCCACCCATCTCGTCGGCGATCGCGACCGACAGACCACCGAGCATGAACGCGATGATCACCGCCGCGAGGGCGCCGCTGGAGAAGGACGGGATGAGACGGCGTACGCCTTCCTGGACGGCCTCCGCGCCGTGGTACTGGTGCGTCAGCGCGTGCCCCTTGCCCCGCTGGAGGAGGTAGCGGTTGACCGGGAACGCGGCGACGAAGGCGACCGTGAGGGAGATCATCATCCCGACCCAGAACACGACGTTGACCAGCCCGGCGTCCATGGCGCCGGGGATGATCGCCATGACCAGGTTGTCGACCAGCTCCATGGTCGCGATCGAGAGGGTGTCGGCGGCGAGCACGACACTGAGCGCCGCCCCGACGGCCAGCCCCGACTTGAGCAGCGGCAGGGTCGAGAGGGTGTAGCCGAAGACGAACGCCAGCACGACGGCCAAGACGATCGTCCCTCCCGTGCCGATCCCGATCGCGGTGCCGATCATCAGGCCCGCGATCTCACCGATCGCGCACCCGGTGAGGCAGTGCAGCGTGGCGCTGGCCGCCATCGCGTTCACCCCGCCGCCGTGCGCGGCGTGGTCGGAGTGGTCGCCGTGACCTTGGTGACCCTCGTGCATCGAGTGCTGATGCGCGGCGTGGTCGTGTCCGGCGTGCACGTGCTCGTCATGCGACGTCATGTCGCTCCCTTGCTCGATCGTTCGTTTCGACTACCCGTCATTCATACCCCATGGGGGTATGCCGTCGCAAGCGATATCCGGTTCGGGGCCGGCTTTGTCCAACCGCGACCGACTCCCTAAGGTGTGCTGTGTGTGGACGGCGGCACGACGGAAGCGGACGACCCGAGTGGTCGCGCGCGCTGGTCTGCTGACCGCGGTCGTCGTCACTGTTGCCGCCCTGTTGGCCATGCATGCGCTGAGTCTGCACGGCACCCGCACCGACGGTGAGCACGCCGCGCTGAGCCTGCCCGCGGCCCACGTGGACCACATGCACGCGGTCGAGCATGCCGGTCACGGAGCAGCCGGCCACACCGGACACCCGGGTGGCGAGGGGCACACGACGATGATGCTGTGCGCCGCGTTCCTGATCGCAGCGGGCGTGCTGCTGCTGAGCGGGTTGTGGCGGCGTACGCCTCTGTGGTGGTTCGCCCGACTCCACAACCGGCCGTCGACCGCCGGGTCCACGCCTTTCGTCGCCCGTGCGGCGACCGGCCCGCCACCGGAGTGGGCGTTCTCCGTCATCAGGTGCTGAGGAGCACTGACCCCTTGGGTCAGATCTGCCCGAAAACAGCACATGACAAGGAGAAACAACAGATGCGTACGCACCGTCCCCTCATCCGCACGACCTGGGCGGCGGCCGGCCTGGCCGTGCTGCTCACGCTGTCCGCCTGCGGTGGCAGCGAGGAGGCCGCCAAGCCTCAGGAGCTCTCGGAGACCGAGCACAACAAGGCCGACGTCGCCTTCGCGACCGACATGATCCAGCACCACGCCCAGGCGATGTCGATGGTCGACCTGACCATGGACCGCGACCTCGAGCCGGAGGTCCAGGAGCTGGCCGACGCGATCCGGGCCGCCCAGAGCCCCGAGATCGAGACGATGTCCGGCTGGCTCCAGGAGTGGGGCGAGGAGGTGCCCTCGACGATGCGCGACCACGTCAACGGCGGCCACGAGGGCCACGGTGACGAGGACAGCAGCATGTCCGACTCGATGGCGGGCATGGATCACGACATGCCGGGGATGATGTCCGCCGAGGACATGGACACGCTCGAGAACGCCTCCGACGCCGAGTTCAGCGACATGTGGCTGGAGATGATGATCGAGCACCACAAGGGCGCGGTCGAGATGTCCGAGACCGAGCAGGACGAGGGTCGGTTCAAGCCGGCCGTCGACCTGGCCGGGACGATCATCGAGTCGCAGTCCACCGAGATCGACACGATGGAGAAGCTCCTCGGCTGAGTGACGAGGTACGACGGGACGTTCTTGTCGGTTACCAGCCGGTAGACCGACAAGAACGTCCCGTCGTACCGGGGCCGCGCTCAGGCCGCCCGTCGAGCCACGTACGCAGCGCCGAACAGCACCGCGACCAGCATGATCGTGCCGAGCGCGAGCGCCGGATATCCGGCCAGGTCGACGACGACGCCCGACACCGCTCCCGCGGCGGCAGCCGCGACGCCCATGATCAGGTCGGCGGTGCCCTGGACGTCGGCGCGCACCTCGAGCGGGGTGTGGTCCGCCACCGAGGTCGCCGCGGCGATCGTGGCCAGCGACCAGCCGAGGCCGAGCAGGAAGAGCCCGACGAAGATCCGGCCCGAGCTGCCCTCCGGCGCCGCGGCGCACAGCACCAGGGCCACCAGGAGCACCCCGCCGCCGAGCGCCATCACGTCGGCCCGGCCGACCCGGTCGGCGAGCCAGCCGGCGATCGGCGCGAAGGCGAACATGCCCAGGACGTGCCCGCTGATCACCAGTCCGATGATCTCCAGGCCGGCGCCCCCGTGCTCCATGTGGAGCGGGGTCATCACCATGACCGCGACCATCGTGGCGTGCGCCGCGGCCTGCCCGGCGACCGCCGCCGCGAGCGCAGGGCGCGCTCGGATCACGGCGAGCGCCCGGCGCCAGCTCGTGCCGTTCGGCCGCTCCACGACCGGAGCCCCCTCCCGGGCGACCAGCAGCGGGTCAGGCCGCAGGAAGACCCCGACCACCAGCGCGGCGGCCAGCATCCCCATCGCCCCGAGCGCGAACGGGCCGGTGAGCACCGGGATCCCGACGGCGTCGGAGAAGAGCTCCGCGACGCCGGTCAGGTTGGGTCCGATCACCGCACCGAAGGTGGTCGCCCAGACGACGACCGACAGCGCCCGAGCACGGCTCCTGGCAGGTGCCAGGTCGGTGGCCGCGTAGCGAGCAGCGTTGTTGGCCGCGGTGGTCGCAC
This sequence comes from Nocardioides sp. NPDC051685, assembly GCF_044453405.1. Lineage (NCBI taxonomy): Bacteria > Bacillati > Actinomycetota > Actinomycetes > Propionibacteriales > Nocardioidaceae > Nocardioides > Nocardioides sp. NPDC051685. Next base: position 13,293 of record NZ_JBITCR010000005.1, on the reverse strand, counting down.
CGAGCAGCACCGCGCCGACCAGCAGCAGCGCCATCGAGCCGACCACGCCGGCCAGCACCGCCAGCAGGCCCCCGGTCGCCCCGAGCACGTAGCCGGCCAGCAGCCCGAAGCGGCGGCCGCGCGCGTCCATCACCCGCCCCAGGACGTACGCAGCCACGGCGGCGCCCAGCACCTGGGTCGTCTGCGAGAGACCCGCCATCGACTCCGAGCCGGACAGGTCGCGCGCCAGCAGGGAGGCGGTCGCGATGCCGATCGTGATCCCCATCGCCCCGACCGCCTGGGTGGCGACCAGGGTGAGGATGGTGCGCTTCTGGACCGCGGCGACCGAGCCCGGTGCGACCACCGTCACCGCTCACGCGCCGGCAGCTCCAGAGCCTTCCAGACCGCGGCCCAGACCTCCTTGGGCGGGACCCCGTCGTCGAGCGCCTCCTGGGCGGTGCGCCCGTCCAGATCGCCCATGACGAACTGGCGTGCCCACGCTCGCGCGTAGCCCGCGCCGAGCGCCTCATCCATCCGGGACCAGAACTCCGTGTGTCTCATCGCCCCGAATGCTACTCAGCCTCAGCCGCGCCGGCGGGCGAGGACATCGAGCCAGACGTCGCCGAGGCGGCTGTCGGCGTGACCGACCTCGAGCACCTCCCAGCCGGCCTCGTCCAGGGCCGACCGGAGCGCGGGCTCGCGCCAGTAGACGAAGAGGCGGGGCGCCTCGACGTGGCCGCGGTTGGTCCACTCCTCGCCGTCGCCCTCCTTCATCGACACGTGCAGCGCACCGCCGGGCCGGGTGACCTCGGCGAGCCGGCCGAGCACGGTCCCGAAGTCGTCGCGGGCCACGTGCAGCAGGGTCGCCGAGGCCCAGACCGCGGCGTAGGGGACGTCGGGGTGGACGGGGTCGCGGAGGTCGTCGGTCAACGGGTCCAGGCAGGCCGCGGCGTACCCCTGCTTGCGCAGGTGGGCCACGAACCCCTCGCTGATGTCGGTGCGGCGCACCCGCACTCCCCCGGCCTCCAGGGCCTTGGCGTCGTGGCCGGGCCCGGTGCCGATCTCGAGCACGTGGTCGCCGGGCTCGAGCGCTGCCAGGAACCGGTCCAGGACCGAACGGGTCTCCTCCGAGAACGAGGTGCCCTGGACGTACGTCGCGACGCTGGCGTCGTAGGCGGCGACCGTCGCCCGCTTGGCGGCGGAGCGTACGTCCCACAGGTGGTGGACGACGTCGTGGAGGTGGTAGCGGCCGAGCGACTCGACACTGAACACGTCGCCGTTGGACCGGGTCCCGCGACGCCCCCAGGCGTCCGGCGGAACCTTCTCGTAGATCCGGGCGATCTCGTCGGCGGCGTCCATCAGCTCCTCGGCGACGACCGCCGGATCCTGGCCGGCGTAGTCGCCCTCACGGGCAGCCACGTCCTGGTCCCAGTTGGCGAACCTGGGCTCGTCCTCGGTCAGCATCTGCTGCAGCCGCTGCCCGAAGATGCGGTGGACGTCACGTACGTGTGCCCCGTACTCCAGCGCCGACCACACCCCGGGCCGGGGCCGCTCGCGCGCGTTGTCGGCGGTGAGGTAGATCTCCCAGTACGTCGCGTTGTCCCGCACGATCTCCGGGAGCTGGTCCGCGGTCACCGCGCCGGCGACGAAACCGCACTCCGGGCAGGGCCTGTCCAGGACCCAGGTCCAGTCCTTGGTGTCGGGCTCGATCGCTTCGTACGTCATGGGTCAATCTTGACGGCCCGCGAGGGTGGTCACGAGGGAGATCCTGCCTTTGAGACGTGAGATGACGCCAACAGCCTGGCGAGGATTCCCTCAGCCTGGTGGCTCGCATGGTCGATCTGTTCTTGGCCGGCGCCGCACATCCGGATACCGGACGCAGCGATGGCGGCCTCTGCGGCCCTGCTGATCCTGTCGCCCGACGTGCGCATCAGGATCACGTTTTCCGCATGGTTCAGCAGCCATTCGCCCGCTGTCCCGGGAACGAGTACCCCCGGACGCACCACCTGACAGCCCAGCCGCGCGTACGCATCTTCAAGCCCTCGACGGGCCTTGTCGTACTGCTCGTACGCGGGCGACCTGGTGACCTCAGGCAGCCGGGCCAGAACGCCGGTGTTGTGCGGGAGCGACGCCAATGTTCGGACATCGAGCAGCAGCAGGACGTACAACGCCGTCTCGGGCGCCTCCGGCGGGCACATGCCCTCGATCTGAGCCACCTTGTCGACCGTGGGGCGAACGGACCGCTCCAGGAGCTCTCCGAGGATCTCGTCCTTGCCGGAGGGGAAGTGATAGTAGATCGACGCCTGGCGGATGCCGACCTTCTCGGCGACCTCCCGCGTCGACGTCGCCGCAAACCCCTGATGCACGAACAGCCGTGCAGAGGCATCGAGGATCTGATCACGGGGTGAAAGCGCGCTGTCGGCTGACTGAATGTGCCGGGGCCGGCCCGGGCGTCGATTCTCTGCGGAACTCATGGTGCTCCGTCGCAGGTGGTTGGCGAGTCTTGGATCCCGGGACGACCGCTGACGGCGGAACCCCTTCGGTCGCCCCGGGCTCCGCCAGTTTCGTCCGGCTCGCTCACCGGCTACCAGGAAGTTCCTTCAGGTTTCTTGAAGTCGATCCTGAGCGTCATTGTCACCGGACTCTGTGTCGAGCCTGGTCGATCACCTCTCGGGCCGCCGCGCCGAACACAGCCTGATCCCGGAGTGCATCGAATACGCGCACGAAGTGAGCGATCTTCTCCGGATTGGAGGTTTGATACGAAGCCGACCAGTACTCCTGCCACAGCAGGTTCTCGTCGTACAGATAGAACGCTTCCCCTGGAAACAGGGTCCGTTCCTGGCCCAGCGGGATCACGCCAACCGACACGTACGGCATCTGCGCGACTTCGAGCAGGTAGTCGAGTTGACCGTGCATGACATCGCGTCCACCGACGTTGCTGTACAACGCGTACTCCTCCAGCAGGAAGACGAAGGCTGGCCGCCCGGTCCCGAGGAACTTCTTCCGCGCCATGCGGTTCTGTGCCGCCTCCTCCACGTCGGCCGATAGACGGTGAATCTTGGCGTGGAGGGTGAACTGTGCACGGGTGTAGTCCAGCGTCTGCAGCCATCCCGGGATGTTCACCGACTCGTAGATCCGGAACAGTTTCGTTCTGGCGTACTCATCCATCGCTTCGAGTTGGATGTTCTTCATCCCACGCTTGTGGACCTGCTTGTAGTCCTGCCACATCTGGTCGATCTCGCGGTTCAGGCGATCAACTCGGGCACCTGCGACTCGGCACCACAGACGGCGGCCCACGCCCGAATATCCCCATCGGACGGGGCCTGTGTGCCGTGCTCGAGCTTCGACACCCTTGGACTTGTGCCATCCGCATTCGGCCGCGATCGTGACGCCCGTCAAGCCAGCGTCGAGCCGGATTCCACGGAGCCGAGCACCAAACGCCTTCTTCGCGGACTCGGATGGTTTCTCGTCGGGCATCGCAGGTCTACGGGGCGTACGTCCCGTTGGGTGTCCCCAGGGCCCACGCCTGTTCGAAGGCGTCCAGGCAGAGGCGTACGACAGCGGGGTCGGTCGACAACTGCATGCCCACCGACTGGTTGTCCCCACCGATGAGGTTGAACACCACTACGTCGTCACGGATGAGGCAGTCGTTCGCCGGCAGGGTGATCCCGGACGCGGACGCACGGGGCAGCCACCGAAGTTTCTCCTCTGGGTTCGCGATCTCGACCGCCATCCGCTGGTATTCCGACAGGGGCTCCGACACGACGCGGACGCGGCGATACTCGAAGCCGTCAGCATTCAGGCTTCGCATGTCGTCGCGGACATCCTGCCTCGACTTCTCCACAGTGTCGCGGTCGCCGGTACGCCACGCCTCGAAGAGTTCCCGGTCGATCTCGTAGTGGTCTCGAAGTTCCAGCTTCCTTATCAGTCCAGGCTGCTCGAATATCGCCTGTTCCCGACGTTCAGCCGAGATCAACTCCATAGCGCTCCTTGGCGTACTTCTTGACGAACGTGTCCACGGTGCGATCCGACATCTCGCCGAACGTCTCGTCTGGTGCGAGGCTCACAAGCTGGTCACGAACCTCGGGGCCGCGCACCTTTGCCTGGACGATCCAGGACCCGCGGTCGGTCTCGTAGAACGTCTCACATTCCCGTGAACCGTTGGAGTCGGGGTCCTTGCAGTAGAAGGTGAGGGTGAGGTTGTCGTCCTGGCTCGGGGTGTGGTCCATGTTCTTCCTCCTGGTCGAACTGCCGAGATGCCCCAGCGGTGCGGACCACCAGTCTTGTCCGGCTCACACATCAACCGCCAGAGAGTTGCTTCAGGTTCCTCGAAGTCGCTCAGGTGAGCAGCAGGGAGTCGAGCCGGCGCCGCACCACGACGAGCCCGATCGCCCCGAACGCCAGCAGGTAGACCACCGAGACCAGCGAGCCCCACGACGGCACCCCGAGCGTCAGCTCGCGGCACAGCACCACACCGCGGTAGAGCGGCGTGACCTCCACGATCCAGCGCAGCCACTCCGGGTAGGCCGTGACCGGGAAGAACGTGGCACTGAACAGGAACATCGGCATCATCGCGAGGGTGACCTTCTCGAAGTCCTGCCAGGAGGTCATGTAGGTCGTCAGAGCCATGCCGACGGCCCCGAAGGCAGACCCGATGAGCAGCGCCGCGGGCACGACCAGGAGCGCCCACCAGGAGTGCACGAGGTCCATCGCGACCATGATCAGCAGGAACGCGGCCACGTAGATCCCGCTGCGGATCTGGTTCCAGAGGATCTCGCCGACCGCGATGTCGACCGTGCGGAGCGGGGTGGCCAGCATCTGGTCGTAGAGCTTGATGTATTTCAGCTTGAAGAAGAAGTTGAAGGTCGCGTCGAGCAGCGAGCCGTTCATCGCCGAGGCCGCGATCATCCCGGGGGCGACGAAGTCGCGATATTCGATCGGCTCGCCGGCATAGGTGAACCCGGTGACGATCGCACCGACGCCGATGCCGATCGAGAACAGGTAGAAGACCGGCTCCAGGAAACCGGTGACGAAGACCAGCCAGGCCCGCCGGTAGACCAGGATGTTGCGCCACAGCAGCAGCCTGGCCGCTTCGCCTCCTCGGAGCGGGCGGGCGACCGCGGTGCTGACGGCGGCGTTGAAGATCGCCATGCGCTACGACACCAACCTCTCGGCCAGCTTGCGGACGGCGAGCCACCAGCACACGGCAGCCAGGACAACGAGGTAGGCGACGTGGATCGCGACCATCCCCCAGTCGAGCCGCCCGAGGGTGAGCATCCGGGTGAGGTCGACGCCGTGCCACAACGGCGAGACCGTCGCCACCTTCTCGAGCACGGGACCGAGGTTGCCGATCGGGAAGAAGGTGCCGCTGAACAGCGTCAGCGGGATCATCCCGAGCCGGAAGATCAGCGCGAAGGACTCCTCGCCCTTGATCGAGAGCGAGAAGAGCAGCACCGGCGTCGAGAAGGCCAGCACCACCAGCCCCTGCACCAGCCACGCCGCCAGCACGCCCCCGACGGTCTCGAAGACCCCGAACGCGGCCAGGACCAGCAGGAACACGCCACAGGCGAACATCGTCCGCAGCACCACCCAGCCGAGCTGGGCCAGCACGATGTGGGAGGGAGCCAGCGGCGAGGCGATCATCGAGTAGTAGATCCGCTGCCACTTGAGCATGCCCATCACCGGATAGGTGAGGTCGGCGAAGGCGATCGTCATCGCGTGGGCGGCGACCATGCCGGGCGCGACGTAGGCCAGATAGGAGTCGGCGCCGTCCAGGGTGGCCGGGTCGGCCTTCACGAATCCGCCCAGCAGCACCCCCAGCGCCAGGACGTAGAAGAACGGCGTCACGAAGGTCGTGATCACCCCGCCCTTCCAGGTGCGCGCCAGGACGGTGAGCCAGTAGTCGCCCATCCGCAGCGCACCGGAGACCAGCCCCGCGGGCGCCGTCGGCGGGGTGGCCGGGCCCGAGTCGGCGTAGTCGGTCATCAGTCCACCAGCGTCCGGCCGGTCAGGTGCAGGAAGACGTCCTCGAGCGACGAGCGCCGCACCAGCGTGGCCACCGGCGACAGGTCGCGGCTGTGGACGGCGTCGATGACGGCCTCGCCGTCGTCGCTGTAGAGCAGCAGCCGGTCGGGCAGCACCTCGATCCGCTCGGCGAGATCCTCGACCTTGGCGGCCAGCGCCTCGTGCTCGCCGACGCCGAAGCGCAGCTCGGCGACCTCGCGGGTGGAGTGTTGCTGGATCAGCCCCAGCGGCGTGCCGTGAGCGACGATGCGGCCCTGGTCCATCACCACGAGCTCGTCGCACAGCTGCTCGGCCTCGTCCATGTAATGGGTGGTCAGCAGCAGGGTCACCCCCGCCTGCTTGAGCCGGAAGAGCCGGTCCCAGATGACGTGGCGGGCCTGCGGGTCCAGGCCCGTGGTCGGCTCGTCGAGCACCAGGATCTCGGGCCGGTTGATCAGACTGCGGGCGATGGTCAGCCGCCGCTTCATACCGCCGGAGAGGTCATCGACCTTCGCCTTGGCCTTGTCGGTGAGCTGGACGAAGTCGAGCAGCTCTTCGATCCGGCCCTTCACCTCGGCCCGCGGCAGGCCGAAGTAGCGGCCGTAGACGTAGAGGTTGTCGTAGACGTTGAGCTCGACGTCGAGGGTGTCCTCCTGCGGGCAGACCCCGAGCCGCGCCTTGATCTTCGGACCGTCCTTGGCCGGATCCATCCCGAAGACCCGCAGCTCTCCCTCGCTCGGCGGCGAGACGCAGCAGATCATCCGCATCGTCGAGGACTTGCCGGCACCGTTGGGCCCCAGGAAACCGAAGGTCACACCCGGCCGCACGGACACGTCGATGCCGCGCACCGCCTCGAAGTCGCCGAACGACTTGCGCAGCCCACGGGCCGAGATCATCAGGTCTTCACCCACGTCGGCAAAGACTAGATGCGGGCACCGACAGTTTCGAGCGAGTTCGGCTCGGTGCCTACCGGTCCTGCTGCTTCTGGCGCCTGTTGAAGTCGCGCATCCGCTGCGGCACACCGACCACCGCGGCATCGTAGGACGGGACCTGGTGCTTGTTGGCGAACTTGTGCGCCCACTGCGCCGACGGCACTCGCCGCCGGGTCCACTCGCCGTCATGGGCGACCAGCAGCAGGGTCACCTCGCTGACGACGGTGCGCGGCTCGACGAACCCCTCGACGCCCCGGCGGGTCTTCACGAACTGCTCGAGATGCTGTTGGTCGACGCCATCCGCGGCACGCACCCGCGTGGATCCGGTGTAGGCGTCGCCCGTGGGACGGCTCATCCGCGTCCGGCGGCGGCGGAAGCGATCTAACAGGCTCACGCTCCAAGTGTGCACACCTGTGCCAATGGAGGCCGATAAACCTGTTGGGCACCCGCTCGGTGGTCACTTATGTTGGGTCCTTTGCCCCACGCGTCCGTGGAGCCACCCAGCCGCCGTCGAAGGAGCGAAGAGACCGCCATGTCCGAAGCCGGGACCACAGACGGGACAGCCGCCGACGACCTCGACCACGAACGGGCCCATCTGGCCGCATCGCGCCAGGATCTGGCCCGGATGCGCCGGCGGGTGGAGTCGCTGGACTCCTCCGACGCCGGCAACTGGGTCAGCGCCGAGATCCTCGACGCGACGCTCGCACGGCGGCTGGAGCAGCTCGCGGACGACCCGGAGGTGCCGCTCTTCTTCGGCCGGATCGACCGCACCCCGGCCGTGGGAGCCGAGACCTTTCACGTCGGGCGCCGGCACATCACCGACAGCGCCGGCGACCCGATGGTGGTCGACTGGCGTGCCCCGGTCAGCGTCCCCTTCTACCGGGCGTCGCGGGCCGAGCCGATGGGGCTGGCGCGGAGGCGGCGCTACGGGTTCTCCCACGGTGAGCTGACGGCCTTCGAGGACGAGTCGTTGACCGACGCCGGGCCCGCACAGGAGCACTCGGCGATCCTCGAGGCCGAGATCGAGCGGCCACGCGTGGGGCCGATGCGCGACATCGTGGCCACCATCCAGCCCGAGCAGGACGTCCTGGTCCGCGCGGACCTGTCGCAGACGATCGTCGTGCAGGGTGCGCCGGGGACCGGGAAGACGGCCGTGGGGCTGCACCGGGCGGCGTACCTCCTCTATGCGCACCGCGACCAGCTCACCCGGCGCGGCGTCCTGATCGTCGGCCCCAACGCGTCGTTCCTGCGCTACATCCGCGACGTGCTTCCCGCGCTGGGCGAGATCGAGGCGAAGCAGGCCACGATCGCGGAGCTGGTGGGCACCCACGGCACCGTCCGCGCGGAGGAGCCGGCGACGGTGGCGACGCTGAAGGGCGACGTACGCATGGCGCAGGTGCTCCGCCGGGCGGTCTGGTCCCACGTCGGCGAGCCCGCCGAGGCCCTGGTGGTCCCGCGCGGCTCCCGGCGCTGGCGGGTGCCGGCCTACGAGGCGAGGGAGGCGGTCGAAGGGCTGCGCGCCAACGATCTCAGGTACGCCGCGGGCCGGGCTCTGCTCCCGCGCGCCCTGGCCCACCGGGTGCTGGTGCAGATGGAGCGCTCGGGCGACTCCCCCGACGACCGGGTCCACGACGCGGTGTCGCGGGCCAAGCCGGTCAAGGACTACGCCGCCGCGCTGTGGCCCGACCTGAAGCCCGCGAAGGTGCTGTTCCGGCTGTTCACCGACGCGGCGTGGCTGGCGGAGGTGGCCTCCGGCGTGCTCGATGAGGCGGAGCAGGAGATGCTGCTGTGGGAGAAGCCGCCGCGCTCGGCCGGAACGGCCCGCTGGTCGCTGGCCGACCTGGTGCTCCTCGACGAGATCGCCGACCTGCTCGACCGTACGCCGTCGGTGGCCCACATCGTCGCCGACGAGGCCCAGGACCTCTCCGCGATGATGCTGCGCACTCTCGGTCGCCGCTCGACGACGGGGTCGCTGACGATCCTGGGCGACCTCGCCCAGGCGACGACGCCGTGGGCCTCCTCGTCCTGGACCGACGCGTTGGCCCACCTCGGCAAGCCCGACGGTCACGTCGAGCAGCTGACGCGTGGGTTCCGGGTGCCGGCCGACGTGATCGCGTACGCCGCCCGTCTGCTCCCCCACATCGCCCCCGACCTGGAGCCGCCGGTCGCGGTGCGCCGGGCCCGCGGCGACCTCACCTTCACCACCTCGTCGATCGTCGAGGCGCTCGAGGCGGCCTTGGAGCGGCCCGGATCGGTGGGGCTGATCGTCCCCGACGCCTCGTTGGCATCAGCGCGCGCCGAGCTGACCGAGGCCGGGCTCGCCTTCGCCGAGATCGGGGTGAGCGCCGACGAGGAGACCGAGTTCGACGCCCATCTCGACCTGGTCCCCGCATCGCTGGCGAAGGGACTCGAGTTCGACCATGTGGTCGTCTCCGATCCCACCGCGATCGTCGCGGGCGAGCCCGACCGCAGCACCGGTCTACGCCGCCTCTACGTCTGCCTCACCCGTGCGGTAACCTCCCTGGTCGTACGCCACGACTCCCTCCGCGACGAAGTCAGCCCCGGAGAACTCGGTGGCGTCCCAGAACTGGTTGATGCGAAGGTGGGCACATGATCGGCACCCGGCCTGATCCACTGGTGAGGGCCTCATGGCCGCTGCGCACCGAGCGGCTCGTGATCCGCCGGATGGGGCTCGCCGACATCGAGCCGACCTGGGCCTTCCGGAGTCTTCCCGAGGTGGCCGAGTGGGTGACGACCGCCTTCCCGGACATCGACACCTATCGCAAGGTCTTCGAGCGCCCCGACGTACTCGGGCCCGCCCTGGTGATCGAGCACGACGGCGTCGTCGTCGGCGACCTCATGCTCCGGATCACCGATCCGTGGTCCCAGACCGAGGTGCGCGAGCAGAGCATCGGCACCCAGGCGGAGCTCGGCTGGACCATCGCCCCCGCCCACCAGGGCAACGGCTACGCCACCGAGGCGGTCGGTGCCGTGCTGGACGCCTGCTTCGGCCCTCTGGGTCTGCGTCGTGTCGTCGCGGAGTGCTTCGCCGACAACGAGGCCTCCTGGCGGCTCATGGAGCGCCTCGGGATGCGCCGCGAGTCGCACACCGTCAAGGACTCCCTGCACCGCACCCGCGGCTGGCTCGACGGCCTCTCCTACGCGATCCTCGCCGAGGAGTGGGCCGCTAAGCGCTGAGGGCCGCCTCGATCGCGGCCTCGCAGTGCAGCCGGGTCGTGGGGAACAGCGGCACACCTGCGTACGTCTCCATCGGCAGCAGCAGCTCGATCTCGGTGCACCCGAGGACGATGCCTTCGCAGCCGGCGGCGACGAGCCGGTCGATGACCTCGAGGTACGCCTGGCGGGAGCTGTCCAGGAACGTGCCCAGACACAGCTCCTCGTAGATGATCCGGTGGACGGTCTGCTGATCCTCGTCGCTGGGCACGGCGACCTCGAGGCCGTGGCCGCGGAGCCGGTCGGCGTAGAACGGCTGCGACATCGTGAACCCGGTGCCGAGGAGTCCCACCCGTCCGACCCCGGCCGCGCGCACCGCTGCCGCGGTCGTGTCGCCCAGGTGCAGGAACCGATCCCCGTACGTCTCCTCCAACGCCCCGGCCACCTTGTGCATCGTGTTGGTGGCCAGCACGATCACCTCCGCCCCGGCGTCGCTGAGCATGGCTGCCTCCTCGGCGAGCCGCGCCCCGGCTCGCTCCCACTCGCCGGCCACCTGCATCTCCTCGATCTCGGCGAAGTCCACCGAGCGTACGAGCAGGTCGGCGGAGTGCAGCCCACCGAGCTGTTTCGCGGCGATCTCGTTCAGCAGGCGGTAGTACTCCGCCGTCGACTCCCAGCTCATCCCGCCCAGCACACCGATCCGTCGCATGCCTTCAGTCTCCCCGGGCAGCCAACACGGCCGCGAGACCGGCCCGTAGGTCCTCGACGAAGAGCTCCGGCACCTCCATCGACGGGAAGTGCCCGCCGCGCTCAGGCGTACCCCACCTGACGATCCGTCGGTAGCGCTGCTCGGCCCACGGCCGCGGATACTTCTCGACGTCGCCGGGATAGATCGTGACCGCCGAAGGAACCTCGACCCGGAGCTCGGAGTCGAGCGCGTTGTGGCTCTCGTGGTAGATGCGGGCCGCGGAGGCGCCGGTACGGGTCAGCCAGTAGAGGGTGACGTTGTCGAGGATGCGGTCGCGGGAGATGGTCTCGAACGGGCTGTCGTCGGTGTCCGACCACTCAGCGAACTTGTCCAGGAGCCAGGCGAGCAGCCCGACCGGGGAGTCGACCAGCGCGTAGCCGATGGTCTGCGGCCGGGTGGCCTGCTGCTTCGCGTACGCCGCCCGATGGCGCCAGAAGTCACGCGTCCCCTCGGCCCAGCTCCGCTCCTGCGGCGTCAGCCCGTCCATGGACAGTCCAGGAGGACCTTCCGCGAACGTCGTGTGGATGCCGAGCACGTGGGCCGGGAACCTGCCGGCGAGCACGGTGGTGATGTTGCCGCCCCAGTCCCCGCCGTGGGCGAGGAACTCGTCGTAGCCCAGTCGTCCCATCAGCTCGACCCAGGCCGCCGCGGTCTTCTCGGTCCCCCACCCGGTGGTCGAGGGCCGGTCGCTGTAGCCGAACCCCGGCAGCGACGGGACCACGACGTGGAACGCCGGCGCGGCCGGGTCCGTCGGGTTCGCCAGCTCGTCGATGACATCGGCGAAACGGACGACGCTGTCGGGCCACCCGTGCGTCAGGATCAGCGGCGTGGCGTCGGCCCGCTTGGAGCGGCGGTGCAGGAAGTGGATCCCCAGTCCGTCGATGGTCGTGCGGAACTGGCCGGCCCGGTCGAGCCGCTCCTCGAACGACCGCCAGTCGTACGCCGTGCGCCAGTGCTCCACGAGATCGACGAGGTCGGCGAGCGGAACCCCCTGCGCCCACCGGTCCCGCCCGCGCGCGGCGGGATCGACCGTCTCGGCCTCCGGCAGCCTCGCCGCGGCCAGCCGCGCCCGTAGGTCGTCGAGCTCGGCTTCTGTCGCGTGTGCTTCGAATGCTCGTACGTCGCTGGTCGGATCGGACATGAGACCTCCTGGCTTCGCGGAACCGTCTTAGACGGTTCTAGCACGCCGGCAGCAGCAGCGACAACCGCCTATGCTGGTTCACATGTCCGCTGGATACCCCGACTTCCGTCTCGGCACCGTGCTCGCGACGAGCTTCACCGGGACCCTCTCGGAGCGTCACGGCGAGCCGCTGGAGCGCATTCCCACGCCGCAGCGACTCCTCGACTGGCTGGCTGTCTACGACCTCGACGTCGACTCCTGCACATCCGGTCATCTCGACCTTGCCGTCGAGCTACGGGAGGCGATCCACGCTGCCGCGACGGCGGCAGCGCTCCAGCAGACTCTCCCGCGATCCGCGGTCCGCGTGATCAACGACCGCAGCACCAACGGTCGAGCCTCAGCGATCCTGACGCCCGACGGCAACCGACGCTGGCAGCTCGGCTCGGCCTCCGCGATCGAGGACGCCCTCGGCGTGATCGCCGCCGACGCGATCGCGATCATCGCCGGGGAGCGAGACGGAAGACTGGCCCTGTGCGCTTCGCCGACGTGCCGTGCCGCCTTCTTCGACACCAGCCGAAGCCGCACCCGCCGTTGGTGCGACATGAACACGTGTGGGAATCGCGAGAAGAAGGCCCGGTTCAACGCCAGCCACCGATGAGCCCCACGTCCAGGAAGTGATCTTGCGGGTCCTGAGTGAGATCGAGGGCGTCGGGGTCACCAGGTCGAGCACACCTGCGCCGAAATATGGACAAGTCCGCGCTTTCGCCACGGGCGCGACGCGGACTCGCTGGTTCCACCAAGAGTCACGCCAGAGCGAGTACGCGGACAGACGGGGCCCGCCGGCGGGGCGAGCGGCGCCGCCGAAAGGACCCGCGCCGACATCTGCGACTCGGATGGGAGGTCCGCGGTGCTCGACGACATGGCGCACGGCCAGGCATTCACACAGACAGCCGCGCAGGCCGAAACACCCCGCTGACTCGGGAGTCCTGCCCTGGGCGTCATGCCCAGCTCGCAGGCTCTGTCTGCGTCGACGGGGGCGCCAACCGCGACCTGATTGATAGTCGTGTCGCCCTGCCGGGTCAGGGTCTGCGGGCGAATCGGATCGTGCCATCCGGCAACCGCTCATGCACGTAAGCCGGGTTGTGCGCCAGGCGGTGGTGATGGAGGCACAGCAGTGCGCCGTCCTTGAGGTTGGTCTTCCCTCCTGCTGCCCAGGGGTCGAGGTGGTGGGCGTCGCACCACGTGGCTGTCGCGATTTGAAAATCGCCGAGTCGGGTCCGTGATGGTTGGCGTGTGCTGCGAAATACTTCGGTATGGCTCGCACTTATCGTCCGGTG